>DASXUK010000022.1:0-58188 GCA_036504875.1 Desulfuromonadaceae bacterium
GGGAGTCGGCACCGGTGGCACCATCACCGGCATCTCACGCTATATCAAAGGCACCAAGGGCAAACAGATCATATCAGTGGCGGTCGAACCCCGGGAGAGCCCGGTCATCACCCAGAAGCTGGCCGGTCAGGAGATCAAGCCTGCCCCGCACAAGATCCAGGGCATCGGCGCCGGTTTCATACCCGACACACTTGATCTGTCCCTGGTAGATCGGGTCGAACTGGTCGAGAGTGGCGAGGCGATCGAATTTGCCAAGCGCCTGGCCAGGGAAGAAGGACTGTTGGTGGGTATTTCGGGCGGTGCGGCAGCTGCGGCAGCGGTAAAACTGGCTAAGTTGGATGAATTCAGCGGCAAGACCATCGTGGTGATTCTGCCGGATAGTGCCGAGCGTTATCTTTCTACCGCGCTCTTTGAGGGGATCTAAAACAGTGATAATAAATCCCGCCGATTCCAGATTGGATGGAATCTATAAACAGCGTCAAGATGGGTTTTACATGCAACGAGTCAAGCTGCCGGTTGGGGCGATCTCGGCCGAGCAGGTGCTTTTGCTATGCAGGGTGGCTGAACGTTTCGGGCGTGGCAGGATTCATCTTACCACTCGCGGCAATATCGAGATTCACTGGGTAAAGGAAACTGATCTCCCGGCGGTAAAGCGTTTAATGACCTCCATCGGTCTTACTTCGCGCGGCGCCTGCGGTGGAGCGGTGCGCGGGGTGACTTGCTCGAGTCAGGATGCCACTGCTTTTCCACAGATAGAATCCCTGGCCCGCCGCATCCACCGGCATTTTACCGGCAATACCCGCTTCGAACGGCTGCCTAAGAAATTCAAGATCGGCATCGAGGCCAATGCCGGCAGTAAACGACATCTGATTCAGGATGTGGGGCTGGTGCAGGTAAAAAGCGAGGCCGGTAGAGCCTGGTATGACATCTGGGTGGCGGGCGGTTTGGGGCGCGAACCGCAGCCTGCTTTTCTCCTGATGCCAGATTTGGCTGAAGAGCGGGTGATTCCCTTGATTGAAGTAATTTTGAAGATATATGCGGCCCGTACTCCGGCCGGTAAACGGCTTAAGCACCTGGTGCGTGAGATTGGTGAAGATGGACTCCGTCAACTGATCGGTGCCGAACCAGTGGCCCACGAAGAGCTACCTGCTTACAATGGTATCCCTGAAAATTTTTTTGCCGGCGGACGAGAAAGCCGGGTTGAGGTGCCGGTGTTTGCCGGTGATCTAAGCAGCAAAGACTTCAGGAAACTGGCCAAGTTTGCTCAAAAATGGGCCGCTGGGGCAATGATGGTGACAGCTGATCAGGATATTGCCTTTGAGCTGTCTGCAGAAAAGCCGGAAGCGGCTCTCACTGAACTCAAGAAGTCCGGTTTTATCGGCTCTTCCGTTGAAGAAAGGGTCAGCTTCCGGATTTGCCCCGGCAGCCATGAGTGTCTGATGGGGCTGGTACCCACTCGCGACACCGCCCGCAAGATTTTGGCAGCCATGGGCCCCGAGGCTGAACAAAAAAGCTGGGCTATTTCCGGCTGCCCCAACTCATGCAGTCAACCCCAATTGGCTGATCTAGGTATTGTGGTATCAAGATTGGTTTCTGATGATCAGGGCCTTAAACATCCTCGTTTTGATCTCTACCAGCAGCAGGAGGATGGCTTTGGCAAGAGGATCAAGGAGACACTTACCCAGGAGGAGTTGCTTGATTCAGTGCGCCAGATGGGCTGAAGCGAAATAGAAACTTTTGGTGAAAAGAGATCTGCGAGGCTTCGCAGGTCTCTTTTGATTTCTAATGATGATGGTGGCAATGCTCGTGATGATGGGCGCCGCGGTGCCTGATCTTTTTAATAACCGGTCCCGATATGCAGGAAATGCATTCTACCTGCAGCGTGGTATGCGAGATTCCAAAGGTATCCAACAGCATATGTTCGACCTCATGGATCACTGTTGATTGGCGTTGCTTGAATTCGGTTGTAACGTCCAGATGGGCGGATAAGACCACGATATGGGAGCAGATCGACCAGACGTTCAGGTGATGGATATCCTTGACCCCCTCAACCTTGCGGATACTGTCGGTGATCTCAGCTATCGTCATGCCACGAGGTACCCCTTCCAGCAGGATATGGGTCGATTCCCTTAAAACCCGTCCGGCTCCTAAAAAGACCACACCGCCGATCAGGACCGAAATAACGGCATCCACTATGTACAAGTTGGTGAAATACATGATCACGCTGCCAATGATCACACCGCCCGAAGCAGCGGCATCACCGATTACATGCAGCAGGGCGCTATGGACATTCAGGTCGGTATGTGAATGTTGATGGAGTGCCGAGGCGGCCAACAAGTTCATCAAAAGCCCTACTGAAGCGATAATGAACAAGGGAACAGTCTTGACTGCCTCAGGCTGGAGCAGTCGTACCCAGGCTTCATAGAAGATGCCTATGGCTATCAAAAAAATTGTTATACCATTGATAAAAGAGGCGAAAACTTCGGTTCGGTGCCAACCGTAGGTGCGGGTTTCAGTAGCAGGCAGGCCGGCCAACTTGATGGCCCCCAGGGAGAGTAACAGAGCGAGCAAATCCAGAAAAACATGGGCTGCATCCGACAACAGTGCCAGAGAATTGGCCCAGATACCGCCAGCCACCTCGGCAATCAGGGTGATTGAGGTAAGGATGATCGCGTAGGTAAAACGATTGGCGATGCTCTTATCCTGATTTACAGTTTCCATGGTTTAATTATATACGTAGCAGAGGGAGGTTTCAACGTTTCAATGTTGTTCTGTGAGCCCTTGTATGGCGCGGTAACAGCCCTGGGGGGTGGCATCAAAGGTGATTACACGGCAACCGGCACGCTGACCCAGGTCCTCCAGTGAAACATCATCCAGAAAAACGCCTTCCCCCTCCTTGAGCATTACATCCGGAACCAGCAATGCATCACCGATCTCGACATCCTTCAGGGCGGCGACTATATCGTTGCCGGACACCAAGCCGCTGACCGTGACGCTTTGGCCCAAAAGTCTGTTTTCTATTGCCACAGCTTTCAGTCGGACGCCGGTTTTCTCCTCCAGTTTATTCAAAAACTCTTCAACAAAACTCAAAGCAGAAACACCGGTCACCACGGTTACATTGATGGCTCTCAAGGGACGAGCTCTGCGGAGTACCTGAGCGGCATCCTTTAGAAAGAGTGGCACCAGCCCGACCCCGTTCTCGATCTGGGGCAGGTCGCCGTACTCTCGCAGAGGTGGGAAGGGTAGGTTGGCTTTGAGATAGAACTCATCCGCCAGGAACAGGAATGGTTGGCCAAGGCGCCTGTTTATCCGCCTGGCCTGCGGTCCCCAAACTTCAATAAAGCCCCTGGCATAGTCGCTATCAACGGCAGTCAGATCGGGCAGCCGCTGACGGTGCCTGGTCAAACCCAGCGGGACAATGGCCAGGGATTGTACTGCGGGATAAAGGTCGCTTAGATCGGCCACGGTCCTTGCCAGCTCCGGCCCATCGTTGATCCCCGGACAAAGCACAACTTGGGTATGCATTAAAATGCGGGCTTGGGCCAGCTTCTGCAATTGCTCCAGGATCTGGGGTATGTTTTTCGAACCCAGCATGAACTGGCGTAATTCGGGATTAGTAGTGTGAACCGAGATGTAGAGCGGAGAGAGGCGCTGCTTTGTTATCCTGGCCAACTCGGCGGCTTTCAGGTTAGCCAGTGTGACGTAGTTGCCGTTCAGGAACGAGAGCCGGTAATCTTCATCCTTGACATAAAGCGGTTTGCGGAGCCCCTTGGGGAGCTGGTGAACAAAGCAGAAGATACAATTGTTGCGGCAGCGGACCGGTTTAGGAGCCTCAAAAATAAAACCGAGCGGAACGGCTGGGTCGCGACTGATCTCAAGCTCCCAGATCTCCTTGTTCGGCTTGGACACTTCCAGCAGTATTTCGTCATCACTGGCAAGATAGTAGCTGTAATCGATGATGTCGAGCAGAGGATGACCGTTAATGGCCAACAGCCGATCTCCGGGTTGCACTTCCATTTCATCAGCGATGGAACCGGGTATGACAGCCTGAATGCGGATCCCCTGCATCAGATTCCCCGGTAAAATTCGGAGCTACGGTAATAAACCGCCAGAGACCTCAAAAAAACCTGCAGGACAGCCGTTACCGGCACAGCCAGCAGCATCCCGATGAGGCCGAAGATCTGACCACCGATGAGAAGAGCAACAATCGCTATCAAAGGATGCAAGCCGATCGTATTGCCTACTACTCTGGGAGTGATGACTGTACCTTCGAGACCCTGGATCAAACCGAACCAGCCCAGGCAGAGCAAGGGGTGGAGGATGTCGTGAAACTTAAGAAAGGCCATGCTGACAGAGAGGGTAACACCGATGATAGTTCCGACATAGGGGATAATAAAGGTCACGCCGGCCAGGGTGCCGATGGCAATGGCCATGTCTATCCCGATAAAGTAAAGTCCGACGCTGTAAAAGAGGGCCAAGATAACACAAACCGAGAGCTGGCCGCGGATAAAGCCGGCAAGAATAGCATCTACTTCGGCCAATTTTTCGGCATAGGCAGCACGGTAACGCAGCGGGATAAAATCATCAATGAAAGCCTTCAGTCGCGGCAGGTCAGCCAGTAAATAAAACAGGTAGACCGGGATGATCAGGTAGCCCAGGATAGCCAGGATTAAGCCGATTGTGGAGGAGAAGGCCTTCTGGATAAAGGACCACAGCGGTTTGACCAGGTCGGGCGACATGGCGCGCGCCTGCTGAAGCAGATCATTCAGACGCAGGAAAAGCCGTTCGGTGGTTTCAATTCCCAGATATGACTTGATCGGCATAGGAATAATTTCATAAAGGTGCTGGGCATAGCCGGGAAGGTTGATCTGTACATCGGACAGCTCGGCGGTGATTGAGACAACCATGAAGATAGTAAAAGCAGCGCCGATAATGACTGCTGCAGAAAAAACAACGATGATGCTAACTATCCGGTTGAGCCCTTTTTTTTCCAGAAAGCCAACCGCCGGATTCAGGATAAAGGCCAGAGCAAAGGCAATAAAAAGCTGCAGAAAAACTGTGGAGGAATAATAGAGCATGACTGCGGTAAGGCTGAAGATCAGCAGGGAAATAATCATCAAAGTTCTGTTTTTTGTCATTAGAGCTCTTGTTGATCGAGTATCATAAGTTCACATCATAAAAAAGGGATGGAAAGGCTTCTCTTTGAAGATGACCTGTCCATCCCGTTTAACTACAGCTTTTTAATTCTTAAGTCAATTACTGATGCAATCGAAAGTTTCCATCCAACGAGGTGATGGTCGAGATGGCGTGCTTGTAAATAAGTATGTCGCCATTGGAGTCCAACAGCACTGAAAAATTATCAAAAGATTTGATGTAACCTTCCAGTTTGTCGCCGGACATCATCTTTACAACCACCTGTACGCGTTCCTTGCGGGATTGATTCAGGTACTGATCCTGGATATTAAAAGGTGCTTTTGCCATGATCGTTAGGCCTCCCGTGATTCAAAAAATTCAATTGCAGTTTGCAAAATACTAACAAAGTTTTTCGGATATTCAAGCCATATTATATTCGGATCAGCTTTAAACCAGGTCAGCTGGCGCTTGGCATAGTGTCGCGTGTTGCGTTTCACCAGCTGAATGGCAGTATCCAGGTTTATTTCACCTGCCAGGTAGGCATTGATCTCCTTGTAGCCGATAGCGCGCATGGATTTTTCATCGCGGCTGAATCCTTCTGTGAGTAAACCACGCACCTCATCCACCAGACCTTCCGCCATCATCTGATCGACCCGCTGTTCAATCCGCTTGTATAGTTCCTGGCGTTCAACATGAATGCCGACCTGCAGGCTCTGGTAGCGTTGTTGTGCAAACCCGTGCTCTATCTGATAACGGGAAAGCGGGATGCCGGTCAATTGGTGGACCTCAAGGGCGCGGATGATACGCGTAAGATTATTGGGATGGATTCGCCCTGCCGATTCGGGGTCTACCCGGCGCAACTTGTCCAGCATGGCCTGGTTGCCCTGCGCCTTGGCTTCGGCCTGCAGCGATTGACGAATTTCACCGGCACCGCTGGGGGAATCGACCAACCCTTTCAACAGGGCGCGGATATAAAGCCCGGTGCCCCCTACCACGATAACACGCTTGTTACGGGCCTGGATTGAGCTGATTACCTGATGGGCAGCCTCGGCAAAATCAGCCGCCGAAAAGAGCCGGTCTGGATCGGCTACATCAATCGAGTGGTGGGTAATATCAGCCCGTTGTTGAATGGTCGGTTTGGCAGTGCCGATATCCATCCCGCGATAGACCTGCATTGAGTCGGCATTAATAATCTCTGCCTGCAGTTCGTGCGCCAAGGCCAGGGCCAGATCGCTTTTGCCTGAGGCGGTCGGGCCGCAGATGACGAGAAGTTTGGAAAGCATGGCCAAATATAACCTTTGTGGGAGGATTTGGATTAGGTTCGCTTGAAGATTTTTTCCAGCTCGGCCAAGGCAATGGTGTGGGAAACCGGGCGGCCGTGAGGGCAGCTGCCGGCAAAGGCGGTTTCGTCCATGCTGGTCAGCAGTTGGGCGATCTGGAGTTTATCAAGGGGATGCACTCCCCGCACAACGCTATGACAGGCGATGCGGGCCAGCAGGCTGTCCTGTGATTCCTGAAAGGCTTTATTGGTCCCCAAAGCTGCCAGTTCGCCCAGGATGTCCCGCACCAGGCGCTGGCTGGTGTCTCCGGCGGCTATACGGGGCATGGCAGCAACAATGACTGTGTTGCCGCCAAAAGGCTCCAGCTCAAAACCCATTTTTAACAGGTCGGCCTGGAAACGCTTGGTTACAGCTACCTCGGCAAAGGTAAGCTCCAATGTCTCGGGGAATAGTAGCCGCTGCGATTCTACTCCGCTATTTACAAATTGCTGCTGCAAACGCTGATAAGCTACCCGCTCGCTGGCCGCATGCTGGTCGATGATAATCAGTTCTGTGCCGGACTGGCACAGGATGTACTCGGCGTGGAATTGGCCAATGATCGTAAGTGAAGAGAAATAACCTTCTGCAACCGGGACTTCTATTGACGGGAAACTGGCTGTTGGCTCATGGACAGCTGTTCCGGAAAGATAAGCTGGAGGATTGGTTGTAGCACCAACTCCTGTTGGCTCAGTCCCAGGCGAGCAGGGGTAGTTTGTTTCCCGGCGGGGCAGGTTCAGGGTCGCCTGTAGCGCTGTGGCGATCTTTTCTTGATAAATTTGACTGCCGGCTGTTGAGCTTACCGCCGGAGTTGTTTTATGTTTCAGCCAGGGCGAGCCGGTCAACACATCTTCCAGGGCTTGTTGAATAGAATCGTGAATAAAGGACTGGCGCCGGAAACGCACCTCGTGTTTGGTCGGGTGGACATTGACATCCACCTCTCCGGTTCCGAGCTTTATAAATAAAGCTACAACCGGATAGCGCCCGCGATCGATAACCCCCCGGTAGGCTTGCAGGATGGCGTGTTGCACAACCTTGTCGCGCACAAATCGTCCATTGACATAAGTGAACATCGAAGCTGTTGTCGAGCGAGCAGTTGCGGGAGCCGATATAAACCCGGTTATGGAAAGAAGGTCTTCGTTATGATCAACGGCATGGAGATCGGCTGCGGCGCCTTTGCCAACCAGCTGGGCCAAGCGCCTATGCAGATCTCCACGTTGCACACGCAACATCTCTTTGCCGTCGCTGATGCAGTTAAAACCGACTTCCGGACGGGCTATAGCCATACGCGCCACTACGTCACCTACATGACCGGTTTCGGTCTCGGCACCGCGCATGAATTTCAGCCTGGCGGGCGTATTAAAAAAAAGTTGTTCCACAGTAATTACGGTTCCGGGGGCCATGCCACAGACCCTGACGTCCTTAACTTTTCCCCCTTCTACAATGATCTCGGTGCCTTCCAGACTATCTGCCCTGCGGGTGGCCAAACGGAAACGTGAGACCGAGGCGATCGAGGGAAGCGCCTCACCACGAAATCCAAGGGTGAGAATGCCCTCCAGATCGCTGTCGGTCCTGATTTTGCTGGTGGCGTGCCTTTCCAGGGATAATAAAGCATCCTCGCGTGACATGCCGTGGCCGTTATCGCTGATTCTGATCAGGCGTCTGCCGCCATTGGATATCTCGACTGTTATGTCGCTAGCATCAGCGTCCAGGGCATTTTCGATCAGCTCTTTAATTACGGAGGCGGGACGTTCAACCACCTCGCCGGCGGCAATCTTGTTGGTTATGGATTCGGGGAGAATAAGTATAGGTTGGGGCACCGGTTGCTCCATTTAATTTCAAGTTCCTGGTCAAGGCTTATTAAATAAAAAAAAGCCCGTTCGTCCTGAGTTGGAATGGAAGAACGGGCTTAAAATATGCGGGTTCAACTACTTTTTATTGGCATCATCCAGTTCACCAAAAAGACTATTGAAGTCATCATCTGTTTTTGTTGCGCCGTCTGCGGCAACCGCGGTGGGTGTGTCATCCCAGCTGAAATTATCGAGGTCGAATTCCCCCGGGGAACCAGCCGTGGCGGCTGGGGCCGCAGAGGCTTGACTTGCGGCCGCGGAGTCGTCATTTTCCATGGAGGTTGATTCTAAAAGACTTTCAAAGGCATCTTCTTCGGCCTTGGTCTGAGGTGATTTCTGCTCATCGTCAAAGGAAAACTCGCCAAAGCCCTGCTGTTCATTTCCCTCTGATCCGGCCGACTCGTCCCCAAAATCAAAGGGATTATCGCTGTTGGCGTCTGCTGCCGTGGGTTCCAGTTCGTCATCGGGAAGGTCGAAAGAAAACATATCTGTTGCTGCTTGAACCTCTTCTTCCTGCGGGGGGGCACTTGTCTCTTCTGCCATGAGTGATGCAGCCATGACCGAACGGACCTCGGCCGGCAGTACAATTGACTTGATCCCAAAAGTCTCTTTGTAGCCCTGCAGGTCATTGGAACATTTTTTACAAGAATCGTGGTATTCGAAGCTATTATATCCGCATTTGGGGCATTTCATCTGCTGCTCCTTTTCGAGTCTACTCTATAGCCATTTGTAACAACCTGCAGATTCAGATTTCGTCCCATATATACTGCAAAATTGCGGTAATAGCAATAGCGACCGTTTCAGTTCGAAGGATTCTCCTGCCTAAAGTTGCGGGTCGGAATCCATGACGGGAAAAGTGTCGGACCTCCAACGGATCGAAACCGCCTTCAGGTCCTATAGACGCAATAACAGAGGCTGGCCGTGCAGTGGCATCAAGAATGGTTTTGATGTTCTGTTCGCGCTCTCCCTCCCATAGGAGCAGGCGCAGATCTTGATTGGCGGCATCGGCTGCCTCCACGGCTGTGGGGAACCATTTTACTACAGGAACGGTGCATCGGCCGCTCTGTCTGGCTGCTTCGGAAGTAATCCGATTCCAGCGTTCCAGTTTGCTATCGCACTGGCCTTCGCGCAGACGAGCCACCGAACGTCGGCCGCCAAACAACCAGAAGTCATGCGCACCCAGTTCGGTCCCCTTTTGCAGGATCAGGTCGATCTTGTCGCCTTTGGGAAGCGCCTGGCAAATGGTAATTTTTGTAGCTTCCCGATCAATGGTTTCAGGTGCCAGCGTTGTAGTGATCTTGACTGCCACCCATTCCTTGGAGACCTGATCGATCTTTCCGCAGTATTCACAGCCATTTTCATCCACTAATGTCAGCAGTTCACCTGGGCTTAGCCGGAGGACTCGCACCATATGGTTGAAGAGCTCGCCGTCAAAGGATGCATAGCCGTCGCGGATGCTTCGCGAGCTGATAATGAAGCGCCGATTGCTCATGGCTTGACGTTGCCGTACAGCAGCGCAACCCACTCCCCTTGATGGTGCGTCTCCTGATATCGCAGGGGATAAGCCGCGAAACCACTGCGTACCAGGGCCTCTTTTTCGGAAAGTATGCCTGAAAGAACCAGAGTACCTCCCGGCTTCAAACGCGCAGCCAGATGGGGGGCCAGCCGAACTAGCTCTTCTGCCAGTATGTTGGCCAGGATGATATCGAAAGAATCTGTCATCGCTTCCAACGGGGTGGTGCTTAACTCTACCTGATCAACCAGTCCATTGATGGTGAGGTTTTCTCGTGCCACCTCTACCGCCTCCGGATCAATGTCCATCGCGCAAACCTTTTCAGCGCCTAATTGAACAGCAGCCATTGCCAGAATTCCTGAACCGGTCCCTAGATCCAGGACCGACGGGGAATGCAGCGTGGGCATTTCATCCATGATGCGCTCCAGCAGTTCAAGGCATAATCTGGTGGTTTCGTGGCCGCCGGTACCAAAGGCCATGCCGGGGTCCAGTCGCAGCACGATATCATCTTGTCGCCGCAGGGGCTGTTCCCAGGAAGGCACGATCAGTAAACGCTTGCCAACCCGCAAGCTCTTAAAGTTGGACTTCCAGCTGTTGCTCCAGTCTTCAGTTTTAACAGAGGTGACGGTCGGCTCTTCAAATTTGAACTCTGGATGTTGAGCATGGAGACCTTTAAAAAACGCGCTTACCTCCTGTACCCGAGCCACGATATCAGCATTGCCAGGGAAATAGGACTTGATCGTCATGGTCGAGGCATGTGTTATTTCGTCAGGCGAAAAGGCATCTACATTCAAATTTTCTATGCACACACCGCTACCTGATAATTCAGTCAGAAACTCCGCTACAATATCGCTAAGGGTTTCAGGAATGCTGCAGGATAATTCGATCCAAAAATCCTTCATTATTACCTCTTTAATTTTGCTTAGAAGTTCAAGAAGTTAGCAGAATTACTATTTATTGACAACAAAAAAACTTGACAAAACCCTTATGCTGCGGTCTAATTTTAATTAAGAAATAAGCCCTAAAGGTTAATGAGATAATGAAACTTGGCATTTAATTCATGAAAACAATTTATGTATTATCGGACTCGACAGGTGAAACCGCCGAACGCGTGATCAGGGCTGCTCTCTCACAATTTTATGATGAAGATGTAAGGGTTCAGCGCCTGTTTCAGATCCGGACTCAGGCCGATGTTCAGCAGGCCATGGCCGTTGCCGTGCATGACCCGGGGATGGTGGTTTATACACTGGTTGATCCGCATCTTTCAGAAGTGGTCGAACGGGTATCTGAGGAGCATGGTCTTATAGCGGTTGATCTGCTCAGTTCGCTGATTTATAGCTTGTCACGTTATTTAGGGGCTCCTTCTCGGGAAATCCCCGGTTTGTTGCAAAGGATCGATACCGATTATTATACACGTGTTGAAGCAGTGAACTTTACAGTAAAGCATGATGATGGACAGGAAACGCGCTATCTGCACAAGGCCGATCTGGTTTTGGTGGGGGTATCGCGCTCCTCAAAGACGCCGCTCTCAATGTATCTGGCTCATAAAGGCTACAAGGTAGCCAATGTACCGCTCGTCAAAGGGATTGAGCCCCCTGAGGAGCTTTTTCAGATTGATCAGAACAAAATTGTCGGCCTTTTGATAGACGCAAAAAGATTGGTGGAGATTCGCACTTCGCGCCTGATAAATATGCGCCAGAACCCTCGTGGTAGTTATGCCGATTATGAGCAAGTGGAGGATGAGATAGCATATTCCAGGCAGTTGTACCGGAAGCATCCTGAATGGATGGTCATTGATATCACCAATAAGTCGGTGGAGGAAGCCGCCTCAGAAATCTTGCGGCGTATGAATGCGACAACAAGCTATTGAATAAGATTCAAATTAAGCAAAGGAGAACAAAGATGAAAATACTGGTTGTTGAGGACGAGAAAAAGGTTGCTGGCTTTATCAAGCGCGGGTTGGAAGAAGACCATTATGAAGTTACTGTGACTCACGACGGTGCCGAGGGCCTGAAGCAGGCGCTGGAAACCGACTACAGTCTGGTAATACTGGATGTCATGCTTCCCAAAAAAGATGGTCTGACCGTAATCAAAGAGATGCGTTCAGCGGGCAAACGTACTCCGGTGCTTATGCTTACTGCCCGTGATACCACAGATGATATCGTCTCTGGTCTCGAAGCCGGTTCGGACGATTATCTCACCAAACCGTTTGCCTTTGCCGAGCTGCTGGCTCGCGTCAGGGCGCTGCTGCGCAGGGGTGAACAGGACCGCGGTGCCGAGATCCACTTTGCCGATCTCAAACTGGACCCGGTTACCCATAAGGTATGGCGCGGGGACAAAGAAATCGACCTTACTGCTAAAGAATACGGTCTCCTGGAATATCTGCTTCGCAACCCGAATACAGTGCTGTCCCGCCAGATGATCGCCGAGCATGTTTGGGATTACGCCTTTGACAGCTTTACCAACATCATTGACGTATATGTTAATTACCTGCGTAAAAAGGTGGACAAGGATTTCAGTACCAAGCTTATTCACACTGTGCGCGGACAGGGATACATTCTGCGGGAAGGGTAAAATCTTCATAAAGCACGAGGTGTTTTTTTACTTCCGCACCGCACTTTTAAAAAGGCAAGGTTGATTTTTTCAATTCAATTGGTTATGTTTTCATCTGTAAATAACGAGGGGGCGGTGTCGCTTGTAATTGAGCGATCCGCCCCCCTCGCTATTAAAAATCCTTAGCCCAGTTCAAAAACAAGGCGCTATCTATCGTAGCTCATCTTCAGTTCCTTGTTTTAAATTGGCATTTTACTTAAAATCGGGAGGTCAGAAAACATGTCAACTACTATCGTTTCAGCTGTTCGTCTACTGATCGCAGGGGTAATTTTGTCTCTTGCTGCTCCGACATTATCGGTTGCCAAACCGGTTAGCCCAGATTTTGTAGAACTGTCCAAAAAGCTCAAGCCGACCGTGGTCAACATCCGAACCGCTAAAAATATAAAGCCCAAACCACGCCTGCGCCGACAGCCGAACAATCCTCAGGGTGGTCCTTCTGACAATTTTTTTGATGATTTTTTTGGCCGCTTTTTCGATGAGATGCCTCAACGCCGCGAACAGAGTCTTGGCACCGGTTTTATCATCAGCGCCGAGGGATATATCCTCACCAATAATCATGTCATCAATGGCGCCGACGAGGTAATGGTAAAGTTGTCTGATGGTCGCGAGTTGAAGGGTGAGATCAAGGGCATGGACGATAAACTAGACCTGGCTTTGGTAAAGATCAGTGAAAAAGAAAAGTTTCACTATGCTGAACTCGGAGATAGTGATGCCTTGGAGGTAGGGGAATGGGTTCTGGCAATCGGTAATCCTTTCGGCCTTGCTCACACTGTTACCGCTGGTATTGTCAGCGCCAAGGGCCGCGTAATCGGCAGCGGCCCGTATGACGATTATATCCAGACGGATGCTTCCATAAACCCCGGTAATTCTGGTGGACCTCTGTTCAACGCCGAGGGCAAGGTAGTCGGCATTAACACAGCGATAGTTGCCGGTGGTCAAGGGATTGGTTTTGCCATTCCGATCAACATGGCCAAAGGCTCGGTTGCCCAGCTCCGCGAAAGCGGCAAGGTGACCCGCGGCTACTTAGGGGTGCAGATCCAGTCAATGACAGCCGACCTGGCCAAGACTTTCAAGCTTGACGCTGACAAGGGTGCCTTGGTCTCAGATGTTGTCAAGGGTAGTCCGGCCGACAAAGCTGGCGTTAAAACAGGGGATGTTATTCTTGAATTTGACGGCAAACAGATCAATGATTACAATGAACTGCCCCGCCTTGTGGCTGCCACGCCGGTCGATAAAAAATCAATGCTTACCGTGTTCAGGGAAGGAAAAAGGTTGGAACTGCCGATTACGGTAGCCAAGCTGAAGGAAGGCGAGACGGAAAGCGCAGCGATTGGTGGCGCTAACGAGAACGAAAAGCTGGGCCTGACCGTACAGGAATTGAACAAGGATCTGGCCGATCGGCTGGGTATCAAGGATGGCAAGGCACTTGTGATCACCGAGGTTAAACCGGGCTCCTCCGCCGAAGAATTTGGAGTTTCGGCTGGTGCCGTGATACTTGATATTAACGGCCAGCGCCCGGAGTCGGTGGAGAAATTCAACAGCATCGTTTCAAAGCTCAAGAAAGGCGATTTAGTTAGACTGCTGCTCAGGCGTCGTGACGGCGGTGTTCACTACGTAGTCATAAAATCCGAGTAAAAAATTCTTTTCCGTTGTACTCTGTAGGGGCGATTAAGTGATCGCCCCTACTTTTTTAAGCATTGGAGTCTCATGTCCGCCCGTTATGTCCAGCCGTTACGAATCCTGATACAGTTCTGTTTCCTTGCTTTCACGCTCTGGTTGGGGCTGCAATTTTTTCAGTTCCTCAGATTCATTGGTACCGATGGCGCAACAACATTTGTTACTCGCCCGGATGGTATTGAGGCTTTTTTGCCGATTTCAGGACTGCTGGGATTCTCGGCCTGGCTCAAAGGTTTGGGCATCAATAGCATCCATCCGGCGGCGCTGGTCCTGTTGCTGACTATCTGTATGGTATCCCTGCTGCTCAGGCGCTCCTTCTGTTCCTGGATCTGTCCAGTGGCAACCATCTCGGAACTCTCCTGGAAAACCGGCTTTAAAATCTTTCGGCGCAACCTGCGGCTGCCGGGCTGGTTGGATATCGCCCTGCGAGGCCTGAAATATCTGTTGCTGATAGCATTTATATACTCTATCGTTATTGCCATGTCGCCCGAGGCCTTGCGGGACTTTATCCAGTCTGATTATCATAAGCAGGCTGATGTGCGGCTGCTCGGTTTTTTTCTGCATATTTCGCCATTAGCATTAGGGATCCTCCTGGCCTTGCTGCTGCTTTCACTGCCGCTGAAAAACCCTTTTTGCCGCTATCTTTGCCCCTATGGCGCTTTGCTGGGACTGTTGGCAATGCTCTCACCATTAAGGGTAACCCGTGACAAGCAAGCCTGCGTTTCCTGCGGGGTCTGCAGCCAAGTCTGCCCTACCCATATCGATGTCATGCATAAGACCAGCGTTGTCTCTCCTGAGTGCATCGGATGCTGGCGCTGTATCGGTTACTGCCGTGCTCAGGGAGCCCTTTCCATGCGGGCGGCAGGAAGGATACTGATACCGGGCATTGTCTTTGCGGTGCTGGTGGTATTTTTTTTCTGGGGTGGGACGCTGATCGGCAAGCTGAGCGGCCACTGGCACACCTCCCTGAGTATCGATGAGTATCGACGTCTGTTAGGGCGATAACTCTGCAATTCCCGGTTATCAAACAAAAATAAATTCAGCATCACAGAATCAGAAAGGAAACAGCAAATTTTATGGGCGTTTATGCTAACACGGTCAGTATTACCCAATTCACGATAAGCGGCGATTTGCCACCAAAGAATGATCAGTTTCAGTGGTTCTCGGAGAAGTTTTCCAGCCGCGGGTTTCAATCTATAGAGAACTCAGCCGACGAGGTGTCGGAGGGCTGGTCGCAGGTTGATCATCCTGATAATTCCGCCTTTGAAACCCCTTCTGATTTTTGGCGCGACAGCTATCTGGTCTTTTCTCTGCGCCGCGACCAACGTAAAATCCCGGCTGCTGTGCTTAAATCGCATGCCAGCCGCGAGGAAGGCCTTTTTCTGGCCCAGCATCCCAACTTGAGGCGAGCTCCGAAAAAGAAGCGTGAAGAGATCAAGGAGCTGGTGCAGTTGCGGCTGTTGACCAAATGCCTGCCGGTTCCTGCGACGGTCGATATTGTCTGGGACCAGAAAAACGGTATCCTGACCCTGTTCAGCCTGGGAAGCAAGGTGATCGAGCGCTTCGAGGATATCTTTCGCAAAAGTTTCGAGGGTTTCAGCTTGGTAGCCATTCATCCCTTTGCCCGTGCAAAGATGCTGCTGGAAGGCCAGCTCCTTGAAGACCTTGAAAAAGCCAACCAAGCCAATTCTGACTCGGTTGTGGCGCTGATTCGAGATAACCAGTGGCTGGGTTGGGATTTCATGCTCTGGTTGCTCCAACGCGGCCTGAATGGCGAGGAGCAATTCGGCATCTGCAGGCCGGGCCATTTCAGTAGTGGCGAGCGGTTTTCAGCCTGGATCGACGACCGCATCCAGCTCCAGGGAGGTGGCGAAGAGGGTGGTATCCAGAAGGTATCGGTCTCCGGCTCGCAGGACAGTTATCTGGAAGCAATTTCTGCCCTTAAAGGTGGGAAGAAAATCACCAGTGCCACAATCTGCATGGAAAAGGACGAGAACCTGTGGAAACTGACCCTGAAAGGAGAAACCTTCGGCTTTGGATCTTTTAAGTGTCCCCAGGTACGTATTGAACGAGATGCAACCGTGGATGAGATGAGCGAACGGGAGGCAGCTTTTTACGAGCGCATGTTTCTGCTGGAGCAGGGCGTACAGCTTTTTAACAGCTTGTTTTGTGCCTTTTTGCAGGAACGCTTGAGTGCTGCCTGGACAGGGCGCGAGCAGGTCATCCAGGAATGGCTGAACGGAAAGTAAAATGGTAGATTCTGCCCGAGCCCGTACTCAGTGTACCGGTGGCTGAAATTATATCAATAACAGATTTAGTCCGACAATATCCACTTGAGCAAATGTAGACAGCGGATAAGATGCAGTTAAAATGAGGTGAAAAGTGAGATTTATAGATGAAGTGACATTGTTTGCCTCTTCCGGTCATGGCGGCGCTGGTTGTATTGCCTTCCGCCATGAGAAGTTCATCGAATTCGGTGGACCCTCCGGCGGTGACGGCGGTCGTGGGGGGGATGTAATATTCGAGGCTTCCTCCGGCCTGGCCACCCTGCTGGAACTACGCCACCGCCCGCACCAGAAAGCTGAAAAAGGACAAAACGGCATGGGCAAGAATCGCCACGGCGCCGGTGGAGAGGATCTGATAATCAAGGTTCCGGTAGGAACAGTTATCACCGATGCCGAGACCGGTGAACCGCTGGCTGACATGACCGAGAATGGCCTCAAAATTATTCTGCTGAAAGGTGGCCGGGGAGGGCAGGGCAATGCCCGTTTTGCCAGTGCTACTAACAAGGCTCCCAAGTTTGCGCAGCCGGGCGAAGAGGGCGAAGAAAGAAAGCTCAGGTTGGAGCTGAAGCTGATGGCCGATGTCGGTTTACTGGGCCTGCCAAACGCCGGCAAGTCGTCGCTGATCAGCAAAATCTCGGCTGCCAGACCGAAAATTGCCGATTATCCATTTACCACCATGGCGCCATCGCTGGGAGTGGTACAGTACAAGAACTACCGCAGCTTTGTAATGGCCGATATTCCCGGCATTATTGAAGGGGCCAGCACAGGGGCCGGTCTTGGTCACCGTTTTCTCAAACACCTGGAACGCTCCGGTATACTTCTGCATCTGGTTGATATCTCCTGGATGCCTGAGCGCGACCCGCTGGCGGAATACGAGGTGGTAAACAAGGAATTGGCATTCTTCAGTTCCGAACTGGCTGCCAAGGAGCAGGCCATAGTAATAACCAAGATCGATCTGCCGCAGACACTGGAAAAGCTCCCCGAGATAACCGCCTGGTTTACCGCGAGGGGCATCCGGGTGTTTCCGATCTCCTCGGCAACGGGCGAGGGGATACCCGCGCTTCTGGATGAGATCGCACGGCGCTTATGGGGCAAGGCCGAGGAGGAATGGTAATTGCTACTAAAACCTCTTCTTCTGATGGAGGGGGTTGTGGGGTAATAGAGTTTTTGATGGAAGAGGGATGTTGATGCGCAAGGATATACTCAAGAAGGTTAAGCGGATTGTGATCAAGATCGGCAGCCAGGTTTTGACCGCTGCCGATGGTGGGCTTGATTCAGCCATATTCAGGCAGATCTGCGACGACATAGCCGTTCTACGGGATAAAGGGAAGCAGGTGGTGGTGGTTTCTTCGGGCGCCATTGCTGCCGGACGCAGGGAACTGGGATTAACGGAAAAGCCGACCAGCATCCCTCAGAAGCAGGCCACAGCAGCCGTCGGACAAACCCACCTTATGCAGGCCTATCAGAAAGGCCTGGCGCCCCATGGACTGAAGCCGGCCCAGGTGCTTTTGACCAGCGAGGATTTGGGAAGTCGCCAACGCTTTTTGAATGCTCGTGCCACCCTGAATACTCTGCTAGGTTTCGGTATCATACCTGTCATCAACGAGAATGATACAGTTGTCGTGGAAGAGATCAAGTTTGGAGACAACGATAACCTTTCGGCACTGGTAACCAATGTAGCCGAGGCCGACCTGCTCCTTATCCTTACCGATGTAGCCGGATTTTACAGCGGCGACCCTCGTACCATTCCCGATGCCAAACTGGTTCCTCTTGTAAAGGGGATCACACGCGAGGTGGAGCGAATGGCCGGCGGCACCGGTTCAACTGTCGGCACCGGTGGTATGGCAACCAAGGTTGCTGCCGCAAAAAAAGCGGCCAAAAACGGTGTAGCCACTATTTTAGTGGCTGGAAAAGAGAGGGGTATTATAACCGCAGCCCTGCGGGGAGAAGAGGTGGGGACTTTGTTTCTGCCGGCCGAGGCGGCCGTTACTCGCCGCAAGCACTGGATTGCCTACACGCTTAAGCCGGTCGGACGGATCATCGTCGATGAAGGTGCCTGTGAGGTGTTGCTGAAAAAAGGTAAAAGCCTGCTGCCCTCCGGCGTGCTGCGCAGTGAGGGGCGCTTTGATCGGGGAAGCTCAATCAGGATTTGTAGTCAGGATGGTAGGGAGATAGCCCGCGGGCTATCGGATTATTCCAGCACTGAGATTACCCGTCTGGCCGGTAAAAAAAGTGGCGAAATAGAGAAGATCCTCGGCTATCGTTACGGGGATGTTATTGTTCACCGCGACAATTTGGTGGTGCTATGACTTTGCAAGGGATTAGCCAGAGAGGTCACAGAATAATATCATGCGAATTAATGCTTCACTTTCCCTGCACAGAAACGGGAGCGGAACTGAAGATATCCTTACGCTGCAGTTGCCCATTTATCAGCTCCAACTGCAGGCGCAGTTCTTGACCATTGGCAACATTTTCTCTTACTGTGGCATTTACTGAAATATTTGTGAACTTTCCGCTTTCCAGATCACTAACCCGGAAAGTAACTATACCTGCTGCCTGACGGTATTCGGCTCCGTTTGCGTCACTGAAATCCAATTGATCAGGTAGAATCGCCCGCATAGTGAGATCACCAGCTTCGATAGACCCGACATTAAGCACCGCAATCCGAAAATTTACGGTCTCTCCTCTGCTAACCTTTGTCTTATTAGGTTTGGCAACTACGCGCAAGAGTGGGGCTGATACCATCACAATAGCTTCTTTGCTGAATGACACATCATTATAGCTGGCAGATGTAGCCTGGATTCCAAAAATAGCCTTGGAGCCATCCACACGATCAGTCGGGATCCTAAACTTGAGAGATATTTTACGCTTTTGATCCGGGGCGAGTGCTAGCCGCTCGATCTTTTCCTCTGGTCTTTCTACGGATGTCAGCAGCGCGGCATATTCCTTTGAAACAGGAACAGCTATAAGAAACTCTTCGAGCTTTACCCCTTTATTTGTTATTTCAAAAAATAGTTGCCCTTCTTTACCCGCAGCAACTCGCTGAATATCGGCTACTGGTTCAATCTGAACCTTGATGGCCTCCTTGGCCATTTTTTCAGCTGCTATTAATTCACGCTTCTTTTGCTCAGCGGCCTCTTTTTCAGCTTTTTCCCTTGCCAGACGCTCATTTTCAGCCTTTAGCGCTGCGGCCCGATCCAGGGCAATCTGATT
The DNA here is from genome assembly GCA_036504875.1 of Desulfuromonadaceae bacterium. Taxonomy (GTDB): domain Bacteria; phylum Desulfobacterota; class Desulfuromonadia; order Geobacterales; family Pseudopelobacteraceae; genus JACPFJ01. The sequence goes on from DASXUK010000022.1 coordinate 19,601, forward strand.
GGTACGCACCTTTTTGGCCGCCTCACGCAGATTCTTATCCACAGTCAGGCTTTCGCCACCCTTTCGGCGCATAGCTAGAGCCTGCAATTCGTCTTCCATTCCAGCTTTCAAGGGATTTTCAGGAAATTCAATATTGAATTGATTCGCAGATTTTGCAGCCAGTTCGTTATCGCCGGATTTGTACCCGGCTCGGGCCAGCAAGAGGAGCGCGATGTCGCGTAATGGAGAATCGGGAAAAACTTCGCTCAGAAGATCGATTTTTTCAATGGTAAGCAGGTAATCTTTTTTCTGGAAACTGTTGAATGCCTCAACAAAAAGAGCGGAATCATCAAGTTCCGCGCACAGGCAGGGGGTAATGCCGACCAGCAGTACTACAACACCGATAAGGAAAGCCAGAGTAGATGAAGTGACTGCTGGTCTTGACATATTATTCTACGAAGCTTTTCAGCTTCTTGCTGCGGCTGGGGTGACGCAGTTTACGCAGAGCCTTGGCTTCTATCTGCCGGATACGTTCACGGGTTACCTCAAAATCCTGGCCTACTTCTTCCAGGGTATGATCGCTTTTTTCGCCTATACCAAAGCGCATCCGCAGAACCTTCTCCTCCCGTTGAGTAAGGGTCGAAAGAACCCGGGCGGTCTGTTCGGAGAGGTTGGCCTTGATAACTGCATCGATCGGAGAGATTACAGCCTTATCCTCGATGAAGTCGCCCAGATGTGAGTCTTCCTCTTCACCGATAGGCGTTTCCAGAGAGATCGGTTCCTTGGCTATTTTTAGCACCTTGCGGACCTTGTCCAGCGGTAGCTGCATCCGTTCGGCAATCTCCTCCGGGGATGGCTCGCGGCCATTCTCCTGGACTAGTTGTCGGCTGGTGCGGATCAACTTATTAATGGTCTCGATCATATGCACCGGAATACGGATGGTGCGGGCCTGATCTGCAATGGCACGGGTGATGGCCTGGCGGATCCACCAGGTTGCATAGGTGGAGAATTTATAGCCACGCTGATACTCAAACTTGTCCACCGCCTTCATAAGACCTATATTGCCTTCCTGAATAAGGTCCAGGAACTGTAACCCACGGTTGGTGTATTTCTTGGCAATCGAAACCACCAGACGCAGGTTGGCTTCAATCAGTTCTGATTTGGCGATACGTGCCTTACATTCGCCCTCCTCAATAGCTTGGAGTGCCGTCGACAATTCATTGGCCTTGAAGCCTGATTCCTGCTCAACCTTCAATAGTTTGCGCGTAAGGCTCCGCAGGCGTTTATCGAGCTTTTGGGTTTCCTCGGCATCCAGCTTAAGTTTTTTAAGCTCAAGAGCGGCTTTTTCTTCGTCCTTCTCAAATTTCTCGATCAGAACTTTCAATTTATCATGCGGAATGATTGTTTCCAGGTCAGTCAGCTCTTTCATGAGTTTGTCTACCCTGAAGGAGAGTTCCTTGAGCCGCTCGGCGATTCTGTTGGTGTGGCGATCCTTCATCCGCAGGGATTTGAGAAGTTCGGCTTGTCTTTCCTTGGCTTGAAGAAATTTCTTCTCCAGGTCCTTTTTCTTTGCTGCCGATTTGGCCGCTTCCAGCTCGCTGTTAATTTCGGTCAGCAGTTGCTCCTGGGCCTCAATGGCATCGATAACTTCCAGGATACGTATTTTTTGAACATCCTCTTCGCCTTCTTCCAGCTCTTCCTCTTCAACTTCCTTACTGATTTCGGAGGCGCCGATCTGGAATTTACGGAGCTTTTCACCCAGCAGTACGACTTCCTTGACGGTGATCGGCGTATTGAGAATGACGCTGGCTACATCGCGTTCGCCATCTTCGATGCGCTTGGCTATCTCAACCTCTCCTTCACGGGTCAGCAGTGAAACAGAACCCATTTCGCGCAGATACATCCGTACCGGATCGCTGGTGCGTCCAATGGAGCCCGGTTCGAATTCAACCTCTTCGGCTTCACCTTCGGCCTCTTCTTCTTCCTCCATATCGATCTTCATCTTGGGGATTTTGACCTTTTGGGAAGAATCGACAATCTCGATGTCCATGTCGCCGAACATGCCCATGACATCATCGATTTGCTCGGTGGCTATGTCGGGTGGCAAGATGTCATTGACCTCATCAAAAGTAAGAAAGCCTTTTTCTTTGCCGAGGTCGATCAGGTGCTTGACTTCATCCATGTTTTTCTTGGCCATTCAATTCACCTCAATGCAGCTATTTTATGGCTACAGTTTCGATTTTTTTGTCCGCAGCAAGTCTGCCTGTTGCAGCATTTCCGCGTATTCTTTGCTCTCCGGATCCAACACTGCCAACTGGGCAGCTATATCCCGCATCGATACTAAAGATCGTTTTTCTTTATGCTGCTTACAATTATCAAACACCGTCCGCCAGTCAATATCAGCCAGGTAACTGTCGGATACCAGCAAACGGGACAATAGCATACGTAGCTCCGGTTTTTCCAGTTTATCAGTCAGCAGGCTTAGCGCCTGTACATCGTCATTGTCGGCCAGCGTTTCGAGCATGAGCTGTGCCAGTTCCAAATAACTGCTATCAAACAACTTCTCAATACCATGATTCCTTGCTTCTATTCGTGCCTCGGGATAGCTGCCAAGCAAGCCGAGTAAGGTTTCCTGTAGAGAGTCGCGCTGGGAATAATCACCCGATCTCTTTTCCTCCGCCAACTCCCCGGATGTCACTTTCATTCCACCCAGGCGCTTGCGAAAAGCATGAGCAGTTATCCCCAGCAGTCGGCAGATTTCCTTTTCATATAGATCGCGCTCAACAGGGTCACCTATCTTGCGGAATCGAGGAGCTATCTCATCAATAACCCGCACCTTGTTATCAACACTATCCGGTGGTGTCTGGGCCAGCAGCGAGCGAACAAAAAATTCAAAGACCGGCCGAGCCTTCTTCTGAAATTTAGAAAAAGCATCGACATTGTTCTTGGCCAGAAAACTATCCGGGTCTTCACCAGCCGGCAGAATTATAACGTATGCCGGTAATCGCTGCTCGATGAACAGCTCCATTGAGCGAATAGTAGCCTTACGTCCGGCAGCATCACTGTCGAAAAGGGTGTAGACCTTGGCTGCATGACGCTTGATCAGTGCGGTATGAGTTGTTGTCAGAGCCGTGCCGCAGGTCGCTACAACATTTCGTATTCCAGCCCTGAAAAGAGCCAGATGATCAAAGTAGCCCTCAACAATAATGATGCTGTTTTCTGTCCGAATAGACGGCAAGGCCATATCCAGACCGAAAAGCACTGAACTTTTATGATAAAGAGCTGACTCAGGCGAATTGATATATTTGGGAAGTGAATTGTCCAGTACCCGGCCGGCAAAGGCAATTACATTCCCCTTACTATCACCAATCGGAAAAATCAAACGGTTGCGGAACAGGTCATACCAACCACGCTCGCTTTTACGAACGATGCCCAGCTTTAGCGCAATTTCAAGGCTGATGCCGTTCGTCTTTAGATGCTGAACAAGCCCGTCATTCCTGTCAGGAGCAAAACCAAGCCGATACGACTCCGCTATTTCCCCGGTGGCGGTGCGATCCTCAAGATATTTTCTTGCTCCAGCCCCTTCCGGTTTTTGTTCTAGCACGGAGCGATAATAGCCGACTGTCAGGTCATTAATCCTCTGAAAGATCAGACGCTCGCTCTGGGTCTGTTTTTCCGCCGGGGTGAGCTGGCGTTCCTCTATCTCCACCCCTGCTTTCCTGGCAAGCAGCTTGACTGAATCCGGAAAACTCAGCCCCTCAATCTTCATAATAAAGGAGAAGGCATTACCACCAGCTCCGCAGCCAAAGCAATGGAAAATCTCCCGCGCCGGATTTACATTAAACGAGGGGGTCTTTTCGGCATGAAACGGGCAAAGACCCAAGTAATTTGCGCCCGAGCGCCTAAGTTGCACATAGTCGGAGACGACTTCGGTAATGGAAAGACGCTCAGCTACCTCTCGTACCTTTTCTTCAGGTATCATGGCTTCTCACCGGTTTTAGCCCGCAATTTCAGAAGCAGGCTGTCGCCGATTTGTGCAAACATATTAGCTGATTCAGTTGAAGTTATCTTTTGTTTCAGCTGTGCCGGCATAAAACTGGCGGTAGCAATACAAAAAAGCATGCTTAACAGCAGGGCGCCCTCGGTGGCGCCTATAAGCAAGCCCCCCAGGCGGTTGATACTGCCAAGCATAACAACCCGAACGGCGGTGGTGATGAGGTTGCCTACGATGTGGGCGATGATACCGGTCAGGATCAGAAGAAGCATGAAAGCCAAAAAGGCCGATATATGAGCAGGTAGATGAAGGGTTTTTTGTATCGGAACCGAAACGACCGGGTAGTAGCGATACGCTAGCCATCCCCCCAAGATAAGACCTGCAAGCGACGAAGCCTCATTTATAAACCCGCGGGTCAGCCCTTTGACTGCAAAAATAATTAGTACTGCAATGATGATAACGTCAAAAGGGTTCATCGTGGAGCCTTGCTACTGAATCGCATTCAAACATCGCTTTTTTTTTGCGTCGTTGAGAGCATGCTCTGTTTGTATGGCTCCAGTATAGACAGTTAAAAAGAAGGGGCGATCAGTTTGATAGCCCCTTCCTCGGTTCAAGTGCAATGCATGAGCTGTGCATGTGTCGGCGCAAGGGCGCTCAGGCCAGTTTTTGCCTGACCGTATCGCTGACAATTTTGCCGTCAGCTCGTCCGGTGGTCAAAGGTGTCAATGATTTCATGACCTTCCCCATATCCTTGATACCTTGGGCCCCAGTCTCGCTGATAACACGCGAAACAAGATCAGCAATCTCTTCCGTGGTTAATTGCGTGGGAAGAAAGCCCAGTAAGATATTCAGTTCAGCCTGTTCCTTTTCGACCAGATCCTGGCGGTTTCCTTCCTGGTAAAGCCGTATTGATTCTCGGCGCTGTTTCACCAGAGTAGAAATCACTTCAGTAACCGCCTGGTCATCCAGCTCATGTTTGAGTTCAATCTCGCGATTTTGTACAGTAGAACGAATCATGCGCACAGCCGAAAGGCGCAGGTCATCCCGCGCCTTCATGGCTTGCTTCATCGCATCATTTAACTGTTCTTTAAGTGACATCGGATTAATTCCTAGCCCTGGTAAACAGGATAAGTGCGTTAACGAAGTTATTTTCTGCATAGAAAAGCAGAAAATAACTTCTAACTTACTAATCCAGCATTTTACGTTGTTTTTTCAGAGCGCGCTTGCGGGCGGCGATGGCCTTTTTCTTGCGTTTGATACTAGGCTTCTCGTAGTGCTCACGTTTGCGGACCTCTGAAAGAACACCAGCCTTTTCGCACTGTTTTTTGAATTTCTTCAGGGCGAGTTCAAATGGCTCATTTTCCTTGATCTTTACTCCCGGCATCCATTATCCCTCCCCTCATTGTGAAGTAACTGCATGGATCTGAATGATACCGTAGGTAAATTGGTAAGCAAACAATAATACCAATTTCTATCAAGTTGTCAATACCAAACTTAGGCGGATAGATTGCTGCCCAAAACCTGGCTTAATCTAGCTGTGTTGCTGCTCCTTGGAACGGGAATTTTTTTCCTCAATACCGGAAACTCCGAAGCGGCGTTTCAACTCCTCATGTACATCGTCCACCGGGATGTCGTAGTAACCCAACAACACCAACAGGTGAAAGATAAGGTCGGCCGATTCATAGACAATTTGCTCGTGGTTACCTTCCTTGCCAGCAATGACAACCTCGGTTGCCTCTTCACCTATTTTTTTAAGGATTTTATCGATCCCTTTCTGCATCAGTGAAGAAGTATAGGAGTTTTGGCTGGGATTAGACTTCCTTTCGAGGATTACCTGGTAAAGCTGATCAATAATGTGATCGTTCATGAAAGCTCCGGTCTGGATTAAGTAAAGCGGCTATAGACGAACTGCCACGCCCCGTTCCTGCAGATATTGCTTGGCCTCGCTGATAGTATGCTCGCGATAATGGAAGATGGAAGCTGCCAGGCAGGCGCTGGCCCCGGCCCGGGTGAAGCCGTCATAGAGATGCTCCAAATTGCCAACGCCACCTGAGGCAATAACAGGAATCGAGACGGCATCCACCACGGCGCGGGTCAATTCCAAATCATAGCCATCCTTGGTGCCGTCGCAATCCATGCTTGTCAGAAGGAGTTCACCTGAGCCGAACTGCTCCATTTTGATGGCCCACTCAACCACATCGATTCCGGTAGGCCTTCTGCCGCCATGGGTATAAACTTCCCAGCGTTTTTCACCAGGCACGCGCCGGGCATCGATAGCTACAACCGTACATTGGGATCCAAACCTTTCAGCCGCCTCGCTCACGAACTCGGGGCGATCCACTGCGGCGGTATTGATGGAGGTTTTGTCAGCCCCCGCATTCAAAAGGCTGCGGATATCATCCACGGTACGAATACCGCCACCTACAGTAAGCGGCATGAACACACGCTCAGCGGTGCGGCGTACCACATCAATGATGATGGCCCGCTCGTCACTGGAAGCGGTAATATCCAGAAAGGTCAGCTCATCAGCTCCCTGGCGGTCATAAATCTCGGCGATCTCTACCGGATCGCCGGCATCGCGCAGCTCAAGGAACTGAACCCCCTTGACGACTCGTCCCCCTTTGACATCCAGGCATGGAATGATGCGTTTTGTTAACATGGTTTCTCCAAAGCGACCAAAGTCGCATCAGCCTCTTTTTGTCAGAGCGATCGCCTCGGCTAATCTGATTGCGCCGGTATAGACCGCCTTTCCGGTGATGACTCCACTGACACCGCTATGTTCGATAGCCAGTAGGTTTTCAATGTCGGTCAGTGATGAAACGCCACCTGAGGCAATCACCGGTATGGCGACTGCTTCGGCCAGCGCTTTGGTTGCCTCCAGGTTTGGCCCCTGCAGCATACCGTCACGGCTGATATCGGTGTAGATGATGGCCGCCACTCCGCAGTGTTCGAATTTTTGCGCCAGTTCCACGGCAGTGATGTCGGTTACCTCGGCCCAGCCCTGCACAGCGACTTGACCATTCTTGGCATCAATGCCGACTACAATTTTGCCGGGAAACTTTTTGCAGGCTTCTTTAACCAGTTCCGGGTTGCGCTGGGCTGCGGTGCCGATAATGACCCGCGCGAGCCCCAAAGAGAGGTAAGCCTCTATAGTTGCCAGATCGCGAATTCCGCCACCCAGCTGAGCCGGAATGTTGATTGCTTTCAAAATCGACTCAATAGCAGCCTTGTTCTTTGGTTCACCGGCAAAAGCGCCATCCAGATCAACAATATGAAGCAGTTCAGCGCCCTGGTTTTGCCATTCCAGTGCCTGGGCCGCAGGATTGTCATTGAAAACGGTATCTTTATCCATCAACCCCTGTTCGAGGCGAACGCATTTTCCTTCTTTCAAATCAATAGCCGGAATAATAAGCATGAGATACCTTTCAAAAAAGCAATTGCCGCAGTTTACAGAGGCCGATGTTCGTCAGGCCCTCTACAAACAGTGGCATTTATTTCATTCCAGCGAAGTTTTTCAGGATCCGCAGCCCGACATCCTGTGATTTTTCCGGATGGAACTGGGTAGCTACGATATTGTCTTTGCAGATGGATGAGCAGAATTCGATCCCGTAGCCGGTGGTGGTGGCTATTACTGAATCTTCATCCGGTTTGACGTAGTAGGAGTGGACAAAGTAGACATTAACCTGGTCCTGAATGCCTTCGAAGGGAATCGGTCGCTGTTTGAAGGAGAGCTGGTTCCAGCCCATGTGAGGAACCTTCAGTGCTTCGGCTTCTTCGCGCATTCCTTCCGGAAAACGCAGTACATGGCCTGGAATTATGTCCAGCCCTTGGTAAAGGCCGAATTCAACGCTGTCGGTAAAAAGCAGTTGCATGCCGACGCAAATCCCTAAGAAAGGGCGGCCCTGCGCTATAACTTGCATGATCGGCTCAATAAAAGCGGCCTGCTCCAAATTGCGCATGCAGTCTCTAAAAGCGCCCACCCCGGGGAGCACAACCTTGTCAGCTTCCAATACTACCCGGGGGTCGGCGGTGATGACTGCATCCGCCCCTACTTTTTCAAAACCTTTTTGCACGGAACGGAGGTTACCCATTCCGTAGTCGATTATAGCGATCACTTTATACTCTCAGTTAGTAAAGAAGTTGTTATTTAATCCCGTTTTTATTCAGATGCTGGCCGTACTTTTTGTCAACCCCTTTGATGTGATTGACCAGCCAGTCTTGCAAAAAGGTGATCACATCCTGTGTCAGCAAGGTTTCTCCGGATTTGAATTTCCCCTGCAGCTCTACGACCTGATCAACCAGTTTTTTGTGGAGTTGCTTGTGCTGGGTCTCTTCGGGATAATTAGTCTGGCTGAAGGAGCGCTCCTCTTCGGCAAAGTGACTGACTGTATATTCCGCCAAGCCATTTAAAATTCGGCCGATCGCCTCTTTGCTTCTTTTCTGCTGCATGGCGTCGTGAAGTTCATTGACCATGCCAAAAAGCCGTTTATGTTGTTCATCAAATCGCGAAACACTGGTCGAGAAGCTGGCATCCCACTCGAGTGCCTTGGCCAGGCGGAAGTTGCCTACCAGTTCATGCAGCTGGTCTACCTGTTCTGATAATTTGGCTGTCGCAATTGTGGTGCCGCGGGCGCTGTCAACATTACGATTGACCACATCCGTGATCATCTGGATATTATTGGTTATTTCATGGGTAGTGGCGGTTTGTTCCTCGGCAGCTGTGGCAATCTGGCTGACCTGCATGGTCAATTCATTTATTTTATTGAGAATATCTTCCAAGGCCTCGCCGGAGCGGGTTGTCTCGGCAGTACCCTGCTTGACCTGCTCAACCCCTTCGCTCATCGAATTCACGGCTGTTTTTGTCTCACCCTGGATTGATTTAATCATATTGCTAATCTCTTTGGTTGCCTTGGTAGTGCGTTCAGCCAGCGCCCGCACCTCGTCGGCCACAACCGCAAAGCCGCGCCCCTGCTCGCCGGCTCGGGCCGCCTCGATGGCAGCATTCAACGCCAAAAGGTTGGTCTGGTCGGCAATATCCTGAATGGTGTTGACAATGGCGCCAATTTGGTCGGAACGCTGTCCTAATCCTTCTACTGTGCTGGAAGAGGACATGACCCGCTGGGCAATACCTTCCATGACCAGAGCGCTCTTGCGGACAATTTCGGAACCGCTGTGGGTTTGATCGGTAGCCTTTTGCGCATTTTCAGCAGCATACAGGCAATTGCGGGCAATATCGCCCGAAGTAGCCGACATCTCTTCGCTGGCAGTGGCAATAGTTCCGGCTTGTGCGGCCACATCTTCGGCGGCGGAAGCCATTGCATCAGTTGTTGATCGCACCATGACCACCGAATCGCGAACCAGATCAGCCACGGAAAAGAATTGCCGCATGGCCTTGTTCATATCGGTCATCATTTTGTTGAACGAGCTTGCCAACCGACCAAAATCTCCTTGACCAGTGACATCGGCACGCACGGAAAGATCTCCGGCAGCAGCCTTCTCAAGAGCCTGGACCATGCTGTCAAGAGGAGCAAAATCCCTGCGGCAGAGCAGCCACAAAACCGCTGATGACCCGATCAGAAGCGCCAACCCAACCCCCGCTGTGATCAGCAGGTGGTCTTTGGGGGTGAAAGCAGTTATGGAAGCGAGTGTAATAATAATAACAACGGCATTGCCGCTTAGAATACGCCCACTAAATGACATCAAAAGCCCCCTTGGGATCGGAAGTAAAATCAGTAGCCCATTTTACATTAAAATTCAGGCGATGCGCGAAAAATCTGCAATCGAACCGAACATGCGGGCAATAGACGTCAAAAGCGCCAGACGATTGCTGCGGACTCGCTCGTCATCGGCCATGACCATAACCTTGTCAAAAAAATTATCAATAGCGTTGCGCAGAGTGGCAATCTCGGTCAGGGCCTCTAGCCAGGCGCCCTCAAGCACTTTCTTGTCAGCTGTATTTTTAACATTCTGAAATGTCTCATAAAGGGTTTTTTCAGCTGAATCCTGAAACAGATCCGGATCGACCGGTTTATCATTGCCATCCTTGATGATATTCCCGACCCTTTTGAAAGCGCCCGCCAGGGGGTCGAAATCGGGATGATTTTTAAATGCGGTCAAGGCGGCGATGCGTGCCTTGACGCTTACCAGATCATTAAATCCGGCTGCCACCACAGCGTCGACAATATCGCTGGAATACTCGTTGGACAACAGGTTGACGAATCTGCCGCGGAAAAATTCCAGCACATCGTCGGCTACCTGTCCCTTGGGGCGGAGCAGCTTTGTTGTCAGCAGTTCCAGCGCCTGGTTGATCAGGGTGGTCAGCGGAATGCGGTAGTTCTTGTCCAGAATGATGGCTATGATCCCAATGGTGGCGCGCCGCAGGGCATAAGGATCGGCAGCGCCGGTCGGTATCAAGCCGATGCTAAAGCAACCACACACGGTGTCGAGCTTATCAGCGATCGAGATAAAGGCGCCTATGTCGCTGGAAGGAAGGTTACCACCAGCCTGAATCGGCAGGTAATGCTCGGCAATAGCATTGGCCACTGCAGCATCTTCGTCTTCCAATAGTGCATATTCGCGCCCCATAATCCCTTGTACCTCGGGGAATTCTCCAACCATACCGGATACCAGGTCGGCCTTGCAGAGCCAGGCAGCGCGGGCGGCTTGAGTTTTTACAGCCGGGTTGAGCTTGTCGGCCAAAGACTCGGCCAAGGTTCTGAAGCGTTCCATTTTCTCAAAGGAGGTACCCAGTTTCTGCTGGTAGACCACTTTTTTAAGTGCTTCGACCCGCTCATCCAGCTTGACCTTCTGGTCCTCCTCGAAAAAGAAACGTGCGTCAGACAGGCGGGCGCGCAGCACGCGCTCGTTACCCTTTACAACAACCGAAGGGTCGTCGGTCAGGGTGTTGTTGATGGTAATGAAGCCCGGCATCAGCTTGCCGTTGGCGTCAACAATCGAAAAATAGCGCTGATGGCTGCGCATGGAGGTAATCAGCACCTCCTTGGGAACTTTCAGAAATTCTTTGGAAAAGGTGCCGTGCACGGCGCTGGGATATTCCACCAGAAAGGTGACCTGTTCCAGAAGTTCTTCGTCCGGTAAAAGATGTCCGCCCGCGGCTATAGCTACCCGATGGGTTTCGCGACGGATAATATCCTTGCGCCGTTCAGGATCGGGAACTACAAAGTGACGTTCGCACTCCTCCAGGTAATGGCTGAAATCCCGCACCGGAAAGGTGGTGTTGGCCATGAAGCGATGGCCGCGTGAAACATTGCTGCTGGCGATATTTCCAAATTCAAAAGGTACTATGATTCCGTCGAACAGCGCCACAATCCAGTGAATTGGCCGGGCAAAGCGGACATCCATATCCCCCCAGCGCATTGATTTTTTAAAAGGAATATTCGTTACCAAAGCAGGTAAGATCTCGGAGAGCAGCTCGAAAGTCGGCCGACCGGTTTCCATCTTGGTCACGGCCAGGTATTCGCCCTTTTCCGTGGCGACTATCTGTAAGGCAGAAACATCTACCCCCTGACCGCGGGCAAAACCCTCGGCAGCCTTGGTCGGTTTGCCTTCCGAGTCAAAGGCGGCCTTTTTGGACGGGCCGGTGGCGGTAATCTCGGCATCCGGTTGCACAGCCGGTATGTCTTTCACCACCAGGGTCAGGCGCCGCGGTGTAGCCAGGGTCCTGATTTCGCCAAAGCTGAGCCGGGCATTGCTCAATTCTCTTGTGATCATGGCTTCCATTTCGGCCATGGCCCGCGGGATAAAGCCGGCCGGGATCTCTTCGGTGCCTATTTCCAGGAATAGTTCTTTCATCAGTGGGCACCTCCTTTTAGGAGCGGGAAGCCCAGTCGTTCACGCATACGCAGATAGCCTTCGGCACAGATACGGGCCACATTGCGAACCCGTCCGATGTAGGAGGCGCGTTCGGTGACCGAGATGGCACCGCGGGCATCCAGCAGGTTGAAGGTGTGGGAGCACTTCATGACATAGTCGTAGGCCGGCAGAACCAGTTCTTTTTCCGCCAGGCGCAGGCATTCCTTCTCATACATCGAAAAGAGTTGCAGCAGCATGTCAACGTCGGCTTCCTCAAAATTGTATCTGGAGAATTCGACCTCGCTCTCATGGTGGATGTCGCCGTACTTGACCCCCTTGATCCACTCCAGGTCATAGACATTGTCCACTCCCTGCAGGTACATGGCGATCCTCTCGCAACCATAGGTGATCTCGGATGATACCGGTTTCAGGTCAATGCCACCGGCTTGCTGAAAATAGGTAAACTGGGTGATCTCCATCCCATCCAGCCAGACCTCCCAGCCCAGTCCCCAGGCGCCCAGAGTAGGCGATTCCCAATCATCCTCGACAAAGCGGATATCATGGCTGTTCGGGTTGATACCGAAGGCGGCCAATGAGTTCAGATACAGGTCAAGGATGTTCTGAGGTGATGGTTTCATGATCACCTGGAACTGATAGTAGTGCTGCAAGCGGTTGGGGTTTTCGCCATAGCGTCCGTCAGTCGGGCGACGTGACGGCTCTACATAGGCTACATTCCATGGTTCCGGACCGAGCACGCGCAGAAAAGTAGCCGGATTAAAGGTGCCAGCCCCTTTTTCAGTGTCATAGGGCTGCTGGATAATGCAGCCCTGGTTGGCCCAATAGCTCTGCAGGGATAGGATAAGGTCCTGAAAGGTCACGCCATGTACCTCCAGTTATGGGATTTAAATAAATAAACTCGTAAAATAGCAGGTCGGAGTGGTGTGGTCAAGGCCGAGATATTTTGGCTCCGCAGCAGCATCCCTTGCCGCTAGCCTTGCCAAAGGCTTCCCGGCCCTCTTTCGCTGACAGCCCGGCAATTAATATTGAACCTAATGAATCAAAAATACCGATGCCGGTCAAGTAGTAGCCGGCGCTGGATACCAGCAGTATGATCGAGAGTTGCAAGCAGACTTTTGTGCAGGCGGCATCGGCAAGAATGGCCTCTGACTGCAGCGCCCTACCGACCTTTTGCTTGGCGTGGATTAATATCCACATCGAGGCGATTGAGATCAATGAAATGACCACTCCCCACAGGGTGGTTACCGGCCGGTGCCCCTGATAGATATTTGCTGCCGCTGTTATAACCAAGCCAACTGACAGCAGATAAAAGGCTGTGCCGGTGATACGCAGTGCCCGTTGTTCAAATATATCATGCTCGGTCTGGCAGGAGCTGGCCCGTAGGCGGCGAACCATGTGCCAGATGCCGATGCCGGAAATAACCTCGACAAAGGAGTCCGCCCCAAAACCCAATAGAGCAATAGTTTCATCTGCCAAACCAAACCAGACTGATACCAGTCCTTCCAGAATGTTGTAAAAAATAGTGATCAGGGCAAGCAGGGTGGCTTGATTGTAGAGACGTTGGTTATCCATCGATTTTTTAATTCTCTTCTAATTCAGGATTCAGGTAGTGCTGATGGTCACGGAGCCTGGGGTTTATCTTAGGGCGGGCATTGGGCGCACATCGATTTGAACAGGTTGGTACTAAGATAACGGTCTCCCCGGTCAGGTATTATCACAACAATACATCCTGATGTTAATTCCTTTGCCAGCTTAAGGGCGCCTGCCACGGCAGCACCGCCGGACATGCCGCAAAAGATCCCTTCCCGGGCAGCCAGTTGTCGGGCCGCCTCAAAGGCGGTGTCATCCTCAATAACAATTTTCCTGTTCAAGGCGTCTGGATTGTAAATGGGAGGTACAATGGCTTCTTTCATGTTCTTCAAGCCTTGGATCTTATGCCCCAATACCGGTTCAATACCTATGATCTCGACTTCCGGCTTGTTGGCCTCAAAATATTTTGCTGCTCCCATCAGGGTGCCGCTAGTGCCCATGCCGGCCACAAAATGAGTGATACAGCCATTGGTTTGCTGCATGATTTCGGGAGCGGTGGTCAGAAAATGTGCCAAGGTGTTGTTGGGGTTGGCGTATTGATTGGGCATGTAGTAAACGCCGGGGCTTTCCTCAAAAATCTTGTGGGCCATTCTGATGGCTCCATCAGTAGCTTCGTATCCGGGTGAAAGGGCGATCTCGGCGCCGTATGCCTCAAGCACGCTACGGCGCTCCATACTGACGCAGGCCGGCATGACCAGTTTTATGCGATAGCCGCGGGAAGCGGCGATCATTGCCAGGGCGATGCCGGTATTGCCGGAGGTTGGCTCGAGAATTATCTTGTCATGTGTCAGTTCCCCGCTTTCTTCAGCGGCCAGGATCATCTGCCTGGCAGGACGGTCTTTGATGGAGCCGCCGGGATTGTTTCCCTCGATTTTGGCAAGGATCCTGACCTGAGGATACGGGTTCAAAGCGTTTATGGAAACCAGTGGGGTGTTGCCGATAGAATCAATCAGGCCCAGCCTGTTCATAAATAGCCTTTCTCAGAAAAAGTCGTTCATTATCAGCAGCACGATCAATGCTGCAAAGATGTAGAGGATGTAGCGGTTCAACTGGCCGCTTTGCAAGCGGCGTATTCCGGAGAGGCGCCGATCTACGAAATGGAAAAGCGGCAAAATGCCTTTCTCCAGCACGACTTCAGGAACGTGAGACTGGAAGCTGCTTTGGTCGGGAAAAAGACCGGAGATGTCCGGTTTGTGCCGTACCGGTTGAAGTATACCGCTAAATATTCCTACCAGCAACTCGGCAAAGGACGAGGCTGTATATTGCATGGTAGGGGAAGGGGCGGCATAACCGCACCCCCAGGTGCTGGATTCGCCTATTGGTCTGTTTTTGAGTTGCCGGACATAGAACAGGACCAGCAGAATCACCAACAGGATCAGGATCACCGCTACTGCACTTAATCCATATAGATGAGCCGTTGTTTGAATAGAAGGAAGCACAATGCCCGGTTGTGGGAAAATGGTAGCCAGGACCGGTTCGACAAGGCGGATTACCAGGAAAGGCAGTGCGCCGATCAGAACGCATAAACTAGCCAGGATCGCCATAGCGGAGACTATGGCCGGATGCTCGTGTGGTTTCGGCAGATCGTGCAGCGGTTCTCCCAGGAAAACCCGACCATAAACCTTTACAAAACACGCTACTGCCAGCCCGCCGGTCAATGCCAGTGCGGGAGCAGCCAAGGCCAGAGCAACGGCTCCCCTGCCGGATGAAACTCCAAAACCCTTGAAGATACCCAGATAGATCAATAATTCACTTATAAAACCGTTAAGGGGAGGCAGACCACAGATGGCCGCGGCTCCGGTCAGAAACGCAATCGAGGTAAACGGAAGCGTGCGTGCCAGACCAGCCATCCGATCGATCCCGCGGGTGCCGGTAATGTGAATGATTGATCCCGCGCCCAGAAAGAGCAGGGACTTGAATATGGCATGATTGAGTACGTGCAGTAGTGCCCCGGCCATGCCGAGCACGAACAGGATGTGGTAGTGGGTGGTGATACCAATCAATGCCACTCCTATGCCCATAATGATGATGCCGATATTTTCAATACTGTGGTAGGCCAGCAAACGCTTTAGGTCGTGCTGGCCAATGGCAAAAAGAACACCAACTACGGCGGAAACCATCCCGAGGCCAAGAAAGAGGATTCCCCACCATAGCGGCGGATTGCTGAAGAAGGTGATCACTCTTATCAGCCCGTAAATGCCCATCTTGATCACCAGGCCGGACATAAGCGCCGAGATTTGGCTGGGAGCATTGGCGTGAGCGCCGGGCAGCCAGATGTGCAGCGGCATTATGCCGGCCTTAAGCCCAAAACCTGCCAAAGCAGTCAACAGGATCAATGTAGAAGCAAGCCCGGAACTTGCCAGTGCTCCGCTTTTGGGAAACATCTGGGCGGCATTGCCGGGAAGCAGCGCGAACATCAGGAACAGGGCCAGCACCGTGGCATGGCTGGCCACCAGATAGTAGAGCCCGGCTTTACGCACCTCAGGCTGCTCATGTTCCAGGTTCATGGCGACGAAAACCAGCAGGGCCATTGCCTCCCAAAACATTAACAAAGTAATGCCATTGCCTGAAACAAGCAGCATGATGATTGCTGAAACAATCAAACCGAAAAAAAAGGTCAGGTGTGATTCTCGTCGATTATTAGGAGAAGTGGTGCAGTAACCGCAGTTGTAGAGCGAAATGCAGGCGGAGATAACCAGTGTTACGACAAGAAAAAAAGCAGACAGGTGGTCAAAGCGAAAAAGGAGGGTTCCAACCGACGGATGCCAATTCATCTCGATTATTTCGATGCGGGAATCGTGTAAAAGCAATTGCAGGGCGCCAGCCAAGCCGATCACGGCGCCGGACGAAATCAGGCTGCTGGCTATTCTGCGACCCAGGAACAATGGTATTTTGGGGGATAAGGCCGGAAGACCGGAAATTGCGCAGAGAATCCCGGCTATGAGCACCAGTTCAATAGGTGCCATCTAGAGGTTTGGCTGTGCTGGAATGGGTTGATCTTTGTACATAAATGAACTTATATAGCCTCCTAATCAGCAGGGTCAAGTTAAATTAGAGAAAAACTAGTGGAATAGAGATTATTTTTTGTTGACAGCCTTACACAATGGAGGTAACGTTTCATATATTCCTGTCGATAAATTCCGACTACTTTTTTAAACCTCACAAAATCCTCGTATTAAAAATTATCGAATCCTTGACATTAAGAATTTTATCATCCAGGAAATTTCCTGCCAGGTCACTTTCCTTCTATTGCCGCTTTAGAGGTCAAACACTCACATAACATGCTTTCCATTATAAACCATCAAACACAATATCCATTTTTGCACAGCAATTTGAACATTCGTAATATGCAGGAGAATCGATGAACCTACAGGAACTGAAAGGCAAAAAAATCAGCGAGCTGAATACCATTGCTCGTGAACTCAACATCGAGGGTGCATCCAGCCTGCGCAAGCAAGACCTGATCTTTGCCATCCTCAATGCCCAGACCGAACAAAACGGATCAATCTATGGTGAAGGGGTTCTGGAAACCCTGCAGGACGGCTTTGGTTTTCTGCGCGCCACCGATTACAACTATCTGCCGGGTCCGGATGACATCTATGTCTCGCCCAGCCAGATCCGGCGCTTCAATCTGCGTACTGGTGACACGGTTTCAGGGCAGATCCGACCTCCCAAAGAAGGAGAGCGTTATTTCGCCCTGCTTAAGGTGGAAGAGGTCAATCATGAGCCGCCCGAAGTGGCCCGCGACAAGATCCTCTTTGACAACCTGACCCCGTTATATCCCGATGAAAAGCTCAAGCTGGAAACTGCGCCTGACAATATGCCCATGCGGGTGATTGAGCTGGTTGCTCCGATCGGCAAGGGGCAGCGCGGTCTGATCGTGGCGCCCCCTCGTACCGGCAAGACCATGCTGATCCAGAACATCGCCAATTCTATTGCAGCAAACCATCCCGAAGTCTACCTGATAGTGCTTCTGATCGATGAGCGGCCGGAAGAGGTTACGGATATGCAACGTTCGGTCAAAGGCGAGGTGGTTTCTTCAACCTTCGACGAACCTGCCACGCGTCACGTACAGGTGGCCGAGATGGTTATCGAGAAGGCCAAACGCCTGGTGGAGCACAAACGCGACGTCGTGATCCTACTTGATTCCATAACCCGTCTGGCCCGTGCCTATAATACGGTCATACCTCCATCCGGAAAAATCCTTTCCGGTGGTGTGGATTCAAATGCCCTGCACAAGCCGAAGCGTTTTTTCGGTGCAGCCCGTAACATCGAGGAGGGTGGCTCGCTGACTATCATCGCCACCGCCCTGGTTGACACCGGTAGCAAGATGGACGAGGTTATCTTTGAGGAATTCAAGGGAACCGGTAACATGGAGCTGCATCTTGACCGCAAGCTGGTTGAAAAACGCACCTTTCCGGCTATCGACATAAACAAGTCAGGAACCCGCAAGGAAGAACTGCTAATCGAGAAAAGCCCCCTCAACCGTATCTGGATACTGCGCAAAGTGATCCACCCGATGAATGTGGTGGACAGCATGGAGTTTCTGTTGGACAAGCTGTCGGAGGCAAAAACCAATCAGGCGTTCCTTGACTCGATGAGTAAATAAACATAAGCTTTTCCTGAAGCATTTCAGAAAAGGGTTGCAAAAATAAGAATCAATAGCTAACATAAAAACCTTCCGAAAATAATTTTTTATCAAACTAATCTGCTGCGAAGATATGAAGGAGGAAGAAATGAAAGAAGGAATTCACCCAGTTTATTCGGATATTACCGTGAAGTGTTTATGCGGAAACACATTTCAGACACGGTCAACCCGCTCGGAGATCACCACAGAGATTTGCTCTGCCTGCCATCCGTTTTTCACCGGCAAGCAAAAACTTATCGATACCGCTGGTCGTGTCGAGCGTTTCAAGAAGCGTTACGGACAGCTGTAGTTTACTATCTGTTTAGGGTCAAAAGGGGGTTTTGTCGCCAGACAAATCCCCTTTTTTGCATTATAGGAGCGTGTCGGACTTAGGGTAAATCTGCTGCAAATACGTCTGGACGGTCCATATTTAGCCGCTTTATTGGTCAATAGAACAACTATTGACCTGCAAAATCGCCAAAATCTATCCTCGCCCATCCGAATTTTCGCTTTGATTTCCTAAGTCGGACAGGCTCCTAGATCGGATTAAAATGAATATTACCCTGATCGAACATACACCCAATCCTGAACAAACAGTTGCCCTGGCAGCCCGGCTTTGCTACTCGCCTGTCTCAATTGATGATTTGCGCGAAAAACTAGAATCTTCAGACATTGAAAAGTTTTTGGACAAGATCATGTCGCTCGGGCATCACTCGGTTCTGGAACACACCTCCTTCACCTTTGGCATTGAAGGCATTTCACGGGTTACTACCCACCAGTTGGTGCGTCATCGCATCGCTTCGTTCTCGCAGCAATCGCAGCGGTATGTCTCCCACAAGGAACACTTCACCTCGATAATGCCGAACAGCATCGCCGAGAATCCTGATGCCTGCAAAATTTTTGCTTTTATGTCCGAGACGGTACACAAGGCCTATGCGCAACTGGTAGAAATGGGAATCCCGGCCGAGGATGCCCGCTATATCCTGCCCAATGCCACTGAAACCAAAATCATCATGACCATGAATGCTCGTGAATTAAGGCATTTTTTCGCCTTGCGCTGCTGCCAGCGGGCCCAGTGGGAGATTCGTGAGATGAGTGTTGAGATGCTGAGGCTGGTGAAGAAGGTGGCTCCGGTAATTTTTCGGGATGCCGGCCCAGGTTGCGTAGAGGGTCCCTGTCCGGAAGGTATTTTCTGTTGTGGCCAAACCCAGGAAGTGCGGGAGTTTTTTAAAAAGCTGAATTAGCAGCAGAAAAGTCTTTTTCATTCACTCCTGTAAGGCTGGTCCAAGGTTTTCTAAATCCAAAGAGGTTTTATGGAAAAAATAAATGTAGGCGGTCAGGCGGTAATCGAAGGGGTTATGATGCGTGCCCCGCGCTCCTTGGCCATTGCGGTGCGTCGCCCCAACGGCGAAATAGTGGTAAAAAAGGAAATGGTCGTGCCGTTGTCCGAGCGCTATCCGGTGGTAAAATTACCCATTGTACGCGGTGCCGTGGCTCTTTTTAGTTCTCTGGTTGTCGGGATAAAAGCGCTTAATTTCTCGGCCAATGAAGCTATGACCGAGGAGGAAAAAGAGGGTGAAAAAGAAGGGGGAGGCGAGGTTTCCTCGTGGGCCATGGTGGGCACCATGGCGGTGGCATTTGGTTTTGGCATCTGTCTGTTTTTTCTTTTTCCGCTCTATCTGACCAAACTGATGACTCCGGTCATCGGCACCAACAATATCATCTTTAATCTGGTTGACGGCATCATACGCGTGTTTGTCTTTTTGCTGTACATCTGGGGTATCTCCCGCATGAAAGACATCCAGCGGGTTTTTCAGTACCACGGCGCCGAGCATAAATCGATCTTTGCCTTTGAGGCTGGTGAAGAGCTTACAATTGAAAATGTCAAAAAATACAGCCGGCTGCATCCCCGCTGTGGCACCAGCTTCCTGTTAATCGTCATGCTGGTCAGTATTGCGGTCTTCTCCCTGGTTCCCAAAGAGGCGGTTTTTTTCATCAAAGCCGGGTCGCGTGTTGTACTTCTTCCGCTGATCGCCGGCATCTCCTATGAGTTTCTTAAGTGGAGCGCCAAAAACGACAGCCATCCCTTTGTCAAACTAATCATCACCCCCGGACTGGCCCTGCAGCGCCTTACAACGAGAGAGCCGGACGATAGTCAGCTTGAAGTTGCCATCCGCTCGATGAACGAGGCACTGGAGGTTAATGCCGGGTATGCTGATGATCGGTTAGTCGTCTAAAATCTTATTCGCCGCAGACAAAAAGTTTTGAAAGAATGTGCGGGTAACCCGGCCGCTATATTTTGCTTTTCTTTGTCCTTGGGCTGAGAAATATTGAGGTAGAAAATGTTCGACAAGATTGAAGAACTAGAACGGCGCTATCAGGAGCTGGAAGCGCTTTTATCAGACCCGACGGTCATCTCTAACCAGCCAGAATTCCGTAAATTCTCCCGTGAGCATTCCGATCTGAGCGAGTTGGTGGCCGCCTATCGCCGCTGGCGCAAGGTATTCTCCGAGATAAAGGAAAACCGCGAACTGCTGAGCGACCCCGATATGAAGGAGATGGCCGAGGAGGAGTTGAAGGGTCTTGATGCGGAGCAGGAGAGGCTGGAAGCCCACATCCAACTGTTGTTGCTGCCCAAAGATCCTAACGACAACAAAAGCGTTATCCTGGAGATCCGTGCCGGTACCGGCGGGGACGAATCGGCGCTGTTTGCCGGCGACCTGTTCCGCATGTATTCCCGTTTTGCCGACACAAACCGTTGGAAAGTTGAGCTGATTTCTGCTTCCGAATCAGAGCGGGGCGGTTTTAAAGAGGTTATCGCCTCTGTGGAAGGGGAGGGTGTCTTTGCCAAGCTCAAATACGAATCCGGCACCCACCGTGTTCAACGCGTGCCGGAGACCGAAGCCCAGGGCCGCATCCATACCAGCGCCTGTACAGTAGCCATCATGCCCGAGGCCGAGGATGTCGACATTGAAATCAGACCGGACGACTTGAAGATTGATGTTTACCGTTCCTCTGGCGCCGGCGGTCAGCACGTCAATACTACCGACTCGGCAGTTCGTATCACCCACCTCCCTACGGGAACGGTCGTGGCCTGTCAGGAGGAACGCAGCCAGATAAAGAACCGCGCCAAGGCCATGAAAGTCCTTAAAACCCGCATCCTCGACACCATCCAGCAGGCCCACGACTCAAAATTGGCCGCCGATCGCAAGCAGCAGGTAGGCTCGGGCGACAGAAGCGAGCGCATCCGCACCTATAACTTTCCGCAGGGGCGTATGACCGATCATCGCATCGGTTTGACGCTCTATCGTCTGGACTCGATCATGACCGGGGATATTGGCGAGATTGCGGATGCCTTGCGGGCGCATTATCAGATGGAGGCGCTAAAGGCCCAGAGCGCGGGAAATTAAACATACCTACAAAAAGTCATAAAAAAGACCTGTTGGCTTTCAGAGAAAGAAAGCGCAGGTCTTTTATGTTTCTCCTTCCAATCCCCCAAAAACAGTTTCACAGAATGCGCAAGATCTTTAGAAGTTAGAGAATCTTGGCCGTCACTATACCTAGCCAGGTAAACAACAGGCAGACGCTGACACTGATGATGACGTTCGAGAACGCCACCAGAAAGCGACCGGTTTCAATGAGTTTGAAGGTTTCGTAACTGAAGGTCGAAAAGGTTGTCAGTCCTCCTAAAAATCCGGTGACCAGGCCAATGCGCAGGTTGGCCGGGATATTGGCATTGCGTAGTCCCAGTTCCATGACAAGGCCGATTATAAAGGCCCCAACCATGTTGACTGAGAGGGTGCCCCAGGGAAAGCCCCAGCCCAATTTTTCATAGGTCCAGCCCGAAAGATAGTAGCGCGATACGCACCCTAGTGCGCCGAAAATGGCAATCATTGCGACTGTCTGCATTGGTATCTCCGTGAAGTCGGACAGGTGTTCCACTCCACAGAGATGTACCTTTTCCCGTTCTAAAAGACAACCTGATTTGTAATCTCACCGCAGACCATCGAATTTTATCAGCTACTTGTAAACGATACCTCACGGTTCTTTTCAACAACAAAATTCAGCAATTCATCCACTGTCCGCACTCCTGTTATCATTCTTTTGCGCTCAACCACGTAGGCAGGCACCGCCTGCACCCCTAGACGCTCCGCCAGTTCCGCGTCGGCCTGGACATCGGTTGCGAACTCTTTTAACTGGAGCGCCTGCCTCATGGCAACCCCGTAGAGACCGTTTTCCTCGGCCAGCCTTACCAATAGCTCTTCTTGGCCGATGTCCTCACCTTTCTGGAAAAAGGAACGAAACACCGAGTCCTGAAATGCCTCGCGCTTGTTGTGACCTGCAGCAAAATAGGTGGCTTCATGTGCCAGGCGCGAGCGGGGTTGTACCGGTGGGAGGCGGACCGCGATCCTCATTCGCTCAGCCATGGGATAAACCACATTCTGCCAAACGCGCCTCAGGTATGCCCCCTGTGGATCCAGGGTCGGTACCGGCTCAGGACGCAATTCAAAGGCCCGCCTGGCAACACGTAAGTCCGGCTGTCTCCGTTCAAGTTCCCTTAGGGCCGGCTCCGCCAGCCAACAAAACGGTCAGACGTAATCGTAGAAGATTTCAAGAACAAGCTGTTCGGTCATGACAGCCTCCTGTAACAAGTATAGCTTCAACCATTGTGCTCACAATTGATTTTCAAGGCCGGAAACAAAAATGGCCTGCTAGAACAGGCCATTCTGGAGATTCGATAGTAGAAATTTTTTTACTGGATCTTGATCACGATCTTGCCGAAGTGCTTGTCCTCTTCCATCATGCGGTGCGCATCGGCTATCTGATCAATTGTAAAGACCTTCTCTATAATCGGTACAATGGTGCGATCGGCAAACTTAGGCAAAGCGCGGCGGGTGAATTCGGCCACGATCTCCCCTTTTTCAGCCACTGGACGAGAACGGAGCACAGAGCCGATGATCTGCTGACGCTTGACCATCATCAGGGCCAGGTTCAGCTCGGCCTTGATGCCGCTGGTAACGCCGATGATCACCAGTCTGCCCTTGTAGCCGAGTGAATTCATGTTTGGACCTAGATATTTGGCTCCGACGTGGTCGAGGATCATATCGACCCCCTTCTTGTTGGTGAACTCTTTTACCAGCTCGGTAAAATCTGGGGTTTCACGGAAATTAACCAGAAAATCAGCGCCGACCTGCTTGACCCGCTCCATCTTTTCCGGTGCAGCAGTAACAATCAACTTGGCGTTAGGTGTCAAGGCTTTACTGAGCTGAATGGCAGCCGTGTTAACCCCGCCGCCGCCGCCATGCAGGATGGCGGTCTGCTTGTCTTGCAACTCACCGATCATGAATACATTTAAAAAAGCTGTGATATAGGATTCGCAGACGCAGGCGGCCTCTTCAAAGGACATTGATTCAGGAATAGCCATCAGATGGCCGGCATAGGCAACTGCATACTCAGCATATCCACCACCTCCCACCAGTGACATGACCCGTTGCCCAACCTGCCAGCCGGTCACGCCCGCTCCAAGTTCTTCGATAATTCCGGCGACTTCCAGTCCCAGAATTTCTGAGTCACCCGGCGGGGGAGGATACTTTCCTTCGCGCTGCACAAGGTCAGGCCGGTTTATGGATGTAGCAAAAACCTTCACTAGAACTTGGCCTTCACCGGGAAGTGGGCGCTCGGCTTCACCTACCTTAAGAACTTCCACGCCTCCGAAACCTTCAATTAAAACTGTCTTCATGGATTCACCCTCCTCAAAAAAATGACTTCTTAAGAATTTGGCAGCCGAATTAGGCTGCTTATTTTATAAAATCTTGCAAAATAGAACCTGGTTAATATTTTGAAATGTACCGGCTTCACCCAGCTTTGTAAAGGCAGGTTTTTAGGTACAGCTTGATTTGTGGTCTAATTTCTGCCATAAAGGCCCGATTTTTTATTATAACCTATAAATTTTTTGAGGATATCAGTCATGCATATAATGGTTACAAACGATGATGGTATTCATGCCCCGGGAATTTTGGCTTTGGCCGAAGCTCTGCGTGAATTGGGAGAGGTGACGGTGGTGGCGCCTGATCGTGAGCGTAGCGCGGCAGGTCACTCCCTGACACTGCACTCGCCGCTCAGGGTCTTTGAATTGCGGCCCGGTTTTTTCGCTGTAGATGGCACGCCCACCGATTGCGTGAATATGGGCATCCACAGCCTGCTACCCTTTCGGCCTGACCTCGTGGTCAGCGGCATCAATCATGGCGCCAACCTGGGGGATGACATCACCTATTCCGGAACCGTGGCGGCCGCCATGGAAGCCACCCTGATGGGTATTCCGGCAATGGCTGTTTCGCTGGCCTCTTTTGAGCCGAGCGCAAATTTCCCAGCTGCCGCACAGGTTGCCGTGCGGGTGGCTCGACAACTACTGGATCAGGGCTTGCCGGCCGACACCTTTCTTAATGTCAATATCCCCGATTGCCTGGCCGAAGAGATGAATCCGCCCCTGGTTACCCGTCAGGGTAAACGTTCCTTTGTCGGCACGATCATCCACAAAACCGATCCCCGCGGCCGCAAATATTACTGGATCGGCAGTGATGAACCTGATTTCAACGACTATGAAGGCACCGATTTCTACGCCATCAACCGCAAACACGTATCCATCACCCCGCTGCACCTGGATCTGACCAATTACGAATCCATGAGAGTCATCTCGGGATGGAATTTTTGAGGTCGTCTGGACATGCCTGCGACTGTCTGGTATAGTTTAAAGCTCTTATGGAGACGCGGATGAATTTTGATTTTGCACGAAAGAAGATGGTTCAGGAACAGTTGATACAACGGGGGATTACCGATCGCCGGGTTCTGGACGCCATGCTGAAGGTACCGCGCCACATATTTGTTCAGGAAGCCTTTGCCGCCCAGGCCTACAGTGATACTTCGCTGCCTATTGGTGAAAAGCAGACAATTTCCCAACCCTACACGGTCGCGTTGATGACTGAACTGCTAGGCCTGACCGGTACAGAAAAAGTGCTGGAAATCGGGACCGGATCCGGGTATCAGACTGCCATCCTGGCCACTTTGGCTGATCGTGTTTTTACTGCGGAACGCATCCGACCGCTGGCCCTGCGGGCCAGGAAATGCCTGGACTCCCTGAAGTTATTTAATGTCAACCTTAGGATCAACGACAACGATGGCAGCCCTGTCGGCTGGAAAGATGAGGCGCCTTATGACGCCATACTGGTTACCGCCGGGGCGCCGGATGTTCCTGATGTTTTGATTGATCAGCTGGCCTTGGGCGGAAGGCTGGTAATACCTGTGGGGAATGAACAGGATCAGCGCCTTGTCAGGATAGTGAAGGATTTGGATGGCATGATCGAATCGACGGCGTCTGTTGATTGCCGATTCGTACCTTTGGTAGGAAAAGAGGGCTGGCAGATGGAACAATATCCGGAGAGGAGTACTTTACGACCATGAAAGGTAAAACTCTTGTAGATAATGGTTTTATAGAGGACGAGCCATTGGCTGCTGCCGCGCTGGCAATTGACGAGGTAGACGAGCCGCTTGTTTTTCATGACGAGGAGGTGGAAGAGGATGCTGATGAAAAGCTGCCCCTGGCCGAACTGGAGAGCTTTGATGACGCTATCAAAATCTATCTGCGGGATATCCAGCGAACCCCTCTTTTAACAGCGGAACTGGAAAAGGAGTGTGCTCGGGCGATCGAAAAGGGGGACAAAGCTGCCCGTAACAAGATGATCGAATCCAATTTGCGTCTAGTGGTAAAGATTGCCAAGCGCTACATCAACCGCGGGCTCCCGTTCCTTGATCTGATCGAAGAGGGTAACCTCGGTTTGATCAAAGCGGTAGAGCGGTTCAGCCTGGCCAAGGAGTGCCGCTTCTCCACCTATGCCACCTGGTGGATCCGTCAGGCCATTGAGCGGGCTCTTGTAAATCAATCGCGAACGATACGTCTGCCGGTGCACGTCTCTGACGATATCAACCGCATGCTCAAAAATACCCGCTCCCTGTCTCAGGCCCTGCAACGGGAACCGACTGTACAGGAAATCGCAGAGGCCATGAATGCCAAAGTGCATTACGTGCGCCGCCTGATGACCCTGCTAAGGCGCACCTGCTCAATCGAAACACCAATCGGCGATGGTAATGACTACTTTTTGATTGATACCATCGAAGATATCTCGATGATCTCACCCTCGGAATTACTGGAAAATATCAGCCGCTACGAGAGGATTTCCGAAAATCTGGATTGTCTGACGGAAAATGAGCAGCGAATTCTGACCCTAAGGTTCGGTCTGGACGATAAAGAGCCCCAGACTCTGGATACAATCGGACAGAGTTTTGGCGTCACTCGGGAACGCATTCGCCAGATCGAAGCAAAGTCTCTGGAAAAACTAAAAAGAGCATCAGAGCAGAATCTATAAGCAGGACCTATAATTTATTGTATTAAAAGGAGAGTTTTTAATGGACGAGCTAAAAAACATCATTCGTGATATTCCTGATTTTCCCAAAAAAGGAATTATTTTCAAGGATATCACTACCTTACTGCAAGATGCCAAATCCTATCAGCGTATGGTCGACCTGCTGGCCCACCGCTATATTGGCCAACGTATCGATAAGGTTGTCGGCGTAGAAGCGCGCGGTTTTATTATCGGTTCGGCATTGGCTTATAAACTTGGTGCCGGTATTGTATTGGTACGCAAGCCCGGTAAGCTGCCTTCCGAGACCTTCAGCAAGACCTACGAATTGGAATACGGCACCGACACACTTGAGATACACAAGGATGCCATCAAGCCTGGCGAACGAATTCTGATAGCAGATGACCTGCTGGCCACTGGAGGGACCATGTCGGCCGTAGTAGACATGGTGCAAACCATGGGAGGCGAGATTGTGGAATGCTGCTTCATGGCCGAATTGGATTTTCTGGGTGGACGACAAAAGCTCCCAGCTGACAAGGTATTTTCACTGCTCAGCTTTTAGGCTAAAGGGGTTGAAACAGAGGTACAAGTCTGATATAAACAACAGGCTTTGCACCAGCTGTCCCCGTAGCTCAGCAGGATAGAGCACTTCCCTCCTAAGGAAGGGGCCGGTCGTTCGAATCGACTCGGGGACGCCAATAAATCAAGGGCTTACAGCGTCATACTGTAAGCCCTTTTTCTAGTCTGTGTAATTCCTGTGTAATCGTGCTTTTTCCCGACCTTCATCAGGTGTGCTGATAACGTCTTTCCAGCTTATCAGTTGCGGCCTGGATATGCTCACCGTTGGCGTGTGCGTATTTGGCAACCATAGCCAGTGTCCTATGACCTGATATACGCGCTACCGTTGGCAGATCAACGCCGGACTGTACCAGATGAGTTATTGCAGTATGTCTCAGGGTATGGCGGCAGACGTTGGATGGAAGTCCAGCGTCGGCAACTACCCTGCGAAATGCTTTCTCTATTGCCACCGTATGTCCTGTTGTTGATGTGCTACAGGGGAATAACCACTCGGAATCATCGTTCAGGCTTTCGATATACCGTTTCAGATAATCAGCAAGGCCCGTGGTAATCGGCTGCTCTCTCATGCCAGCTTTTGCTTCTGGGATAAATATCACCCTCTTGGCTGAATCCACATCTGTTCGCTTCATGCTCAATATTTCCATTTTCCTCATGCCTGTTTCCAGACCTATGACGATGAAGGGATAAACGTGCGGATTCTGGTCGTGTGTAGCTGCCTGTACCAGACCATCTGCTTGATCGGCTGTCAGATATATCAACCGGGACTCTTCCACTTTCTGACGCTTGATCTTGACGGGCCGGTGGTCGATCCATTTCCATTCCTCTGCTTTGGTGAAGATATGAGACAGCACCGTAAGCTCTCGGTTGACTGTTGCTGGTTTCGCTTTTTCATCCCGGCGCAATTTGTTGTAACGGTCAAGGTCGAACTGGCTGAACTTGGCAAGTGGAATATCACCAAAGAATGGTTTGAGATGTAAGCGCAAAATCGTATCCTTGAAATCAATTCCTTTGCCGTCTGACTCTCTCAGTCGCTTCAGATAATCCTCAGCAGCTTGATTGAAGGTCAATGTCAGTTTACGTCCTTTAGGCAAGTTCAATCGACCCTCACGCGCTTTTGTGCGGGTATCCTCAATAAACTTTTCAACTTGCTTGATCGTCACGCCCTCTGACTCCAGACCGATAACACGATGAATACGAGAGCCGTCAACCATGATACCGACTGTCCATCGGCCATCACCACCGGGGAGGCGTTCAAATGTAATGCCGCTTTCTGCGACCTTATCACCGGCAAGCATCTTGCGGGTTGATGTAGGACTTAATTTTTTAATGTTTTTCCCCATTTTATCTTCTCTCCTGTTGGCTCAATATCAAGATCAGCTAAAAAATAAAGTAGGTCAAATACAGATTTCCACTCTTCAAAAGGGATTTTTTCTCGAAACTCTTCAACAATAGAACGATACTTATCGTGTACGGCTTCCATTTGTTCTCGTTCTTCCTTTTCCCATTCATCGTGGTATCTGCCCTGTCGCTCAAGATACTCAAGGTATTCATCATCACCCGTCAACCATAATCGTTGCACCTTGAAATATGAAGCCAACTTGTCAAGAGTTGAAGTTGATGGTTCACCAATACCGGAAAGGTAGCGATGCACTGCAGATTGAGTTAGCCCAGATTCGCGTGCTACAGCACTTTGCCCTTTCTCCGCTACAGCTTTTTTGAGCAACTCAACAACCCTTTCAGGCGTTTTCCCACTGCCCCCACCTTTTGCCATATTATCACCCATCTATAAATAGATTGACACCATTACGCACTTAATGTATCTATCTATGTATAGATGGTCAATAGAAAAAAGCAGTACTCACTAGAAAAGGAGAAAACAACATGGAAGCAATGGACACGGTGAAGGTAACAGCATACCCAGACGGGCGGTTGGATTCAAAAAACGCTGCGAAGTATCTGGGCAAATCCCCTAAAACTCTGGATATGTGGAGGTGTACGGGGGTCGGGCCAAAATGGATAAAGAGGGGTCGGGTGTTCTATTACCTTGCTGATCTTGACGCTTGGCTTTCTGGCAATGGGGAGAAATCAACCAGCACGGCGCAGGCAAGATTACAGGTCGTGCGCTAATGACAATGGGCAAACAGAAGGCCGGGGCTGTCGGAAGCAGCCACCGGCCATGTACGGAGGGTACATCTATGAAACATTCTATGAAGGAATCTTACAGCAAAGTTGCGATTGAAGCAATAACAGATAAGTCTCAACGTGCCGCTATTGGGCAATCTATGAATGATTTGGTCAGTATCCAGCACCGCGAGGCTGTTACCACGAGCCTGAAGGTAGCAGCATTTTTTGCAAAGCGTCATGACGATGTTTTAAAAGCAATTCGGAATTTAAATAGTTCTGAACAATTTTCGCTCCGCAATTTTGCGGAGTCAACTTATGTAGATGAGCGAGGGAAAGTGCAGCCGATGTTTGAAATTAAACGTGACGGCTGCATTCGATTGACAATGGGCTTTTCAGGCAAGCAGGCATCTGAATGCGTGGAAAAATACATTGATGCCTTCAACCTCATGGAAAAAACACTACTCCAGCAGCATAACCTTTCATGGCAGCAGCAGCGCCTTGAAGGTAAAGTTATTCGCCGGGAGCTGACAGACGCTGTACGCGACTTTGTCGAGTATGCGACATCACAGGGAAGCAAGCAAGCACGCCTCTACTATCAGAATATTACTTTGCTGACATATAAAGCGTTGTTTTTTGTAAAAGAAGCATCCCCTAAAAACTTCCGCGATATGCTTGACACTATGCACAACACTTTCCTTGCAACAGCCGAGTACATAGCCCGCCAGTCTCTTGTTGACGGTATGACACAGCAACTCCCTTACAAAGAAGTTTACATACTTGTGAAACAACGAGTCACCACTTATGCAGCGACGTTGCCGCACCAACACTTAATCTGTAAATAGGCCGGCGGCGATGAAAAAGCACAAGCACAATAAACCGATGCATATTCAAGGGGTCTTTGCTCCGATCTTGTTTGCCGAGCTTGATTCCGAAGCATTCCAGTCCCTGACAGGAAATGCATCAAAACTGTTCATTTACCTGAAGCGCGCCTGCCGTACGGTTGGCATCAAGCTGGGAACATCTCGGGAAGGTGATGTCACTTTTGATTTCACCTATACCGAGGCCAACCGGCGCGGATTTGCAGATAAGACTTTTTTACGTGCTCTAAAGGAACTCTGGAAAAAAGGCTTCATCAGCGTTGTCAAAATTGGTGGGATGACTTTCAGCGATCACGGCGGGCGGTGCAATTCAAAGTACCAGTTATCAGCATACTGGCAAACTTACGGGACAGGCGGTAATGGTCGCTGGACAGACCGTACTAAATTTGAACCTGACCCTTGGGAGGTTCGTTCAGAACCATTGGCAAAGGGGCGTTAGAATGGTCAGTAGTATATGGCTAATATATGTACTCCCTACTTTTGACAGGGCAACAACACATAAAATATGGCTATTCTGTATGCCTTTTGTCAGCCTTTCAGCTACTGCCCCCTGACAAAAAGAATGCGGGTTGATACATTATCCCCTGACAAAAATACCGTTACTTACACTTTAGACCGGCCAAAGGAGAATCGACCATGAAGATACCTTTCACAATAAAAGGCGAGGAAATCATATTGACTGCTGATGATAATAATTACTGCCTGGCCAGGGAGCGGGAGCGTATGCGCAATGGAGTAAATGTAACTGAACTTGAACCCTTTAAATGGTTTTCCGATATTGGCGCTGCTTTGAACAGAATAATCGACCTCAAATGCAAGCGTTCCGATGCTCAAAGCCTGCAAGAGTTGCGGCATGTCATAGAGCAGTCACGCAAAGAAGTATTGGAGGCGTGGAGGACGTCGGCATAAGCCGGGAGAGAGGTTTTCTTGTGTCGGTGAAGGGTAACGCTTTGCTGTCTTACTTTATAGGTGGTTTGCAGGCATTACTAGAACAAACATTCGTCGGAAGGTCATCTACATCCATAAGGCAATGGTTGTTCATCCGGGCAAAAAATACCACATTCTTCAGTTTTGTAGATAAGGTTATGCTCTGAATTGAAAACCTGCCGTAAAAACTCCAATGCCGTTGCATGGAGTCCCGGACATTTTGACTCTCGCTGGCCTGCAACATTCAGCACGGCGATATTGCTTGTATCTATCCAGTGCCGCGCTGCATCCGCCTTCATGGTGTTATCCAGTTGCACCACAAGACAAGGCTTGTTGTGCTTCCGGGTACATTCCAGGGTTAATTTTGTACCGCCTGTGACCTTGCCTATATTCAGAATCAAAGTACCGTCTGACTCGATCACGTTCTTTTCGGTACGCGCTGAATAACCGCCTTTGGTCAACTCGATAAGCGGGTACATATCAGGTACGGTGCCATCCTCGGCAAGCCGACCTTTGGGGCAGTAGCCGCCGACGGGTAAACCTGCCTCCATAGCGGCATCAAGTCCCGCTCTGTCTGCTCCTGTTTGTCCTCCAGATACGATCTTTTTCAGGGTCATTATTTATGCTCGTTCAATGCTGGCAGGGCATTTACAATCTTCATTGTTTCCATACTTACCCGGACTATCCGCTTCACAAGGTCAATAATGTATCTGGGTTCCGTTGACCAATCGTTCGGGTCGTTGGTAATTCCGCTGTCCTTGTCCCTGGTGAATTGGTAACGTTCCATCAACCATTCAAGGGCTGGCTTGCCGTTCACAACATAGTCATAAGCTTCAAGCGGAATGCCGCTAAGGGTTATGTTGCTGTTGTAAATGATTGTGCTTTTATCAACAGCTTTACTATTCTTGCCGAATGTCATTTTGGTTACTTTGAAATGGGACTTCGGGTCAATCACCAGACTACCGGAACTTTCTTTTACCTCATAAGGTTCAACGACTTCATAGTTTAAATGCCATTCTGCAAGGCTTTTACCGGCGTTGCAGAAAGCCCAGAAATCTTTTGCAAACGGAATTCGGGGAAGCATCTTATTCAAGTCAGCTTCAAAGCGGAGCTTGTATTCCGGTGAATGAAGAATGCCATAGACGTAATAGAATATATCTTCTTTTGTAATAGATTTATCGTATGTGCTTCTAAAATCTTTTAGAAAGCTATCCGGAATATTTTCTTTTTTAATGTATTCGCCGGTGGTGGTGTCATACAAACCGCCTTGGCTTTTTATTTCTTCGTATGTATGCAACGGGAAGCACTGGCTTTTTGAAATTAGTTCTAAGTCTGGGATTGTATCAGTCATTAAAACTGAAAAATCTTTTGTTGAACCAACGCCGGTCACACAAAGAACCAGGTTTCCATAAGAACTGGTTGGAAATATTTTCGGCATTTGCCCTACACGGTGATTTAGGTCGCCGTTATAATAAAGCCAATGTTTGCAATAAGGACGATAATGTCCATTCACAATTGATTTTTCGTCAAAAACTATTTTGTGTTTCCTCTCTAAATCTTGTTTAAGACTACTTGACCATTTAATTTTTTTAGTATCGTTATCAATAAAATTATCAACAGGTATGAGCTGGCTTTTTGGTTTGTCTTTGCATAATTCAATATATGCATCAGCCTGCTCAGTATAAAAATCAACCATTCTACTGATATTTGAATGCAAGCCTTTTTGTGAATAATTATAAACCCAACAATCTCTTGCGGACTCCAGTCCTCTTGAATAATTGTCAAACAAAGATTTGTTGTCAGCAGATGATTTATCACCGATTGATATAAATTTATCAAAAGCCGGATCACGCTGATTTATCCAATCATGGTTTTTATTCGGTTTAAGGTTTTTCCAGTCTATCCCTTTAATGCTTCCAAATTCTGCAACTATTTTAAGCTTTTCTTCCTTGCTTAAATAATCGCCTATGTTGTGATAAAAGAGTTGGCATTTGCCTAATTTAACGGGATTTTTAACAAGAATTGTTATTGCAACAGGTGTTCTTGTCCCTTCTCCAAAAACATTACCTTTTTCCATACGCCGTTGTTCGCCGGATGTTCTGGCATTACCCCGTAGGTTGAAACAATAAATAGATGTAAATTCTTCTGCCAGGGATTGCCGTAAACCGTCCATTGCATTGCTATCAACGAATGAACCATTGCTTACATAACATACAACACCTTTGTCCTTAATCCGGTCACTTGCCCAACGAACCGCCCTAATATACGAGTCATAAAGGCTGTTTTTATTGGTGGCTGTTGAATTGGCGGCATAAGTGCAACGTATCCGGGCGTCAAGTATTGGGTATGCAACATTTTTATTTCCGTCATTTTCAGACGTTTGTCCTGACGAATAAGGCGGGTTTCCCACAACAACCCGGATATCTGTTTTGTTCTGCTTCTTGGCTCGTTTGCTATTCTCCGGGAAAGCATTTGTTCCTTTCAAGTTTCCTTCGCCTTCCTGCATTTGGAAAGTATCGGTCAGAACCATTCCTTCAAAGGGCTGATATTCGCCGGTCAGGTCGTGGTAGGTTTCTTCGATGTTAATTGCGGCCACATAGTAAGCAAGCAATACAATTTCGTTCGCATGCATTTCGTTCTGGAATTTGTATGGTAGGTCTTCAAGCTTTATTAACCCACTTTGAAGCATTCGGACTATGAACGTCCCGGTTCCGGTGAACGGGTCGAGGATGTGAACGCCTTTGTCGGATAAGCCAACGCCGAATTCCTGGCGGAGAGCATCGTCTGCGGATTTGATTATGAAGTCAACGACTTCAACGGGTGTATAAACAATCCCCAAACGTTCCGCCATTTTGGGAAAAGCGGTATTAAAGAACTTATCGTAAAGCTCTTTGATTATGCTTTGCTTTCCGGCAGCATTATCAATTCCTGATGCCCTCTCCTTTACGGATGCATAGAATTTTTCAAGGGTCTGGGTCTCTTTTTCTAGGGCTTGTTCTTCCAAGAGGTCAAGCATGGTCTGCATTGAAACAGATATGTATTGCAGCCTGGCGGAATTCTTCAAGAATGGTGTGAATTGTAGTTGTCATAATCACCTTGTGTATACTTCGGAATGGCCCTTGTGGTCTTCAAAGTTAGAAAGATACCGCTCTATCAACTTTGGGTTGCCTTTCATAATCAGGAGGTTTTCAGCGTTCTTCTCTTCCGCCGCTTTGGTGAAATTGAAACTGCCGGTAATGAGCACTGACCTGTCGATAATCATGATTTTGTTATGTGCTATGGCATGGCGGGTGTCGATCAGCACGGGAACACCGGCATTGAACAGGAATGTAGCGGATGAATACTTAGCTGTTTTCTGGCTCTTGTCCAGGATCGCTTCAATCTTGACGCCGCGCCTGTGGGCATCCAGAAGGGCCTTTGCAATAGGTGTGCTGGTGAAGCTGTAGGCTTGCACAAGGATCACTTTTCGTGCCGCCTGAATCTCGCTGACAATGGCGGTCGTGCCGCCGCCGTTCGGGGAAAAGTAAACATCCGTCGTGCCGGTGGAAGGAATAGAACCGGCAAAGACCGGGATGGTGAACACAAAAAGCAGGCTGAAAACAAGGGAAGTCAACAAATTCACGAGTACACCCCCAGCGGAAAACTAAATGTGCTTACATAGCATAAAATGGGATTCAATAATACTGGAATGAGCTTTTACGAAATCACATAACGGGGAGCCCCAGGGGGCGGACGGGAGGCGGGTAGGCTCGGGGGCTGGCGTCATCCGGCGTGCGCGACGGGTTAAGCCAGCAGTCCGGGCCTGCCTGCCGGGTGGGCGGGGGAATCAAAAGTCATCTGGTGCGGGTTTGCATGGGTCATGCGTGAATCCGTTTTGGTAACTGACCGCAACGCCTTTATCATGGCGGGCAGTTGCTTTTACCAAAACGAGATGAACCGATGGAGGGTCGGCCAGAAGCAGCAACACCCCCCAAGAGTGCCCTTCCCCCCTTTGGGAGTTAAGGGTCGGGGGGGATGCCGGGGATGGGGGGAGTCCAGAGGGGGGAGGGGACGGCGGGGGGTGCTGGCGTGACCCGTGCTTTGCGCCATACTGACCGGCCTTCAGTCTTTCATATTCACTGACGTGGTTAATTGGGCGCTTCAGGGCGCACAAAATCTGTTGCCTTAGCTTCTGCGAACAATACGGAGCTTTACCCCGTTTTGTGAAGCGTCTTTCTGCCTGCGGGCGAAATACGGCGCAAGCAAGAGACGTGAACGGGCGATCCTTCCGGGCGCGGCTCTTGTCCAGTGACGTGTTGCGCTTGCCTCTGTCCAGCAAGGTGTAGTCTCATCGCACTTTGCGGGGCGTCGTAGGTTTGGTGAACATGACGGCGCTGGAATGATACGAAGGGGGAAACCCGGCATGTGCGGCAGCATGCACATTTCCGGGGAGCCGCCGCAGTGGAATG
Source organism: Desulfuromonadaceae bacterium (assembly GCA_036504875.1). Classification (GTDB taxonomy): domain Bacteria; phylum Desulfobacterota; class Desulfuromonadia; order Geobacterales; family Pseudopelobacteraceae; genus JACPFJ01. The sequence continues at coordinate 54,991 of DASXUK010000022.1, forward strand.
GAACGCGGTGTGATGTGAATGCCTGTATTCATGCACAGGGAAATAAGCTGGCAATTCAGGTAATATGCGACATGACAGGATTTTTACGCTGTCACAATCAAGGGAGGGAGTGGAGAGCACGCGCAAGGCTTCATCTGCGTGCGAATACACGAACCGGAATGGCGACCATGTTGCAACCTGCCGCTCGCTATCTGACTTTGTTGCCTTTGTACTTGTCAGGTGTGAATGAGCGGAGTGAGTGAACGACGATTTGACTGGGTGAGCACACGATGTGTGAAGAGCGGTAGCGATGAACGCTTGAGTGTGTCGAACTGCCTTTAACATGTCACGAAACATCAATTTCAACGCCACGGAGTGCGGTGTTGCCATGCTATTACGAAGCGAGATAAGTGAGGGGCTGCCACCTCGGCATAGTGGAGGGTCTTTTCTATTAAAATATAGGGTCATGCACAAAATTAAGAATATATAAAAAATACAAATTATCTGTTACGATGAGAAACTTTAAATAAGCGTCTGTAGTAGTCTTACTACATTATTACAAGCAAAATCAGATAGATGAATATAATATGCCTTTTGAAGCATCGACGAAACATTGAAAAGTAGGAGGTGGGATTTGAAGCAGGGTATAAGGCTCCTAGTTGTGTTAATGCTTTTTTTTGCGACTGCAACAATGGCGTATGCAGGTATGAATACATATGTGCTTCTCCGGCCTGGGGGTAAAGCGACCTATGTAAAACCTAGCATTTTCTCCAAGGAAAAGTTTGATCTTGCCTATACTGGAGGAAAATGGCGTTACCGGAACAACTCATCGAGCGGCGAGCTCAAAACACCTTATGAGTGTTCCTATAGTGAAAATAGAAATTTACACTTAGAGGCTAATGGTAAAGTTTATCTTGTGAGCAAAAAAGATAAAGATCGAATTGAATTGAGGGTAATTGGTGGCGAATGGTTATTCAATCCGAGCGGGGAGTGGATTTATTTTCTGGAAAATTAACGAAGCGCTGTATGAGCATGATCAACGTTAACTTTTCACCAAGTGATAGTGCTACTGATGCCATCGTCAAAGTAACATCTTTTGATTGAAACATCACTGCAAGAAGAACAGGCAGTATTCATTGCGTTTATAATATGCTGACTAAGTTATTTAGTATTTGATTATTAACAAAATATATGGAGGACCTTATGTGGGAAAATGTAAAAAGTAAATTCCATACGGCATACTTTGTTATTTTAGGAGCATGTGTAGTTGTAGCTCCATGGGAGATAAGGGATTCTCAAGGTAGCTATAAAGATACAGTTTATTCTTTAATAATTCAGCCACCACATACACCATATCCATCTTATACAGTTTCTATTGCGGTAGAAGATATTATTGGACATATAATAATATCAAGTATCTTATTTGGCATTGTATATTTTTGCTGCAAAAAATTTGTTTGGACTGAAAAATGATTTGTAGCGAATTGTCGTAGTTGCTTTCTAAACACCCGGATGGGGTGCCACCCCGACTTAAACCCCCTCTTTTCTATTGAAATTACCTGCCATGCACGAGAACAGAAAAAAATAGTCAGAAAAATCCAGAAAAAGTTGCACCGTAAGAAAATATCCAAATAAGATAAATACTTATTATTGTTAAGTTTTACTGATTGAGGCATGTGTGAATAATGCTACGCACTTAGGGGTGTATCAGAAAAAGGACGTAAACCTCCCGCAAAGCCGCACCAGTGCAGAGATAGTGAGTTGCCCTTTCATGCTCAAAACGTACTTTTATGTGTAGTTTTATTGTGATATGAGCCCCCAATAGAGCATCATTCATAAACATATACCCCAATACATTTTCGATGCTCTCCGGGCCTGTGCGGAAGCCAGCAGTATGGCCCTTGAATATAGGCATATCAGGGTTTCTACCTTATGAAAATCTCTGTGTAATTCCTGTGTAATCGTGTTTAGAAAAAGGCGGTTTTAGGTGGAGTTTGTTAGAATAACCATAGACTGCCGAAACACGGATATGATAAGAATATAAAAGGTTTTAGTGTTAGACGGTTTGTATCCAGTAAATCAAAGTGAAAACTCCTAAGGAAGGGGTCGGACGTTCGAATCGTCTCGGGGACGCCAATACTACAACTAGTTGATTTAACTAGACAAAAACAGAGCCTCTCAATGCTAGGTATACAATTAGGTATACAGGAGCGAGAGGCTTTGTCATATCCAACACACCTCATAAAGGTCAATAGCAGGTTCTACTATAAGATTAAAGTACCTGCTGACCTGTCCCATCTGTTCCCATGCAGATTTATCAAAAAGTCATTACATACTGACCAGTTACGTTCAGCAAAGACCATGCTTATGTATAGCGAGTTCAAGACTCACAATGCATTTGCACTATTGAGGACTGGTACGTTAGCACCGGAGTATGTTCAGCAGGTGGTGTATAGCTTGCTTCCATCACAGAAGCCAAATGAGAAGAAAGATGTCAACCTGCTCAGTGGTGTGATTACAACCTACACGGCAGAGAAAAAGGCGGGCTGGACAGACAAAACCAAGATGGAAGTTGCAGGGGTATTCAGGCTGCTGGTGGATATACTTGGAAACATTGACGTATCAACTATTACCAGACCCATACTGATCCAGCTAAGGTCATCTCTACTGAAAGTGCCACCGAACTTCTATAAGAAGAATCCTGGGAAGTCTGTACGTGAGGTACTTAAGTCCTCGACTGAAGACGGCATCAGTAGCAAGTCTGTAAATAAGCACATGTCAAGGATAGGTAGCCTCTTGAAGTATTGCCAAGAGCAGGGAATGATTGCCAACAACCCTGCCACAGATTTGCAGATAGTTGATAAGCAGAGGGCAGACCAGGAGAGAAGCCCATACAGCGTTACTGACATTAAGAACATAGTTAGTAACCTGCCTTTAGATGGTGAGAGGCCAGAGCGGTACTGGATTCCAATCATCGGATTATATTCGGGTATGCGATTGGCTGAGATATGCCAGCTTCATGTTGAAGACATTATCAAGGTGGATGGTTGCTGGTGCTTCGACATCAACAATGCAGGAAACAGAGCCTATAAAATAGATTGTGTAAATGGCCAAAATCGGTTGAAATCCCAAATCACTGGAGGGACCGATGGCCACGACCGACGAACTGCTCGATATTTTGATGAAAGACTACAAGAAGCCCGAAGATCTTATTGGTGA
>DASXUK010000023.1:0-5565 GCA_036504875.1 Desulfuromonadaceae bacterium
GGGAGTCGGCACCGGTGGCACCATCACCGGCATCTCACGCTATATCAAAGGCACCAAGGGCAAACAGATCATATCAGTGGCGGTCGAACCCCGGGAGAGCCCGGTCATCACCCAGAAGCTGGCCGGTCAGGAGATCAAGCCCGCCCCGCACAAGATCCAGGGCATCGGCGCCGGTTTCATACCCGACACACTTGATCTGTCCCTGGTAGATCGGGTCGAACTGGTCGAGAGTGGCGAGGCGATCGAATTTGCCAAGCGTCTGGCCAGGGAAGAAGGTCTTTTGGTTGGTATTTCGGGCGGTGCGGCAGCTGCGGCAGCGGTAAAACTGGCCCGACTGGATGAATTCAGCGGCAAGACGATCGTTGTCATACTGCCGGATAGTGCCGAGCGTTACTTGTCTACCGCGCTTTTTGAGGGGATCTGATGAACAGCCCGGATTCCGGCATGTGGAGCCGTGAACTGGAGCAACTAGTGCGCCAGACACTCTCCTCGATCAAGTTCGGTACCGTCACGCTCGTCGTCCAGGATGGCAAGGTTATCCAAGTCGATAAAAGCGAGAAGATCAGACTGAATCGTCAAGGGCATATCAACGGTAGCGGTATTTAGCTTAATTTACCAGATGATGAAGTCAATGTAACCGTGCTGACCAGAAAGCTGGAGGCCAGGGTGGTGGTTTTTTAGTAATTTTACGCCCTGCCTTTTTCTCTCAAAAATGAAGAAAAGGGAAGAATATGCCAACCAACAAGACAACAAAACGAAGCATCATTGCCAAGGCAAAGAATCTGGGCGCCAGCCTGGTAAATTTCGCACCTGTCAGCCGTTGGGATGAATATGACGAGGTGTTGCCGGATTACCGTCCCAAGGCGCTGTGGGACAAGGCCGAGACAGTTATTGTGATTGGTGTGCCGATGCTGTTGCCGGTGCTGGAGAGTACCCCCTCGATCAATTACCAGGAGATGTATAACGCCACCAATGCGCTTTTGGACCAGATCGGTTTCAGGCTCTCGGTGTGGCTAAATGATCGCGGGCATGCTTCTATCTTCATGCCGCGCGACGGCTACGGCAATCTCGAAATTCTGCTGGAGAAACCGCCGGGCTGCTTCAGTCACGTGTTTGCTTCAAAATATGCCGGTCAGGGGACGATTGCCTACAGCCACAACCTGATCACCCGTGAATATGGGCCGCGGGTGCGACTGGTGTCGATCTTTACCAGCCTCAAGGTGGCTCCTGATCCGGTTATTGAAGAAGAAATCTGCATCAAGTGTGATGTCTGCCGCAAGCTCTGCCCGTCACAGGCTTTCACCACCCGTGATGAGACCATCATCGCCGACATGGATGTGGATGCCTGCACCATCTATCATCAGGTTCTTCGCAAGGAAAACCGCTGGCCGTGCGGAATCTGCTGCAAGGTCTGCCCGATCGGCAAAGACCGAGCGCTTTACGAGAGCACCAATATCGGGCTTTACCTAAAGGAACGCGAGGCACTCGACAAGAATCCCAAGGATCCAAAATATAAAAGTTGGGTCCATCAGCGGCAGCATGGTTCTTCGGGTAAGCGGATTTATTGATAAAGATAGCCAAAGCGCCCCCCTCCTAACCTCCCCCCGCTGGGGGGAGGAACATTGTGGCATTGTGGTTCCCTCCCCAAGCGGGGGAGGGTTAGGGAGGGGGAAGAATAGTCAATCATTTATATGCGGCCTGCCGCAAATCAAGGAGGTTTACGAATGAAGAAGAATGTTTTTACCACGGTACTACTGGCGGTCTTGGCGCTCACAACAGCTGGCCTGCTGAGCGCTTGCAAAAAAGGGGATGTGAAACCGGAAATAGTCAAGATGGACTTTGCCTATTACAATCCGGTCAGCCTGGTGCTGAAAGAGAAAAAGTTCCTCGAAGAAGAGCTGGCCAAGGAAAATATCAAGGTGGAGTGGATCCATAGTCTTGGCAGCAATAAATCACTGGAATTGCTCAACAGCAAAAGCGCCGACTTCGGTTCTACTGCCGGGGCCGCTGCCCTGATCGGCAAGGCCAATGGCAATCCGATCAAAGCGGTTTATGTGCTTTCCAAGCCGGAATGGACCGCACTGGTTGTGCGTAGCGACAGCCAGATCACCAAGGTCGAGGATTTAAAGGGCAAGAAGGTGGCAGTAACCCGCGGGACCGATCCGCACATCTTTCTGCTGCGGGCGCTGGATAAGGTGGGGCTATCCGAGAAAGATATCGAGCTCGTTCCTCTGCAACATCCGGATGGACGCAATGCGCTTGAGAAAGGTGACGTGGCGGCCTGGTCCGGTCTTGACCCGCTGATGGCGCAGACCGAGGTCGACAAAGGTTCCAAACTCTTCTTCCGCGATGCCAGTCTGAACACCTATGACGTACTGAATGTGCGTGAAGAATTTGCCAAGAAGTATCCTGGCTATGTCAGAAAAGTGATTGTCGCTTACGAAAAAGCCCGTTTATGGGCGCTGCAAAATCCGGCTGAATTTAAGGCCATCCTGGTCCGTGACGCCAAGTTGAACGATGCCGTGGCCACCCGCGTGCTGGAACGGACCGACCTTTCTGATCCGTTGATCGGCGAGAAGCAGAAGACAACTATTGCAGCGGCTGGTGACGTGCTCAAGAAAAGCGGCGTGATCAAGGCCGATGTGGATGTGCCTGGTCTGGTTAATGCCTTGATCGATCCGCAGTATGCTGCGGTAGCGAAGTAGTTCAAGTCCCCTTCCCCCTTGCAGGGGAGGGGGAAGAGTATGTCGAAGCTATAAAAGGATATCGAGATGAGCAGTCATGAACAAACCGAACAGGTAATTCAACTCGAAGCACAGCCGTCCGGCTTGCGGGTGCCGTCACTCAGCCTCAGGCTGCCGCATAAATGGCAGGGACTGGTGCTGCCGGTTCTGCTGGTGATTGTATGGGAGGTGCTGTCCCGGGCTGGTCTGCTGGCTGCCAACTGGTTCCCGGCGCCCAGCGCTATCGCCGATACCCTGTTGGATCTGTTGCGGGGTGGCGAGCTGGCTCAGCATATTATAGTCACAGTGGCGAGAGTGCTGGCAGGGTTCCTGATTGGAGCCCTGGCAGCCACCCTTTTGGGCGGTATTACCGGATCTACTCCACTAATGCGGCGGCTTTTAGATCCCACCCTGCAGGCCTTGCGCAATATTCCCTCCATGGCCTGGGTGCCGCTGTTTCTGCTGTGGATGGGCATCCATGAAACCTCCAAGATCGCCCTGATCGCCGTGGGGGTCTTCTTCCCCGTATATCTGAACCTGCTGAGCGGCATTCTGACGGTTGACCGTAAGCTGGTCGAGGTCGGGCAAATTTTCAAGTTGCCCAAGATTCAACTGATCCGGCGGGTGATCCTGCCGGCCGCACTTCCCTCCTACCTGGTGGGGCTGCGTAGCGGTCTCGGTCTGGGTTGGATGTTCGTGGTGGCGGCCGAGATCATGGGGGCCAGCCGCGGACTGGGCTTTCTGATGATCGACGGCCAGATGACCGGCCGCGCCTCGGTAATCATCGCCAGTATCGTACTGTTCGCACTGTTCGGCAAACTCACCGATCTGGTCCTGGAGCTGATCGGCAACCGCTTGCTCGGACACAGAGGATTACACTTATGAGCTCAACAACACTCGATATCAGAAATCTGACCAAGACCTTCAATGTCAATGGCGGCCAGGTGACAGCCCTGCAGGATATAAGCCTGAGCGTGAAGCAGGGTGAATTTGTCAGCATCATCGGCAGCAGCGGCTGCGGCAAGAGCACACTGCTGCGGATCATTGCCGGCCTGGAGACCGATTACCAGGGCAGCGCCGAATTTGAAGGTTCAGCGATCAACGGGCCGGGGCTGGAGCGAGGCGTGGTCTTTCAGGAACATCGCCTGTTCCCCTGGCTTACGGTGCGCCAGAATGTCGCCTTTGGTCTGGGGAAAACCAAGTCAAAAAGCGATTGGGAGTCGGTTGACGAACACATCGATCTGGTCGGCTTGCAAGGCTTCGAGCATGCCTACCCCCATCAATTGTCGGGGGGCATGGCCCAGCGCGCCTCAATTGCCAGAGCGCTTGCCAACCGTCCGCAGGCGCTTCTGTTCGACGAGCCGTTCGGTGCTCTGGACGCCCTGACCAAGATTCAGATGCAGCAGGAGGTGCTCCGCATCTGGGAGGCGGAAAAGGCCACCATGATCCTGGTTACTCACGACATCGATGAAGCCGTATTTCTGGGGGACCGGGTGGTAATCATGTCCAACCGCCCCGGCACGATCAAAAGGATCGTTCCGGTTGAGCTGCCCCGTCCTCGCGACCGGAGCAGCTATGAGTTCACTCAGTTGCGCAGCCAGATCTATTCCGAGTTTTTCAGGCAGGAAACCAAGCCGTTTGTCTACTCAATTTGAGGGATCTTTAGAGGTGGAGACATGCGACAGCAGATTGCTTTTTATGGAAAAGGGGGGATCGGTAAATCGACGCTCATCTCCGATCTCAGTGCGGCCCTGGCAGAGGCCGGCTTCAGCGTCCTGCAGATCGGCTGCGATTCCAAGGGGGATTCCTGCTGTATTCTCAATAACGGCGTAGCGATTACCACTGTCTTTGATTTGCTGAGAAGCGACAACGCACTTACGCTGGAATCCGTCGTGCATTATGGCTTCAAGGGAATCGCCTGCGTTGAACTGGGTGATTCTTCCAGTACGGGTGACTGCTCATCGGCCAGCATTGCCGGCGCCTTTGCTCATCTCAACCGGATCGGTTTGTTCGAACAGTTGCCAGTCGATTTTATCCTTTATGATATTCCCGGTGAGACCTCCTGCTTGGGTTTTTACTCCTCAATCCATCAACAGGGCATTAATCGCGCTTTGGTCGTGACCTCGGGCGATTTCATGTCGCTTCACACCGCTAATACCATTTTCAGGATCCTGGAGCGTCATAGTGAAACCCAGGCCCCTGTGCCGGTTGGAGGGCTGATCCTGAACGGGATTGCCAACTCTTTTGAGGAGACCTTTATCAAGGATTTTGCCGCGCATACCAACACCCGCACCCTGGGCCGCATTCCGCGCTCCCTGATGGTCAAGCAGTGCGAGCTGTACGGAAAAACAGTCATCGAAGCCTCGCCGCTTTCCAATCAATCCTATTTTTACCGCCGACTGGCCAATCAGATAGTCGACGATGCTCAGGACGGCGCTTCCCCTAATCGGCCTTTACCGATGCAGCCCGAGCAGCTGCGGGGATGGGCGCGCACCTGGGGCGACCGGATATACGAACTGGAGAACGGGCTGGTAAATGACGGCGCCGCCATCTGATATACATTAAGTTTATTGACATGAGAAATATTTTCTGGTATTAATCTATTAAAAATACAGATTAAATATATAATGTTCCTTCAGGGGGCATACAATATTCGTCAGCTGACCAGAAAAACTGGAGGCCGCGGGAATCATTCCCTCGGCCTTTTTTTGTGTGCGCCAGGCATGGCGCGTGGCGCGCAAGCGCCATCTGTTTGGCTATGGTGGTCAAGCAGTGACTTGGAGGTGCAAGTCCTCTTCGGACCCTGATGGTGGGAACCGATAGCCGGACGGCAAGGGTGTCC
>DASXUK010000024.1:0-41234 GCA_036504875.1 Desulfuromonadaceae bacterium
TGATCTCCGGCTTCTGGCACGGAGCCGGCTGGACCTTCATCATCTGGGGCGGAATGCATGGCCTGGGGCTGGTGGTGAATCACATCTGGAAAAAGAAAAAACTTCCCATGCCCTCTTTTCTGGGCTGGCTGATCACCTTCATTTTCGTCAACATATCCTTTGTCTTCTTCCGCTCAAAGTCGCTGGGAGGGGCGCTGTCCATACTGAAAGGGATGGTGGGGTTGAATGGCGTCATGTTGCACAAATCCCTGGCCAAAGTGAAACTGCTTTCTTCCCTGGGCATTATGTTTGGCGGCTGGCTGGATGCGATCAAAGGAAAGGACGAGACCTGGATCATGGTCCTGGTCGCCCTCCTGATCGCCATCGCCTGGAAGAACACCATGGAAATCGTGGATCGCGTGCGCCCGAATTGGGGCTGGTTCTCAATGCTGTTGGTTATTTCTTTCTGGGCCCTGCTCGACATGAACAAAGTCAGCGAATTTCTCTACTTCCAGTTTTAGGTCGATACCGTTATGCGCTACCGTCGTTTTGTGCTTTTCCTGATTGTGACCGTCGCCTCTTTTGTGGCAATCAACTTTACCGTATGGACTCTGATCACCGAAGAGCTAATCACAAACAAAAAATCCGACGGTGGCGACCTGGCGCGCATGGGATATCTCCCGGACTCGAAGACAGAGCGCAAAAACATGACTGACCTCCCCCGCAGGCATATGGACCTGAATAATTATGGCGGGCGGCACTTTGATATCCTGACCATTGGCGACTCGTTCTCAAATGGGGGTGGCGGCGGATACAACCGCTTCTATCAGGACTACATTGCAAGCAGCTACAATTTTGAGGTACTCAATGTACACCCTTACGCTGGTCTGGATTTCATCTCAACGATTGCGATTCTGTTGAATAATGGTTTTCTGAAACAGGCTAAGCCTCGTTACGTCCTGTTGGGCGCAACCGAGATCGGCTGGAAAGAATGGTCGCACCAGATCGACTTCGAGCGCAATCCGACCATGACTGATTTAGAAAAATATCCCGAAAGAATGACCGGCAGCAAACCGCCTCACATATCTTTCATTAACAACGGCAACTTCAAATATCTCCTGTTTAAATGCTTTTACCGTTTTTCAGATAATGCCCTGTTCAGCAAGGTTTATAAGGCAAAACTTACGAAACGTTTTTTCTCCGTGCCTGAAGGAGATAGACTGCTTTACCTCCCCTATCGCCACGTTCCTTCAGCCGGGGACGTTGAACAGGTAAACAAAAATCTGAATGAACTATCTGATCGTCTTAATGCCTGTGGCATCCGACTCATATTCATGCCTTTTCCGGACAAATATACGCTGTATGCCCGCTGGCTTGAGAAAAAACGTTTTCCGGAAAGCTCGTTCTTTGAGTACTTGCGGCCTCTGCCCAAGCACTACCTTTTCGTTGATTCAAAAAAACTGTTGCAGGAGGCGCTGGAACAGGGCGAAAAAGACATCTACTATGCCGACGACACCCATTCAAGTTGGAAGGCATCCCGAATTCTTATCAACAACACTAACTTGAATCAATGAGGCGCAAGTGAAACCACTCGTATCCCACTTCATCATCAGTTATAACGAAGTCGAATTTATCGGCGAAGCCATCCAGAGCGCTATCGACCAGGATTACGGCAACCTGGAAGTGATCGTTGCCGACGATGGCTCAACCGACGGAACACAGGACGTTATTCTTGAATTCGCAAAAAAATATCCGCAACGACTAATCCCCGTAGTCGGCGGACCAAATTTGGGAATTACCGGCAATTGTAACCGGGCGCTCCGGCACTGCAGGGGCAAATACATTTCCTGCCAGGGTGGAGATGACGTATTGCTGCCCGGAAAGATCAGCCGTCAGGTTGAGTGGCTGGAGGCCGATCAGCGGAGAGTGCTCTGTGGCCACGATGTTAGGGTGATTTACATGGGGTCGCCCGACAAAGAATACATACAAGGCGCCGGAAAGGCCGGACGGTGTGGTGTTGGGGCTAGTAAGATCGTCCGTGAGGGGGTCATATCAACCTACGTCGGCACTTCCCTGATGTGGAGTGCATCGGCAAACCCTGAAACCGGATTCGACAACCGTTTGCCGGTGGCTGCGGATTGGAAACACATTATCAATATAATTGGAACTGATGGAATCTGGGGAGGGATTGACGGCGTCTATGCCGTATACCGCAAACATTCAAACAATATCACAATGACCGCTTTGGACAAGATCACCATAGATGTTTACCGAACATTATCTATACTTAAGAGCGAATACAAATGCTATCGAGAAGAGATTAGGTATTGCATGGTGGAAGCTATTTACAGCATGGCAAAGATGTACTTTAGAAAGGGACTTCATGCCAAGGCGATAAGAATTCTGAAGAGACTTCTTTTTTATAGCAAGTTTCGCCACCAGAATGTTTCAAAATATAAGTTAATCAAGTACACATTCAAAAACTACACAAAGATGGCTTTTTCCAGCAATAACACTCTATTAAAAAGAGGGTATCCCATGTTCAAAGATGAAATGCCTAGTTAATGGTGAATAAAAACTATCGCTTGATATTTGTGGCCAACGTAACGGCACTGGCGTGCCTGTACCTGGCTACATTCATGATCAACGCATTTTATGACCCGTTGTGCTGTTTCTTATTATTTCCCTCAGCAAACCGGCCAGTCCCTGTCGTTGACTCACGCCTGCAGAAAACAAATCACCTGGTGCACGGCCCGGCGAATCATTCAGCATTGCTGCTTGGCAGCAGCAGGGCGGAACAACTCCGCCAGCAGGATTTCACGCCGTTGAGAACGTTCAATTACGCCGCACCTTCATTCTATCCGGACGAAGCGTCGGAATATCTTGATTTTTTTATTAAGAAAAATTCCGTAAAACCGACCACTGTATTTCTGGGCCTTGATTTCTACGGCAGCAACCTGCTCATGCACGAACACGCCAAACCGCCGCGGCACTATATTGAGACCTGTTCCTACCCCCTCGGCGCATTCAAGACAGCTGTCAGCCATGATACGCTCAAATACAGCCTGCGCGTAGCCAAAGGTAAACGGGACATGTTCATGTATGATCCGCTCACGCTGGACAAGCTCACCATTGTTCAGGGAGCGGCGGAATCAGACAAACTGCTCAGAAGGCAACTGGAGGTCTACCGGAAGGAATTTTACGGGGATTACCGTTACAACGAAAACTATGCGGCCACCCTCCGCAAGCTTAAGGATGGCCACCCTGACCTACAGTTCGTGGTATTCACTACACCCGTTTCCAAGCAGCTTTTCAAATTACTTGTAGCATCCGGCAGAATTCCGGATTATGAGCGATGGCTTAAGGATGTTGTTGATATCTTCGGCAGTGTGTATAATTTCATGATTATCGATCCGCTCACCTCAAATCAGGGCAATTTTCTGGACGCCCATCACCTTTACCCTGAACGGTCCGCCCCTGTGGCACGCATTGTCAGCGGCCACCCACAACCTCAGGACAAAGGTATCGGCCGGCTCGTCACGACTCGGAATATATCGGCCCATATCGCTGAAGTGCGGGCGCAGGTTAAGCAACTTACACAGGAGAAGCAACCATGAACTTTTTCAAGCATTCCCATGCGCTGGTGGAGTCGCAACAGATTGGGGAAAACACGCGCGTATGGGCCTTTACCCACGTGTTGCCCAACGCACGCATTGGAAGTGACTGCAACATCTGCGATCACGTTTTCATCGAGAACGACGTAATCATTGGCAACCGTGTGACAATCAAGTGCGGCGTCCAGATCTGGGATGGTCTTAGACTGGAGGATGATGTGATGGTCGGCCCCAATGCCACCTTCACCAACGATCTCTTTCCCCGCAGCAAGCAGCCCTTCGAACTGCGCACCACCTTGGTCAGGAAAGGAGCCTCCATAGGGGCCAACGCCACCATTCTCTGCGGCATTACCATTGGTGAGGGTGCTATGGTGGGTGCGGGCGCCGTGGTGACCAAAGATGTTCCCTCCCGTGCCGTTGTAGTAGGCAATCCGGCCTGTATCATTCGCTATCTGGAGGAACCATGAGCCTTGAAAAATGCCGGATCATCGAACTGCCCAAGATTACGGATCCACGCGGCAACTTGACTTTTATCGAGGGCGGAAACCATATTCCCTTTGATATCCGTCGGGTTTACTATCTCTATGATGTTCCCGGCGGAGCCGAGAGGGGTGGCCATGGGCACAGGGAACTCCACCAGTTGATCGTAGCTATGTCGGGGAGTTTCGATATAATTCTTGACGACGGCCTAATGAAGCGGCGCTTCCACTTGAATCGCTCCTACTACGGCCTCTACGTCTGCCCCATGATCTGGCGCGAACTGGACAACTTCTCCTCCGGTTCTGTCTGCATGGTGCTGGCCTCTAACCTCTACGACGAGTCGGACTACTATCGCGACTACGACCAATTTTTGTTGGATATGCCGGAAAGGAAGGAAATATGACAACAACGGCTGGCATTCCCTTTCTTGACCTAGGGGCTATCAACAACAATCATCGCGAAGCCTTAGAAGCGGCGTTCCGGCGTGTTCTCGACAACGGCTGGTTCATCATGGGTCGGGAGCTCGAGGCGTTCGAGGCAGAGTTTGCTGCCTACTGCGGCACGCGTCACTGCATCGGTGTTGGAAACGGACTGGAAGCCCTGCACCTGATCCTGCGGGCCATGGGAATTGGAGCGGGCGACGAGGTCATCGTGCCGGCCAATACGTACATCGCTACCTGGCTGGCGGTCTCCTATGCCGGGGCCGCGCCGGTGCCGGTTGAGCCGAACCCGACTACGTTCAATATTGATCCGGCCCTGATAGAGGCGGCCATAACACCCCGCACCAGGGCGATCATGGTTGTGCACCTCTATGGTCAGACAGCAGATATGGATTCCATCAACGCCATTGCCCGCGCCCATGGACTTAAAGTGATAGAGGATGCCGCCCAAGCCCACGGCGCACGTTACAAAGGACATCGCTCCGGAACCCTGGCTGATGCGGCCGGTTTCAGCTTCTATCCCGGCAAAAACCTCGGAGCCCTTGGAGACGGGGGTGCAGTGACCACTGATGACCATATCCTGGCAGAACGCATTCGTGTGCTGCGCAACTACGGTTCACAGGTCAAATACCACAACGAAGTAAAAGGCTACAACTCACGGCTGGATGAGTTGCAGGCCGCCTTCCTGCGCGAGAAGCTCAAGGGGCTGGATGGAGAAAACGAACATCGCCGACAACTTGCCGCGCTCTATTCGGATCTACTGAAAGATTCCGGCCTTGTCCTCCCAGTTGCGCCTGAGTGGTCTGAACCGGTCTGGCATCTCTACGTCGTACGCAGCCGACAGCGTGATGCCCTCCAACGGCTTCTTGCTGTGAAGGGGATCGGCACTATGATCCATTATCCCATCCCGCCGCATCTGCAGCCTGCCTACTCGGAGCTGGGCTTTGCCGAGGGATGCTTTCCCGTCAGCGAGACTATCCACGATACCGTACTCAGTCTTCCCATGGGCCCCCACCTCACCAAGGATGACGTGCGTGTCGTCTGCAAGGCCATTCGCCATTTTATGCTGGAGGCGGCATGAATCATCCCCTGGTGAGTGTGCTAATCCCTCTCTACAACCACGCTCGATTCATTGTACAATGCCTCGACAGCATTCTGGAGGATTCGTATCCCAATAAGGAAATCATAATCATTGACGATGGTTCCCGCGATTCATCGGCCAGCCTCGTGCGAAAGTGGCATTCTGATCATTCAAGCTTTCCGGGACATGCATTTACCTTTATATGCAGAGAAAACAGGGGACTGACCAAAACCCTGAATGAACTGGTGGGGCTCGCACAAGGCGAGTTGATAGCTGTACTGGCCAGTGATGATTACCTCCTGGCTGGAGGAATTGCATACAGAGCAGCGTATCTTGAGAGTCACCATGATAAACTTGCGGTATTTGGCGATTGCAGGCTAGTAGATTACGATGGCAATGTTTCACACAAAAGTGGTCTTTCCGACCTACACAATGGCAGAAAAAACCATTTGAACAATTCCCGGCTGATCTCCTATGAAATTGTATTTAACTGGTGTGTGCCTGGTCCAGTCTTTATGGCGCGAAAAGGAGTATATCAGCTACTAGGCGGCTACAATGAGGATATCGTAGTTGAGGATTGGGATTTCTATCTCAGGCTTGTTTCACGGAACCTGCTCGGGTTCATTGATTATCCCGTGGCCGCATATCGTATCCGCCCGGATGAGGGCCCAAAAGAAATCAACACTCAACACCTTATCAGGTTTAACGATGCCATGCTGAAGACGGTCACCAATCACCTACACTCTTTCAAAGGCATTCGCCGCGCGTATCTCGTTGCCGAACAACTCAAATTCCATGGGATTCTGGAGCGCCTGAAAGGTAACAGGTCAATCAGGGCGTTCCTTTGCCGCAAAGCCGGGCGGATTCTGGAGAACGCCTTAAAAGCAGCCTACAATACCTGGGGCGGCATTTTCCTGTTCACTCTCAGAATAAACGGTTCGCTTCATCGGTAGAACTTCCTCCGGCCTTCTTGAAAGCCAAACAGAGATCATTGGCAGAATCCATTAGAGTGGCGCTTATCCATGTTTTCTGATAAATTTTCCGCACATACTTGAAGCAGAATCCAAGTCTCAAATAAATGCCCAAGCTCTGGAGCTTCAATGATTTTCTATATATTCACCTTTTCCTACGATTCAAACGTTATTCATATTTCGGACGACATGCCGCGATCAGCCGATTTTGAATAAAATGTGGTAACGAATGCGCGTCCTAATCATAAAAACATCATCACTGGGTGACATCATCCATGCCCTGCCTGTGTTGGACTACCTGCATAAGGCTTCGCCCGGGATCGAGATCGGATGGGTCGTGGAAGAGGCTTTCAGAGATCTTTTGGAAGATAATCCGCTGCTCAATAATCTGCATGTCCTGAAAACCAGAAGTTGGAAAAAGTCGCTGTTTTCGTCACGCACCCGGCAAGAGGTCTCTGGTCTGATCCGGGAGTTGCGCGCGTGCAAATATGACATCGCTTTCGATATTCAAGGCAACCTAAAAAGTGGAATAGTTGGCGTATTGAGTGGTACTGAAAAGCGAATCGGTTTGCCGCGACAACTGCTGCAGGAATCCATCAATGCTCTGTTCACGACAATTAAGACGCCTTTTTCGCCTGCCTATGACCATGCTGTTCCAAGATATCTGAGTGTTGTAAGCCTGCCGTTCGGCCTGGATTACCATGACCTGCGGCTCGCTTCCGACATATCCACCAGCAGCGTTGACAATGCAAAGGCAAGGACCTTTTTGGCGGGGCTAGAACCTGGCCGGAAGATACTTTTCCATTGCGGCACGACCTGGCAAACCAAGTTCTGGTCACCTGAAGGTTGGAGTGCGCTTGGAGCATGGGTGACAGCCACTTATCCCGATGCCAGCATTCTACTGTCCTGGGGTAATGACGGGGAAAAAACAATGGCGCTTGATATCGCCTCCCACATCGGAAACAGGGCTGTTGCCTGCGATCGCCTGTCACTCAAAGGATTTACTGCACTGTTGAAGCAGGTTGACCTGGTTGTCGGCGGAGACACCGGACCTGTGCACCTGGCTGCGGCGGTGGGCACCCCCACGGTTTCGCTCTACCGGTCAAGCGATGGTCGCGCCAGCGGTCCTCGTGGTGAGCGGCATGTAATCATCCAGTCACCTATGCCCTGTACACGTTGCTTTCACACAACCTGCGCGCGTGATGCGGAGTGTCGGGCCAGCATTCCACCCACAGCGCTGGCACAAGGCATTGCACGGCTTCTCACCCCATGAATGAGCGTATCCTTTGAAGATAGCCATTATCAGACTCTCCTCCCTGGGCGATATTATACTTGGCATGCCGGTGCTGCAGATCATCCGCAAACATCTGCCGGACTGTTCAATAACCTGGGTGGCCGACAAACGCTTTGCCGATATACTCGATCATCAACCCGACCTCCAAAACGTTATAAAGCTGGAACTAAAAGGGCTCAAAAAGCAGAAATCCATCAACCGGCTGAAGGATGAGTACCGCTCGCTCACCTCAGCCGGCCCATTTGACGCCGTTATAGACCTGCACGGCATGATCAAATCCGCGATCACGGCTGTTATCGTCGGTGGCCAGCGTTACGGCTTTGATCGGCATATGATCAAGGAACCGCTGGCCGGACTTCTCTATCACAGGACACTGGCAATACCGATGGAACTGCCGGCCGCCAGCCGCTACACCCAGTTGGGAGCAGAAAGCCTCGGCCTACCTTTCCAGCCGGCTGAACTGTTGCAGATCCGGCCCTTTCTCTTCTCAAAAGATGCTGATCGGCATGCCAGCGACGAATACTTCTCAAAACAGTGCCGCAACATCATTATGGTGCCGGAAACCAGCGCCCCCTATAAAAATTATCCCCCTAAAAAATTCATTCGTTTGTCCAAGTCACTGGGAGAAAATATCCTGATCTGCCACGGCAACCAGCAGGAGTACGAAACCGCCCGTTTTATCGCCGAGCAGGCCGGAAACGCCCGGGTACTGCCGCGGCTTAATCTTAACCAGCTTAAAGCAGCCATTGGCCGGGCTGATGTTGTGATTGGGGGAGATTCCGGACCGACTCATATTGCCTGGGGCTGCGGGGTCCCCTCTATCACCCTTTTCGGAGCCACTCCGGTTTGTATCCTACCCACTACCCAAAACCTAGTAATAAAGACCGCTACTACTCCCCATCTGCACAACCATGATTCCGGCGACCTCTCTATACAGACCATTCCCGTAGAGTATGTTGTCGCACTTGCCGAAAAACTGCTCTGATCTGATTCGATATTGCTAAAAAGAGGCCTCAAGCCGTCTCCGCTATTCCTTTTGCCTTTATTACCCGGGCTGATCTATAGGAACTATTTCAGTTGAAGAATTTCATACTATGATTATAATTTTATTCTATTCACAATCATTCGATGATCGGAGGATGACATGGGAAAGGAATACGCACTTCAAGAGGCCCTCAAGCTGGCAATCAAGGCTGAGAAGGACAGTATGGATTTTTATCGCAAGGCCGCATCGCTGGCCAAGAACGAACGGGCGAAAAAGGTGCTGGATTTTTTGGCCAATGAGGAAGTCGGTCATCTTAAGGCTTTTTTCGACTATTACAAGGGTGGAGAATTTGGCGATCTGAAGACCTACATCGATTCTCCGGCCGATGAGAAAAATCCTACCTATGTTAAACTTTTGAGGTCGATTGACGAGAACATGGTCGAAAAAACAGCCCTGGAACTGGCATTGATTGAGGAAAAGACCTGCATTGGCCAGTACACCCAGCTTGCCAGGGATATGGTCGATCCGGGTGTCAAGGCTGTTTTTTCGCGGGTAGTCAAGGAGACCCAGGGGCACTATGATATGATCGAATCGGAATACGCCCATATCATGACCATGGTTCATGAAACCGACCAAGACATTTATGTCAGGGAGTAATTGGATCAACATCTAATTTTAAAAAAGCCTGTCTGTCAGGTGCGCAGACAGGCTTTTCAATTTTGGGAGGTTAAGGATGTTCAGAAAATTAATTTTTATTGCCCCGATCATCATCCTGGGCGCTGCTCCGCTATTGGCAGAGGAACCGAAGTCGGGTGCCAACCTGGGCAGCGTGCAGGGGGGCGAATTCAAGTCCGAGTCGGCCCTCAGCATCATCAAAGAGAAATGCACCAGATGCCACAGCAGCCAGCGGATCGACGCCGCCTTCTCCGCCAAAAAGGACATGCTGAAGATACAGCAGGAGATGGAGAAGAAAGGGGCCAGGTTGAGCGACAAAGAGCGGAATGTGATGGGGATTTACTGGTCGCAGAACCCGCTCAAGCAAAAGTGACCTCTACAAGTTTCCGAACAGTAGCTTTGAGCCGCTGAATTTAAATTCTAGTACGGGCCCGTTAGATGAATATTACCGGGCCTATGCTTGCAGCGCCTGATTGGGCCAGAGCAAGCACCGCCCCTACCATTGATATTTTTAACTGCCCCGCAATAACCTCTTTCGCCCCGATACACTTTGATCCTTGTCACGCAATCCTTCAGGTCCGGCAAATTACCATTGACTCCTCCTATTTAAATTTAATCTGAGCGTGCTCATTTTTACTTGCTTTTCACCAGCACGGTAGAATAATATGAACATGCTCATAATAAAAAGGAGCTACAGATGCGCATCAGCGAACAAGCCAAGCAGGAAAGCCGGAGCCGCATATTGGAAAAGGCAGCAGAACTCTTTACCAGCAACGGTTTCGATAATACAACCACCCGAGACATTGCTCTGGCAGCGGGATTGGCGACCGGGACCATGTTCAACTACTTCCCCAGCAAGGAAACCCTCGGGATGACCATGGTCACCGAGGCTTTAGGTCATGGGACGGATGACTTTAAATCTCGTCGCACCGGCGAAGAGGATCTGAACGAGGATCTTTTTCTCTTTATCACTTCAGGCTTGAGGCGGCTACAGCCTTTGCGACCATTTTTAGGTCCGGTTCTGGAGCGGTCCTTAAGTGCTTTCCCTCGCAAGAACGTGTGCCTGGAAGGGGAAGCGGCTCGTTCGGGACATCTCGAAGCGGTACAGGAGATCATCAGCCGCCACGGTTTTACCACCGCACCCGATTATGTCGCCATGACCATCTACTGGTCCTTATATCTCGGCATCCTCGCCTATTGGACTAATGATGAATCCCCCAATCAGGAAGACAGCAAGGGGCTGATTGACTATTCAATGCAGTTTTTTGTGCAGGTAATCTCCGGTAACGGGGCTAACACAGGAGGAGAGCATGCAGAGTGAAACTGAAAACAGAGTGCAACCCCTTGATATACTGCTTGACACCCTGCCTAAGGAGAGCACCAGCGACCCGAATGGCCTGCATCTGGCAAAGTTGATCACCAACATCTCCAATAAAAGGGTCCCAACCAGCTCCTTTTCCCGGATCTGGACGTTGGGCTCGCTCCAGGCCAAGGTAACCGCCGGTTACTTCGCTTACTGGCTGCGCAGCCGCTTTGTCGATGCGGACGAAAAGCAGCGGTTGAAGAGTGAAGCACACTTGGCCGCCGCCCTGGAACTCTTCGGCACCATGGGTTACCTGCGTGGCGCCGTGATGAAGATCGGCCAGTTGCTGGCCAACCTGCCCGAGGTCGTGCCGGATGAGTTTGCCGAGGTGCTCTCGGCGCTACACTTTGAGGCCCCACCGATGCACTTCGCCATGGTGCGCGAAGTCTTTCTGGACGAGTTCGGCCGCGAGCCCGAGGAGGTTTTCGCCGCCTTTGACAGGCAGGCCTTTGCCGCCGCCTCCCTGGGGCAGGTACATCGCGCCCGGCTGCACAGCGGCGAAGAGGTGGCGGTCAAGATTCAGTACCCCGGCATCGCCCGGACCATCAAGGCCGATCTGCGCAATCTTCGCCTCCTGCTCCAGCCGTTGTGCTTGACTAAGGATTGGCAGAACACACTTGAAAAACTGGCCGACATCGAGCAGATGCTGCTCATGGAGACCGATTATGAACAGGAGGCCCGTTTCGGCAAAGACGCCCGGCTCTTTTTCACAGTTGATGACCGGGTGGTGGTGCCGCGGGTCTACGACGAATATTCCACTAAACGGGTGCTGACCACCGAGTACCTGCGGGGTTGTCATCTCGACGAGTTCCTGGCCGGAAATCCGAGCCAGGCAGAGCGGGATCACTTCACCCATTTGCTGACAGTTGCCACTTTCCGTCTCTTTTACCGGCTGCGCTGGCTTACGGCCGATCCTCACCCAGGAAACTTCATTTTCATGGAGGACGGCCGGCTCGGGCTGATCGACTTCGGCTGCACTCGAGTCATGACTGATGAAGACTGGCTTTTATCATGCGAGTCGATAGCGGCGGTGCTGGATCGGGACGAACCGCGTCTGAACCGTGCCATCGCCAAGGCATGTCTCTTCGACGATCCCCAGGAGATGAGTGCGCATCATCTTGAAACCATCCGGGATGGGTTTTACTGGTTTATGGAGCCCTGGGTGCAGGAAGGCGTATTCGATTTCGGGGACAGGGAGTTCTTTCTGCGCGGCATTGATAATTTTATGGAAGGAGTACGCAAACGCTACACCCGGTGCGTTTCCATGGCTCTTTGGTCCAATCGCTTCACGCTGGGTGGACGGGCCTTCTGCTACCGCTTGAAAGGACGCTGCGAGTTCAGGAAGATTTTCAAACAGGAGGCGGTTGGGGTTCACCAGAGATAACTTCATTGGCCATGGACTAAAAGGAGATCAGTACGATGCTAAAACTCTGCGATGTTATCAAAACCTTCGACGGGAAGTCCGAGGTGAAGGCCCTTGCCGGGATAAACCTGAACATCGGGGCTGGCGAGATGGTTGCGATCATGGGACCCTCCGGCTCCGGCAAGTCAACGCTGCTCAATCTTCTGGGGGGACTGGATGTCCCCACTTCCGGTGAGGTGGTGGTAGCAGGGAAAGATCTCGCCAAGGAGAATGAGAAGGGGCGATCTCTGTTCCGCCGCTCAAAAGTCTCCTACATCTTCCAGGCCTACCACCTGATGCCGACCTTGAAGGTTAGCCAGAACGTGGCACTGCCGTTGCACCTGGCAGGGATCCCGGCCGGTGAGATCACCCGGAAGGTCGTCCGCGTACTCCAGGAGGTCGGACTAGAAGGGAGGGCAAATCATCTCCCCGATGAACTATCCGGTGGGGAACGCCAGCGGGTTGCCATTGCCCGGGCGTTGGTCACCGATGCGCCGCTGCTGCTGGCCGACGAGCCGACCGGCAATCTCGACACGGCCCGGGGCGAGGAGATCCTGAACCTGCTCCGCTCCATCCACCGAGAGCGAGGAACCACCATCGTGATGGTCACCCACGACCACCACGCCGCTTCCGCCTGCGAACGTCTGATCAAGCTGCGTGACGGCAGGGTGGAGGGGGATAGCGCCCAATCCGGAGGTAGCAGATGAGGTTCCTGCTCCGCACCCTTTCTGCCTCCTACGTCAGGCGCCATGTGGCCAAGACGCTACTCACGCTCTTAGGGGTGGTCGTCGGCGTGGCCACCTACAGCTCGCTCAGGAGCGCCCAAGGGACCCTGGTCAAGGGGATCCGCTCCACGGTTGACCGCGTCGCCGGCAAGGCTCAGCTCCAGATCAGCATGGTGGGAGGGGTGCCGGAAGAGGTGCAGGAGAAGGTCCGCGAACTGCCCGGTATCCGGGCCACTTCCCCGATCATCGAACAGATCGTGGTCCCCGAGCAAGGGGAACTGGGCAGCCTGCTCGTGATCGGGATCGACCTCCTGGGAGACCGGGAGATGCGCGACTATGGCTTCGATGGGCAGGATGCCGACCTGGACGACCCGCTCCTCTTTCTCGCCCAGCCCGACTCGGCGCTTTTTACCCGTCAGTTCGCAGATAAAGCTAAGCTGAAGACCGGCGAGACCATCTCCGTGCGCGCACCCAAAGGGGTGAAGCGGGTTGCGGCGCGGGGGCTGCTCTCCCCCAAGGGCTTTAGCGAGGCGTTCGGCGGCAATCTGATGGTGGTGGATGTTTATGCCGCCCAGGAGCTGTTCGGGCGCGGACGCCGCTTTGACCGGCTGGATGTCCGGCTTACGGAAGGAACAACAGTTGCGCAGGCGACCGCCACACTGGAGAGTGCACTCGGCCCCGCCTACCGCATCGAGACGCCGGAGCGCCGGGGGCAGCAGATGGAGCGGATCGTCGCCAACTTCGTGTCCGGCTTCAATGTCTCCAGCGGCTTTGCCCTGTCCATCGGGACCTTCCTGATCTTCAACGCCTTCAACGTGGCGGTGAACCGCCGTCGGCGTGACATCGGAACGCTCCGCGCTCTGGGCGCCACGCCTCGTCAGGTACAGACCCTTTTCCTGGCCGAGGCTCTGCTCATCGGAGTCGTTGGCGGGGCACTCGGCTGCTTGGTAGGAACAGCACTTTCCCAAGGCTTTCTCCAAATGATGGGGCAGACCACGGAGACGATTTATGGTGTCACCAGTTCCGGCGCGGTGCACCTTCCTCCGGGGATTGCGTTGGAATCCATTGTCCTCGGTTTGTTGGCATCGCTTGTAGGTGCCTGGGGGCCGGCATTGACCGCCTCCCGCATCTCGCCGACAGAGGCGCTTGCCAAGGGGGCCTTCCAGGCCCGGCTCCCCCGTAAGGTTGCACCTCGGATAGCAGCCGGGATCGTCGCCTTTGGTTGCGCAATTTTCCTGGCTCTGCACCCACCTTTTGGAGGCAACCAGCTGATCCTTTCGGTGCTCATCCTCGGGGGCGCCGGACTCGTACTCCTGGTGGGGCCACTCTCCAGGGCACTGCTGCAATTCTTCATCCCGCTCGTCACGAGGTTCGCGCCGGTAGCGGGGCGACTTTCCTCGGATGCCCTCTTAGGTTCTCCCCGCAGGACCTCCGGGACGGTGATGGCGATGGCCCTTTCGCTGACCTTCGTGCTTGGTTTCGGGGGATACATGGGTTCCACCAAGGCTGCCATGGAGCGTTGGATGGACGATGGGCTCACCTGCGACCTCTTTGTACGCGCCTCCGCCAACTTCTCCCGTCCCGACTTCCTCTTTCCAGGGGAGCTGCGAAAAGAACTCCTTAAGGTACCTGGTGTGCGGACCGTGGAGAGCTATAGGGGGATACACCCGCTTTACCAGGGACACCCGATCCTGGTCGCCTCCATCGAGGTCGGCCCTCTTATGGACCGGATCACCAGCGAATTCGTTCAGGGAAATGCGGAATCGATGCGTCGGGGTGTGGCCCGGGAGGGGATGTGCATGGTCTCGGAGAACTTTTTCCGGCGCTACGGGCTTGGCGTTGGGCAGCAGGTGGAACTGGTCACCCCAAGCGGAACCGTGCGGATACCGATCGCAGCCGTGATACGGGACTACAGCTCCGATCAGGGGACGGTACTTATCGACCGGACCCATTTCCTGCGCCTCTGGAAGGACGATCGGGTGGACATTTTCGACGTCTCGGTGGTCCGTGGCGCGAATGTCGGCCAGGTGCGTGACACCATCCGGTCGCGGCTGGTCGGGAAATTCCCGGCGCTGGTCTCCACCCGCCAGGAGTTCACCGCCGAAATCGGCAAGGCAATCGACGCTTTCTATGCCCTGATGCGGATCACGGTCTTCCTCGCTCTGCTGGTCGCCTTCCTAGGCATCGTCACCTCGCTCCTCATTTCGGTGGCGGAGCGGACCCGTGAGATCGGGATATTGAAGGCGCTGGGCGCTCTCTCTTCCCAGATCGGCCGCAGTATCGTGGTCGAGGCGCTGGCCCTGGCTTTGACGGGGCTCCTCCTGGCGCTCCCGGCCGGCAACCTCTTTGCCTTGTTCATGGAGGGAGCCATCGCGGAATTCTTCACCGGTTGGCGCATGCCCCACCACTATCCGTGGGAAATCCTGGCCCAGCTCCTCATCGCTCTGCCGCTGATCTCGGCTTTCGCCGCCTGGATTCCCGCGCGCCAGGCGGGACGGTTGAAGATCACCGAGGCGATTGAGTATGAATAAAAAAAACCTAAATCCCCCTTTCTCAAAGGGGGATTTTAAGCTCTACTTTGTCAAATTCGCTTACGTCCCATCGGGACAGAATGCTTATAGCCGGGGGATTCATCCCCCGGTAATGGATCAGCCTTTTCCTTCAGTCACGTACGTGACGAAAATCATTTGCCGTCCACGAAACCCAGCGATAAATCGCCGGGCTACCGACATTCTGTCCCGATGGGACGTAATCTGACAAAGTAGAATTAATCTGCGGAGGTAGGTATGCACATAAGGAAACCATCTGGAATTGCACTACGAGTTGCGACTGCGGTGCTTCTCTCAGCCCTCACCGCAGGCCTGGCCTGGGGGGCTGACGCGCGGGCGCTTCTGAAAGAGTCCGAAAACCGCCATCGCACCAAGACTCAACAGTATGCCGGGAATCTCACCGTGGTGAACAAGGAAGGCAAGGTCCGTAAAAAGGGTTGGAAAAGTTTCCGGCAAGGGTACGCCGGTGACGCCAGGAACCTGATTCGGTTTGCTGATCCGCCGGAGGTGAAGGGTGTCGGATTCCTATCTCTATCCCGCTCGGCCGGCCAGAATCCGGACCAGTGGCTCTACCTCCCCTCCATGAAGCGGGAGCGTAGGATTGCCACCCAGGACCGGGACGCATCATTTGTCGGAACCGACTTCAACTATGAGGATATGGAGGAGTTTGATCACGTAAAATATAAGGTGGCGATGCAGGGCGAGCAGACCGTGGAGGGCTACGCCTGCTATGTGATTGCGGCAACCCCACTGGAAAGCGGCGGCAAGTCGGTCTATGAGAAGAAAATCCTCTACCTGCGCAAGGATATTCTCTATCTGCTGCGTGAGGACCTCTACCTCAAAGGAGACAAGCAACCAAGCAAGCTGTTTGTCCTCTCCGATCTGCAGAATATCGACGGTCATTGGGTGGCCAGAAAAATGGAGATGAGCGATTCCAGGAAGGGGAGCAAAACCACGGTGGTACTGGGAGAGATCGCCTTTGACAAACCGCAGCCCGCCAGCCGTTTCACCCTCCAGAACCTGAATCGCGAGGGGGGCGATTGACCCGGCTTCACCTCCAGGTTTGTCTGTTCCTACTGTTCCTGATCACCTCGACCCAGGCGCTGGCTGAAAACTTTTCCGGGTATGTCGAGGCAAAAGGGTTCGCCTATCCCGAACGCGCAAGCTACCGCGATCCATGGGTGCTAGGTTGGGGCACCCTTTTCAATAAGTGGGAGCAGAAGGTCGGCGAGGTCCAGCTGACCGCCTCGCTGCGGGGGGAATGGATCTCCTCGAATGAACAGGGTTCGCTGCTCTTGGACTTGGCCGACCGGCACATCAGGCGCCCTCCCTTTTCGGTGCAGGATCTCTGGGTGCGACTCCCCATCGCCCCTGACCTGGACCTCCAGCTGGGCCGTTTCCAGCTCGGCTGGGGAAAGACCGATGGCTATTCCCCTGCCGACGCCTTCCTCCCTCGTGATTTCACTGATCCTTTCAGCGATGAAAAGCTCCCGCTGTGGGCCTTGCGTCTGACCGGTCAGAACAGTTCCTTGCGGTACGAAGCGGTCGCCTGCCCGGTGACCACTCCCTGGCGTATTCCGGTTCTCGGCAGCCGGAACGCCCCCCTCAAAGCGGAAGGGTTTCCAGCGGGCACGGTCTTCAAGGAGGTCGATTCCCCTCCTCCAGAGGTGGGCTTTGCCGCACTGCGTCTCCTTTACACCCTTGGAGATTGGGATCTGGGGGCATGGGGGAGAGCCGGGGTGCGCCCCGCGCCGCTCCTGAATTTCCGTTTCGACCAGGCCACCCTAGCCCCCTCCGGCATAACGATCCCGGTTGAGCGCCGTTACGCCAGGGAAGAGGCGGTCGGGATCGAGCTCTCCCGGATCTTCGGTTCCTGGATTATACGCAGCGAGGCCGCCGCCCTCTTATCTCGAGAGCGCGACCTCGGAGATGCCTTAATCGGTTCTTTAAGCGTCGAGCGGGGATTTGGTGACGGCACCCTCCTGATCACGCTGGCGGGAAACGCCAACGAGCCCCCCGTAGACCCGACGCTTCTGTTCGATCGGGCGCTACTCCCGGCCCTGATTAGCGCTTGGAATCGGACCGAAGAATGGGGTGAATGGAAGCTGGTCTGGACAACGGGGCTCAAGCGCGGTGACGGCCTCCTCAAGGCCGAGGCAGGCTACAACCTGACCGATCTATGGAAGGTGACGCTGGGAGGCGAACTACCCTACGGCTCGACAGCAGGTCCGTTTGGAGCCCTCTATGCTGACCGGAGGGTGCACGTTGCAATACGGCGAAGCTGGTAGCTCTTCATACAAAAAGCCGCAGAGAAAAAGATTATTCCGGATGCCGTTTATTTTGTCCATCTGGAGCAGCCTGAGGCAGTCAATGGTTCAATATTGGAATCTTTAAAGAATAATGTTACCTTTGATCGTTGCATCATTCTCTAAGGGATTTGCTGAGTGATGACCGCTTGGCTGCTATTTATCTGCGGTTAACTGCCATTTTTTTACTGTTAAAGGACAACAAGGAGGGTTTTATGCACTTCATTTGGGCCGGGAGGAAGTCATGACAGGGAAAAGAATAAGGTCATGTATTCTGCTATGTGGAATCATCATTTCCATCTGGGTACCCTTGTGCCACGGCCAGGAAATCAAAAGCCGCTCGACGTAAAACTGCAACCAAAGCTTTCCCCGACTCTTTTACCGGAGAGTGTAGCTCCGCCGGTCCAGGGACCGGTCCAGGTGAAAAAGTCTGACAAGGTAACCTCAGATAAGGGCTGGTATTGGCGACTGCTGGAATGGACCGCGATGGATTTTGCCATCTATAATACGAATAAGCAGTGTGACGGCCGGCCTAATGTTCCAGGAAAATCCCGGTGAAGAGCTGTCCTGTGCGGGATTGTAATGAGGCGTAGTACCTACTCGCTCCTTAACAGGCTTAAGAACTCTTGAACGAGGCAAGGTGAAGGCCTTATAACTTCTATTTTTCCGAATTCATTGCATCGGCTGTCTGACGACAGTCTTCCAATTTTTCGGATCTGCCTTCCTGATATCGCTCATATATATCTCATGATGCTTTCCGGTTCGCTTGCAGCCACAACTTTCAATGAACTGATGTATTTTTTCAATAGTAGGCCCTTCTTCCGAGAAAGGACCGATGTGCATTACCTGCGCACAGGCGCCTTCCGAGAAGGGCTCAAAACGGACACTCGCAAGCGCGGGCAAATTCTTTTTTCTTTTCACATCCGCAATGGCCAAACCGACCATCTCTTTGGTAACAAAGTCCGGCTGCATGATCATCGCAGTCCATTTCCACCTGGCTTTGTCTCCATCCGTAAATGCAGACATGTCGTCGGCCCACCAAAGCCCTTCCAGTGGCAATACCCCATAGTCAATGCCCAATTCTCCCTTTTTGATCATGAATTTCAGCGTGTACGAAAGCGAAAATAAGACTTCGACAGCATCAGCGAAGGTCTGGGATTTATTCGGGTCTCCCTTACCGTCAACCATAAGAAATTCATTTCCGGAACATCGACACGGACAATTTCCTTGGCTGAAGGCTGATATAGGTGTCTTAACGTTTTTTTAAAGTCCGTCTTCTCCATGTAATCCTCCTTATGATGGCTAACAAGGGCTAAGCGCGATACAGCGTTCTGTCGCCCCCTACTTGGCATATTGATATTTCCGAGTTTCTTCTTCCGGACAAGGCAATTTTGTAGCATACATGAGCATCACATCCTTCCCATCATTGCTGATAAGGCGAGAAATGGTCGGCAACTGCCAGCCAGCGGCCATTCTCGTAAATCATCGTGAACATGTCCCGCCCTCGCAGGGATATGCTCTCGCCACACAT
Organism: Desulfuromonadaceae bacterium; assembly: GCA_036504875.1. GTDB lineage: Bacteria > Desulfobacterota > Desulfuromonadia > Geobacterales > Pseudopelobacteraceae > JACPFJ01. The sequence goes on from DASXUK010000024.1 coordinate 19,396, forward strand.
GTCGAAGGCAATCTTGAAGTAGTAGGTCACGACTGCGGCATCGCCGAATAAAGTCACCTTCGGCTCCAACTCCTCCCAAAAGCGGATTGTAGCGGTGTCGGCGAATGCCTTCCATGCGGCAACGCAGTCTTCCTTACCCTCGATTCGCTCTCCAGTTGTGGGAGTGATGGCCACCATCTTGTCATGAAAATATTCATCGAGTAGCTCGCCCTTTCCTTCCGTCCAGCTCCTGTTCAATGCCTGGACAGTCTGCCAGACCTCGCCCTCCACTCCATTCATTTTGTTTTCCTTTCTTGTTTATCCCTTTGGTTCGAGCGGAAGGTATCCGTTCGGGTAATCGATTACCCCGGCAAGGTGATTACTTTTTCTGCCATAGCAAGGTTTCTCCCACCTGCATGATCTTTACATCGCTTTTCAAACCAGCTTTTTTAAGGGCCTTGACCTCTTTTTCAAAATCGTCCGCCTTGCCGGTCAAGAGCGGAAAAGTACCATAATGCATTGGGATCGCTTTACCCGGCTTGACCAGTTTGACCGCCTGGGCGGCCCGCTTGGGCCCCATGGTAAAACGGTCACCGATGCAGACCAGCATCAGGTCGATCTTACCAAAATCGTTGACAAGGGCCATGTCGCTGAAAAGATCGGTATCGCCTGTGTGATAGATGGTGGGACCATTTTTGATCGAGATAACCAAGCCCCCGGCAACTCCCGAGTTCATTAGGCTTCCCGGCATCTTGCTGCTCTCGGCCGCATCCATCGTGGAACCATGGATGGCCGGAACAAAGGCGACTTTTACCTCGCCATCCAAAAGTGATATCTGGCCGCCGGCCGCCCCGGTGGTGGTCATATTGAACTGTTTTTCGGGAAATCCGGCATACTGGACCATGGCCTTGCCGAGATCAAACGTGGCAACCAGCATTGCCCCGGTCTTCTTGGCGATCTCTGCGCTGTCGCCAACATGGTCGCCATGCCCGTGGGTAACCAGAATCAGATCGGCCTTATCGATCTTGGCCAGGGTCTCCACCCCCTGCTTGTTGGCTGGATTCTTGATCCACGGATCGATGTAGAGCACTTTGCCGCTGGGTGTGGTCACCTTGAAGGCCGAGTGACCGAGCCAGGTCACCTCTGCGGCTGGAGCGGCGGCCAAGGCAAATGAGCTGAGCAGGCTGGTAAACAGAACCAGGCTGATAGTGACTAAATACTTGAAAGACATGTGATCTCCTTTGATAAAGGGTTGCAGTGCAGCAGTTCATTAAATATGTATTATCTTTAATCGATTAGCTTTTTATTGTCAAAAAAAAACGGCCCGATTTATCGGGCCGTTTCCTTACAGTTATTCGATTCGCAGCTTACATCATCTTTGCCAGAAGCGGCACGATCAGCAGCGATACGATGTTGATGATCTTGATCATCGGGTTGATAGCCGGGCCGGCAGTATCCTTGTAGGGATCGCCAACAGTGTCGCCGGTAACAGCTGCCTTGTGGGCTTCGCCACCTTTGCCGCCATGGTGGCCGTCTTCAATGTACTTCTTGGCATTATCCCAGGCGCCGCCACCGGTGGTCATCGAGATGGCCACGAAGATACCGGTAACGATGGTGCCGACGATCACACCACCCAAAGCCTTGGGACCGAGGGTGAAGCCGACGATAACCGGCACAAGGATCGGAATCAGACCCGGGATGACCATCTCTTTCAGGGCAGTCTTGGTGACGATATCCACGCAGGAGGCGTAATCCGGCTTGCCGGTGCCTTCCATGATGCCCTTGATCTCGCGGAACTGGCGGCGAACCTCAATAACTACGGCACCACCAGCCTTGCCAACCGCTTCCATACACTGGGCAGCAAAGTAGTAGGGCAGCATGCCGCCGATGAAGAGACCAACAATGATGTACGGGTCGGAAAGGTCAAAAGTAATGGCCTTACCCGCCAGTTTCAGTTCATCCACATAAGAGGTGAACAGAATCACGGCGGCCAGTCCGGCCGAGCCAATGGCATAACCTTTGGTAACGGCCTTGGTGGTGTTGCCGACGGCATCCAGCGGATCAGTCACGTCACGGACCGACTTGTCCAGGTCAGCCATTTCTGCGATGCCACCGGCGTTGTCGGTAATTGGGCCGTAAGCGTCCATGGCCACCACGATGCCGGTCAGTGAGAGCATGGATACGGCGGCAATGGCGATCCCGTAAACTCCGGCGGACTGGAAGGCAACGATGATGCCGGCGGCGATGACGATCACCGGTGCAGCGGTGGATTTCATGGACACACCCAGACCGGCTATGACATTGGTGCCATGACCAGTGGTGGAGGCCTGGGCAATATGCTGGACCGGGCCGTATTCGGTGGAGGTGTAATATTCGGTAATCCAGAAAATGGCGCCGGTCACAACCAGGCCGACAATGGCGGAGATAAAGATGTTATTGGCGGAATAACCGGTGGGGTTACCGGCCGGGAACATCTGAGCCGTCACGAAATAAAAGGCGATACAGGCCAAGACGCCGGAGGCGATCAAACCCTTGTAAAGAGCCGGCATGATTTTCTGGTTGGCGCCCAGCTTGACAAAGAAGGTACCGATGATTGAGGCGATGATGGAAATGCCGCCCAGGATCAGCGGATAGCTGACTGCGCCGGCAAAGTTGTTGAAGGCCATCGCGCCCAGCAGCATGGCTGCGATCAGGGTTACAGCATAGGTCTCGAACAAGTCGGCGGCCATACCGGCGCAGTCGCCGACGTTGTCGCCCACGTTGTCGGCGATAACAGCCGGGTTGCGGGGATCGTCCTCGGGGATGCCGGCTTCGACTTTACCAACCAGGTCGGCACCAACGTCGGCGCCCTTGGTAAAAATACCGCCCCCCAGACGGGCGAAAATGGAGATCAGCGAACCACCGAAGCCCAAGCCAACCAACTGGCTGACAACTTCCTTGATTGGCGCGCCCGGCATAAGCTTCTGCAGAACCATGTAATAACCGGCTACGCCCAAAAGACCCAGGCCAACCACCAGCATACCGGTGATGGCGCCACCCTTGAAGGCGACGTTGAGAGCTTTATGGATGCCGGATTTGGCAGCCTCGGTAGTGCGCACATTGGCGCGGACCGAAACAAACATGCCGATAAAGCCTGTCAGACCGGAGAAGAGCGCTCCGATAGCAAAGCCAATGGCTGTCTTATACCCAAGGGTTGCGAACAGCGCGATGAACATGATCACACCAACCACGGCAATGATCGTGTACTGGCGCTTCATGTAAGCTCCGGCGCCTTCCTGAATAGCAGCGGCAATCTGTCGCATGCGCTCGTTTCCTTGGGGAAGTCCCAGAATCCACTGTGCCGAGATCAGACCATAGACCACGGCCGCTGCAGCGCAAGCCAGAGCAAAATAAACAGCATACTGTTCCATCTCTTGATTCCTCCTGTTATATGGTAGCCATCATGGCTCTATTACCCGATTCACAAACGCAAATTATTAAAGCAAATCAGTAGAATTGTCAACTACTTTATTGGCAACTTATTGTTTAGCGGCCACATTTTCAGTCCGCACTCGGGCTGTTTGAGGGCTCAAATGGTTCAGATATTGTAACATCGCTGCCAGCATGATATAAAAAGAACAGATTTCTGCATTAAGGAGATTACTTCATGAAATTTATTACCCGCTATTTGATTTTGCTGCCTTTTGTCATGTTGTCGGGATGCGCCTCACAAGGCGCCCTGGATGCTGCCCGCGGTGACATAGATGCGGTAAAAACCCGTCTTTTTTCCCTGGAAAAAGATCTGGGAGGGGTTCGAACGGAATCGAAGGAAAGCCTGGGATCGATTCAAAAAGATTTCAAGGCTGATGTGGCTCTTTTCAAAACCGATGTGTCCGCCGTACGCAAGCTTTCTGCCGATATTCAGGCCAGCATCGAAAGCACCAAAGGTGAAATGCAGGGCTTGAACGGCAAGGTCGATGATTTTGCAAATTCGCTCAAAAAACCGGCCGAAGAACTGGCTCGTTATCGGGAAGATGCCGACAAACGCATTTTCAACCTTGAAGAGCGCATCCTAAAGCTGCAGAAAAGCCTGGACGATATTACCAAAAAGATCACTGAACTGTCCCAGCAGCAAAAAAAGGACGAGGTAATCACACCGGATGCCATCTATATGAAAGGGCTGGATTCCTTTAAGGCCGGTAATATGGCTGCCGCACGGGACGTTTTCCTTAAGTTTTTAGAACAGTACCCGCAGCACGAACTGGCCGCCAACGCATACTACTGGGTCGGGGAGACCTACTACAACGAAAAATCCTATGAGTCGGCCATCCTGGCATTTCAGGAAATAATCACCAAATACCCACAAAAAGAGAAAACCCCGGCAGCCTTGCTTAAGCAGGCTATGGCTTTTAAAGCGATTAATGACACTAAAAGCGCCCGGTACGTTCTTAAAAAACTGGTAGAGAGCCACCCCAAAAGCGAAGAGGTCAAAAAAGCCAAGGAGATGCTGAAGGAACTCAAATAACCCAGATATAATATACAGCACTAAAGGCGGTCTTCAATCTACCGCCTGTTTTTTTGCTGAAACAGCTGGCTTACATTTTCATCCTAATAACAGGAAGGGGTGCTCCTAACGGAGCACCCCTTCTTTACCCTACATTTCTTTTCTTCTGTTCTACAGAACCCCTTTAGTCGACATCACCCCATCCACCCGCGGATCGAGCTGAGTTGCTATATCGACAGCACGAGCCAGGGCTTTGAAGCAGGCCTCAATGATGTGGTGAACATTATCTCCATACATCACATTGATGTGCAGGTTGATCCCGCAATTATTGACAAAGGCCTGAAAAAACTCCCGCGCTAACTCGACGTCGAAATCACCGATCTTAACCTTAGGCAGCGACACATGATAGACCAGGTAAGGTCTTCCGGAAAAATCCACCGCCACGCTGGCCAGAGTTTCATCCATGGGCACGCTGGCCTGACCGTAGCGGCGGATACCTTTTTTGTCGCCCAAAGCCTGCTTGAAAGCCTCGCCCAGAACTATGCCGACATCCTCTACGGTATGATGAAAATCAATGTCGATATCGCCGCTGGCCTCAATGGTCATGTCAAACAGGCCGTGGCGGGTAAACAGGTTGAGCATATGATCCAGAAACGCTACCGAAGTACAGATCCTGGCCTGGCCTGTGCCGTCCACGTTCAGTTCCAGCCTGATCTTGGTCTCTTTGGTTATGCGTTCAATATTCGCGGTGCGGGTCATTGGATTCTCCTCTCGCTATTTGCTTTTCAGTACATTGAATTTGTGCAACGGACTGCCGAATACCAGATAAGCCTTGCCCTCCTCATCATCCCATAATGAGATATAACCCTTCCAGCCTTTTACAGAAAGCAGTTCCTTGAGGCTGGTCAAAACATCCAGGGATGGAGGCTTATGAAAGGAATTGTAACCGCAATAGCCTCCCGGCGGTATCAGGCGAAAGGCACCATATCCCTTGGCATCGCTGCGCTTGATTACCTCGGGCTGATCTTTTTCCCAATTGACCTCCTCATAGGCGGTCCAACCACAGACCGGGCACATGATGCGCCGGGAGCTATTAGCACCCCAGGCCTCAGTATCTATGCGCGCATAGATAAAGTTGCATTGCCCACAACTCGCATACATTGACTTTAGCGACATATTACTCCTCGAGTTCTTTTATGGCCTTTAATGTCTGCTCCATCTCATGACGAGTTCCGATAGTAATTCGCAAACCGTGCTCAAGTAACGGATCGGTGAAATAACGCACCAGGATCTTGCGGTCATAAAGCCCTTGGTAGACCCGTTGGCCGTTACGATCGGCCGGCGCGGCAAACACGAAATTACCCTGTGAAGGGATGACATCGTAACCGAGTAGGGTCAGTTCTTTTGAAAACCACTCCCGAGTTTCGCGGATTTTGCAACAGCACTCGCCAAGATAGACCTGATCCTTGAGAGCCGCCACGCAGGCCGCCTGTGCCAGACGATCCAGGTTATAGTGGTCACGGATCTTGTCCAGCGCAGCAATGATTTCGGGACGGGCAATTGCCAGCCCTAAACGCATCCCGGCCAGGGAATAGCTCTTGGAGAGAGTGCGGGTTACCACCACATTCTCGTATTTCCTTACCAGCTCAAGGGCATTGCTATCGGCAAAATCGGCATAGGCCTCGTCCACCACCAGGATCCCGCCACAATTGGCGGCTATTTCCTCTATATATTTCTGAGGAAAGGCAAACCCGAGCGGAGAATTGGGTGTGGTCAGGAAAAAAATCTTTCCGCTGTAATATTCAGGAAAGGCGGCGATGCGGTAATCATCGGTCAGCCCGTAGCTGCAGAGCACTGCCCCCTGAATCTCGGCCAGCGTAGAATAATACGAGTAAGAGGGATGCACGCAACCAACCTCTTGACCCTCTCCGGCACATGCCCGAATCAGGTTGTTAAGCACCTCGTCCGAACCATTGGCCATGATGATCCAGGAAGGATCAAAACCGTAGACTTCAGCAGCAGCCTCGCGCAGCTTTTGACTGGAGGCACTGGGATAGGTACGTAAACTGGCACCGTCGCTTCCCAGTTCGGCCAGAATCGCCTCCACCACACGCGGCGAGGGAGGATAGGGGTTTTCGTTGGTGTTGAGCTTGATCCAGGAGGCAATGTCCGGCGGTTGAAAACCGGGTACATAGCCCAGCATGGCAGAGATGTTAGGGCGCAGTGTTTTCAATTTGGTCTCAATTCACATTATTTATTTCAGCACACCATACGGTTTCTGCCAATTAAAGCAGGGGTTACGCCTTAGATTCTTACCGCTACTGATTTGGCATGTGCCTCCAGCCCTTCCAGCCCGGCTATTCGAATGATATCGCTGCCCAGCCTTTTCAAGCCTTTTTCAGAAAAGTAAACTATGGAGGATTTCTTGACGAAGTCGTCAACCGAAAGCGGTGAGAAGAAACGGGCTGTACCGCCGGTCGGCAAAGTATGATTGGGTCCGGCCAGATAATCGCCGGCCGCCTCCGGGGTCCAGTGCCCCATGAAAATTGCCCCGGCATTGGTAATCCCGGACAGGATTGCGAACGGGTCGTTAACTGCCAGTTCAAGATGCTCCGGAGCAATCCGGTTGGAAAAAACGATCGCCTCATCCAGGGTGCCGGCCACAATGACGGAGCCGTATTTGTCCCATGATTGACGGGCAATTGCTTCACGGGAAAGACCGGCCAACTGCGTTTCCACCTCGGCCACCACCTGTTCGGCAAATGACCGTTGTGTGGTGATTAATATGGAGGAGGCCAGTTCGTCATGCTCGGCCTGCGAGAGCAGATCGGCGGCAATATGAGCCGGATTGCCGCTGCCGTCATTGATGATAAGGATCTCGCTCGGACCGGCGATCATATCGATGCCGACCGCACCAAATACCAGTTTCTTGGCTGTGGCGACATAGATATTGCCCGGTCCGGTGATCTTGTCGACTTTGGGAATGGTCTTGGTGCCGTAAGCCAAGGCTGCAATGGCTTGTGCGCCACCGATGCGGAATATGCGATTCACGCCAGAAAGATGGGCGGCAACCACCACTGCTGGATTAATCTCTCCCCCCGGGGTGGGTGCCACCATGATGATCTCGTCAACCCCCGCCACCTTGGCCGGCACGGCATTCATGATCACGCTGCTGGGATAACTGGCCTTGCCGCCAGGAACATAGATGCCAACCCGCTCAAGAGGGGTTACCTTCTGCCCCAGCATGATGTCAGGTTCTTCAGTGGAAATCCAGGTTTGCTGTTTCTGTTTTTCGTGGAAGCAGGTTACCCGCTCCACGGCCAGTTTCAAAGCAGCCACCTCTTCGGGGGCCATCTGTGAATAAGCGGCTTCTATCTCCGGCTTGGTTACCTCCAACTCTGCAACGGATCCTGACTCCAGCCGATCGAATTTCCGCGTCAGCTCCAGCACGGCATCATCGCCACGTTCACGCACATCGGCTATGATCCCAAGTACGACCTGCTCAACCTCGCGGCCGGTCTCTTCCCCCCGGGAAAGAATCGCATTGAAAACTGTATCGAAGTCTTTATCCCTTATATCCAGAAAGTGCATTGTAACTCCAAGGTGCTGCCGATTAAAATCAAGATGGGAACCTTACCTAAGGGGACTGCCTAAAGTATCTTTTCCAATCCCTGAATAATCTCCGAGATGCGTCTCTGCTTGGTTTTAAGGCTGGCACGGTTAACAATCAGCCGAGTCGTGATCTCGGCAATGGTTTCCACCTCAACCAGTCCGTTTTGCCGTAAGGTCTCGCCGGTTGATACCAGGTCGACTATCCGCTCGGAAAGCCCGACCAACGGAGCCAGCTCGATCGAACCGTATAATTTTATGATTTCGACCTGGATGCCCTTTGAGGCAAAATAGGTCTCGGCCACGTGGGGGTATTTGGTGGCAATGCGAATATGCGACCACCCGGCCGGATCATCGTTTTTGGCCAGATTTACCGGTTCCGCCACCATCATGCGGCAGTAACCGAACTTCAAATCCAACGGCTCGTAGACATCCTTGCCCTGCTCCATCAGGGTATCCTTGCCGACAATGCCCAGGTCGGCACTACCATATTCTACATAGGTCGGGACATCTGTGGCCCTTACAATCATGTAGCGCATTTTTTCAGCAGCATTTTCAAAGATCAGCTTGCGCGAGTCGCTGAGGAGTTCCCGACAGTTGATGCCGATCTTTCCAAACAGCTCAACCGATTCTTCCAGAATGCGCCCTTTGGGTATGGCAATAGTTATAAAATCGTTCAATGTATTTCCTTTCGGATGTCGATTTTGCGCAAGGTCAAGGCAAAGGAGGAAACCCCGCGGAGGCACCATCATCCGACGCACAATTTTGCGCATGTGAAATTGGTCGCCGAAGGGCGACACAAGGAGATTCCGAACGACAACGCAGAGATTGCGTAAAAGCGGCATTCGTTCATTCTTTGACCCTCTGTATATCCGCTCCCAACCCGGCCAACTTCTTCTCAATCGATTCATAGCCCCGGTCCAGGTGATAGATGCGTGTGACCTCGGTGGTGCCTTCCGCCGCCAGACCGGCCAGAATGAGCGATGCAGATGCACGCAAATCAGTGGCCATCACCGGAGCACCGGAAAGCTTGCTGACACCCTTGACCGTAGCGGCATTACCTTCCACAATGATGTCCGCTCCAAAGCGAAGCAGCTCCGAGACATGCATGAAACGGTTTTCGAAGATATTTTCAGAGACGACGCTGGCTCCTTCGGCAATGCACATGAGGGCCATGAATTGCGCTTGCATATCAGTCGGGAAACCGGGATAGGGCCTGGTTTTGATGTTGACACTGCGGATCTTTTGGGGACCCTTGACCCGAACCACGTTATCGCGAGAGGTGATGTCAACCCCGGCATCCTGCAGCTTGAACACCAGTGCATCCAGGTGCTCCGGTTTCATGCTGGTGATTTTGATGTCTCCGCCGGTTATGGCAGATGCAATCATAAATGTACCGGCTTCAATGCGATCGGGCATGACCTCGTAATTGGCTGGAGACAGCGAAGAAACCCCTTGAATACGGATTGTATCGGTCCCAGCCCCCTCGATTTTTGCCCCCATTTGGGTAAGAATATTAGCCAAATCAACTATCTCCGGTTCACGGGCGGCATTTTCAAGGACCGATTCTCCCTTGGCAGTTGCCGCGGCCATCATCAGGTGTTCAGTGCCCCCGACCGTAGAGACGTCGAAGTTGATCCGTGCCCCGACCAGCTGTTTGGCTTTGGCCTCGACATAGCCATGCTCCAGGTTGATCTCGGCCCCCAAAGCCTGGAGTCCCTTCAGATGCAGGTTGATCGGACGAGCGCCGATCGCGCAACCACCCGGAAGAGAAACACGCGCCTTGCCGAAGCGAGCTAACAGCGGTCCCAGAACCAGCACCGAGGCTCGCATGGTCTTGACCAACTCATAAGTGGCTTCATGGTTATTGATGCCGCTGGAATCGATCCTGACAACGTTGCCATTGCCTTCTACCCGCGCCCCCAAGGACTCCAGCACCTTGATGGTTGTATTGATGTCGCGCAGAAAGGGCACATTGCTGATTTCATTCATACCCGAAGTTAAAATGGTGGACACAAAAATGGGCAGAGCAGCGTTTTTGGATCCGCTGACCCGCACCTCCCCTTTCAGGGCCTTGCCACCTTTAATAATAAGTTTATCCACAAAAACCCCACCTTTTGCACAAATTTTTACTATATTAGCCTATAAAATCGGCGATGTACATGAGAAATTGGCTCTTGGCCGACTGAGCAGAAGAACAAGTTTGAGTTGTGAAATGCCTTTAAACGGATAATAAAACCGTGTTACAGTAGCTTCCTCTTTAGCTAAAAAAGGGCCTTCATGACCAAACCTAGTCTTAAAACCCAGATAACAATCTTTCTGCCGATCACAACCTGCGTTGTACTCGCCTTGGCGCTACTGCTGGCCCACACCTACTTTCAGCGTTCAATCAAGGCATCGGTTTCAACCCAACAATATCTCACTGTATCAGTACTAGCTGATGATATCGACCAGAAGCTTCTTTCGGCCAGCGAAATGATCACCGGGCTTGCGCGGAAAATCAGCCTCGCTATGGTAAGTGATCCCAGCCTGATGCAGGATTTTTTCAAAAATCACAAAGAGTACACTACTATCTTTGATAACAATCTGATCATTCTGGACATTTCCGGAAAGATCCTGGCTGAGTCCACGTTGGGAAGCAAGCGGCGGGGCGTTGATCTCTCCTCTCGGGATTACTTCAAAAACACCAAGTTGCAGGCCCGGCCGTATATATCGGAACCATACATCTCTACCCAGCACAGTCAGCATCCGGCTCTCATGTTTACCGCACCGATCTTGAATCAGCAGGGAAAAATGATCGCCTTGTTAGGTGGCAGTATCGATCTTACAAAACAGAATGTAGTAGCCAGAATAAGAGAGATTAAAATCGGTAGGACCGGTTACCTGTTTCTATTCAGCGAAGAAAGGAAGATGATCCTTCACCCTGACAGCAGCAGGATCATGAAAAACGACCTGGCGCTGGGTGCCAACAAGCTGCTTGACCTAGCCATTGCAGGTTTCGATGGCACCGATGAAACCACCAATACCCGTGATAGAAAGATGCTGACTTCTTTCAGGCACCTCAAAACCAAGAACTGGATCCTGGCGGCTAATCTGCCTTTAGCCGAAGCATACGAAAGCGTGCACCGGCTGAACCTGATCTTTGCCGGCACAGCTATTCCGGTTCTGCTGATGATATTTTTCAGCATGCGGCGCTTTCTGAAACGTGTCACCGACCCGCTGCTCGATTTTACCCGGCACGTCGAGCAACTGCCCGACCAGCGTGGCAGCCGGCGACTTTATCACCAACATTCCGGATTGGAGGAAGTGGATACCCTCAGCAAATCTTTTAACACGCTGATCAGCAACCTGGACAAACAGCAGGATGAACTTGTGAAAGACTTGTCGCTCCGGGAGCAGGCCGAATCCGCCATTCATCGCCAGAATGAATATCTGCTGGCCCTTCACAAAACCACCCTTGGCCTTATCAGCCGTCTCGACATTAACAACCTGCTGAAAGACATCATCACCCGGGCTGCATCACTTATGAATACCGAGCATGGCTATATTTACCTGCTTGACCCCGGCACCAATAAAATGGTTATCCAGGTCCACCACGGTGTCTTTGATACTTTTGAACATCATTCCCTTGAACGAGGGCAAGGGATGGCCGGCCATGTCTGGGCAAGTGGGGCGCCCTGTCATGTCGAAAATTACGGGGATTGGCCGGGGCGTCTGCAGGATCCTATGCGCGACCTACTGCATGCCATGGCAGGCATTCCGCTTACATCGGACGGCAAAGTCATAGGCGTGATCGGACTGGCCTATATTGATAATAAAAACCGTTTCGATGATGAAAAAATGGGATTATTGGGACGTTTTGCCGAATTGGCCTCCCTGGCCCTGGACAATGCCCGCCTTTATGATACCGCTCAGAGAGAGCTTGCGGAACGCGCCAAAGCCGAAGAGAGCTTGCGCAAGCTTTCTCACGTGGTCGAGCAAAGCCCGATATCGATTGTCATCACCGATCTGCAAGGCAACATAGAATATGCCAATCCTTACTCCACACAGATTACCGGCTATGAACTGCACGAGGTTAAGGGAAAAAATCCACGCTTGATGAAATCGGGCTTCACCAGCCAAGGCGAGTATGAAACTCTTTGGAAGACAATAACCTCGGGCCACGAGTGGCGCGGGGAATTCTATAATCGCAAGAAAAACGGCGATTACTATTGGGAACTGGCGCTGATCTCCCCCCTCCGCAATCAGTCCGGCGACATTACCCACTATATCGCCATTAAAGAGGATATCAGCGATCGAAAGAAACTGGAGACCCAGTTGCGCCATTCCCAGAAAATGGAAGCCATTGGCCAGTTGGCAGGCGGTATAGCTCATGATTTTAATAATATTCTGACCGCTATTATTGGCTATGCCACCATCATGCAGATCAAGATCGAACCGGAGAATCCGGTCAAGGCCACGGTTGATCAGATCCTTTCGGCCGCTGAACGCGGCGCCAGCCTGACGCAAGGGCTTTTGGCATTCAGCCGTAAACAGGTCACCAATCCCAGCCAGGTCGATCTTAAAGAGATTGTTGCCCGGGTTGGGAACCTGTTGTTGCGGCTAATCGGCGAGGATATTCATCTAAAGACCACTTTATCGAAGCAAGAATTGATTGTCATGGCGGACAGCATCCAGATCGAGCAGGTATTGATGAATCTTTCCACCAATGCCCGTGATGCCATGCCCAGTGGAGGCACTATCAGCATAACAACCGGATTGGTCACAATAGACTCCTATTTCATCGCTTCCCAGGGTTTTGGCGAACCAGGGGATTATGCTCTTTTGACCTTCTCCGACACCGGTAGCGGCATGAGCGAAGATACTGTAAAAAGAATCTTCGAACCTTTCTTTACAACCAAGGAGACCGGGAAAGGCACCGGGCTGGGACTTTCCATCGTCTACGGCATAATTAAGAATCATAACGGCTTCATCACCTGCCACAGCGTAAACGACGAAGGAACCAATTTCCGCATATATCTCCCTTTAACACCCGACGCGCTAGCCCCTCAAGTTGAAGAAGCCGAAAACGTTCCCTATCCGGGGGGGCACGAGGTCATTTTGCTGGCGGAAGATGATGAGACCATGCGCCTGCTGACAAAGGAGCTCCTGGAGGAGTTTGGCTATATGGTAATAGCCACAGCCGATGGCCTTCAGGCTCTTGAAATATATCAAGAACAGCACCTGGCGATCAGCCTTGTTATTCTGGATGCCATCATGCCCGGCATGAAAGGGATGGAGGTCTATCACGAGATCAAAAAAACCAACTGCAATGCCAAGGTACTTTTCTGCAGTGGCTATAACCCCGGGATCATTGAAAAAGCGCAGCGACCTGATCTGAATCTCCATTTCATATCCAAGCCGTTCATGCCAAAGGAGTTACTCATGAAAATCAGAGGGATGCTCGAAGATGCAGCCTGAACAACAGGGAACGATCTTTGTCATAGATGATGACCGCTACGTCCTGGACAGCGTGACAACGTTACTGCGCGAATATGGTTTCACGATCATACCCTTTAACAGCCCGCATGAGGCTGTCAAGCGATTTGCCTCGGAACCGGTTGACCTTGTCCTGACCGACATCAATATGCCCGGCATGACAGGAATACAGTTATTGGAGAAAATCCGCTTTCTGGATCATGAAACCCCTGTTCTTCTGATGACCGCCTATGCTGATTTGGATACCGCCGTGCAAGCCATTCAAAAAGGGGCCTTTGATTTCATTATCAAACCGTATCGCCCCCCCTACCTGGTTCATGCCGTGGAAAAAGGGATTAATTACAAGAGACTTATAAAAATCGAGAAGAATTACAAGCGCGAACTAGAGCAGACTGTTAAGCAGCGGACCTCAGAGCTGAATGAAGCCTTGAGCAAGCTGACCCACATGAGTAGCGAGATTATAGAAAGATTGACCGCGGCTGCCGAATTACGGGATGAGGATACCGGTCAGCATATTGCACGTATCGGGCTGTTCGCCAGAAAGCTTTCCAATCACCTGGGCCTGCCTGAGGATTTTGTAGAAAACATAGCTTTGGCGAGCGCCATGCACGACGTTGGAAAGATCGGTATTCCCGACTCGATCCTGCTCAAGCCGGGTCCGCTGACCGTCGAGGAATTCAACATCATCAAACAGCACACCCTGATCGGCGAAAAGATCCTGCGCGGTTCATCCCACTCCATGCTCCAGATGGGGGCCACCATCGCTGCCACGCACCATGAACGCTGGGATGGCAGCGGCTATCCTAACGGGCTTAAGGGTAACGACATCCCTATGGCGGGACGCATTGTCATGCTGGTAGATCAGTACGATGCCCTGCGCAACAGCCGGGTGTATAAACCGGCTCTCGACCATCTGACTGCCTGCGATATTATTTTAAATGGTGACGGCCGGACCATGCCGGAACATTTTGATCCCCGCATATTGGGAGCCTTCAGGGAGATAAAGGAAGAATTTGACGAGATACTTAAGACAAGGGTTGAATAAGTTTTTGGGTAGGTTTTGAAGATAAAGTCTTTATCACACAAAGCTCACGAAGTTCACAAAGTTTTTTCTAAAAACATTTAACCGCAGAGTACGCAGAGGTGCGCAGAGGAAAGGCAAGGTCTTTTCAAAAACAACTCACTCTTTTTGCTTGAAGATTATTGCTGCAAGTTTAGGTTTCCTCTGCGTCCTCTGCGGTTAAACTATAAGCTTATTTCTTTTCTTAGTGATCTTTGTGCCTTTGTGTGAGCCACTGCTTTTAAGCTTTTATTCTTACCGGTCCAAATCCCCCAGCACAAAATCGATTGAACCCAGAATAGCCAGAAAATCAGCCACCAGCCAGCCACGGCTCATCAATGGCAGGACCTGGATATGCGGAAAACTGGGGCTTCGAATCCGCATACGATAGGGTATATTCAGCCCGTCAGAGACGGCAAAATAACCATTTTCCCCCTTGGGGGCCTCGATGGCGCTGTAATTCTCACCCTTGGGCGGCGTCATGCCGCGGGTAGTGTTGACAAAGTGGTGGATCAGCGACTCGATATCCTTGAGTGTGTCCGGTTTTTGCGGTACCACATAACGATAGTCTTCCGACATCCAACGCCCGCCCGGCATCCGCTGCATGGCCTGCTCAACCAGTCGCAGCGATTGGCGGATTTCCTCGATGCGCACCAGGTAGCGTGCATAACAATCCCCACCTTCGGCCACTGCGACATCAAACTCAAAGCGGTCATATCCGGCGTAGGGTATTTTTTTGCGCAGATCCCACTCAAAACCACACGCCCTGAGGTTTGGGCCGGAAACACCCCATTCCTTGGCTTCCTGCAACGAGATTACACCGACTTCGCGCAAGCGTCTCATAAAGACCGGATTGCCATTTATAAGCTGTTCATACTCCTTGAGTCGGCCCGGCATCCAGGTCAGAAAAGCCTTGACCGGTTCTTCCCATCCCTCCGGCAGATCTTCAGCCACACCGCCGATTCTGAACCAGGCCGGATGCATCCTGGCACCGGTGATCATCTCGACCACCTCGTAGATCTTTTCACGATCGGTAAAAGTATAGAAAACAGGGGTCATAGCCCCTACATCGGCGGCAAATGTACCCAGCCAAACCAGGTGACTGGCGATCCTGAACAGCTCTGACAGCAGGACGCGGATATGGATGGCCCGGTCGGGGATTTCAATACCGCACAAGCGTTCTACGGAATTAACATAGGCCAGGTTGTTTTGGACGCCGGCCAGATAGTCGACACGGTCGGTATAGGGGATGTACTGGTTCCAATGCTGGCGTTCACCCATTTTTTCAGCTGCGCGGTGGTGGTAACCGATATCAAAATCTATATCGTTGATCTTCTCCCCATCCAGTTTAAGGATACAACGAATAACGCCATGCGTGCCGGGATGCTGCGGCCCCAGGTTCAGCAACATCTCCTGATCGCTGATTTTCTCGAAAAAATCACCCGCCGGTACGGCTTCGCGGCGACGGGCATCCTCCAACGTATAGGGGGGCATTTCGGTTGCACGAGAGGGATGTTCCTTGCGCAAGGGATGCCCCTGCCAGTCATGCGGCATCAGGATGCGGCGCAGATTTTTATGGCCACTGAAACGGATCCCGAACATGTCAAAGACTTCCCGTTCATACCAGGAGGCGGCCGGGAATACTCCGGTGATGGTCGGAACCTCCGGGTAGGCCCCTTCAAGCTCGCTTTTTATGCGCACGTAACCGGGCTGATCAAAAGAGAGCAGATGGTAGTTGATGGTAAAGTCCTTGTAGCTTGACCGATCTCTGCGATAGGAATCATCCACCGCGGCGATATCCTCAAGACGCTCGAAGGAGGCTCCTGCTTTGCGCGTTTTCAGATGCAGCACCAGGTCAGGTACAAGCCGGGCTGGTGCGGCCAGGGTAAAAATATCTGTGGCATTTTTGTCTATGGTAACCTGCCCCTCGAACAGCTGCCCGATCTCCTCAGTCAGCCCGTAGTCAGGATAGACATGCCTGGGAGCCGGTGGCCGCCACATCTCGTCGGAACGGGACAGCCACAAGCGAGGTGGCAAAACCGAATCACCGCGGATCTTGCTGCCTTCCATACCGGGGCCGCGCGGATCATTGGTCTTTGATACTCCCGGAACAAGCACCGGTACAGTTGTCCCCTGTGTGCCACCTTTCAGATGCAGCACCGGTCGGGCCGGGCGCTCCTGAGTGCGGATCTTCTCCTGCAACAGCATCAAGCCTTGCATAAACGCTTCCGGCCTGGGTGGGCAACCAGGCACATAAACATCCACCGGCAGAATCTGATTGACCCCCTGTACAACGCTGTAGACATCATACATACCGCCCGAGTTGGAGCAACTGCCCATGGATATCACCCAACGCGGCTCGGCCATCTGTTCGTATAACTGAAGAATAGAAGGCGCCATCTTGGTAAAAACCGTCCCGGCCACTACCATCAAATCAGCCTCCCGAGGAGTCCCGCGCAGCACCTCGGCCCCAAACCGGGAGATATCGTGACGAGAGGTAAAAGATGTCATCATCTCTACGAAACAGCAGGACAATCCAAAAAACATCGGCCACAGAGAATTGGCGCGCCCCCAGTTGATGGCATCGTCCAAACGGGTAAGCAGGATGTTGTTGTGTTCCTGTTCAGGCATGCTTCCCCCCCTCGGCAGGGCCCCTGGCCTTAACCGAAGGGCCCCAATCCAGGGCTCCCTTCTTCCACAGCCAAACCAGACCAGCTAAAAGAACAACTATAAAGACCGTGATATGGATAAGCCCGGGCAGGCCAAGCAGGTCGTGAGCAACGGCCCAGATAAATATAAAGGCGCTCTCAACATCAAAAACAATAAAAAATATGGCCACCAGATAAAAGGGCACCGGCAAAGCCAAACGGGCTGAAGTACTGGGCCTGATACCAGATTCGTAGGGGGCGTTTTTGACACCCGACGTGTGACGGGCCCCGAGCCAGCGGGCAGCAATCAGCAGACCAGCGATAATTACCACTGTGACGGCTGTGTAAATCAACACATGAAAGAAAGCCGGGGGGAGTTGTTCCGGGGCACTTATTTTATCCGCCATATCAATTCCTTAAGGAAGCATGCGTTTCTTTAGTATATCAGAAGATGTTAACTAGAAACCGGCTTTTACTTTCACTTTATCTGAGAACTAGGTCTAATCTTATCAAAGTGCATCAATAAGTACTAAGTTTTAAAACAAAAAATAATTATTAATTTTCCTTCTTCGATAACTTTATTCAGGAGGGGAAATGGCCAAAGCCTATGGGGGACTCATGGGCCCAAGTAGTATGACATCTACCCACTTCTCCGCCTGAATCTGTTCCTCCCGCAATATTCTTCATCCGGATATTCCAGAGATATTCTGATAGCCGCCGCCTAGCAACCAAAACAAACTATAATTAATAAATGTAAATTATTGATTTATAAGCATAATTTTGTTGAAAAATTCCCAAAAAAGACTAGTTTCATGCAAATTCTCATTATCCAAGGTAAAAAATGCGATTAATGGCTCTTTGTGCGGGGTTTTCCCTGCTATGCATATGTAGTGCGGTTGCCAGCTCGTTTGAACCGTTGAGACAGGCGCAGCCTAAGCAGCACTCTCAGCAAAAAAAGAAAAAGTTCAGAACCAGGGCAGTAAAAAAACCGGATGCCAGTAACCTGCAAGCTCAGGCGGAGGCAAATATAAAGCATAATCAGAATGAGATGCATTTAAGGCAGTTCCAGCAGATGCAGCAGGCCCAGCAGAGAGGATATCAGCAGCAGATACAGTCGCAGCAGGGTGATCAATCGACCAATTAGCAAAGAACAAATCTTTTCAGGAAAGGGGTGATATCGCAGACGCAGTCTTGGAGTGATGCTAGGCGTTTCAGTGGAGTGCTTTTCTTGAAAGGAGTTGGGAATGAAAGCTAGAGAAATATTGGTACTGGGAATTACAGCAGCGCTGATTGCCGGCTGCAGCGGCGGAAGCGGTACAGCCACCGGAGGCGGTCAGGCTACCGGTTTATCTGTAGCAAACAAGGTCACTGCGGTGGATCCTAAGGCAAGTACGGTCGGAAAAGCGCTGGCCAAGGCGCTGCTGCTGCCGACTTTCGACACGACAAGCGATTACAGCAAGGACAAGACCTTCACCTATGTCCAGGATCGTTCGACCGATGCCCTTGCAAATGTGAATCAGATCCTGTGCATGATCGGGCAGACCCGCTATGCCGAAATGGTCAACAAGGGCGGTTACAAGGCGCTGGTTGACCAGAATCTCTGCGGCGGCAACGACACCTCCAGCTCCGGAGGCGCCCCCGATTACCGCCCCTGGACCGTGAATGTAACCCGGGCCGACAACAGCTCCCCCCAGGTCATTCAGGCCTGGGTTCACGAGAAGAATCAGGGATCTGAAAAATTGATCACCGCCAAAATGGTGATTACTGAAGGGGCCAGCGCCCTGAATCCCACCGGCATTTTCGAGATAGATTATGCCCAGTTTCCGGCCGCCAACGGTGTGCCGACCACTA
This sequence comes from Desulfuromonadaceae bacterium, assembly GCA_036504875.1. Taxonomy (GTDB): domain Bacteria; phylum Desulfobacterota; class Desulfuromonadia; order Geobacterales; family Pseudopelobacteraceae; genus JACPFJ01. The sequence goes on from DASXUK010000024.1 coordinate 38,504, forward strand.
CGACCCCAGCCGAGAAGGGCATTCTCAAAGCCGTGCGTGATACAAGCGGCAAGATTGTCCTCTCCATGGTTAGCAACGGTACCCAGGGCAGCAGTCAGATTGCCTTCTCCAAGTCGGCCGACGGCAGCGCCGGCTCCGGTTCCACCAAAGAGGCGCCTGCCGGTGGGATACTACGTTCGCTTGATTTTGCCTATGACGCAAACACGGTCAAGGCGGCTCCCTCCGGTACCGCAGCGATTTGCCTCGACCGCACCAATGTCGATCTTGCCGCCTGGAGTTATGGCTTGTATGATGCCACCGGAGCACGGGTCAACGTCAATGCCGGATTTCCAATCAAGGTGACCCACAACGGTACGGAACTTCAGGGCTGGATCGGTTATTTCGGCCCATGGCTGCCCAACAATGAGGCCCTGGTCAATGGTGAGGCAGTAACCCGTCTCGACAACAGTGGCACCAGCGCCGGCAGCTACAACGCCTTGAACGGCTATGGTCGTCTGGTCAAGCACAGTCAGAAGCTGCTCTCCATGGCCGACATCAAGGGTATCCCGCTACGCTACACGGATATGTCTCAATCATCCCCCCAGGGGCCGCCCCAGTATCGGGTCACTTGGGATGGCACCAACCTGGTCGAAGATGCCACTTGGGACAACACCTCCCATAGCTGGGCCAGTATCACACCGCAGAACCTGGCACTTTCAGCGCTCCGCAACCCGTCTCTGAACATGTGGTCCGAAGGACTGGGCGGCCAGGCCTTCCTCAAGGCAAGCTGCAGCCCTAACAGTGGCTCCAACCCGCAAACCTTCAGTTGCAGCCTCTCAGGAACCACAGCAGTCATTTTTTACGCCGAATCGACAGTCTTCCCCGGAGACACCAGTGTGCCGACCACCTTGGCCTGTGCTTCCGGATGTCCCAATCCAGCCGGTGGTGTGGTAAATGGCATGATGGCCCAGACCGAGACCGGTATGCAGATGATGAGCCCAGCTAATGTGCAGTTTGCCACCTATACCTTTGATCGGCAGACCTACGGCCTTACCCGCGGTGGTGTAAAGGTCGACGGCACTGCCATCTCCATGGGGCTTAACAGCGGACCTCTCTTTGACCCTGCCAGTACCAGCAACTTGGCTGCGCTGCAGTGCAATAACAACGGCACCCCTAACTCAAGTCAAACCTGTGGCTGGCAATCCTGGTCCAATCTGCCGGAGTTTTACACCTGGTCCTCCGGACCCAACAACTGGCAGGTGCTCTCGACTCTCAAGGACAGCAATGGGGCCTTTGTCTCGTTCGCCCAGCCGCTACAGGTGCTTTATGCGCATAGCGGCGATGGCTATACCAACGCTAGCTTCTTCCTGCAATACAACGGTTTTGGCAACCTGAACGGCATCCCGGGTAAGTGCGTTAATATGGACACCGGCTTACCCGCCGACTGTTCTACCGGCGGCCAGGGTACGCAGATCCGCTGGGTGCCGAAATTTACCATCAAGGCCGGTGAATCAGTCACTGGACCTAACAACACCACATACTATGTGAAGCCGCTCCAGGTCGAGCAGCGTATGAAACCTGCCGCTCCAGGCGCTTGCAACAACCTCACCACTACAGCCTATCCGCTGCCAGCCCTTTCCACCTGGACTGATCCAGCCCTGGGAGCTGAACCGAGTGTCACCGGGCCTGCCAAAGTGATCGGCGGCGTGATCCAATAAGGAAGCCGGAAAAAGTAAATTTTATTTTTATCGAACGGGGCCTGCCAGCCCCGTTTTTTTTGTATTTAACCCACGGCGGCGCGGGCCTGGGAAACCGGAATTACAGGACATCGGGAATTGCTGGAGAGCACCTGGAAACGCTACGGCACGCCAATTGCCATCACCGAGGCACATCTTGGCTGCACCAGAGAAGAACAACTGCGCTGGCTTCAGAAAGCCTGGCAGGCCGCCATACAGTCGCAGGAGACTGGAGTAGACATCCGCTTGGTCTCTGCTCGGCGCTTTTGACTGGGATAGCCTGGTAACGAAAAGGAAATTACGAATCAGGATTATTTGATACTCGGACATCACCACCACGCCCGACAGCACTGGCAACAATGATTGAGCGACTTGTAACCACCGGAGATTTCCAGCATCCTTACCGGAAATTCCTGGGTGGTGGCGGCGACCGGAGCGGTATCTGCCAACTTGTCGCTTTCAAGGGGCGAAGTTGCAACAGTGCCGGATGATTCAACCATCTCCCGACTTATGTGCCGGATTTGGTTAATACAGTATTAGAGCTGCTGCTCGATGATGAATTCGGGATCTGGCATATCAGCAACCAGAGCGCTGTTTCGTGGTCGGAATTAGCTTACTTAGGTGCAGATATGGCAAAACTTCAGCCGATGATTCTTACACCAAACGGCAGCCGAACAAGGCCTGCGGGCCAGGCGGCCTGCAGTGGTTGTAATGGCCAGCGAACGCACCACCTTGCTTCCTTCGCTCGATAATGATTGTCAGCATACTGCACTGAAGATAAAGGGGATGAAGAAGGAATGAGTATGAGATTAGTAGACAGTGCGCCTATGTTTTTATGATTCTTCTCACATTTGAAGGTATTAGGTATCGAGAGTAAACGCAAAACAGCCCGCAACCATTTTATTGGTTACGGGCTGTTTTAATTTATTCCCGGCGGCGACCTACTCTCCCACACAGCTACCCGTGCAGTACCATCGGCCCTGAGGGGCTTAACTTCCGTGTTCGAGATGGGAACG
>DASXUK010000025.1:0-13327 GCA_036504875.1 Desulfuromonadaceae bacterium
CCCCTTGTCGGTCAACAGGCTGTCGACGATGAAGCGGGAGAGCGCTGCCTCGTCGGCTCCTCCGTTAAGGAGTGCCGCGAATCGTGGGGGCAGTTTCTGCGGGTCAATATGCAGGGAGGTCACCGCACCCCGCCAAGAAGCTGTGCTGCGCTGGGCCCTGAGCAGTTCACCGGCATCCTTGTCGGTTTTCACCGATAGCCAGTGGGCGATCCACAGCCCTTCTGCCGTAGCTCCTGGTTTCTGCTTGGCAAGGACTATATCCTTCTTTTCCTGGCCGAAGACCACTGCCATGAAGGCGTTCTGGCCATTAGCCAAAAAGTAGGAGTCAGCGGCAGCCGGCTTGGCCGAGTCGAACGTCCGCGTTGGAAAGCAGTGACAGGGCATGGCTTGGGCGGTCGTGGTTTGGATGAAAAGAGCGAACAGGGTCCAGATGATGGTTTTTGACATAAATTTAGCTCCGGTTGGCGTTATCTCTGTGCAGCGTGAGAAAACCGCGATGCAGACCTTGAGCGACTGAAAGCAAGGCCGGGCATTCGCCCAGCCTTGGCTCAGCGCAGCGTGAAATATAATTATTCAGACGTTGAGCGGCCTGGTGTCGCCATCAGAACCGCCAGGAGATGGAGAAGTCGAGTGAATCTTCACGCAGCTTCGATTCCAGTTCCACCGGATTTCCGCCAAAGGCCGTCGGCAGAGTGCCGGTTGACTTGATGCTCGTTTCGAAGGCGTGCATGTAACCCACATTGAGTGCAACCGCTTCGGTCAGGTTGTATCCCGCCCCCAGTGTGAGGTGGTGCTCGACAATGGCCGGGAAGCCGATGACGCGCAAGGTTTCGAATCCATAGGCATTGACATCCTTACCTTGAACCTTGACGATGCCGTCGCCGTTGAAGCTCCGCCCCTTGATCGGGTTCTTGCCGTAGTTGTAGCCGGCCCGGAGGGCAAGCGCCGGAACAGGGCGATACTGCACCCCAAACGCGTAAACCAGCTGATCATCCCAACCCAGGACATCATACCCCTTGGCGTCTGACCAGTTAAGCCACTTCATGTTTACTTCCAGCAGGAGTTTACTGGAGGGGGACCAGGCAGCGCCAAAACCTATGCTCTGCGGTGATTCGAGGGTAAAATCGTCCTGGTCTTTGCTGCCTGTGGTCAGAGCATCGAGATTGTACACTTTCTTATGCTTTGTCCCGTACATCGCTGACTGGTAGGTTGCGCCGAGGGAAACGGTTTCGCTCGGTTTGAAGATAACGCCAAGCTGGCCGCCGATGCCGTAGGAAGAAGACGAACCCTGATCCAGGTCAAGTTGGGAGTTTACCACGTGCAGTGCTCCACCCACCGAGACCTTATCCGAAACCTGCCAGGCCAGCGTTGGGGCGACCTTGAGGATCATCAACTGGGTGGAATCGGCGGCCAGTAGCCCTCCTGACAATTGCGAGTTGCGATGGTCGACGCCTAGTCCGGTCACCCCGTAGGCTGAAAGCCCCAGCCGTACTCGCGGGGTGATGGGGGTGGAAATGCCGAAGGCAGGGACGAGATACGTTTTTTCATCTGCCCGCGATTCGTGATTTCCAGCGAGTGGGCCTGCGCCGCCGATGGAAACCCTTCCATCAATCTTGGGCGCAAAGAGGGTGGCGGCAAAATCAAACTCTGAAGAAGGGCAGTAGGGGCCAAAGCACATGGCGGCGGGATTGGCAAAGGTCGCGCTGATGGCGTCCTGAGGTGCTGCAATACCGACGCCGCCCATGCTTCGGGCTATTGGTCCGACTGCGATCAGGTTATCGCCGTTGGTGGCAGAAGCCGCTATCGGCAATAACAGGGACAAAAGAAGTGAAGCCAGAGGGGGGATGCGTTTCATATGCTTGCTCCTTCGTATAGTTTTAAAATTCAGCAAACCCTCCAGAGTACCTTTCTGGAGGGTTTGTCAGCTTGTAAATGCTATTTTGCTTTCTTCTTGTACTTGTCCAGCTCCTTGGTAGACAGTGCTCGTGGTGCTTTCATCAGAAACCCTTTTTCCAGTTTCGGGAAGGTGAGATCTTCGTCTTTCAGGAATATTTCAGGGTTACCGTGACAATTCTCACACATGACTTCCGCCCCTTTCTTGTGTTTTGGGGCAAGTTGTAGGAAATGTGTCGGGTAGGGGCCCCACGTGGGCTTGGCCTCCAGATCCTTCTGCTCCAACTTAATGTCCATATGGGCGAACATATCTGTAGATATGTTGCCGGTGGTATGTACAAACGGGTAGACTTTACCGTTGAAAGTGCCCAACTTGAAGATGTGCTCAGCGTCAGGAGTGCGGCGGTGGCAGGAAACACACGACTCGTATTCCGTCCCGTGGCAGGCCTGGCAGGAGACAAAACTGCTGTGCAGGGAATGGGCCTCGTTGGAACTGTCCGCCTTCTGGTGGCAGTTGTGGCAGTTGGCCTCAATCAGGCCCGGTGTCATCATTCCCTGGGGCTCTTCAGCGCCTCCCCGGCCATGGAACTGCTGCTCGCTGTTGTGGCAGGATACGCAGTCCATGCCGACTGATACGTGCAGGTTCTTCTCCTGGGTAAAGAATCCGGCGCCGGCCAGATGGTGGCAGGGGATGCAGACCTGGAGGTTGTTAGGGCGGCGGACGAAGCTGTGGCTCTTCTGGAGACCGGCATTGGCAATCGGAGCCTGGCCCACATGGCAGGTGCCGCAAGTGGCATGGCAGTTGAGGCAATCTCCAGCCATAATTTTCCCAGCTATTTCGGTTTTGTGCGTGGTGCTGCCCAAACGGTCTGTAAGCTTGCCTTTAACACCCGACATCTTGAAGTGCAACGAGGTCTGGAAGTTGTCGACCGTTTTCTGGTGGCAGGAGGCGCAGAGTTTCTTCCCGCCGTCTGCGGTGGGATTCTTGGTCATGCCGGCGTGTGCCTTTTTCGCATCGCTGGCTTTTGGATCGCCGCCATGGCAGAATTCGCAGGACTGCCGGCCGTGGATTCGGTCGTTGACAAATTCCTGCCCGACATAGAGTCCTTGGGCAACGGTTTCTGCCGCAACGTCATGTCCGTAGCCATCCTTGGTGGCGGTCGTCACTGAGCGGAGATAGTCCAGCTGTCCGTGACAGACCAGACACTTGGATTCATTGTGCTTGTTGGCATAGGACTTGGGCTGTACGCTTTTATTGCTTTCTGTCCCGCTTGAACTGGCCATTGCCCAGGTTGCCAGTGAAAAACTTAGAAGAAGTGTGATCAGTAGAATAGTTCTTTGTCTTACCATTTGTTCCTCCGTCTTGTTAGATACTTGGATGGATACATATTTCCCGACCGTTTACAGCAGTAGAATTTCCGGCCCACCTCCTTTCATCATCACTGTCCCAGTAGTGATCGGGCGCACGATCGTAGCCCTCAGTCAGGGTTGTTGATAATGCCTGTTGATACAAAACGAACGGTCGTTCACAATGGTGGCAAGGTGCAACATTTAACGAGTCGACTTCTCTGATGCCACTCTGGCAGACGGGAGATCATTCACTACCGTCCGGCCACATTGAGATAAAGTATAGTTACAAGCGAGATGTATTGAATTTAACAGGAGGGACTTATCGGAGGTTAGTCATGCAGTCCCCACTTTGTATTAATGCGTATCTTGATGATACAAAACGAACGGTCATTCTTTTGTAGCATAATAATAAGACGAATTCCAGAAAAAGAATTATTATTTACGTTTATTATGAGGGGTGGGTGTGGAGCTTAAAGGGCAACCCCGCGCCAAGCGCACTCCCAGATGGTTTCGAGGTGCTTGGAGAGGGGGCCTTCGATGGTGCAGTCCAGTCTCAGATTGATCATACGGAACATGCCGCCAAACAGGCAACTGGTGACAAGGACAATCTCCATATCCTTGATCTCCTTGTTTGCAATGCCGAGTTGGACCATTTCACGCATCATGGACAATGGCTTGGAAGAGCAGATGGGGATAGCTGAGGGGATGAACTCGCGGTGTTTGGCGTAGAGCATGAACTCCATCTCTGCCGGGTTGCTCTCGGTCAAATCAAAGAGGAGTGCCATGACAGCCCGGCAGCGATCATGGGCGGTGTCGTAGCGTCCCATAATTTCCTGAAACTCCCTGGTAATCTTTTCCAGGAGGTTGCCGTAGAGTGCCTTTGCGATGTCTTCTTTCCCGGGAAAATGGTGATAGACCGCTCCGATGCTGATATCCGCGTCCCGCCGGATGTCCTGCACGGAGGTGTTGAAGTAGCCTTTAGTGGTGAAAAGCTGCAAGGCCGTGCCGAGGATCTTCTCCCGCAGGTCTTCGTTTTCGCTGATGTGTTTAGGGCGTCTGCCCATTGCTATTCCTTTCATTAGTATTGGTTCGTGTCTGCATAGCATCATAGCTGGAAAGGGAAGTCAAATCAATCCTCGAATTTGTTGAATGTCAAGCTTACTGGATCGGTATAACGGCGTATCCCCTGGCTTGGTAGCCGATCAGTGAGATGAAGGTATTGCCGACGACCTTTACTTCTGGGTTCATGGAGGCGTTGTCGACATGGAACAGGCGGGTGGCAATGGCGCAGGCCTCGAAGCGTACCCCCTGTTTAGCCAACTCCCTGATCAGTTCATCGGCATGTTCCAGGCTCTCTTTCTGGTCGGTGCTGAATCCTGTGCGGTTGCTTGATACAAGCCGGACCGCGCTCCCCCTGAATGCAACAATCAGGTCCGTTTTGAACCCCTGCCTTTGCAATCCCTCATGGGTTTCCTTGATTACCTGCAGATAAAGCGGTAATTTGTCGGCATCGGTAATATTGATATCGAAGATGCCCTTGGCGGACTTGACGCCATGCAGGGCGATCAGGTCGTTTGGTGCGGCTGCATGGGCAATCACCTGTAGCGAGCCGGCAAACAGAAGGATGGTAAGTGTTGCAATATAGAAAGTTCTCACAGGATTTAATCTCCTTGGCTTAAAAGACGGATCGCTCATTTTGTTGGCAGGTGATCTGCTGGTAAAGGTCCACTACTCGTCGCTCAACTTCAAGGATGCACTTTCGGCTACGGTCAGTCTTTGGGGTCAGGCTTGACTTTCTGCCATTTCCCTCACCCCACAACCCGAATTCTCCCCGCCACATCCCGAAAAAACTCTTGCGACCAGATTGCCAGCATCTGCTGATCCTTCACAAACGGCGCAACATCACGGCGCGCCTGGTCAACATCGAGCCGGTCGATCGTTTGTTGCAACAACTCGGAAAACGCTGACGGCGTCAGCCGCTGATCGCCTGGCCAGTGCCCTGTCTGCCGCATCCGCTGCTCAAGATGGGCCAGATTAAGCTGGGGGCGGTTGGCGGCATACCAGACAAAATCGTACCAGTCCCGCCCTTTGACCCGGTTCTTCCATCTGCGGAAAAGCAACGCGTGCATCTTACCGGCGAATAGGTCGGGAAGCGTGTAGCAGCGCACGGCAAACGGGATCGGATTAAGCAGATAACGGGTGTGAGTTTCAAAGCCCGGTGGCGGGTCACTGTCCACCTCGATCTTCACCTTCAAAACTTGACCGGCAGGAATCTGGCCTGCTATCTCTTCACCAACCTCGATGATAAGCAGTTCGTTGCGGGTGTTGGCTTTGAGAAAGGCTGACTGCACCGCCGACTCCACAGCTTTGTCAACCATCTCTACCCGGATGTTGAAGCCGAAGCCCTGCAACTCTTCTTCAAGAGACGCGGTATACCGGTTCAGATTAAAATCAGCCGCAGGTTTCAGCAGTGAAAAGTCCAGATCTTCGGAGAAACGGTCAAGTCCGTAGAGAATACGCAGGGCGGTACCGCCGTAAAAAGCGGCGTGCTCAAAAAACTTGGCGCGCCAGAGGCCGAGCAGCGCCACCTCTTGAATGATCTCCCGCAGAGCCCGTACAGAATCGTCAACACTCTTGGTCTCGTATTTGGCGAGCATCCGGGCAATTGCTTCATGCATCTATTTATCCCCCTTGCCGCTTTTGCGCAGGCGACTGACCAGGTCGGCCAAAAGCTTTACCCGGCGGGAGCGGTAGTGCTGGGCTATCTCCGCCAGCCGGGCCGGACCGAGTTCACCAAGAGAAGCCGGATCAACACGAAGGTTCTCCAGAAGGTATTCATGCAATTCCTTCTGTGTCGTAATGCCGGCACCGCGTTCGGCAACTATGCGGTCTGCCAGAGCCTTCTCAGGAATGGCGATGAGGAAAGAGCGGGCATCTTTGAGCTCCACCCTGTCCATACCGGTGCGAAATGCCTCCATGGGGATCATTCTGTAGGAAAACTCCCCGACCGGTGTGTCGAAAGAGCGTGTCCGACCGCAAGTTATCGAGGTAACCGTTTCCACCCGTTCCGGTGTCAGCCCATGGTAGTGCAAAGCGTAGTCGAGGGAGATATACGACGGGCCGTAGATTAGATTGGCAAGGAGCTCACGGCAGTAGGGCCGCCTGGCCTGGGACTCACCGAAAATGTAGAGCCCTTTCTTAACACGGATAATAGTCCCCTTCGCCAGCAGGCTGGATATCTTCATCCTTGGCTGGGCATAATCCTTCACCGCGTCAAGAAGGGTCTGATAGTCGAACTCTTCGTAAGGAATCCTGTTTAAGAGAGGGTCATTCATATTTTCACCAGCTCCAGTGGAATGACCAAATATATATCATTATTATACTTAGTAAGTCTATAATAAATATACTTACTATGTTGGATAATGGCATAACAAGTACTCCAGGAAGGAAGGCCTTTGGGGTCAGGCTTGACTTTCGGAAGGCCTTTGGGGTCAGGCTTGACTTTCTGCTATTTCTGGTCGGCCTCATGCCGAAATTCTGGCAACACCTTACTTAATTCAAACCGCCATTGTTCAGGCAACTCACATTAAACCTCAAAGCTCTGGGCATTTTTTGCCTACGAGCTAGCTGTTGATATACTTAAAACATAACCAAAGCTACAAAATCCAAGCTGCGCAAACGACCGCTTCGGCCGATGCGCTTAAAGGAGTGCCATATGTCGAACTGTTACTACGCACATCGCACATTGCCCTTTACGATGGAATTTTCGACCGAGGCTCGTCAGTTGACGGAAAAAGCTTTCAGTCAGCAGGAAGAGAGGCGACGCAGTGCCATTGAATTGCGCGGTCAAAAAGCTGATGAAGTGGTCGAGAATCTGCGTCGCCAATTGAGTGATCTGGTGGGCGCCAAAAGATCGACTGAACTGCGGCAGGTGATTCAACACGAACGGCTCGCCTTACGCGATCTCGGGCAGCCTCCCGAAAGCTTGACTCGTGACTATGCCCAGCATCGGAAGATGAGCAGGCAGAAAATCAGCACACTTATCGAGAAGCTGGGGATCAGTCCTGACAAAGTGAGGATGATCGGCAGAGAGTTCCACGAAAGGATGGAGGAGATATTCTCTCCCGTTGAAGGCAAGGTGGTCCCGGGCTTTAACCTGCAGAAAAATTTTGATAAATGGATGAGTTTGTCCCCGCTGCACAAGTTCCCCCTACCCTGGGGACCGCCTGTGCCGGAGGATGATCCATCGGACCCCCACCATTGGTCTTTATTCAGGCCACCCTTTTTCGGGTTCCTGTTTAGCTTCGCTCCCCAAACAAGCGATAACTTCCGGGTTGACCACCAGCTCTTTTTAAACCCATCGGTCGGCTTGGTAGGCAACGAAGCCACTATGGATTGCGACGATGCCGGAGATTTCGATTTAGCTTCGGCAACTGCCGAATCCCAGATCGCTTTCGGATTCGTGCCACCTGTAACCGGTCTGGTGGAAGTTCTAATCGATGCTCAGTGCACCCTCGACAGACACAATATGAAGATCGAGGATGAGTTTGGGTTCTCCAACGCCTGGTGCAATCAGAATAGCTACCTGATGATGAATGTCCTGCACCCGAACGTACCTGAGTTTTCGCTGTCTCTGATGTCCAATCTTTATCAGGAGAGTGACGGTGACGACTTAAATACCGGGGACAAGGAGAACCTGACCCGCGGGCAGCACTACTTTGCCCAGTTGTTCAGTTCCGGGCCTGTGCAGGCGGGGCAGTCGGTGGTTGTTACTGTGGGAGCCCGGACTTTTGATAAGGCACGGGCCAATGATATGGAACTACACAGCACGTCCAACTTCCAATGGTTCATAAACTCAGTGGAGGTAAGGATCTCACCCTAAAATAAGGGTGCTGGAGGAGCCGATGGAACAACACCTGACAGAACCGGTAGAACTGGAGCGGATACGTCGGGACGCAACCTGCATTATCATCCGGGTCGGCCTGGGTCCGTACGAGCTGCGCGGCCCGCAGGAGAATATCCTGGTCCCGGAGTCGCGCGTGGCCTGGGCCACAGTTGTGCATGACCTACAGGGGGAAGGCTATGTGCTGGTGACACCGGAGGAATATGCCGAGGCCACCGGTGCCAGCACGGACGAGGTAACCGGACAGATCAATGAACAAGGCAGCCTGTTCGCTATTGCCTATGACCAAGAACTGGTGGTGCCGCTCCCGCAGAAGGAGGCGGTGTTTCCCGATATCGGGGTATAAAACTTCAGTCATTTACCGCAGAGAGCGCAGAGGAAAACAAAGACAGGGGAAAGAAGAAAACTAGGGGTTAAACAAAGGCCGACATGCCTTTTTACAGATCCTGACTTAACCCTCAAAGATTTTGAAGTCCTCTGCGAACCTCCGCGTCCTCTGCGGTGAGAGCCTTTCGACTTGGTTGCCCTGAAGGGAGTTCTAAACCATGGAAATAAACCTGACAACCCCGGCGCTGCTCTTTCCTGCGATTTCATTAATGTTACTGGCCTTCACCAACCGCTTCGTCGCATTGGCCGCGCTGATCAGAACACTGCATGACCGCTACCAGACCAGCCCCGACGAATCGATCATTGCACAGATCGGCAACCTGCGTTATCGGGTGATGCTGATTCGGGATATGCAGGCTTTGGGTGTGCTGAGCCTGCTCTTGTGCGTGATCTGCATGTTTGTGCTGTTTGGAGGTTACATCCTGCTTGGGAAGATTACCTTCGGACTCAGTCTGGTGCTGATGATCATCTCGCTCGGCCTGTCGGCGCGGGAGATCCAGGTCTCGGTGGAGGCGCTAAACCTGCAGCTGCAAGATCTTGAGATTCATAAGAGAAATAAGCCTTGAAATCCTATTTTACCGCAGAGAGCGCAGAGTCACGCAGAGGAGAATCAGAAACAGATTGGGGTGCACCTTTAAAAGCTTTGCTTTAGTTTAACCCTCAAAGATTTTGAAGTTCCTCCGCAAACCTCTGCGACCTCTGCGGTGAGAAAGCCTTACATTATTCCCCGAACATATTGACACAGCAATATACCTCCTGATACAATTTGGCTCAAATTAAGACATGCTTTAATTCGTTGTAATGCTCGAACACCAATCCAAATCCCTCGACACAAATACAGACAACATGCTACACAGAGATACAAATTAATACACATTGCCACGCCTGGAGCGTCCAGATGCAAACATCAAACACATCCACAAAATCAATGGCTATAAAGACCGACCAGGCCGCTCGAAATAATCTTCTGGACGAAGCCCCGCTGTTCGCAGGATTGGATGATTTTGTCCTGATTAAGGCCGAGAGAAAGAATACGGAGACACAACAGACAGATCGAGTAAAGGAAAAGAAAAAACAAACGGTAACACAACGATCAAAACAGGCGACCTCGCAAACCGCCCCGAAGGTGCCAAAGACACAACCAGTCGATCCAACTGCAATGCTGCTCTCTGTGGCCGAGATGTGCGCCCTGCTCAAGATCTCCAGGGCTACGCTGGTCAGGATGGATAAGTCTGGGCAACTACCCGGCCGGCTCAAAGTGGGCGGTTCGGTACGGTTTCACCGCGAAACAGTCGAAACCTGGTTACACAGCCTGATCAACACCCACCCCACCCCCTAAACCACCTGGCACACCAAAAATTACGTAAACAGGATCGCCCTACAAGCCGGTATCGGCACCGGTCAAGGGGTCAGGGTCAGCCTTCATAAAGAAAACCGCTCCATCAGCCATTCTCGGACAGGAGCGGCTATTATGAAGAACAGCGGGGGTTGCTGCTACGGGAAACGCTTTTATTTTAGAGGCCGGGAAGTCACACGAGGAGTTAGAGGTTACACGAGAGATTACGGCCACCGTAATTCCTTTGGTAAGCGATGTCGATAGCATTTTGCGTCTGTAAACTAAGAGGCGCAAACTGGAAGAACTCTGGGGCGAGCACCTCCTGGGCATTAACCCGCATAAACCCTCCATTGTCGGCTTGACCAGAGAACAGCAGCGTGTCTGCCGAAAGATCCGTTGCGGATACTGCAGACCTCTGCCTTAGTTTTGTTTGCCGACTTCACCAGTAAATAGACGTGATTGAAAAGATAATCCAGATACTGACTGAAAGCATTTATTGCTAAGAGGCTCTGCGATACACTGTTAATTGCGCTATACTTCCTGGCATGGAGCTTTCGGCAAACGCACTCAGAATATTAAAGGCCCGCTACCTGCTTAAGGGCAACGCCGGGCAGGTCATCGAATCTCCCCACGACATGTTTCGGCGCATCGCCCGCTCCATTGCCGCAGTTGAAGGCCTGTACGGCGAAGACAGCTCGGAATGGGAGGATCGCTTTTTCAACCTGATTTCTTCGTTGCGGTTTCTGCCAAACTCCCCGGCGATCATGAATGCTGGAAAGCTTCAGGGACAACTGGCCGCCTGCTTTGTCCTCCCGGTGGAGGACTCGATGCAGAGCATTTTCGACACGCTCAGGGACGCTGCCCTGATCCTGCAGAGTGGCGGCGGCACCGGTTTCTCTTTCTCCCGACTGAGACCACGGGCCGACATTGTCCGCTCCACCGGGGGGGTTGCCAGCGGCCCGGTCTCATTTATGCAGATCTACAACAAAGCAACCGATGTAATCAAACAGGGGGGAGCGCGACGCGGTGCTAATATGGGCATGCTGCGCATCGACCACCCCGATATCCTCGAATTCATCCGCGTCAAGCGTCAGGCCAGGGAGTTAGAGAATTTCAATATTTCAGTGGCGGTGACCGATATATTCATGGAGATACTCCAGCAGGATGGTGTGTACCCGCTGGTCAACCCACGATCGGGGAAAGAGGTTGCCAAGCTGCGGGCACGAGAGGTTTTCGATGAGATCGTGGAGTGCGCTTGGAAAACAGGTGATCCGGGGCTGGTGTTCATTGACCGCATCAACCGCGACAACCCCACACCGCAGATCGGTGTCTTTGAAAGCACCAATCCCTGCGGGGAGCAGCCTCTGCTTCCGTACGAGGCGTGCGTGCTCGGCTCGCTCAACCTCTCGGCCTATTTCAAGGAGGGAGAACTGGACTACACTGCCTTGGAAGACGACGTGTCTCAGGCGGTGCGTTTCCTCGACGACACCATTGATGCCTCTATCTATCCCGTACCAGCCATCGAGAGGATGCACAAGGGTAACCGCAAGATCGGACTGGGGGTTATGGGATGGGCTGACCTGCTGGTCCAGCTCGGCCTGCCATACAACCACCGTGAATCGTTCGCGCTGGCCCGCCGCGTGATGCGTTTCATCAGTGAGAAGGCGCGCCAAGCCTCGGTTGTGTTGGCCACGCAGCGGGGCGTCTTTCCCAACTTCGCCGGTTCGATCTATGATGCGCCCGATATGCCTCGGGTTCGAAACGCCACCACGACCACCATCGCCCCGACCGGTACACTGGCTACGATCGCCGATTGTTCCAGCGGGATCGAACCATTCTTCGCCCTAGCCTATAAGCGGTTGGTTCTGGATACGGAGCTGGAGGAGATCAACAAGTACCTTCTGCAAATGACCCGAAAACAGGGAATATATTCAGAGCAGTTCTTGAATGATGTGCGCAGGCGGGGGAGCCTGAAAGGGATAAGCGGAGTTCCGTCGGAGGTGCGACGCCTGTTCCGGACCGCTCTCGAAATCCCAGCCGAGGATCATATCGAAATGCAGGCTGCCTTTCAGGATTTTACGGACAACGCGGTCTCCAAGACCATCAACCTGCCTCATCGAGCAAGTAAGAATGATGTGGCAGAGGCCTATCTGCTGGCCTATCACAAGCGGCTCAAGGGGATTACCGTCTTCCGTTACGGTGCCAGGCGCGGCACGCTAGTCAGGTTCGCGGATGTGGATTGAAAGCGACACCAAGATCTAACGAAATCTTTACATTTTGCAACACTAAGGTCTAGGAGGCTGCAGGTGGCAAGGCAAGGAACACTACCCGAGAAAATCGACCACTACGAGCCCGTAAATCCTAAGGGTCTGATTGTAGTCATAACCGGTCACGGCAAAGGCAAGACAACCTCCGCGCTGGGGATGGCTGTTCGCGCCTGCGGACACGGCATGAAAGTCTGCATCGTCCAATTTATGAAAGGGGATCTTTATGCGGGTGAGCGGGACGGAATTAAGCAGATGAACTGCGACATTGAGCTTACAGCCACCGGCAAGGGATTTTGCGGCATCCAGGGTAATCCTTATCCTTGGAGCGAGCATCGGGCCAACGCCCAGGATGCCATTGACCTCATCCACGAGAAGATTGACGCAGGCAAATATGACCTACTGATCCTCGACGAGATTAACAACGCTCTCAAACTAAAGCTGGTAGATCTAGAACAGGTTCTGGCTATCCTGAACAAAAAACCTCCAATGATGCATCTAATCCTAACCGGCCGAGATGCACATCCGCAGATAATAGAGTTGGCCGATACGGTCAGCGAAATTCGCGAGATTAAACATGCCTACCGCAAGGGGGTCGAACCTCAGCCCGGGGTCGACTACTGAACGGCTAAGGGAATAACAAGCAATATCCTGGAATTTCAGAGCACATTGTTGAAGCATATCCTGATTTTCTTCATTTGGCCCTCTCAAGGTCTTGATACAGGATATTTGAATCCTGCTAAGCGGTGCCGAGCATCGGTAAGGGAAGTTTGGTTTTCTGTGCCCCCAAAACGATACTTGAGCCGCCAAAGCTTTCCGCCTGTAGGGGTGATCAATAGAAACAGACCGCCTCCACAGACAACACAAAAAGAAAAGGCCTTGATTTCTCAAGGCCTTTATTACCGTCTGGACACTGCCAGACTATTTAATGGTCGGTGCGACTGGATTCGAACCAGCGACCACTAGACCCCCAGTTTCATGCGCCAGCTGATTTACTCTTGTATTTGAATAGGTTACATGACAATTTAGGGACACGCGGTGTCTCATTTTCTCACCTGAGTAGTACTAATTTCCCGCTTTCCTGCGGGTATGACATATTGTGACTGATGCCTGCAGTATCTTTACGATATCCCAATCACTGGAGGTACACCGTGAAGATGAGTCGAATTCAATTGCAGTCAGGTATGAGCCTGA
>DASXUK010000026.1:0-162225 GCA_036504875.1 Desulfuromonadaceae bacterium
CCTGCTCAGCTCGTACCTCAGCCAGCCGGTCAAGATCTTTGCCGTGCATACCTCCGGCGCCACCCTGTATTTAAAAGGCGTACAAATCGCCAATCCACCCGGTTTTCCGGCTGGTAATCTTGCCAGGGTGGATAGCCTGAGGATTGCGCCGCAGTGGAGACAGCTCCTGATCGGCCGGCGCTCCGTGCGACTGGTTGAGTTGGAGGGGGTAAGACTTGACCTCCTGAAAAACAGTGCTGGCACCTGGAATTTACCCGTTTTGAAAAAGACCGCCAAGCAGCCGACTAGGGCTGAGATCTTTATCAGGCAGCTGTGCATCAAGGATGGGGTGGTGCGGTTCAATGGCCGGAAGCTGGCTAAGGCATCCTCCCTGACCCTGTTCGACCTGGCCAGTCAAGGTTCCCGGACCGCCCGTATCGAAGCGGCTTTTCAGGATGCAGGTCAGAACGGCTATGTTTTAACCGGCCAGATCCGGTCGGGCACTGAGCCCTCTTTTGAACTCTCACTCAAGTCCCCCTCGCTGTCCCTGGCGCCCCTGGCCAAGGTCTTAAAACTGAACCAACCTGGCTACTTGAAGGGAACCGGCTCGCTGCTGATCAAAGCCGGTCTACACAATGGCCTGCTGCGTTCACAGGGAAGGCTTGACCTCAATCATTTGGCGGTTCAAGGAATAAACCTGCCGGCCGGCAGGATTAACTTCAGCGGCGATTATAGCTTGAAACAGGATCTGGCACATCTACAGGAGCTGAACCTGGACCTGAGTGATCTGATCCGTTTGCAGGTCCGGGCAACCGTCGAAAATCTCAGACGAGAAAAAAGCTTTACTGCCGAGATCAGTCTGCAGGAAATCGATCTTAAACGGCTGGCCATGTTCTTATCAGAGGAACAGCGCCATCAGTTGGTCATTGAGGGCCGCTTGGGCAAGAGCCGGCTGCAACTGTCCGGAAACGCTGCCCAAGGAATAACCGGGTTTTCAGGTAAGGCCCAACTGCAGAACGGCTCGCTGGCAAAAGAGGGACGGCTTCTGATCAGCGGGTTGTGCAGCAATATCGCCCTCTCCAGACAGAATAGCGGCCTGCAGATCAAAGGGGAAGTGGCGTTATGTAAACCTGCTGGCAAAGCCATGCTGGAGGCTGTGCAGGGGCCTTTCGAGCTGGAACTCTCCTCTCGCTTAAAACTGCTCAAGGCCAAAATCGCTCCTTTCTCGGCCCGAATCCTGGGGCAAACGGTGAAAGGGGGTTTGGCTTTCAATTCATCCACGCCGAGGCCCTTGACCGCCGATCTGCAGTTGCCGACGGCAGCCCTGGCCGACCTCAATCCCCTGCTCGAAAAGCACAATCTGCGGCTGACATCGGGCAGCGGTTTGCTGGCGCTAAGAGCGACTGGCCAAAATTTTCAGGATTTCGAGGCTGCTCTTGACCTGCAGCTTTCAGCCCTGAAGGGCAAGCAAGGCCAGACCGCTCTGGCGCTGAAGAAGGGCAAGACCCTGGCCCAGATTCAACGAAGCAAGGGGAGGCTCAGCCTGTCCGGCAGGTGCGAGCTGAAGAACCTGGCCTGGGCCGATAAAAAGGGACAGGCCAAATTCTCCTACCGTTACTCCGACAAAAAGCTGGTAATCGATAAAAATGACCTCGAGTGGGACGGCGCCAATCTCAGTTTCGATCGCCTGACAACGAACATTCCCACTAGTGAGAAGCGGGGCGGAGCCAGCTACTACCCGCTCTCCCTGGAGCTAACCGGTGGCGTTATCCGCCAGGGGCAGGCTGCGGCCAGGAATGTTTCCGCACGGATGGACGCTTTCTACGCCTCCGACGGCAGTGGCCGCTGGATGGAAGGCTCCGCCTCTCTGGCTGTCGGCCAGTTTGACTGGCAGGGCAAGGCAGTCGCCGCTCCGGGGGTTAGTTTGCTATTATCGCGTTCGGGGGCCACAGGAATAATCAGCGGCACACTTCTGGGCGGCCCCCTGGCAGGTGATGTTGCCTTTAATCCCTTTGCCGCTTCAAAGGGAGCTACCTTTCGGCTGGGGATCAAGGGGGCCGGTCTGGCAACCGCTGGCGAACTGCTTGCTGCCAGGGGTAAGGCGACTGTCACCGAGGGGCGGCTGGATGCGGCGCTGGAGGGCAGCTACGCTCACAAACAAGGATTACAGGGCCTATTTGAGGCAGACGGAAAAGACCTCCGCATTAACGGCAGCGGTAAGACCCTGCTTTCTGATGGCGGATTCCATATGGCAGGGGTGATTGCCGGACAAACAATTACCCTTCAGAACGCAGTTGTTACGGTTGGTCAGGCGATCAACCTGCAACTCAAAGGGAGGCTGGAGCAGCCCTTTTCGCAGCAACCAAGCGGCAGTCTGAGCTTTGTTCTGCCCCAGACCCCCTGCAATACGATTGTAGATGGCTTTGTTAACCTGCTGCCACGTTTTCTGCAGGAGGCCACGCTGGAGGGTTCATTAGCCGGCCAGGGAACAGTGGAATTACAGGAAGGCAAGAAATTGCTGCAGGGGGCGCTTGTTTTTAATAAGGTTGGGTTGGAATCGCCGGAACAGAAAATAGTGATGAAGAATCTAGCAGGAAAGCTGCCTTTTTCACTGGATCTTTCCGGGAAAAAGATAGCACCGGCGTCGGACCGGCTGAGCTATTCGCGTAAAAATTATCCACTGCTCCGTCAGCAGCTGGGCCGGCTGCCTGACAAAGGCCAACTGGTCACGATCGACCAGCTCGGTTTCGGGCCGCTGGAGCTGGATAGCATCAGGCTGATCATCCGCGCTGAAAAAGGCATCACTGAAATCACCTCTCTCAGGGCCACCCTTTTTGAGGGCATTCTGCTCGGGAGCGGTCAGGTTTCGATGCAGGAGACACTAAGTTACCGCGCCGACCTGCTGATCAACGGCCTCAGCTTGAAAGCGCTCTGCAACCGGTTTCCCAACATAAAAGGCTACATCACCGGAAAGGTGGACGGTGTTGTCAGTCTTTCGGCTCAGGAGAAAGGTCTCGGGGCGCTGATCGGCTTTAGCGAGCTGTGGGCCCGTAAAGGAGATGGGGAACAAATGCTGGTCAGCAGAGAGTTTCTCCAGCGTCTGGCCGGCAAGAAATTAAGTGGTTTTTTCTTCCGTCAGGACCGCCCCTATGACAAGGCCGAGATCAGTGCCAGTCTCCAGCAAGGCTACCTGACCTTCGATGCCCTGGACATCCAGAATACCAATTTTCTGGGACTGCGTGATCTGAACGTTTCGATTGCTCCGACCCAGAACCGGATTGCTGTCGACCATCTGATGGCCGCCATCAAGCAGGCCTCGGCCAGCGGAAAGGCCATCACCGATACAGGTTCGCCCCAGGAATCCGCACCGGAAACCGAATTCAAGTGGCAGGACTGAAGAAGCTCTTTCCTTGTCCGCCAGATAGGGTATATTTAAAAAAGATTGTCTCCGGAGGGTTTGGTTATGGAAATGAAATTCATGAAATGGTTGCTGGCAGCCGGTGTTTGCCTTCTGGCAGCCTGTGCATTTATCACCATCAATGTTTATTTCCCTGAGAAAGCGGCTAAAGAGGCCTACAAATCACTCGACGAGATGCTTCTGAAGAACCCGGTGCCCGGAACTGGTAACCCACCCGCCAGGGAGCCGGCGCCAACAGCGCCGCAAAGCCGTCAGTTCAAGCTGCTTCCGGCACTGTCGTTGGTCTCCGCTGCCTATGCGGCTGACAAGGAAGGCGATGAATTGGCCGTCGAGATGGCCAGCATGCCGGAGGTAAACAAGGCTTATGAAGAGATGAGCCAGAGGCTGCCACGTTTAAACGGACTGTTTGACAGCGGCGTGGTCGGCCTGACCAACCAGGGCTTGATCAGCGTGCGCGACAAAGCCAGGATCACAGCTCAGGATGAAGCGCTGGTCAGTGCCGAAAACCAGAGCCGCAAAATTGTGGTCGGAGCCATGGCCAAGGCCATTTTTAAAATAACCAAGCAGGAACAGACCAAAAAAGCGCTCGACCAAGTACTGAGCAAGGCCGCCGCCACTTATGCCGATAACAAGCGTGAAGCAGCCTCAAAGGGCTGGTGGGTTCAAAGCCAGAACGGACGCTGGCTGCAGAAGTAATCCAGTTGAACAACCAGTAGGAGGTGATCATATGGTTCGTTTTTATGACCCTAGAGATGAAGCCGACCAATTGAAGGTGGAGAAAATCCTTCGCAGTCAAGGCATCGAGTATTTTCTGCGTCGTGAACCTGAGCCGGGTATCGGGCCCCTCCAGATACTGGTGGCAGAGGAGGATCTTCCGTATGCGGAGGAACTGTTAAAGAAGGGTTAAGGTTTTCGTGGAATTCCACTACTAAAAGCCCGCTTTGGCGGGCTTTCCTCGTACGCCGCTCAAATTTTTTGTCTTTGCTGAGTTCTCAGCGGCCAGCCACACCGGTTCTTCAAACTCCTTCAAGATACTGAAATTCAGGCACTATTCTCTGTGCATTCTGTGACTAAGCACCCTTCGCGGTTGGCAGCCCATGGTTCTTATTTGAGAAACAGGTTGCCAGCCGAGCATAGGCCGTGGCATCATACCTAATTCACTTTTATTGCAGGAGTATTTGAAATGATTCACCTTTCCAACATCACCAAACAGCATGGCTCGCAGCTTCTCTTCCGCGATGCCAGTTTTCAGATATTACCCGGCTCGCGTAGCGGCCTGGTCGGACCGAACGGGGCTGGCAAAACCAGCATCTTCCGCATCATTACCGGTGAGGAGGAGGTTGACAGCGGCGAGATCACCTGCGCCAAAAAGACCGTGACCGGCTACTTTTCCCAGGATGTAGGGGATATGGCCGGACGATCGGCTCTGGAGGAGGTTATGGCCGGCTCTCCCGAGACAGTCCGCCTGGCCGGGGAGTTGAAGGAGATGGAAGCTGCCATGTGTGAGCCAATGGCAGACGACCAGATGGCGGCGCTCCTTGAGCGTTACGGGGCTGCCCAGGAAGAATTCGAACATCGCGGCGGTTATGATCTCGACAACCGGGCCCAGACCGTCTTGACCGGACTCGGCATTGGCCCCGACCGGTTTAACCACCCGGTAGAGAGCTTTAGCGGTGGGTGGAAGATGCGTATTGCCCTGGCCAAGATTCTGACCCTGAAGCCGGATGTGCTGCTGCTGGACGAGCCGACCAACCACCTGGATGTCGAGTCGATCATCTGGCTGGAGGAGTGGCTGGCAAGCGAATTCGATGGCGCGCTCCTGATGACCAGCCATGACCGCGATTTCATGAACCGCATCGTCACCCGCGTTGTCGAGGTGGCCAACAAGGCCGTCACCACCTACGGCGGCAACTATGACTTCTACGAGCGGGAGCGTGACATTCGTCTCGAACAGCTCCTGGCCAGCCACAAACGCCAGCAGGATATGCTGGCCAAGGAGGAGGAATTTATCGCCCGTTTTGCGGCGCGGGCCTCGCACGCGGCCCAGGTGCAGTCGCGGGTCAAGAAGCTGGAGAAGATCGACCGCATCGAGATTCCGGCTGAGGAGCGCACGGTCCGGTTCGAGTTTGGCGAGCCCCCCCGCAGCGGAGATGACGTGGTGGTGCTGAATGGGCTAGCCAAAGCCTGGCAAACCCCGGATGGCCAGGTGACACAGGTCTTCAGCGGCGTCTCGGGAATCATCCGGCGCCAGAACAAGATTGCGGTGGTAGGGGTCAACGGAGCCGGTAAATCAACCTTCCTGAAGGTCCTGGTCGGTCAGACCCAGCCGTCCGGCGGCGTTTTCAATCTGGGGGCCAATGTCGAGCTGGGCTATTTCAGCCAGCATGCCATGGAGGTGCTCGACCCGCGCAAGACGGTTTTTGAAACCGTGCAGGAGGCCATGCCGCTGGCTAACATCGGTGTGATCCGCAACCTGTTGGGGGCGTTCCTGTTTCAGGGAGACAGCGTTGACAAACGTATTGAAAACCTCTCCGGCGGTGAAAAGAGCCGGGTAGTACTGGCAACGCTGTTGGCCCGACCGGTCAATTTCCTGGTGCTGGATGAGCCGACTAACCATCTGGATATCCGTTCCCGGGAGATCCTGCTGCAGGCGCTGCGAAATTTTGCCGGCACAGTTGTGCTGGTCAGCCATGACCGTCACTTTCTGCGCCTTCTGGTGGACCGGGTGTTCGAGATTGATCATGGGGAAATGCGGGTTTATGAGGGCAGCTACGATTACTATCTGGGCAAGACTCGCGAAATCCAGGCCTAGGCAATAAGGGGCTTTTGCAATAGGTAAAACTCTGCTTGAGCTCTCTTACCAGTGCTGATGGTTTTGATACAATTCAGTAGCTCTTACCAAGCCCCAGGAGAGAAAAACTTCAGCCAGATCAAAATATGTGCTATAGGCATTGCTGCAATTACGGCTAAAACAGGAGGATGGCATGTTACAGGATTTAGGTGGCGAAATTTATAAGACCTGGAGCGAGGAACAGCGCCGCGAAGAGATTGCCAAACTGGTCCAGGGGTACAAGACCGGTCTTCCGCTGGAGATTTTGTGTATGGTGGCCACATCGATTGCCGGAAATCCAGTCAAAGCCAAAAAACACCTGAAGGCGCTGCTGACCATCAAGGAGCGCAAGGCGGCCGTTGCCAAGGCCGGCACCAATGAGGAGGCACAAGCGCTGATCAGGTCCTACCTAATTTAAAAGGTTCCGGGAAATAAATGACAAACTTGATATCGGCCACCGGCCTGAAAAAGCTGGAGGATGAATATAATTATCTATGGCGTGTGGAGCGCCCCAAGGTGGTTCAGGGTGTCTCCGATGCCGCTGCCGAGGGGGATCGCTCGGAGAACGCCGAGTACATTTACGGCAAGAAGCGTTTGCGTGAAATCGATAGCAAGCTGAAACACCTCGGCAGCCGGCTCAAGGTGCTCAAAGTGGCTGTTCCTCCCGCCAATCCGGTTGCGGTTTCATTTGGCTGTTGGGTAACCTACGAGGATGAGGACGGGGGCGAGCGCTGTTATCAACTGGTTGGACCGGACGAGATTGAGGTCAATGATGGCCGCATCAGCATTGATTCACCGGTTGGTCAGGCCCTGCTGAGCAAAAAGGTCGATGATGAGGTCACCATCAGCCGTCCCAACGGCGAACTGACCGTGTATATCACTGACATCAGCGCCAGGCGCCCCAAACCCTGAAAAAGCCAAAACCGGTCTCTCACAAAGCACGCAGAGTACACAGAGAGATTCCTCTAATCTTTCTTAGTGAACTTTGAGGGCTTTAGCGAACGAAGTAAGCGAGTGAGAGAACCGATTTTCGAGTATTGGATAAAATTAAAAAAGCGCCCTCTCCAAGGAGAAAGGCGCTTTTTTTGTAACGCTTCATAAAGTCTTCTACAGGCTCAGCTCGGCATGGCCATGGTAAAGCTGGTCCCGCTCCTTGGACACATCCTCGCTCTCCAGGTACTCGTCGAAACCCATAACCCGGTCAATTACACCACCGGGGGTGATCTCGATGATCCGGTTGGCCACGGTGGAAACAAATTCATGGTCGTGCGAGGCAAACAGGATTACCTCACTGAAGGCGATCAGACCGTCATTGAGGGCGGTGATCGATTCCAGGTCGAGGTGGTTGGTCGGCTCGTCCAGGATCAGTGCATTGGCCCCGGAGAGCATCATGCGGGACAGCATGCAACGGACCTTTTCACCGCCTGAAAGCACCGAGGTTTTCTTCATGGCTTCATCACCCGAAAACAGCATCCTTCCCAGGAAACCGCGGGCGAAGGTCTCACCTTCGGTGGGGGGGGAATATTGGCCGAGCCACTCGATCAGGTTCAAATCCTTTTCAAAGTAGCTGCTGTTTTCCTTGGGGAAGTAAGCATGTGAGATGGTTATCCCCCAGCGGAAGGAACCGCTATCCGGCTTCAGCTCGCCTGCCAGGATCTGGAACAGGACCGTTCTGGCTAGCCCGTTACCCCCTACAAAGGCGATCTTGTCCCCCTTGCGCACTACCAGGTCGAGGTTGTTCAGCACCTTGACACCCTCAACCTGCTTGGTCAGCCCCTGAATTTCAAGAATGATGTCGCCGCAGGCGCGCTCCGGCTTGAACATGACATGCGGATATTTGCGGGTGGAGATCGGCATATCCTCCAGAGTCAGCTTGTCGAGCAGTTTTTTGCGCGAAGTGGCCTGCTTGGCTTTGGAGGCATTGGAACTGAAACGTTGGATAAATGCCTTCAATTCTTCCGCTTTTTCGGACACCTTGCGGTTCTCGTTCTGCTTCTGCTTCAGGTTCAGCTGAGCGGCATGGTACCAGAAATCATAGTTGCCAACGTAAACCTGAATGCGGCCAAAATCGATGTCAGCAGTGTGGGTGCAGACCTGGTTAAGAAAGTGGCGGTCGTGGGAGACCACGATAACCGTATTGGTGAAGCGGTAGAGGAAATCCTCCAGCCAGGAGATCGATTTCAGGTCCAGGTTGTTGGTCGGCTCGTCCAGAAGCAGCACGTCCGGGTTACCGAACAGCGCCTGGGCCAAAAGCACCCGCACCTTGTCACCGCTCTCCAGCTCCTTCATTTTTTTAGCGCGCAGCTCTTCGTTTATGCCCAAGCCATTCAGCAAAACCGCCGCCTCTGATTCGGCCTCATAGCCGTTCATTTCGGCAAATTCCCCTTCCAGTTCGGACGAGCGAACGCCATCCTGCTCGGAAAAATCAGGTTTGGCATACAGCGCTTCGCGCTCATGCATGACCTCGTACAGCCGGGGATGACCCATGATGACCGTGTTGAAGACCGTTTCCTCGTCAAAGGCGAACTGGTCCTGTTTGAGAACTGCGATACGCTCTCTGGGCCCGACCAGGATATCGCCCTTGTCGGCACTGATCTCACCAGCCAGGATCTTCAGGAAGGTTGATTTGCCGGCGCCGTTGGCGCCGATCAGGCCATAACAGTTGCCGGGGGTGAACTTGATATTGACGTCTTTGAACAGGACCCTTTTGCCATAGGCCAGGGCCACGTTGGATGCGGTAATCATTTCTCTATTAGCTCCTTTGTGACAAACAAAAACCACAGGGGCAATCCCTGTGGCTCAGGTGATGAATAACTATAGCATTATTGGCTTGCTGACGGCAATCCTTTTCCCGTTTGAATGCCTCAGGGGATTCACCGGTGCCACCCGCGTGACAACCAAACATTTGCTGCTAACATAAAAATGGAACTACCTCTCTGGGGGAGGAGCAAGACATGGCCTGGGAATACAAGATCCTTTATGTCGGAACAGACACCGTTGACGAGGAGCAGTACGAAACAAGGCTGCATGATAGTATCCACCTGCTGAACGGGCTGGGGCGCGAGGGTTGGGAGCTGATCTGTTACCTTCCGCACCATATTACCGGCAAATTGAACAAGTATCATGCGGTGTTGAAGCGCCAGGTGTAGGAGCCTGGTTGAGTCCTATGGCATTTTTACCTTTGCAGCCATCGTGCTACCAGGAATATAATATAAGGGTAAAGAAAGGGGGTAAGAAGCCATGAAAGAGAAATACTGCCAAAGCATGCGCCATTTTGAGCATATGTGTTCCTTGACGCTCAATGGCTGCTGGGCTGAAAGAAGGTTTTCTGACACCGATTCCGAGTCCACCCGCTGTGACATTAAATCGCATCGGCACTATGACATATGCACGCCGAACTTCATCGGCACCTGAGAAAAAAGGCCCTGCTCGCGGGGCCTTTTTTTTGACGGCAACAAATTCAGTTACTCATCACCAACATTCAGCTCCCCGGCCTCCCAGCGCTCGATAGCCACACTGGCTCTGAAACCGAGCAGACCGGGTTGTCTGGCAATCAGACGCAGGGCCGTCAGAGAGCGCTCACTGTTGTAGCGGAGAGAAAAGACTGCCGCCATTCCAGCCACTACCGGATCTTTATCATCAACCAGATTCAGAAGCCCATCCTGACCGGCCGACCCTTTCCGGATAATTGCTGCATGCAGCCCGGCTATGATCCGGGCATGGGCATTGGCTTCTTCCTCGTCAATTTCCTCCAGGGCCTGGTTATGCGCCTTGGCAGCCACAGTAAAACGCTGCAGCAAGCGCTTCAGGTTTTCATCGTGCATTATTTTCTCCCGGCCTTATTTTAATCCTGCCATGGTCAAAGGCGCATCTGACAATTTTATAACTCAAGTAAGGTAAAGGACAAACTAAAACTAAGTCTGAACTTTTGCTATAATTGGAATGATCTCCATTCCAAGAGGTAAGCCATGGCCGACAAGACAATATTGAGCGATGATGCACCGCGCATCCGGGAGATGATCATTGATGACCTTCCGGAGGTCTTCCATATCGGTGAGGAGGTTTTTACCGCCGAGGCTTCCCAGAGCCTTTATCGGACCTGGGACGAATACGAGGTCATCACCCTGTTCAACTCCGATTCCCTGCTCTGCCTGGTAGCGGAATTGGCTGGACGCATCCTGGGTTTTGTGCTTGGCACGACCGTCAAGAAGCACAACTCCCCCTGGAAGTACGGCTATATTGTTTGGCTGGGTGTCCGCAATGATATCCAGAAGGGCAGGGTTGGCAGCCGCCTGTTCAACGAGATCAAGCGTCGCATGCGCGAACAAGGGGTGAGAATGATTATCATCGACACTTCTGCGGATAATGAACCGGCCATACGCTTCTTTCAAAAGCAGGGTTTCAACAACATTCAGCAACATTTGTACATGTCGCTTAATATAACCCGCAAAACGATCAAAAAGGTGGGGAAAAAGGTATGAGCGCCATTCTGGAAAGGGTTCTGGCACAAATTGATGCCGAGCGGCTGCGCCGGAATTTTCTGGAAATTATGGATATATATTCCCCCTCTGGAAAAGAAGAGGACATCCAGTTGTATCTGGAAGAGCTGCTTAATCAGGCCGGGTTCAAGGTAAAACGCCAGGAGGTGGAACCGGACCGCTTTAATCTTTATGTGACCATGGGAAGTGCAGAACCGCAGCTTTACATGGTCGGTCACGTGGACACGGTCTCGGCCTGGAATCTGGATGAATTCGGAGCCAAGGAGCAGGATGATGTTATCCGCGGCCTGGGTAGTGCCGACATGAAAAGTGGTTTGGCCGCCATGCTGGAGGCCTGGTTGGCAATCGGGGCCGCGCTGTTGCCTGAGGAGCAACCGCCGATCGGGCTTCTACTGGTGGTCGGCGAAGAGGAAAATGGTGATGGTAGCGCTGCCTTTCTGGCCAACAGCTGCCCCCCCTGGGTGGTAATCGGAGAACCGACCAACCTGACAGCCTGCTTTGCGCACTACGGTTACCTGGAGGCCGGCTTTGTCACCCGCGGCCGCCGCAGCCACTCTTCGCTGCCTGAGTTGGGGCATAATGCAGTTGAATCGATGCTGCGGGTTCTGTTACTTCTGGGAAACAATGTGCTGTTTGCACGGGACAAATCCGAGATCGTCTACTCGATCCGGGAGATGAGCTCCTCCCAAGCCGGTTTTGTCGTCCCGGATCGCTGCGAGACCTGGATCGATCTGCATTTGCCCCCGGAGATGGACCCGGCCGCGCTGCAGGAGGCCATATTAAAGATTGTTGAAGATGCCGATCGGGCCATTTCAGGGCTTGACCTGGGTGTCAGTTTTGATTTCGCCTCGCGCGGCTATAACCTCGGCACCGAAAACCGATTGGTGCCGGTTTTGCAAAACATCTACACCCAGCTGGGGCTGCCTTTGCAACTGGATGCCTTTCGCTCCCACTCGGACGGCAACCTCTTTTTTGCAGCCGGCTCCAGTCCGCTCATTCTGGGTCCCGGTTCACTGGAGGCCGCCCATACCGCCGACGAGCTGGTTGTGTTTGCCGAGGTGCTGGCCGCTGCCCGCATCTATGCCGCACTCTGCTGCGGGATAGATGATGCAAGCTGAAAGACGTTTGACGAGACCAGAGTTTTAATTACGAGAGTTACAAAAACCATGTGATAAGAAACAGATGGTTGTCGATACCAGGGTTGGGGGTGGAGCTACCATAAAAGATATGACCGTTTGAAAAGTGCTGCAGTTGATAGCCAATGCCGAAACTGTTTTCAAACTGGTATCCAATGCCGACAAAAACGCCAAAAAAAACATTACTCCCCAGGTTTTGCATGCCATAGTTTTTTTTATCCGAGGCATCCAGATTTATCCCTAACTCAAACTCGATACCCTTGTTAGCCTTATTAAAGACAATACTCGGCCCCACGCCGCCAATAAAACCATTTGTCCCGCCACCGCGCAAAAGTCCGGCAGTAAAATTAAACTGCGGCGCCACTCCCCAGCCCGAGTCCATACGCCACTCCCAGGGCAGGCCATAGATCGCCAGCACTTCATATTGCTGAAAATCTTCCAATTTTTTTATCACTGAAAAACCACCCCTGAATTCGATCGCTCTCCAGCCATCCTCGACCGTACTGCACCTGCCAAGCCCGGGTAGACCCAGCATCAGAATCACCAGCATCAAAACCGCTAGCTTCTTTATCATATCTCCTCCTGGTTTTTAGCAAGCGTGGAGGGTGCTAAATGTAAAAAGTGTAGCGGCAATTACAGGCTGGTCAATGGCAGGAGAAGCGGCAGATTTACACCTAAGGGTGTTATAATGGCAGTGACGGTCGTTTTCGGTTATACTGAAAATGTCGGGAAACGACATCCACTGCCCGGTGAAAGAGAGAAAACCTATGAACATTCAGGAACAGATCGTCCGTTTCCTTGCCTCACCCGCTTTTGGAGTGGTTGGAGCCTCCAGCAACCGTCACAAATACGGTAACAAGGTGCTGCGCTGCTACCAGCAGCATGACCGCCCGGTAATCCCGGTCCATCCCAGCGAGAGCGAGATTGAAGGTCTGGTTTGCGTAGCCAGCATTAATGACCTGCCCGCCGATGTTAAGAGCATTTCGATGATTACCCCACCCGCAGTAACCGAGCAGCTTGTGCCGCAGGCGATAGCCAAGGGAATCGAGAACATCTGGATGCAACCCGGCGCTGAGAGTCCTACCGCAATAGCGCTCTGCCAGCAGAATGAGATCAACGTGATTGCCAACGGGAGCTGCCTTCTGGTGGTGCTTGGCTATCACGATCACTAGCCTCAGGTTTTCTGGTATGTCCGGCCATGACGCCCCTGTTCCATCCGAGCCTGGTTAATCCTCCCCTGGAGGATCCATGTGTCTATGTCGATTTCCTCTTCAGCAGGCGCGCCTTCTTGTTCGACCTGGGATCGATCACCAGCTTGCCGGCTCGCAAGATCCTTCGTATCAGCCATGTCTTTATATCCCACACCCATATCGATCATTTCATCGGTTTTGATCATCTGCTGCGCATTTGCCTGGGAAGGGAGAAGCAGGTGCATCTTTTCGGGCCGCCCGGCTTCATCGATCAGGTCGCGCACCGCCTGGCCTCCTATAGCTGGAATCTTGTTCAAAACTATGACACCGATTTCAGCATTGTCGCCAGTGAGATCCATCCCGGGGCCTGCGGTCTGACCAGTGAATTCCATTGCCGGCAAGGATTCAAGGCCGAGGCTGTCAGATCACATTTGTTTGAGAATAACCTTCTGCATGAGGAAGAAGGGCTTTTTGTCCGCACGGCCCTGCTCGATCATAAGATTCCCAGCCTGGCTTTTGCACTCGAGGAAAAGCTGCATATCAACATCATGAAGAACCGTTTGGATGAAATGGGGCTGGTGGTAGGCGCATGGCTCAAGGGGCTGAAGAAGGCCATCCAACTGGGAGCGCCGGACGATACGCTGATCCCGACTCAGGCGGGCGGGCTGGTCCAGGGAAACCTTTTACCACTGGGGTCGCTTAAAGAGGCCACCAGTATCGTAGCCGGGCAAAAGATCTGCTATGTGACCGATGCCGGCTTTACCGCTGAGAATGCCGAAAAAATTATTGATCTGGTCAAAGGGGCCGATTATCTCTTTATTGAGGCGACCTTTTTGGAGCTGGATGCCGCCCGTGCTGCCGAGCGTTGTCACCTAACTGCACGACAGGCCGGTGAATTGGCTCGCCGGGCCGGTGTTGCCCGAGTAATTCCCTTTCAAATCTCCCCCCGCTATGCCGGTCGGGAGGAGGAGATTCTAAGCGAGCTGGAACAGACTTGGAAGAGGGACTAGATAATCTTTGAAAAACAGTTGGCTCTCACAAAGGCACAAAGAACTCAAAGAAAACCAAACATCTGATTTCTTGGTGAACTTTGTGAGCTTTGTGTGACAGCCGTTTTAGCTTATATGCTAGCGTCCCTCGCGTCGCTCGCGATTTTCACGCAGCCGCTCACTTTTGGTGCGGCCGGCCGGCTCGCTTGCTCTTGGAGGAGCAACTTGCGGCGGCGGTGAAGGGATCGGTGCAATCTCAGGGGTTATAACGACCGGAGGCCGCAAACGTTCCTCTTGACGGGCTCGCTCCTCTTGTTCCTTGAGCTCCTCGCGGATCTTGGGATTGCGAATTGTGATATCCTCGCTTTTATTGAGTTTGTTGCGATATTCGGGGGGAATCGAAGCGGGGTTATCGGTGTAATGGATTACACCCTGCCTGTCGGTCCAGCGGTAGGTAGCGGCTTCGGCAGAGACAGCCGCAGCAAGAGCAGATGTTATTACCAGGACTGCTAGCTTCATGTTGCACCTCCTGTTGTTAGCGCTTAACAACAAAAGGTTAGCACAATTTCCAGCTTATGCAGGCCCTCCGCAAAATCAATCTTTTCTGGAGTGACTCCGCTTGGTATTTTCGGGCTGCATA
Source organism: Desulfuromonadaceae bacterium (assembly GCA_036504875.1). Classification (GTDB taxonomy): domain Bacteria; phylum Desulfobacterota; class Desulfuromonadia; order Geobacterales; family Pseudopelobacteraceae; genus JACPFJ01. The sequence goes on from DASXUK010000026.1 coordinate 14,682, forward strand.
AAGGACAGATTGCCCCCCACAGCCGAGTAGGCTTCCATGATGCGGCCCAGTCCTTTTTTCTCAGCTTCGCTTATAGCACGCCTTTCAGTGAGACCCGGACCAATGTAGGCCACTTCCCCCTTGCGCGCCTTGGTCAGGGCCTGAATGGCCGCGAAAGATTTCTGATCCAGCGGTGCGTCGTACCAAACGGCCAGATTTTTTTTGAGTTTTTCTGTTTTGATTGAGGCGGCCGGAATGGTGAAGGTTTTCCCGTCAGCTATTATCTGGAAATGGGTTATGTTGACCGGGTGCTTTACAACCAGCTGAATGGTCATCCGCGGCCAAAACATACCGGCCTGCTCGGTAAAATAAACAAAGAGCCAGTCGGATTCCCTATTACGGGGGGTGGCTTCATCATAATAGTGCAAGGTTTCCTGGGCTGCAGAGGCCTGCTTCCTGATTCCGGGCGATTTTTTTTGCTTTTCCGCGGCCAGCATCTTGCTTAGTTCCTGGTATTCGGCTGAATCCTGGGGTGCTTTGTTTATTTCCATGTAGGCGGTCGAGTAGTTTCCATTTTTGATTGCCTCTCTAACCGAATCAACAACCTCTTTGGAGGGAATTTTTTGCTGAGCCGACTGCTTTTGGGCCTCTTTCACAATTACTGTTTTTTCTTTTTTAACCTGTACAACAGGCTCAGGACGCAGATTCAACAAAAAATCCAGTACAAAAAATATTGCCGGTACTACCAGTATAATCAGGACTATCCGGATTGAATAGCGCGCTTCTTCCGACATATGCGATTTCTTGAATAGTTTCATTGGAATGAACCCGCTTCCCGAGAAAATTTTTCTTTCACAATTCCATCTTTAGCCGGACAGTCCTTCCCACTCTTTGTACAGCTCTTCCAAGCGTATATTGAAGGCGGCGTGCTGTTCGCCGGCCTCGGCACCGCGTTGGGGATCATCGAAAAAACCGGGTCGATTCATCTCCCCCTCGAGCCGGGCGATCTCCTTTTCGGTAGCGGCGATCTCGCCTTCCACTGCCGAGAGCTGCTTCTGGCGGGCCTGGTCCTCCCGTTTGCGCTGTTTTTCCTCCTCGCGCCCCTTTTTTCGCTCTTCCTTGGGAGACTCCGGCAGCTGAGCCGGCAGTGTTCCCTGAACAGCTTCGGGGATTTTTCCCGCTGACAACCGCACTACGCCTGAGGCGTGCGGCAGAGAACCGGAGAGCGCTGTGTTGGAAGCATCCTTCTTTTCCAGGTAGTACTCGTAGTCGCCGTAATAGTTCTCCAGCCGGCCCCCTTCGACCTCGACGATCCGCTTTGCCAGACCGTTGACAAAGTAGCGGTCGTGGGAAACAAAAACCACAGTGCCGTCGAAGGAGCGCAGTGCATCCAGGAGCACCTCCTTGCTGAACAGGTCAAGATGGTTGGTCGGCTCGTCCATCAGGAGCAGATTGGAGGGGCGCAAGAGCATCTTGGCCAGTGCCAGTCGGTTGCGCTCACCCCCTGAAAGCACCCCGACCCGCTTGTTGATATCATCGCCCGAAAAGAGAAAGGCCCCCAGGATGTCGCGCAGCTTGGGAACCATTTCGTAAGGGGCATCGGCGTAGATCTCGTCCCACACGCTGCGGCTGGAATCAAGCACGCTGGCCTGATCCTGAGCAAAATAATCCATCACCACGTTATGCCCGATCAGCCGTTCCCCCTCCTGGTACTCGGTTCCGGCCAGAACCGCCATGAGGGTTGATTTGCCGGCGCCGTTGTGGCCGACCAGTGCAATCCGCTCGCCTTTCTCGACCACCAGGTTAACGTTGTTCAGCACTCTGTGGCTGCCATAGGACTTGCCCAGCCCCTTCAGCTCCACGACGATCTTGCCGCTCTTCGGGGCGGGCGGGAACTGGAAGCGGATCCGTTTACGTTCCGGGGGCAGCACGATCCGCTCAACCTTATCGAGTTGTTTGATGCGCGACTGCACCAGCGAGGCCTTGTTGGCCTGGTAGCGGAAGCGGCGGATGAAATCCTCGGTTTTTTCGATATCTTCATCCTGAAGGGCCTTGGCCTCCCGCAGGGCCGCGACCCGTTCCTCGCGCTGAATCAGGTACCGCGAATAGCTGCAATGGTAATCGGACAGGTTGTGGTTCCAGACCTCGGCGATCCGGCTGCAAACCTGATCCATGAAAAAACGGTCATGAGAAACCAGGATCACCGAGCCGGGATAGGAACAAAGATACTGCTCCAGCCAGTTGCGTGCCTCAATGTCGAGATGGTTGGTCGGTTCGTCCAGTAGCAGCACATCCGGTTTCTGCAGGAGTAGCCGCGCCAGGGCAATCCGCATCTGCCATCCTCCGGAGAACTCGCAGCAATCGCGGTACCAATCGGCCTGTGAGAAGCCGAGCCCCTTCAGCACCGTTCCGATTTCCGACTCAATCGTATAGCCGCCGCGATGTCGAAAATTCTCCTGCAGCTCGCCATACCTGGAAAGCACCTGATCGTGTTCGGGCGAGATCTGAGGCAGTTGCTCCAATTCCTGCCCCAAGCGGTGCAACTCCTCTTCCATGGTCAACAGTTCGCCAAAGGCGGAGCGGGCTTCATGGAACAGCAGGCTACCACTGGTAACAATTCCATCCTGCGGCAGGTAGGCGGCCTTGGCGCCCCGGGCAAACTGGATTTCACCCGAGGTTGGTTCGGAGAGACCGGCAATGATTTTCATCAAGGTTGATTTACCGGCCCCGTTTTCACCGACCAAAGCGACCCGCTCGCCTTTTTTTAAATGCCAGGAGATATTGCAAAAGAGTGGATTACCGGCAAAGTCTTTGGATAGATTGAGCAGTTGGAGCATGTTTTTTCCTAATTAAGAACCGCCAGCGTACAAAAACCGCCTGGCGAATATTCAGCTAATGGTAATAGTTGTAGCATAGCGGCGCTTGTTTTGGTAGTAGCCAGATTAGGCTATAAACGCTGAAAATAGGTGCCCCGGTAATCCGTCTTGCTGCAATTCTGTTAGGGGGCGCTAAAAGAATGATTGAATAATCAGCAGCACATGCTAAATTGATGGCCCAAGGTTTCCTGTGCCTAAAAAACTTGCAGAAAGAGTGGCTTGACCAGGATGATTACAACAACTTCTCCCCAGCAAACTTTTTTTCTTGGCCGGCAGCCGATCCTGGACATCCGCCAGGAAATTGTCGGTTATGAACTCCTGTTTCGCTCCTCCGAAAAGAACATGAGCGAATTCGATAGCCAGGAGCAGGCCTGCACCAGTGTCATTGCCAGCGCCCTGGCCGATTTCGGCTTTCGCGAGATATTAGGGGACAAGCTCGGCTTCATCAATGTGACCTACGATGTACTGCTGTCCGACCTGATTGAGATCCTGCCCCGCGAACAGACCATCCTGGAACTTTTGGAATCAGTCAGCTTTGACTGCGCTGTCCGCGAACGCTGCCAGCAACTTAAGTCGAAGAACTACCGCATTGCACTTGATGACCATGTTTACAATCCGGAACATGCGGAACTGTACCGTTTTGTCGATATCGTCAAATTGGATATAATGGAACTGCCCGCTTCAGTTTTACCGGAGATGATCACTGGTCTGCGGCGATTCCCGGTCCGGATTCTGGCTGAAAAGGTTGAAACAGCCGAGCAGTTCCAGGATTGCCTGAAGCTGGGTTTCACCCTGTTTCAGGGTTATTTCTTTGCCCGGCCGACGGTGCTCAAATGCAGGGGCCTGGAACCTTCCAAGATCGTGATGCTGCGGCTGCTGAGGTGCCTGCATGAAGAAGCTGAATTAAATGAAATAGAAGATATTTTCAGGACCGCCCCTGAGCTCACTTATAACCTGCTCAAGCTTGTCAATTCAGTACACATCGGGATGCGCGAAAAAATCAAAAGTCTGCGCCACGCAATCGTGATTCTGGGTACAGACAAGCTGCGCCGTTGGGTACAGCTGGCTATCTTTGCCAGCACCGACAGCCGCGGGATCAACAGCCCCTTGCTGGAAATGGCCGCTGTGCGGGGGCGCCTGATGGAATACCTAGTTATGGAACAGCATAATCTTTCCCGCGGGAACGAGAAGGTTGAGGCGGCCTTTATGACCGGCATTCTTTCGCTGGTGGGAGTCCTTTTTGATAGCACCATCGAAGAGATCATCAACGAGCTGTGCCTGAGCGACGAAATTGTGGCGGCACTGCTAAGCCGGCAGGGCGAACTAGGGGACCTGCTGGCTTTGGCGGAAACTATCGAACAAACAAACTTTAAAAAAGTCCATGACATCATAGGATCATCCGAGATCCCCATCGCTCGACTTCTGTCCGCCCAACTGGATGCCTACAACTGGCGCGCCAGCATCACGGCCACTAAATCCTGACGCCCTCCCTTAAAAAGTTCTTGAAAAATCAGGATAAGTTGCTAAATTAGCACTACTTCCCGTCTCTGCCCTCGCCACTCCTACCGTTTCGCGCCAGAACGTTCAGCCTGCCGGAGATCCTCCGGCCAGGAGGGTCACAATGCCCTTCCCCCACCGTCCTGCAAAACTCCGCGGCATACTTCTCGATCACTCCCAGGATGGTGATGAGCGTTGCCATCAATGCAACGGTGCCTGTTGTCGCTCCTTCTCGGATGTTGAACTGAGCTGGGAGGAGTTCGAGCGCCTGCAGGCACTCGGGGCCCACCGCCTGCAACTTTCACTGGTCGGACCGCACCGGTTGGTGATCGATTACAACTGCGAATTCCTGCTGAACGGCCGCTGCAGTATATATGAGTTGCGGCCCGATATATGCCGGAGGTTTTACTGCCAAGAAAGCTAGCATGGATCACAGATTTAATTCAGGCGAGGAGTCAGGAACTAAAGCCGGTCCGGGGGTATTCAAACCGGCGAATATGGTAGGCTGCGACCAGGGGCGAACAACACCGCCCCTGGTTATTTGTTTTCCACTCAAATCCCTAGCCTTTGATCTCACCCTGTATGCTGATGGTAACTTCCCGGTAGGGGATCTCCTTGCCGCAGGCTGCCAGCGCCTGGCGCGCCGCCATACCAATACCGCAGCAGCAGGGCACCTCCATCTTGAGCACCGTGATACTTTTGATATCCGACTTGCTAAACAGTTCGGTCAGCTTCTGAAGATAAAACTGATTGTCGTCCAGTTTCGGGCAACCCATCACAACTGCTCGTCCCTTAAGGAAATCCTGGTGGTAACCGGCATAGGCCACCGGCACGCAGTCGGCAGTTATCAGCAGATCAGCCCCTTGGAAATAGGGGGCCGTGGTGGGTACCAGGTGGAGTTGCACCGGCCACTGTCCCAGTTGACTCTGCTGGCTACCGCTCGGCTGAGCATTGGAACCCTCTGGCGCGCGGGCCAGGGTCATAGCGCGGGAACCGGGACATCCGCCAGCGGAGTGATTATGCGCTGTTGGGCGGGCTTCGGCTGACTGATGCACCGGTGCCGGCTTGCCTTCGGCAGCCAGATGTTTTTCCACTGCTGTTTCGTCGAATTCATCGGCCTCGCGCTCTTCCACGGTGATAGCATTGCGCGGGCACTCTCCCAGGCAGGCCCCCAGGCCGTCGCAAAGGTTGTCTGCCGCCAGCACCGCTTTCCCGTCAATGATCTTGATCGCCCCTTCGGCGCAAGATGGTACGCACAAGCCGCAGCCATCGCATTTTTCCTGATCGATATTTACGATCTTTCTTAACATGGGGATCTCCTTTGGTAACTTTCCTTATTATATAACCGCGAATTTGGAAGCAGCTTGGGTGTCAAAAAAAATAGTGCCAGATATAATCCAACCGCCCGCGCAACATTAATTTACGGCCGGAATAGCCCATGATCTCGCGCACCTTCTCCCGCTGCTGTTCAGTATAGCAATGGATGCGGCAATGCTTGCAACTGGGCTTCTCCGCCTCCAGCGGACATTTCATCCGCTTGGTAATAGCGTATTCCATAAAAGCCGCGCATTCCGCGCATAAATCGCGGCGCCCCAGACCCGCGGGAAGCAAAAATTGAGAACGCTCAAGCGTTCCGTGCCGGCCGGCGCAGTAAACCTCCGCGAACTTTCCGATCAGCCTGATATCCTTTTTTTGATTCCTGTTAATCGTTTCCATGGTTGTGATTATGCCTTATGGAACAAAAACTATAATGACCGAAGTCAAGATTTAAAGCTTTTTCCCTTTGCGCCGGCTATACCTTTTGCGTTACATTCAAACTAACATATATCTCAACCTCCAAATAGAGGGTAAAATTACCATGACTGCCAAGGCTATCTCGTTCGTTGCCAAATCCGGCACCGGAAAAACCACTCTGCTGGAGAAGGTAATCATTGAACTCAAGGCTCGCGGGTACCGGGTCGGCGTCATCAAGCATGATGCCCATAAGTTTGACATTGATCACCCCGGCAAGGACAGTCATCGCCTGACTGCTGCCGGAGCCGATACCATGCTGATCTCTTCACCGGAAAAACTGGCCGTAGTAAAAAAACATTCCGTCTCACCCCCGATCGAAGAGCTGATCCAGACTTATTTCCAGGATGTGGATGTAATCCTGACCGAGGGTTTCAAAAAGAGCGGCCTTCCCAAAATCGAGGTGCACCGTCAAGAGCGAAGCGCCAGCCTGCTGTGCCGCGGAGAGGAGCATGACCCGAGTTTACTGGCGGTGGCCAGCGATGAGCCGCTTGATCTGGATGTGCCGGTGCTTGATCTTAACAACCCAGCCGAGGTAGCTGATTTCCTGGAAAAGCGGATCATAGCATGCAGCTGACCGACTCCCTCGGGAGAAACATAAATTATTTGCGCCTGTCGGTTACTGACCGTTGCAACATGCGCTGCTTCTACTGCATGCCCAAGGAAGGCATTGTCAGTAAGCGACATGCCGCTGTTCTACGCTACGAGGAACTGCAAATGATCGCCGAGGCTGCAGTCGGTCTGGGCATAGAAAAGATCCGCATCACCGGCGGTGAGCCGCTGGTGCGGGCCGGGATAGTAGGCTTCATTGAAGGTTTAGCCCGGATTAATGGACTACGCCATCTGGCCCTGACCACCAACGGTCTTATGCTGGTGAAGATGGCCAAACAGCTCTGCCAAGCGGGTGTGCAGCGTCTTAATGTCAGTCTTGATTCACTGAATGCGGCCACCTTTGCAACTATCACTCGCGGAGGGGATTTAAAAAGTGTTTTGGCCGGATTGGACGCGGCCGAGCAGGCCGGGTTTCCGCCTCCCAAGATCAATGTGGTTATCATGCGGGGGGTCAACGATGCCGAGATTCTTGACTTTGCCGAGATGACCCGCCTGCGAGGCAACTCGGTCCGTTTCATCGAATATATGCCTGCCATAAAGGATGAGGGTTGGCAGGGCTACTGCATCTCCGGCAGTGAAATCCTGGAGCGCATCTCAGAGAAATATGAGCTGGATCCGGTTGACAAAGGCCGCTTCGCCGGGCCTTCCAGGGATTTTAGAATTCCCGGCGCCCGCGGCAGTATCGGCATCATCACAGCTGTTTCGGGACATTTCTGTGGCGAGTGCAACCGCATTCGGGTCACGTCCACCGGTTCGGCCAAAGGCTGCCTGTTTTCGGATGAAAAAACAGACCTGATCCCGTGGCTGCGGCCGCCGAACAGGGAGGGACTGGCACAGGTGCTGAAGGGTATCGTCAGCAACAAACCTGAGCGCCACGGCATTTCGAGCGAAGGTTATGATCACAAAAATTTCACCATGTCACAGGTAGGAGGATAAATTGGCAACAGTAGTGGCAGTTTGTCTAAGCGAAAATAAAGGCGAGCGTAAGACTCCGGCGTCACAGGTTGAGCTGCGCGTGAATCATGGTTTGGTGGGAGATGCCCATGCCGGTGAATGGCACCGCCAGGTTAGCCTCTTGGCCTCCGAGAGCATCGATAAGATGCGGAAATTGGGACTTAACGTTGACTCGGGCGATTTTGCCGAAAATATTACTACCACCGGCATTGAACTAGTGACGTTGCCTATCGGCACCAGGCTTGAGGTCGGGGAAGCGTTACTGGAGGTGACCCAGATCGGCAAGGAATGCCACACCCGCTGTGCTATTTTCTACCAAGCCGGTGACTGCGTCATGCCTAAGGAGGGGATCTTCGCCAAAGTCATTACCGGCGGTTTTGTGAAACCGGGGGATGAGCTACGGGTGATTTGAGAGCTGCAAAAAGTTTAGCTGCGGGCCTGAATGAGGCTCTCAGCCGTTAAATTTATATTGGGTCTCTGATATCTTACTCGATCGAGCCAATTTTTCGGTCAGCGTTTATGTGCAGTTGGCAATGCAGGCATTTTCGCAGGTAAAGAAGGGTCATGCCGTGCATGTGGAAATAGTTTCCGCAGCGGGGGCATTTTGTTACTGCTGACCTGAGCGCTGTGACAAAGAGAATGACAATCCAAATCCCGATAGCGATGCCGATGGACCTGTATTTCGGTGAGATTTTCTGAACTGTCAATATAGCCGGCATATATAAGAGAATGGTGGCGAAGAAATACCTGCGCCGGCGGCGAATCAGGCTGAGCGCCGGTCCGAAAGTTTCATCTGGGGTCTTACTGTCATCCATCCATGATTCCTTGGGTATTTTCGAGAGACTTCTTGTGTGGTCATCTATATACAATTTTTTAAGGTCGCTGCATATAAAAAGCACGCTCCGGATCATGGCCGTCGCGTGCTTTTATTGTCTTATCTGCGGGAAACCTCCGGCATTTGAATTCCGCCAGGGCCGCCCGTTGAGGTTGGTTTTCAGCTAATCCTGGAGGTGGCAGTAGCTTTTTCCTTATTAGCGGCCGTGGCTCCAGTGATCATGCCGTAAAGAGTCAACAGTGCCGGGATGCACTGGATAACAACCACCAGGGCGCAGAAACCGAGGAACAGCAGGATAAGAGGACCGCTTACGAAAACCTGGTTGGTTGAAGCTGCATGGGCACCGGTGCTGGTAACCAGGCTGATTGCCAAAGCACTGCAGATAGATGTGATTACTTGTGTTTTGTTCATTTTAGTCTCCTTGTGTTTGTTATTTATATTCGGTTGCAAATCCTCTAGGCCGGGTTCATGCGAAGGTTTTCAAAGGCGCAGCTAACAGCTTGGCGAATTTCTTCGCGGCCGGTTGCATCAACCGGTTTCAGCGCATGATAGAAAATTCCTTCGCATCTCAACTTGCGGAGCAGTCCTATCGGTGTTTCGGGGCTCATCAGGATGATACGCAACTTCTTGTTACAGCGTTTCAGGAGCGGGATAATCTCGCCAGCAGAAATTTCTTCGAAATTAGTGCCGAGCACCACCACCTGCACAGTTTTTTTGAGGATGCCGCAAAGGGTGCTTGCTATGGAATTGCTGACAGTAACTTTATAACCAGCATCCGTAAACATCCTTGCCATCTGATTGCGGCATTCCTTGTCTTCACTCACGATTAAAAGCCCTTCTTGCATGATCTCACCCCTCTCAATTTGTCCAAGGTAATATCACGGGTCGAGTTTCAGTACTTGTCGGTTCCGGCCAGAGCCTCGCTAGGCTTTTTATCGGCTGGCGCAAAGATCCCTTTTAGCATCCCTCCCGCCAATATAACGGCTGGAACAGCCTGGAAAAGGATTATTAGGACTCCGAAGCCGATGAAGAAAATTGCGAAGAAGCTGAGGCTTTCTCCTTCGCCTCCACTCCCTGATGCCAATGCTTGCGTTACTGTGATCAACAGAGATAGTATTGCTGCGGACATGGTTTTCATAGCATTCTCCTTTCTTGCTTCCATTTGTTTTGCCACATCAAGTTGTTCCAATTTTTTCTTAATTAGGCAGTTGCAGTGACCATGCCAAGATGTTTTTTTTGAGAAAAACAGGTGATAACTACCTTATATCAATAAAGTTTTATTTCCGAGTAGACGTTGGCGAAGATCGCGCGGCAAATTAAAAGTATAGAAGTTATATACATTCAAAATTGCGGGCTTTACCTTCGTAGGCTTAGTGTTTACTTACTTTGCGTCGTCCAGAGGTAAGAAGGGTTTTTGGTATGGATGTATTAAGAATATATACAGTTGCATCCGGACGGGGCCGGTCTAAATTTTTCCGTAAGCTCTAGGTCTCGTTTGCGCTGAGGGAGTTAAAGACACTATTGCCGCAACAACACACTGCGTAACCGATTTTTTCCTTTGCCTCGTCGATTGGATTGCGGGTAATATGGCTGAGTTTATCCGCCAACAAGGAATTGAAAACTAATGAGCATGGAAGAAGCCAAAAAAGAAAAACTCACTAAAGAATTGCAGGGAATGGGGCTTTCCACGGTCAGCGTCTTTATTCTTCTGTCTTTTTTAACCTTTAACTCCGCAGATCCCTCCGCCAACAACTGGTCCAACGAGGGGGGCATCCACAATTTAGGAGGCAAACTGGGGGCACAGGTGGCCGACCTGTTCTTCATGTCCTTTGGCCTGGCTTCCTACCTGATCCCGCTGGCGCTTTTGTACATGGCCTATACCCTGTTCCGCTTCAAGGAAATTCGCCTGCGCTCTTATAAGCTGTTGGCCTTCGGGGGGTTGGTTTTCTCGCTTTCGATGCTGTTTGCTTTTTTTAGGGAAAAGACCTTCCTGTTCGGCCAGCCGGTTCCAACGGGCGGTGCCATCGGGTTAATGACTGTACGTTTCCTGAAAAGCACGGTTGGTGCCACCGGCGCGATGCTACTGCTTTTACCGCTTCTGGCGGCTTCGATCATGATCCTGTCGCGTTTTTCCTTTGTGCTGTTTGCTGGCTGGTGGCTGGAGAATTTCCAGCACAAATGGGCTGCCTGGCGGGAACGCCGCGCGCATAGCCGTGGCGAAAAAGAAAAAGAGAAGGCCAAACAGGAGGGCTTGCCGGCCCAAGCCTCGTCAAGCGGCCCGGTCATCAAGCCGGCCACCGCACCTCCGGTTCGCCCCACTGCCTCTAAAAAAGAAAAGGACAAAAAGAAAGAAGAGGCCAAATCAGCCCCGGTGCAAGAGGCCTTTGAGTTCATCAAGGTCGAGGGCGATTTCCGTACGCCACCTTTTAACCTGCTTGACCAGCCGCCTGTCACCGAACGCACCCTGGATCGCGATGCTCTGACCATGAATGCCCGTCTGCTGGAGAAGAAGCTCAAGGACTACGGCATCGACGGCGAAGTGGTCGAGATCTGTCCCGGCCCGGTCATCACCATGTATGAGTTCTCCCCGGCCCCCGGCATCAAGATCAGTCGGATCGCCGGCCTGGCTGATGACCTGACCATGGCTCTGCAGGCCATGTCGATCCGGATCGTGGCCCCGATTCCCGGTAAAGGGGTGGTGGGGATCGAGGTTCCCAACCGCGATCGGGACATGGTCTTCCTGCGCGAGATTTTCAACTGCGAGGAATTCCACCAGAACAAGATGAAGCTGCCCTTGGCCTTAGGCAAGGATATTGCCGGCATACCGGTCGTCACCGACCTGGGCAAGGCCCCCCATCTTCTGGTGGCCGGTTCAACCGGTTCAGGTAAATCGGTTTCGATCAATACCATGATCTTGTCGCTGCTCTACACCGCCACGCCGCAGGATGTGCGCATGATCATGGTCGACCCCAAGATGCTGGAATTTTCCATGTATGAAGGCATACCTCATCTGCTTTTGCCGGTGGTGACCGAACCCAAGAAGGCGTCTTTGGCCCTGAAGTGGGCAGTTAATGAGATGGAACGCCGCTATAAACTGCTCTCGGACAAGGGTGTCCGCAACATTGAATCGTATAACAAGAAACTGGCCGGTGAGGTACTGGAACTTGAAGAGCTGAATGCCATTCCTGAAGCTGAAATAATCGAAGAGCTGGAGGAGCTGATTGAGGAGGAGGGGGCCATAGCCAATGATCCGATCCCCTTTGTCATGGATGACGCTGAAGTGCTGGAGCACAGCCACCTGCCCTACATAGTGGTGATTGTGGACGAATTGGCCGACCTGATGATGGTGGCCGGTCGCGAGGTGGAGGAGCATATCGCCCGCCTGGCGCAGAAGGCGCGCGCCTCCGGAATTCACCTGATCCTGGCTACCCAGCGCCCCTCGGTGGATGTTATTACCGGCTTGATCAAGGCCAACCTGCCATCGAGGATCTCATTCCAGGTCACATCAAAGGTCGATTCCCGCACTATTCTGGATTGTAACGGTGCCGAGAGCCTCCTGGGCGCAGGTGATATGCTCTACATGCCACCCGGCACTTCAAAGCTGCAACGCATCCATGGTGCCTTTGTCTCGGATGCCGAGGTGCAACGCGTTGTGGATTTCCTTAAAAAGCAGGGCAAGCCGGTCTATGAAAAATCAATTCTGGAGATGAAGGACAGTGATGAGAAGGGTGGCTCTTCCGAGGAGGAAGAACAGGACGAGCGCTGGGAGGATGCCCTGCGGCTGGTGGCGGATAGCCGCCAGGCCAGTATCTCAATGGTTCAGCGCAGATTGCGCATTGGCTACAACCGTGCCGCCCGTATCATCGAGATGATGGAGAGCGAAGGGATGGTCGCCACCAGCGACGGCACCAGCAAGCCGCGCGAGATCTACCTGGATATCATCAATGCCTATCTTAATTCGCAGCTGACACGATAGAATCAAATTACGGAAAACCGTTTCTCACGGAGCTCACAGAGGCACGGAGGAAACCCAAAGATATTGAACCAAAGCAGGAGAAGTGAAAGAAACGAACGCGGGCTTAAAGAGTCAAAATGACGACAATTTGCTAAAATCCACAGAACTCCGGTTCGAGTTTGCTCATAAAACATAAAGCTTTTGGCCATAAGAAATTACCTTTCTGTTGTAGGTGCTTTCGGTTTTTCTCTGTGTTCTCCGTGCCTCTGTGAGAGCCGCTTTTGATTTAGAATTTTCCTTAGGGGTTTTGTTATGATCATTACCGCCGCGGCCGTACAATTCAATGTCAGACAAGGCGACGTAGACGCTAACCTGGCCTATGTCACGAGCGCGTTGGCCCGTGTGGCCGAACAGGGTGTTAACCTGGTCGTGCTGCCTGAGATGTGGTCTTCCGGCTTTGCCTATAAAAACCTGACCGAACTGGCGCAGCGCACCGCCGGGATTGTTGAGCAATTGCTGGAAATTTCCGCCAAACTGAAACTGGTTATTGTTGGCAGCATGCCCGAGCCGAACGGCAGTAAAGTCTTCAATACCGTTCATGTGATCGATAACGGAAGGCTGGCCGGCATCTACCGCAAGATGCACCTGTTTTCGCTATTGGGTGAGGACAAGGTCTTTTCAGGCGGAGACAGCTGGCTGCTGGCTGACACCACTATCGGCAAGATCGGAGTAATCATTTGCTACGACCTGCGCTTTCCGGAGCTTGCCCGTCGGCTGGCTCTGGAAGGGGCACAAGTAATCTGCGCCCCGGCCCAATGGCCCAAGCCGCGCCAGGAGCACTGGCGGACACTGCTTAGGGCCCGCGCCATTGAAAACCAGCTGTTTATCGTATCCTGCAATGCCTGCGGAATGATCGGCAAGCTCGATTTCTTCGGCATGAGCATGCTGATCAATCCCAAGGGCGAGGTGCTGGCCGAGGCGGGCGAGCAGGAGGTGGATCTGAGCGCAGCCATGGACTTGCAGGTGATGACCGAATGGCGGGCCCAGATACCCTGCTTTAATGATCGGCGACCTGAATTATACTGAAATCCCTTTTCGCTCTAAAAATTTATTTTTGATTTCGGCTTGACTTGACTAACTGTTAGAGCTACGTTTTCTAGATGTATTTCAATTGGAGGTTTGTTCAGTGGCTTTATTATCCGGCGCCGGTATCGTTGTTAAGCTCGTCTTGATCCTGCTGCTATTTTTCTCGGTGGTCTCGTGGGCCATCATCCTCTTTAAATTCTTCCAGATTCATCGTGCCAACAGCGAATCGGAACGTTTCATGGATTTCTTCTGGAAATCAAAACGCTTTGATGCAATTGCCTCCCAAGTGGACCGCTTTGCCAATTCCCCTCTGACGGTTTTATTCAATGAAGGTTATGGTGAATTGAAAAAAGTGGTTGAAGGGGACGGAAAAGCCGACACCAGCATCCTCAGTACCGATCTGGGCGGCATTGAGAATGTGTCGCGGGCACTGCGGCGCGCCACCAACTCAGAACTCACCCGGCTGGAGAAATACACCACCTTTTTGGCCACCACCGGTTCCACATCTCCTTTTATCGGCTTGTTCGGCACGGTATGGGGGATCATGACCGCCTTTGAAGGGATCGGCAGAACCGGTTCAGCTTCGCTGGCCGTGGTGGCACCCGGCATTGCCGAGGCCTTGATTGCGACCGCTATCGGCCTTGTGGCTGCCATCCCGGCTGTTATGGCCTACAACCATTTCCAGCACAAGATCCGGGTTCTGATCAACGAGATGGACAGCTTTTCGACTGAATTTCTGAATATCGTGCAGCGCAACATTACGGGGAAATAAAACATGGCCATGGGCGGACGAAATAATAACCGTGGCATAATGGCAGAGATCAACGTTACCCCGCTGGTAGATGTCATGCTGGTGCTGCTGGTGATCTTTATGGTTACCGCTCCGATGATGCAGCAGGGGGTTCAGGTTAACCTGCCCAAGGCGGATGCCAAAGCCATGACTCCTCCGGAGGAATCGGTGGTGGTTACGGTTGACAAGGGTGGCAAGACCTTCATCAACAAGGATGAAGTCCCGGCTGGCGACCTGCGCAACAGGCTCTCCAGCATGTTTGCCTCACGGACCAAGAAAGAGGTTTTTCTGAAGGCTGATGCCGGGGTGCCTTATGGTGATGTTGTCAAAGCCATGGCCGACATCAAGGGTGCCGGTATTGAACGACTGGGCATGGTGACGGAGCCCTCACAGAAGTAATGGTTCGTCGATCAACCACAAATGGCACCGGCTGGGGTGTCAGTTTCATCCTTTCCACCGTCATTCATCTGGCGGTTTTTTTGTTGCTGATGTCGTGGTCCGGTTTTTTGGGTCCCCTGCCGGTGCCGGAAACCTATTTCGTGGATGTGGTTAATCTACCGGTGGCTAGCCCTCGAGTCGGTCAAGCTGCACACAAAGGTAATTCCGAGCCGGCTCCGCCTCCGTCACCGCCGCAAAGTACCATGACCGTTCCGAAAGTGACTCAGACGGCGCCAATTAAAAATAAAGCCTTGCCTACTCCCAAACCCTCGGCCAGTGATTCGGAAGCGGAGTCATTTGCTAAAAAAATGGCCAGGCTGGAAAGCAAGACCGAGGCCCAGCAACAGGAAGAGGCCTTGGCCCGCTTGCGGAACAAGGTCAAAACCGGCACCGGCCGGGCAGGCATGCCGACCGGCACCGGCAAGGAAGCCGGTAGCGATTACACCGCCTACATTCAATCACGCCTTAAAGAGGCCTTCCGCGAGACCATCAGTTATTCAACCAAGAACCCGGAAGTTGTCATGCGCCTTTTTATAGACGTAGATGGTAAGCTCTCCCGCCGTAAGGCCGAGCGCAGCAGTAATGATCATGCCTTTGAAATCTCAGTTATGCGGGCCATTGATCTGGCCAGTGATAAATTTCCTCCACCTCCGAACCATAAGAGTTTCGAAGGGGTTTTTGTCTTTAAACCCCAGGGGATCACACCTAACAAGCCCTGAAAGAGTTATACCGATGAAAAACTGCCTGTTCATTTTGCTTATGCTGCTGTCTCTTCCAGTCACTCTCCTGGCCGAGGACAGCCCGGTCCTTGTGGAAGCCCCCAGCAACCGCCAGCTCAAGCTGATCGTTGCTGCGCCTCGCAGTCTGGACACAGCGCCTGCGGCCGAGATGGCCAAGGAGATGAGTTCTGTGATTGCCTTTGACTTAAATATGTCAGGCCATGCAACCGCTGAAACGCGCGAACAGATGCCTATGGCGGGCAGTATAGCCATGGCTGAAGCCGATTTTGCCCCTTGGCTCAACTCTGGTTCCGATCTGCTGGTGAAAAGTGAATACAGCATTAAAGGTGATAATTTAACGGTCGAGTTCCGACTTTATGACCTGCTTAACCGTAAAGCGCTCACTGCCAGGCGCTATCTGGGCAAAACCGCAGAGCTACGCCACTTTGCCCATTCTTTTGCCGATGAAGTGCTCCATGTCCTGACCGGCGAAAAAGGCTGTTTTACCACCCAGATCGCCTTTGTAACCGCTCAGTCTGGTAACAAGGAAATCGCTATCATGGACTGGGATGGCTATAACCAGCTTCCTATTACCAGAAACGGCTCAATCAACCTGAATCCCGACTTCTCCCCTGATGGCCGGATGCTCATTTTTTCATCCTACAAACGCGGGAACCCGGATCTCTTCAAGCGGGTTCTCTCCCGATCAGATGAAATACCGCTTTCGCAACGAAGCGGACTGAATATTACCGGAGTGTGGTCCCCGGACGGCTCCAAGATAGCCCTGACGCTCAGCAAGGATGGCAATTCGGAAATCTATACCATTGCCAAGGATGGCAGCAAGCCGGAGCGGCTAACAGCCAATCCCGCTATTGAAATTTATCCGACCTGGTCTCCGGATGGCAAGCAGATCGCTTTTGTTTCCGACCGTCTCGGCAAGCCGCAGGTATTTATTATGAATGCAGATGGTTCTTCTGTGCGCAGATTGACAACCGCCGGCAGCTACAATGTCAATCCGCGCTGGTCGCCGAAAGGAGACAAGATTGCCTACGTTCGAATGCAGTCGGGAGGCTTTCAAATCTATGCGATCAACACCGACGGCAGCGGGGACACGCAACTAACCAGTTCCGGCAGCAATGAAAATCCCGCCTGGTCTCCCGACGGGCGCTTTATAACGTTTGGTTCCAAACGCGGAGGACCCGAGGCAATTTATGTTATGCGGGCCGACGGCAGTGGCCAGACCAGGGTTAGCCGGGGAGCCGGCGGCCGCAGCCAGCCGGCCTGGGCGAAACGCTGATATTTAATAAATATTTTATTATTGGATTAGCGATTGCAAAATCTCCTTTGATATGTATAATTTACTTTTACTTTTACTGAATATACAGGCGGAAAGCCTTAGAATCCTGGCAAAGGAGATTGTTATGAGAAGAGGGATGGTAACGTTGTTGGCCGCGCTCAGCATGACGGCCTTAACAGTTGGTGGTTGTGCGAACAAGGAAGTTGTTAAGACGGAAGAGCCGATTGTACAGAAGACCCAGCCGGCACCCAAGGTAGAGACCCAAAAACCGACACCGCCTAGATCGCCGGTCGAGCAACCCAAGGTCGAAGAGCCCAGAATAGCGCCCCCACAGCAGGAGGCGCAGGCAGGATCTGATAAGCGGGCCGCTGCCGAAGTCAATTTTGACACCATTTACTTTGATTTCGACAAGGCTGATTTGCGACAAGACGCCCGCGATGCACTCAACAAGAATGCCGAGATCTTGTTAAAGCAAAAAGCAGATGCCAAGGTAAAGATTGAAGGGCACGGCGACGAGCGCGGTTCGGCCGAGTATAACCTGGCATTGGGTGAACGCCGGGCAAAGTCAGCGCTGCAGTATCTGTTAACCTTGGGGGTGCCTGCCGAGCGCATGTCAGTCATCAGCTATGGCAAGGAAAAACCTGCTGTCCAGGGAAGTGACGAAAACGCTTGGGCTAAAAACAGAAGAGCCGAGTTCGTTATCGTAAGATAGCCGAATCAGCAACATAGTTAATGATGAAGCGCCGGTAAAAGATCTTACCGGCGCTTTTTTATTTTCTGTACCTTGGTATAGAAATGTAAAAATGATTAAAATTAGCGTGGAAACAGGCACATGCTTTCAACTTGACTTTTTATGAATATAATATATATTGTTTTTCATATATGTTATTAGGAGCATGGTGTGAAGCAAGTCTTAGCCATATCAACGGTACTTTTTTACATAACTGCCGGCGGAGCAATCGCCGCACCTGTAAGTCAGCTGACACTAAAGGATGCTACCCAACGTGCTCTGGAAAGCAACAGCTTGATCAAGGCGGCCCGTTACCGTGCTACGGCGGCCCGACAAGCTGTTTCCGCGGCCGACTCCGCTTTGTATCCGCATCTCTTGTTTGAAGAAGATTTTGCCGCATCCAACGCGCCCACACAGGCTTTTATGATGAAACTGGACCAGGGACGCTTCACCCAGAGTGATTTCCAGATCAATAATTTGAACTCTCCCGAGCAGTTGCATAATTTCAAGACCTCTTTGTCAGTTCAACAATCTTTGTATAGTCCTTCAGTATCATCTAGCCGTGCTCTGGCAAAAAAGGAAGCTGACAACGACGAGCTGGCGGTTGAAGGAGTCAAGCAGGAGTTGGCTTTTTTAGTTCTGCAGATTTACCTGGATATTTACCGTTTTGAAGCAAAAGTCAAAACCTCGGAGCAGGCGGTAAACGAGGCCAAGGAACATCTCCGTTTAGCAGTTGTACGCAACGCAGCGGGAGTCGGTTTGCTATCGGATGAGCTGCGGGCCAAAACCCACCTCTCCTCCGCGGAACAGCAGGCCGTCACAGCTCTAAATAATCTCATGCTGGCCAGACTACAGCTCTCTTTGGCTATCGGCCTTAGCGAAACTGCCAGGATCGAGCTTGGTGATCCTCTGAACTGGCTGGTCCAGCCCCAGTCAGATGGATTGCTTCAAGTTGCGCTGAAGAAAAGAACCGACCTGGGCCAGGCGCAAGTATCCTTGGAAAAGAGCGAGCTAGCTGTAAAACTTGCCCGGAGCGGGTACCTACCCAGTTTAAGCGCATTTGCATCCTACCAGACCAATGCCCGGGACATTCCCTTTGGTGCTGATAATGATGCCTGGCTGGCTGGAATTGGCCTTAAATGGAATCTATTCGATGGCTTCCGGACCCGTCATGAAAGCGAGCGTGCCGTAGCAAACCGCCTGGCTGCTGCCGAAATGCTTGATGATAAAATAAAGATAATCCGATACCAGCTTGAAGAAAGCTATCTCAGGCGGGAAGAGATGGGCAAGCGCCGGGAAATCGCCCGCCACGCCCTTCAGGATGCCGAAGAAACGGTAAGGCTTTTAAGCAGGCGCTTTGAAAATTCACTCGCTACCATGGCCGATATTCTGGATGCCCAGACTGCACTGGATCAGGCCCGCGTTAGCAAGATAGAGGCCGAGAGCAACTGGATCCTGGCAGGCGGTCGGATCTACTATTCAGCCGGAATCCTTCTGGAGGAGATGCTTAGATGAGGAATTCATTTCGCTTCACATTTTACCTCCTCAGCATTCTCTTCATCCTGGGATGCAAGGAAAAAAGACCTGAAGTCGGCCAGGCCCAGGCACCTGCCAGCATGATCAAAGGCACCACCCTTGAAATAGTCAAATCCATCGAGGTACCCGAGACGCTAGAGGTAACCGGCTCTGTCCGGCCGCGTACCAGTGCTGTTGTTTCAGCCCGCATCCCTGGTACGATTGTTTCTTTGCAGGTAAGGGAAGGGGACCGTGTCCGGAAGGGGCAACTTCTGGCCCGGCTGAATGCCCAGGAAACTTCGGCTACAGCGGCTTCGGCCGTGGCCGGTATTGATGAGGCCGGCTCGGCCCTCAAAGAGGCGATCTCACGCAAACAGCTGTCTGATGCCACCTTTGAACGCTACCAGCAGCTCTTTAACGAACAGGCTATTACCAGGCAAGAATTCGATACAAAGCGATCCGAGCAAGAATTGGCCAGACAGGGCGTAGCGCGGGCCGAGTCACGCTTGATCCAAGCCCGCCAGGGTTCACTGGCCGCCTCCACCATGGCCGGTTTCACCAGGATCACGGCACCCATATCCGGGCTGGTGGTAAGCAAGCAGGCTGCTCTGGGAGCAACCGTCTTTCCGGCCCAGCCGCTAGTCACCATTGAGGAACAAGGTAATTATCAGCTGGAAATGTTGGTGCCCGAATCACTGGGCGGCATAGTCAAATCGGGCGCCACAGTAAAAGTTACTCTCGATGCGTTGAATGCCAATCTGAACGGCACGATTGCCGAGGTGGTGCCGACCAACGATCCGGCCAGCCGCACCTTTATTGCCAAAGTAAACCTGGGTCTGCCCGGACTTAAGTCCGGCATGTTCGGCCGCGGCACGATCAATCTCGGCCAGGTTGTCAAAGGCATAATGGTACCTAAGAGGGCCATCATTGAGCGCGGGGCACTTGCTTGTCTATGGGCCGTTGACAAGGATAACATTGCCCATTTGCGAATCATAAAAGCGGGTCGCACAATCGGCGAGCGGGTAGAGATATTGGCCGGACTGACCGAGGGCGAGCGAATAGCGACAAACGGGTTGGAAAAGGTCAGTGAGGGAGTTAAATTGGAATGATCATTCATTTTACAGGAGAAAACCAGATGAAAAAAAGAATCCTGACATTCTGTTTAACATTAACTGCGATGTCGTCGTTACCGGCCTGGGCTGATAATTTCCGCTGCCCCAACGGCAACATCGTCTCCACTGGGGACAGTATCTCCACGGTGGCCGCCAAGTGCGATTCGCCGGCCAGTACTTTCCGACGCGAGGAGCCGGTGGAAGCCGAAACTACCGGCGCCCACGGCAAGCCGGTCTTTAAAACTGTGTACATTGAAGTGCAGGAATGGACCTATAACCAAGGTTCCACACTTCTACATACCCTGATATTCCGGAATGGAATCCTTTCCGAGGTCCAGACCGGAGGTTTCGTTAAATGAAAGACTATAACTCATGCCTCATCTAGGCTTTGCCGGTAAAATCGCCAGGGCCTTCATCAACTCCAAGCTGACCCCTCTAATCGTCGGGGCCTCTCTGTTGCTCGGTCTCTTCGCCATAAAAATGACCCCCCGCGAAGAGGAACCACAAATCGTGGTGCCGATGGTGGATATCTATTTGCCGCTGCCAGGCTCATCCCCGCAAGAGGTTCAGGAACGGGTGGTCAAGCCGCTTGAGGCCAAGCTGTGGGAGATCAAAGGGGTTGAATACCTGTACTCGATGAGCCGTCCCGGCCTGGGCATTATCACCGTGCGATTTATGGTGGGGCAACCGATGGAGGAGTCGCTGGTCAAGCTCTACAACAAGGTAATGAGCAACCGCGGCGTACTGCCTGCCGGCGCTGGCGAGCCTCTGGTCGTACCGAAATCTATCGATGATGTCCCTATCCTGACCGTGACCCTCTGGTCGGAGCGTTATGACCATGCCACCCTCCGCAAACTGGCCCTGGAGGTCAATGATGAACTCAGAAAAGGCGAAAACACGGCCGAGACAGAGATTAAAGGGGGTCAGAACCGCCAGATACGGGTAGTTCTGGATGCCACTCGCTTGGCCGGCTATGGTCTGTCACCCCTGCAGGTGGCCAGTGCCATACAAAAAGGCAACGTCACCATGGCTTCCGGCAGCTTCTCCAACGCCAATCGGGAACTGCTGGTTGATAGCAGCGGTTTCCTGGACAGTGACGAGGCCATCCGGCGTCTGGTGGTCGGGGTCCATAATAAGAAGCCGATCTACCTGGCCGAGGTGGCCAGTGTAAACGACGGCGTACAGGAACCGGACACCTATGTCTTCATGGGACTGGGAGCGGGGACCCGAGTAGGGGCGCCGCTTGCTGCGCCCGATGTCGCAACGTCCGCCACACCAAACAGGGCGGGGCAAGCACCGCCCCTACAAATCAACTCAAAAGCCGATTACCCCGCCGTCACGATTTCGGTGGCCAAACGCAAAGGCGCCAATGCCACCTGGGTGGCCGAGGATCTGCTTAAAAAAATCGAGTCGCTTAAGGGACGAATCATCCCCGCGGATGTTCAGGTAACGGTAACCCGCAACTACGGCGAGACAGCCAAGGAAAAGAACAACGAGCTTCTCTTTCACATGTTCCTGGCAGCCCTATCGGTCACCATTCTGATCGCACTTTTCATGGGCTGGCGCGCCGGGGCTGTAGCCGCGATTGCCATCCCGGTCACACTGGCCCTGACCATGCTGATCTTTTACCTGATCGGCTACACCCTGAACCGCATCACCCTTTTTGCGCTGATCTTCTCGATCGGCATCCTGGTCGACGACGCCATTGTGGTGGTGGAAAATATCCATCGTTACTTCACCACCACCGTTTTACAACCGTTGGAAGCGGCCATCCAGGCCGTGGATGAAATTGGTAATCCAACTGTACTGGCCACCTTTGCTGTCATATGCTCGATCCTGCCGATGGGTTTCGTGGGGGGACTGATGGGTCCCTACATGCGCCCGATCCCGGTCGGAGCCAGCCTGGCCATGCTGATCTCAATGCTGATCGCCTTCATTGTCACCCCCTACTTTGCCTTCCGTTTCATGAAGGGAGAGGCCCATCCCGACTCGCCGAGCGAGTTGCAAGACTCGAAACTGACGGCATTTTACCGCAAGTGGATGGGAAGGCTGATCCATGACAAGAAGCTGCGCTACGGCTTTTTGAGCGCTGTAGTCGTACTGCTCCTGCTGTCATGCTCGCTGATCTTGTTCAAAGGGGTGACGGTCAAGATGCTGCCGTTCGACAACAAAAACGAGCTGCAGTTGATCATTGACGCCCCGGACGGCACCCCCTTGGAGGAAACCGCCCGCCTGACCCGCGAAATGGGGGACGCCTTGCGCCAGGTTCCGGAGGTGATTAATTTCCAGACGTATATCGGCACCAGCGCCCCCTTCAACTTCAATGGCCTGGTTCGCCACTATTACCTTCGCAAGGGCAGCAATCTGGCTGATATTCAGGTCAACCTGCTTCCTAAGGATGAACGTCAGGACCAGTCGCATGACATCGCCAAACGGATCCGGCCGTTGGTAAAGTCGATTGCCGACCGCTATGGTGCGCGGGTCAAGGTGGCCGAGATCCCGCCCGGACCACCGGTGCTCTCCACCCTTGTGGCCGAAGTCTATGGGCCGGATGATACTGTCCGAACCGCAATTGCCGCCCGTATCAAGTCCATCCTGGCTAAGACCGCCGGCATTGTAGATGTTGATTGGTACCGCGAGGATGATCAGCAAAAACTGACCTTCAAGGTTGATCGGGAAAAGGCCGCCCTTTCAGGAATCGCTGCCGACGAAGTGGCCCAGACCCTGAGGATTGTCCTGGCCGGCCAGGATGCCGGACTTTTACATCTGCCCAAGGAGAAGGAGCCGGTAGCGATCAATCTGCGCCTGTCTCCGGCCAACCGCAGCTCAGTTACAGCCCTTTCCTCGGTCTACCTTTCCGGATCGCAAGGCAGCGTGCCGCTCTCCCAATTGGTAACAGTCACTACTGCCAACGAGGAGAAGACTCTCTACCGCAAAAACCTGAAGAATGTGATTTATGTGACAGCCGAGGTGGCGGGGCAGATCGAGGCGCCGGTCTATGCCATCCTGAAGATTCGCGACCAGATCGCCAGCCTGTCGACCCCGGACGGCACGAAGATCGAGGTGCTGGCCTCAAAGCAACCCTGGTCGGAAAATCATCCTGGCCTGAAATGGGACGGAGAGTGGCATATTACCTACGAGGTCTTCCGGGATCTGGGGCTGGCGTTCGGGGCGGTGATGGTGCTGATCTACATATTGGTGGTGGCCTGGTTCAAGGATTTCACCACACCGTTGGTGATCATGGCCCCCATACCGCTCACGCTGATCGGCATCCTGCCGGGCCACGCCCTGTTCGGGGCCTTTTTTACCGCCACCTCGATGATCGGCTTTATTGCCTTGGCCGGAATCATCGTGCGTAACTCGATCATACTGATTGATTTTGCCGAGATGAAGCGCCG
This sequence comes from Desulfuromonadaceae bacterium, assembly GCA_036504875.1. Taxonomy (GTDB): domain Bacteria; phylum Desulfobacterota; class Desulfuromonadia; order Geobacterales; family Pseudopelobacteraceae; genus JACPFJ01. The sequence goes on from DASXUK010000026.1 coordinate 38,266, forward strand.
CGAGGGGATGCCGCTGGACGAGGCCATTATCGAGGCCGGGGCGGTCCGTTTCCGCCCGATGCTGCTGACCGGCGCCGCCGTGGTCGTAGGCAGCTTTGTGATTGTTTTTGATCCTATCTTTCAAGGATTGGCGATTACCATGATGTGCGGCGAGATCGCTTCCACGACCTTGTCGCGGGTTACTATCCCGATCCTTTATTATCTTGTACAGTCATGGAAAGAGCGCCGTCAACAACAGCGGGCTTAACGGCCATCCGGCTCTGCACTGTTATTACATCAAAGCGAGGTTGTAATGTTCTGGTCAAAAAAGACAATAGTTACTCCGGAAGATATCAATGAGGCAGAGCAGTGCCGGCAGCAGGCCGAGGCGCTCTATCGTTCCGGCAAGTACCACTGCGCCGAGGCTGTACTGGAGGCGCTGCGCAAACAATTTTCGCCGCAGACGCCGGAAGCGGTGGTAAGCACAGTCAGCGGTTTCGGTGGAGGCTCGGGATCGGGCTGCATTTGTGGCGCCGTATCAGGCGGTACCGTTGCCTTAGGGCTGGTGTTGCAGGATAAAAAAGCCACTGCCCATCTGACGCGCGAGCTGCACCAGTGGTTCAAGGAGAAGTATGGCGTTACCTGCTGTAAAATTATCCGCGCCAAAAACGACAAGGGCATCTGCCCGCTATTGACCGGTGAGGTGGCTGGAAAGATTGCCGAGATGCTGTCCCGGCACAAATAAAATCACAAGCGGAGAAATCAGATGAAAGAGCTGCTGTTAATGATCGGAATTGTCGCCTTCTGGATCGTCCTTCAGAAATACATCCTGCCGCGCTTGGGTGTGCCGACCTGAATGTCCAACACCTGCGACCTCGGGGACCGGGGCGCCATGAAGAATACCGACAAAAAAGTCGAGCAAGAAAAAGATAAGAAATAGTAGCAGGAAGACCACCTTTGACAGGAGAATAGAGAATGAAAGAAGAATTTTACGTTGAACGGGTGGTTAGGATCCTGGCTGGTTCCTTCATCATAATTTCCTTGCTGCTGGCGCATTTTCACAGCCAAAACTGGCTGTGGTTCACCGGTTTTGTCGGGTTGAACCTGTTCCAGTCGGGTTTCACCCAATTCTGTCCTCTCTTCAACATATTGGGGAAGCTGGGCGTGCCGAGGTTTCCTAAAAACTGTAAAAACAATTCAGTTTTATGAGCTTGCGCATCACGGTCCTCTGCGATAATTCTGTGGGCGCCCTCTCAGGAACCTTGGGAGAACACGGCTTTGCGGCGCTGATTGAACCTTCCCACGGTGGAGAACCGATTCTGTTCGATACCGGACAAGGTCAAACCCTGCTGCACAATGCCCAGCGGATGCACAGGGACCTGTCCCGGGTGCGTCGGGTGGTACTTTCTCACGGCCATTATGACCATGCCGGAGGGCTGGCGCCGCTGTTGAAGGAAAAAGGGGCCAAGGAGGTTTGGGCCCACCCGGGGATCTTCAGCGCTCGTTATCGGGTCAAGGATACCGGGGAGCATATTCCGATCGGCAGCCCGCAAAGCCGAGCAGAGCTTGAAGCAATGGGTGCTGCCTTTAACCTGGCCAGTTCCTTTCGCGAGATTCGACCGGATATTTTTTTAACCGGCGAGGTCCCGCGCAGATCAGCCTTTGAAAAAGGGGATGCCGGCATCTACTGCGACAGCACCGGCTGCGCGCCTGATCTTGTGCCGGATGACCAATCGCTGGTTCTGCGGACAAAAAAGGGGCTGGTGTTGCTTCTCGGTTGCTGCCATGCCGGGATCATCAACACCCTTGAGCATGTGGCCGAGAGACTGGGCCAGCGCGATTTTTACGCTGTTGTTGGTGGGATGCATCTTGGTTTTTGTGCTCAGCTTCAGATAGATGAAACAGTTGCACATTTAAAGGGCTACGCTATAAAAAAGCTGGCTGTCAGTCACTGCACCGGGTTTGCCGCTGCAGCCCGGTTGTTCCGCGATCTGCCCAAGGGCTTCCATCTGGCCCAAGTGGGCTATACACTGGATCTTTAAGCTACCAGTAACTAATGAGTCAGGGGGTGCCTCTGGCGGCGGTTTAACGAAATTACTGTTGGGGCTATGGGGGGCGAATTGAAAAAATTACTGTTAATTCTACTGGTGGTGATGTTGGAGGTTTTACAGGGAGTATCCAGTTTTGCCGCCACAAAGGATATATCATCTGCCGAGGCCAAATCGCTGTTGGACAAAAAAAAGAATATGTATGTATTGGATGTTCGCACGCCGCAGGAATTCAGCCAGGCCAGGCTGGCGGGTGCTGTGCTGATACCGGTTAACGAGTTGGAACACCGGCTTGGGGAGATACCTAAGGAGAGGGCTATCCTGGTCTACTGCACGGTCGGGGCTCGCTCCAAACCGGCCGCGGATCTTCTCTCCCAGCGCGGCTACAAGGAGGTCTATCATATGAGCGACGGACTGATCGGCTGGTATCGGAATGGGTTCTCGATTCAGCGCTAAAATGCTATCCACATCTCTATCCGCAGGACTACGATCCAGCCGGTGTTAGCGAAAGCGAATACTTGCAAGGCTAGGTCTGAAAAAAACTACCAGCCAAAATCCAGAGATAGCTTCATAAAAGGTGCTGCATCCAACCTGATCCTCGACCGATCCCCCTCATAAAAATCAAACCGTCGATCAAAGGCATAGCCTAGCGCTCCGGTCAGTTTGACAGCCGTGGAAGGAGCATACTCAACACCTCCTGTGGCCTTGTAGTCGCTGTACTTTATCACTTTAGCGCCCAGCGAATGGTCCTTTAGCTCATATTCATCGCTGGCAAAATCTCCGGCTACAAACAGCCGTAGCTGACGAGAGGCGCTGTAGGTGACGCCGGGACGTGGCGCTACCAGATCAATCCGCCAACGCTCATTGGGCTGATAAGAAAATCCGAGCGCCGGTATCAAGGCCGATCCGTGGTATCCAAAACGATAGGCAAAGCCCCCCACCAGTGTCAGGCCATTATCAAAGGAATGCCCGCCCAACAGCAGCACCGGAAGCCGCAGATCATCACCACCGATATCCTTGAAATCGCTGTATAGGCCTGGAAACATCTTAAACATAACGAAGTTTCTGTCGGCGATAGCGTAATGAGCTGCCAATTCCAGAAACAGGGAATGCAAATCCTCCGGTAGCCCAGCCTTGGTGGAATCGATAACTTTAAGCCCGTATCCGGCACCAACTGTTAGAGTAAGATTCCCGTCAGGTTTAAAGCTGCGTGTAAGCCGGAAACGATTATCAATTATTCCGGCCGAGGCCGGGATGTTCCTTATATCAGCCGATGGCAGCAGGCCAACTGAAAGCTGACTGTTCCAGGCCCGAACCGGTGGGGCGACCGGCTGATCCCGTTCCACCGAACCAGGCGTCTGCTCTGCGCAGTCCCCTTCTGATACAAATATACAGAGAAAAATAATGGCCAGCAAAATAGTAGTTGCTCTAAATCTCATCATGAAATGATCTCTCTTTCAATCTGACTAAAATAGCGTTTCTAAATTTTGAGTCCAAGTTTTTACTGAAAAAGCAACCGCTTATGTCATTTTATCACGTGAGTATATACTAAACATGCAATGAATTTCATAAAATATTTTGCAAAATTAGATTCTTGTGGTATTTAATCTAAATAAATTCTAGCTTTCCTCGGGCTGAAAAAACTCTCCAAAGAAGTTACTAATCCATTGGACATTTCGTCAGAGCAAAGATAGGAGGTCAAAGATCTTTTCGGTCTTAGTTACAAAACTAAACGACAAGGGGAGGGGTAGAGAATGAGTTATGAAGTTCCGAAAAATGATCAGCTGTTAAAATGGGTGGAGGAAGTATCCACCTTGTGCGAACCTGAGAGGATCCACTGGTGTGACGGCTCTCAGGAGGAGTATGACGAGCTCTGTAAACTGCTGGTGCAGGCAGGCACCTTTAAAAAGTTAAACCCAGAAAAAAGGCCTAACAGCTACCTGGCCTGGTCTGATCCCATAGATGTCGCCCGTGTAGAAGACCGTACCTTTATTTGCAGCCTGACCAAACAGGATGCCGGGCCTACCAATAACTGGATGAATCCGAAGGAGATGAAGGAAAAGCTGCACAAGATGTTCAAGGGCTGCATGCGCGGCCGGACCATGTATATCATTCCTTTCAGCATGGGACCACTTGGATCGCCGATCGCCAAAATCGGTATCGAAATCTCTGATTCCCCTTATGTGGCAGTAAATATGCGAATCATGGCCCGCATGGGCAAACCTGTTCTGGATGTGCTGGGAAGCGGTGAATTCGTACCTTGCCTGCATTCGGTCGGCGCCCCGCTGGAGCCGGGCCAAAAAGATGTGCCCTGGCCCTGCAACAAAGAAAAATATATCGTTCATTTTCCGGAAGAGCGCTCGATCTGGTCGTTCGGCAGCGGCTATGGTGGCAACGCCCTGCTGGGTAAGAAGTGCCTGGCCCTGCGCATTGCTTCCAAGATCGCCAATGATGAAGGTTGGTTGGCCGAGCATATGCTTATCCTGGGGCTCGAATCGCCTAAAGGCGATAAAACCTATGTTGGGGCAGCTTTCCCGAGCGCCTGCGGCAAGACCAATCTGGCCATGCTGGTGCCACCCGAGGTATTCCAGAAACAGGGTTGGAAAATCACCACGGTCGGTGATGATATAGCCTGGATCAAACCCGGCTCGGACGGGCAGCTGTATGCTATCAACCCCGAGGCCGGCTTTTTCGGTGTGGCCCCTGGTACTTCCATGAGCACAAACCCGAATGCCATGATCTCCTGTGCATCCAACAGCATTTTTACCAATGTGGCCCTTACCCCTGACGGGGATGTCTGGTGGGAAGGGATGACCGATACACTCCCGGAGAATTTGACCGACTGGCAGGGAAATGCCTGGACTCCTGGTTGTGGCCGCAATGCAGCCCATCCCAACTCCAGGTTCACCTCTCCTGCCGGCCAGTGCCCTTCCATAGATCCGGAATGGGAAAATCCTAAGGGGGTGCCGATCAGCGCCTTTATCTTTGGTGGCCGGCGCAACAGCGTTATCCCCTTGGTATATCAGTCCTTTAACTGGAGTTTTGGCGTGTATCTGGCCGCAACCATGGGCTCTGAGACGACAGCTGCAGCTGTCGGCAAGGTTGGCGATGTTCGTCGTGATCCTTTTGCGATGTTGCCATTCTGTGGCTATCACATGGCTGATTACTTCGCCCACTGGCTGCAGGTCGGAAGGACTACGCCGAAACCGCCGCGCATCTTTAGTGTCAACTGGTTCCGCAAGGATGCCAATGGCAAATTCTTGTGGCCCGGTTATGGCGAAAACATGCGCATCTTGAAATGGGTGGTTGAGCGGGTCAAGGGTGAGGCCGCTGCTGTTGAAAGCCCGCTGGGCTGGATGCCGCGCTATGAAGACCTTGACTGGAGTGGTCTTGACAGCGTCAGCCGCGAACAGTTTTATGAGTTGATGTCGGTTGACCGGGATTTGTGGAAGGATGAAATCGTTTCCCATGAAGAGCTGTTCGTAAAACTGTATGATCGTCTGCCCAAGGAATTCCTGCATATCCGCGAGTTAATACTGTCCGGATTGTGGAGATCGCCGGAGCACTGGGAACAGTTTGATCCGACTGCAAATGGCTTTAACGATTAGAAAATAGCTGGTTACCCCAGCAAGCAACCAATAGTACCAAAAGCTGGATGATAATCTTATCATCCAGCTTTTTGCTTTATTACGCAAACATGGTAGGCTTTTTTAATTGTTTACCTATAAGGAGGGCCGCTGTGGCTAAATTCAACGATGTCACCAGGGGATCCGGTCTTGAAGAACATGGTATCACCAATGCGAATCTGATCTATTGGACTCCACCCACCGCAGTTCTTTATGAGCAGGTCGTAAAACGAGGGGAAGGTCTTTTATCCCATATGGGTGCCATTGCCGTTAAAACAGGGCATTACACCGGCCGGGCCGCGAATGATAAATTTATTGTGCAGGAACCTTCATCCAACGAAAACATCAGCTGGGGCAATATCAATAAACCTTACGATCCGGCTAATTTCGATGGAATTTACAACCGTATGCTGGCTTATATGCACGGCAAGGATTTATTCGTGCAAGACTGCTTTGCCGGCGCTGACAAAGAACATCGCCTTCCGATCCGGGTTATTACGGAAAAAGCCTGGCATTGCCTGTTTGCCCGAAACATGTTTGTACGTGCCTCTGCAGCAGATCTGGAGACACACCGGCCTCAATTTACCATGATCAACCTGCCGAATTTCCACGCCATCCCTTCCCAGGACAACACCAATTCAGAGGCTTTCATCATCATCAACCTGGCTAGAAAGATTATCATAATTGGCGGTACGAGTTATGCGGGCGAGAATAAAAAAGCAATATTTACCATACTCAATTATTTACTGCCAATCGAGAAGAAAATTCTTCCCATGCACTGCTCAGCCAATGTCGGTCCCAAAAATGATACTGCCATCTTTTTCGGTCTTTCCGGAACCGGAAAGACTACTCTTTCTGCCGATCCAAATCGATCCTTGATCGGCGATGACGAGCACGGCTGGGATGATAAAGGGGTCTTTAACTTTGAAGGGGGCTGCTATGCAAAAATAATCAATCTTTCCAAACAGGCGGAACCGGAGATTTATGAAACCACCAGAAGGTTTGGGACAATTTTAGAAAATGTTTCTATCGATACCCATACCCGCCGGGTAGACCTTGATGATAATTCCTTTACCGAAAATACGCGTGCCTCGTATCCACTGACTCATATTCCCAATATTGTGCTCAGTGGAACAGGCGGACATCCGCAGAACATCATCATGCTGACCTGTGATGCCTACGGCGTGCTGCCACCGATTGCGCGACTTTCCAGGGAACAGGCGATATACCATTTTCTGTCCGGCTATACCGCCCGGGTGGCTGGCACCGAAGCTGGAGTAAAAGAACCTTCTGCAACCTTTTCCGCCTGCTTCGGTGGTCCATTCATGCCGCTTAGTCCTATTGCTTACGGTAACCTGCTCGGTGAAAAGATAGCCAGACACGATGTCGCCTGCTGGCTGGTTAATACCGGTTGGAGCGGAGGTCCCTACGGTGTCGGAGCGCGGATGAAGATCGCTTACTCAAGGGCTCTGGTTAATGCCGCCTTAAATGGTACTTTGAATGCCGGCACCTTTGAAGAAGAAACTGTATTCGGCCTAAGCATTCCGACTTCTTGCATCGGTGTACCAAGTGAGGTTCTTAATCCGCTCAATACATGGAGTGACCGGGCCGCTTACGACCAGGCCGCCCAAAGGTTGGTAAGCATGTTCAGGGATAATTTTGCGCAGTATTCCGCGCATGTGTCGCCGGAAGTGGCCAGGGTGATGTAGTATTGATTAAAACCGGGCGAAATTAAAGGCGGGGAGATTGAGTCGAGCACAGCGGATCAGTGGTGCGGTTGAGTAGCTGAAAATGATTTTTATGGAATTGGAACCCCGCCAAAAAAAGGGCATTGGATGAAGAATGAAGGCCATCAATCAACCACCTCGATCTCCTTGACCCGCATCTCCTCACCCGCCTCTATTTTCACCAGCAAGCTGCCGCACTGAGCGCAGGCATCCAAAACAGCCTGTAAGGGTGTCTCAGCCCCGCAATCATGACATCTGCCGCTCCCTGGTACTCTAATGACATTCAGGGTGGCCCCTTCCATTAATGTGCCCCGGCTGCAGGCTTCGAAGCAGAATTCGATCGCCTCAGGCACTATATTGCTCAACACTCCGATCTCGATATCCACTGAGAGTACTTTTTTGCCTTGGGCGTGTTTTTCACAGATCTCGATGATGCCCTGTGTGATGGACATCTCATGCATGAGCTCTCCCCCCTTCCAGTCAAGCAGATAAAAAAAAGCCTACGGGTAAACCCGCAGGCTTTTGCGATCCGCAATGGGAAAGCTTGTTACTTGTGCTCAGGAGCCTTAGGAGCTTCAGGAGCCTTAGGGGCTTCGGTAGCACCAGGAGCTTTAGCAGACATCGGTGCCTGAACAGGCTTAGGTGCCTCAACAGCAGGAGCAGGAGCAGGAGCTTCTTCTTTTTTCTTGCAGCCTGTGGTGAAAGCAGCGGCGAGAGCCATAACCAGTGTCAGTGTGATAAGCTTTTTCATTGTTTCTCCTCTTTTCATGTGAATTTGACCATTAAACGCATTGCGTATGGTTTAGAAATCGATTTATGAATATACTCACTATAAAACTAATGTCAAGAATATATTTCATTACATGAATATTCGCAAATTTGGCCCAGTCTTTCAGTGATGGAAACGCCCCTTATGTGCACGGTGAGCCGGGCTGGGTGATTTGTGGCAATCAAAACAGGCCTGCTCCTCAACTTTTTTTGTTTCCAGCGGTGACTGCTGTTTGCCCTTCAGATCAAGATTATATTCCGGTGTCTGAAAATACTGTCGACCACGTTCGTCCGCAACCATGGCCGGTTGATAAATGATCTGCCAGTTGTTACTGATCGCCAGGGTATGGCACCGGTCACACCCTCCTGGGGGTGGGATGCTCTTCCAGCCGGTGAGCATGGTGCATCCTGAAACGATCAAGAGGAAACCAGAAGCTGCAATGAACAATAGATATCTCACGTTAAGATCCTTTATTGAATGAGTTGTGTGAGTCTACCTACAGCACGGATTGTAAGCAAGACTTTTTAACCTGAAACCTCATTCTGTAATAAAGGAAAAGCCGCCAGTACTTTTATTGCATTTATCAAACACATGAAAGTCTGTTCAGGCCACGGTTGTTTATAGTGTAATGCCCGCTTAGGAAATGTCAAATTCAGTTCGTTTTTTTAAGAGCTTGAGAATGTTTAGTGAGGTTTGGCGGGCCAACTCCTCGGGGTCAACTCCCCTGATCCTGGCCACCGTCTGTAGCACTTCCGGCAGAAAGGCCGGTTGATTGGGCTGGCCTTTGTAAATTTGCGGCGACAGGTCGGGTGCATCTGTCTCCAGCACCAGGCTCTCCAAAGGAAGTTCGCGGGCCAGACTGACCGGACGGACCGCACCCTGCCAAGTAACAGTGCCGGAGATGGAGATGCAAAAGCCGAGGCGGATGAATTCAAGGGCCATCTCAACCGAACCCGAAAAAGAGTGCATTAAACCACCCACCTGGCCAACCTGTTCCTCCTTCAAAAGTTGCAGAGTCCGTTGAAAAAGCCGACGACAGTGGATCAGGACCGGCAAGCCCCAAAAAACAGCCAAACGAAGCTGTTTCCTAAAGGCCATTTCCTGCACCTCCAGCGGCACCTGATAGAATGGATCCAAGCCTATCTCGCCGATGGCGCTGGCCATCTTTGCCAGTTTTTCAAGCTGCTTGAGGACTACATCATCAGCCAGTCCGGCATGCGAGGGGTGGATACCAAAGGCGGGCAGGATACTGTTTTCTTTTTTCGCCAAATCTGCAATTCTATCCCAACCGTCAGGATGCACACCGGGCAGCACGAAGCGCGTTACGCCTGTCTGACGAGCATTTTTCAATACATTGCAAAGGTTGGAGTGCAGAGGCTCCAGATCCAGATGACAATGAGAGTCTATGAGTTCATAGCCAACATTTGTTTGCATTTGAGGCTGGCTTGGATACACTGCTTATCATTCCCCGGGAGTTGTCATGTCAACGGTCCATCCTGAACTTTCCATCATTATACCAACCTTGAATGAGAGTTTTGAGCTGCAATCACTATTTTCCAACCTGGCAAAACAGGAAAAGTCAATTTTTGAGGTAATTGTCTGTGATGGCGGTTCCGGCGATGGAACACTGGATTTAGCCGTCAATCTGGCACCGGTACAACCATTCAGCGTAAAGATTGTTCGCTCACCGGCTGGGCGTGGAAACCAGATGAACCAGGGAGCTGATGTTGCCTCAGCAGAGCTGCTGTTGTTTCTGCATGCCGATAGCCGCTTTACCGATAACCAAGCCCTGTTCAAGGCTGTGACCGCTTTTGAAGGCCAATTGAACGATCATGGCTCGCCTTTGCGGGCCGCCCGTTTTAAGCTTAACTTCCGCCGTAGTCAGGAGGAGGCTTCCCTCGCCTATTTTTTTTACGAGTCCAAGGCGCGTCTGAATCGAGTTGACTGCATCCGCGGAGATCAAGGTTTTATGATAACCAGCTCCTTTTTTCATCAGTTAGGCGGTTTCAACACATCACTGCCTTACCTGGAGGATATTCGGCTGGCAACACTGGTCCAGCAGCGAGCGACATGGCAGTTATTGCCGGTAGAAATCAGCACATCGGCCCGAAGGTTTGAGATGGAAGGGCTTTGTCAGCGCCAAATCCTGAATGCGGTCATCGTCAATAATCTGGTTGTAGGTTGGACAGAGTTTTTTGATGAACATGGAATCTATTGCAGCCACGCCTCTACAGGCAAATTGTTGCTGCATCCGCTACTGGAGGGCATCCGGATCCGGCTGGCCGAACGGCCTGCGAGCTGGCGACTGAAATTCTGGCTAGGCACCGGAAAACATGTCAGTTCCAATATCTGGCAGCTCCTGTTTTGGCTTGATGTGCGGCGCGATTTTAGGCGCGGTAAGGATGCCGGGGTCGTGGCGCCGTTATGGCTTGCCTTCTATCAAAGATACTTTGAAAGTTTAACTCGCAACCCTGTAATGTCCGTAATAACCGCGATTGCTGTCTGGATCTGGTTTCGGGTCTTGTTAGTAAAGAGCCGAATATCCGAGTTATCATAGAAACCAGCTGAAAAGGTTAACCACTCGCTCCAATATCCTGGCCAAGGTACCGCGATCTTCGTGATGCTTCAGGATGATGCGTTGCGAGCAGTTGAAATCATCTAATAACAACCTTCGTATCTGCCCTCCATAAGCGCCACTGTCTATGATGGCATTAAGCTCGAAATTGCGGTGAAAACTACGTTGATCAAGATTAGCTGAGCCGAGTACGGTTCGCTCCCCATCAATTAGCATTATCTTGGCATGCAGAATCTTTCCTTTGAGCTCATAAATCTCGATTCCTTGTTTAAGAAGAGCAGCATAGTAACTGCGTCCCAGGAGACTTACTAGCGGCACATCACAGCGTGACGGCAGTAACAGGCAGACCCTCACTCCTCGGCGGGTGGCCCGTAGCAGGGAGCGAATGATCCTGGGTCCTGGCACAAAATAAGGTGTCGCAATGATGATTTCCTCTGATGCGGAGGCGATACTGAGCAAAAAGGCACTCCGGATATAGGAGCTACGGTGATGCGGCCCACCGCTGACAATGATGACGTTGGCCTGTCCGTGCCGGCGGCTGTGGCCGGCTTTATCTGGTACTGGGTGAGGTTGATCGGGAAGATCCGGAAAATCGCCGCGTTCCATCTGCCATGTCTCGCGAAAAATGCTGACCAGCTCCTGGACTGCTTTGCCGCTGACGCTGAAGCCGACATCACGAAAACAATCCATCAAGGCAACAACACCCGCATATTCATCGCCGATATTGAAGCCACCCAGAAAGGCCAGATTTCCGTCTATGACTGCCATCTTGCGATGGTCGCGCTTATCAAACCAGCCAACTCCACGTCTGAAGGAGGGCTTATTGAAAGGAATCAGCTCTATGCCGCGCTGGGACAGGTACTTGAAAAATACCGGGGAGGTTTCTACACAACCGATATAATCATATATCAACAAAACCCGGACCCCGCGCTCGACTGCAACAGCCAGTTCTCCGGCTAAGGCGTAACCGGTCTGGTCGGCCCGGATCATGTAATATTCAAGAAGGATAAAATTCTGCGCCGAACGGATGGCAGCGTGCAACGAGCGGAAAAAGCCGGGGCCATCCGGAAAAAGGACAACCCGATTATTGCGGTAGGTGACCGGCAGACTGGCCGGCCGGATACGCTTGAGAAGTCTCATAATCCGCGGCAGCCGCTTCTTGGGTCTCAGACGGTTTTCCTTGGTCATTGTTCCCCACGCAGTGCAGATGCATCCAGATGAAACCAAGCCATATTGAAGAATGAGATCCGTTGAAGAAGGCGGCTAAGAAAGCGTCCTGAATGGAATCTGGGAATTCAGTTTACCATAATTTTTAATTTGCCAACCTCGGATATTTCAGCCTCCATGACATCGCCCGCCATAACCTGGCCAACGCCGGCCGGGGTGCCGGTCAGGATGATATCACCCGGCTCAAGGGTAAAGATGCCCGAGATATAGGCAATGATCTGCGGTACACGGTGAATCATGTCTGCTGAATTACCGTTCTGACGAAGATTACCATTCACTGTCAGGCGCAGATTGAGATTATGCGGATCAGCCACATTGGCGGCCGGTACAAAATCCGATAAGGGGCAAGAGGTGTCAAAACCTTTGGCAATCTCCCAGGGAAGTCCTTTGGACTTCAACTGGTTTTGCACGTCACGCAGGGTCATGTCGATGGCCACACCGTATCCGGCCACGCACTCCAGGGCCTGCTCCGGAGGGACCTGCCTGGCCTGTTTCCCTAACAGCACCGCCAGCTCGACCTCATAGTGGCATTCCTGGGAATAACCTGGAATTAGTACCGTGTCCCGGTCCCCGATGACCGCTGTGGCGGGCTTCATGAATAAAACCGGTGCCGCCGGGGTCTCATTGCCGAGTTCTCGGGCGTGTTCAGCGTAATTGCGGGCCAGGCAGATGATTTTACCAACCTGGAACCCTTGGCCGGTTGTGATAATCGTTCTCGTTGTCATAATATCTCCATATTTTTTACTCCCGAGAGGAGGAAGCTGGTATCTTCAGATGCACTTATAACATAAAAATAATTTGTGTTCATAAACCTCATTAGTATTATTGTCATAAACACACGGTTTTACATTTGGATTGCCCGTTACAAAATAACTACCCCCGCAGACATCAGGAGATCTTTTATGTCACAACAGAGCTTGCCACTGGAAAAAATTCGAGTTCTGGACCTCTGTGCCCAGATTGAGGATAGAAAAACAAGCTCCTGATCTGCGCTATACTGTTAAGGAGTTATAGTTGGAAATATACTTTTAGTTTGACTCGCAACAGGGAAAACAGTAAGTTATGCAGGCTGCACCCGGAGTTCTGCATGATTCGCGCATACCTGTTTTTGACAGTGTTCATCCCATTAACCTTTCTCTTTGCCGCCAGTGCCATACTTGGTACGCTGTTCGACACCAGCGGCAGGATTTATGCCTGTCATGCACGTTTGTGGGCCCGACTCTCACTCCGCTTGGCCGGGGTCCAGATTTGTCTGCAGGGTGGAGAATACCTCCCCGCCGGCCCAGTGATCTTCATGAGCAATCACCAGAGCAACTTCGATATATTGTCGCTGCTGGCCAGCATGCCGCGCCAGATCAACTGGATTGCCAAAAAAGAGCTGTTCGACATCCCGGTGTTTGGCCCTTCCATGCGGCGGGGAGGTTACATTCCCCTGGATCGTAGTCATGGGCGCAAGGCTCTGAAAAGCATGGAAAATGCGGCCAGGATTATCCGCGAAGGCAAGAGCGTGGTCATGTTTCCGGAAGGTACCCGTTCCAAGGATCACAGGTTGCTGCCGTTCAAGCGGGGCGGTTTTCTGCTGGCGTTGCGAGCGGGGGTACCGGTTGTTCCGGTCACCATCAACGGCAGCGGCAAGGTCAATCCGGCCGGCAAATACAGGATCAATCCCGGTAATATCACTATAACCCTGCACCCGCCGTTAGTTCCCTCTTCTTCTGTTGTCAAAGGGGCTGCCGAAACCGAGATGATGGAACAGGTTCGCAATAGGATTCAATCCAATCTGGAGTTATGACATGTATGCCGGACTGAAATTTATTCCCTTGATACTGGCAGGGATGGCGGCCATTGTCTGGGGCTTGCCTGCAGCGCACCGCCTGCGTCCCCCCTTGGATATTGCAGCAGCGCTGGCGATCCTGGTCGGGATAATTCTGTCCGCCTTTGGTGTTCTTTTGACTACCGTTCCACATTTTTTCAGGTGATTTATGGCTGAGCGCCTTCGCATCATACTAATCAATGCAGCAGTAATCGTCGTACTCTGCCTGCTACTTTTTATTGCCGGCACCTGGTGGCGCATGGAAACCCAATTCACGTTGGGTGAAGAGGCCTTTCGCAGGGGTGATTTTACCGGTGCTGTGGCCGGATACGAATCAGCCATTCATATGTACATCCCCTTTCATCCCACTATTGAACAGGCAGCCCGTCAACTCTGGATTATCGCTGAACTGAACGAGCGCCAAGGGGATTTAAATCGTGCCTTGATTGCTTATCGGGCCATTCGCAGCTCCTTCTACTCGGCCACCTGGCTGGCAACACCCGGGAAAAGCTGGATCGGACGTTGCGATGCCAAGATTGCCAGCTTGGCACCCTTTCTGAGAGAACGGTGAATCCTGCAAAAGTCGCTTGACGCCTTATGCTAATTCTCTTTTCAATGGGATTTGCTTCTCCCTCCTCAGAATTCCGCTCTACACATTAAAGCGGTTCCCAAAAAATTAATTCCTGCTTTACCGGAAAGAATCTCTTATGGAAGTTGCTGGATCTAACTCATCTTTGCAAATCATACCTTTTGGCGGGCTGGGAGAGATCGGCCTCAATATGATGGCCTATCAGTGTGCTGATGACATCATTATTGTTGATTGCGGGCTGATGTTCCCGGAACCGGATATGCTCGGGATTGATTATGTTATTCCTGACATATCCTGGCTGCGCGAGCATCGCGCTTGCGTGCGCGCCATCTGCCTGACCCATGGTCACGAAGACCATATCGGCGCGTTGCCTTTTGTGCTGCAGGAACTTAACGTACCGGTCTATGGCACGGCGCTTACGCTCGGGTTTGTAAATGAGAAACTGAAGGAATACAAACTGGACGACGTGGTAGAACTGGTGACAGTCAAGCCGCGCGACAGCGTTGATCTGGGTTGTTTTCGGGTCGAGTTCCTGCGTGTGGCTCATTCCGTGGTGGATGGATGTGCCTTGGCCATTACCACACCTGAAGGGGTAGTGATCCACACCGGCGATTTCAAAATCGACCAGACCCCGGTCGATGGCCAACTGACTGACCTGGCCAGCCTGTCACGTTATGGTGAGGCGGGGGTCCTGGCGCTTCTATCTGACTCCACCAATGTCGAGCGCGAGGGTTATACCCTCTCCGAGAAATATGTGGGGGAAGCCTTCAATGACATCTTCCCCAAATGTCAGGGGCGCATCATCGTGGCATGTTTCTCAAGCAGCATCCACCGCGTGCAGCAAGTGGCGGACGTGGCCATCCGCTGCGGCCGCAAGATCCTGCTCAATGGCCGCTCCATGATTGCCAACGTACGCATCGCCCGCCAACTCGGCTACCTAACCATCTCCGATGACATGTTGTTTGACCTGAAGGAACTCCCGCATCTGCCGCCGGAGCAGGTCTGCATCATCTCGACCGGCAGCCAGGGCGAGCCGATGAGCGCCCTGACCCGTATCGCCATGGACGATCACAAACAGATCAAGTTGGAAAAGGGCGATACTGTCATCCTCTCTTCACGCGTCATCCCCGGTAACGAACGCACTATTTCTGAGTTGATCAACCACCTCTACCGCCGCGGCGCCGAGGTTTTCCACGAGAAGGTATCCGAGGTGCATGTCTCCGGACACGCCAGCCAGGAAGAGCTCAAGCTGATGATCAATACGGTCCAGCCGCGATTCTTCATACCGATCCACGGGGAATACCGTCATCTTGTCAAGCACGTCCAGGTAGCCCGCAAGGTTGGCCTTCCTGAGGAACGCTGCATACTGGCCACCAATGGGGATGTAGTCTCCTTTTACGCAGATACTGCTGCCATTGTCGAAAAGGTCGAATCAGGACGGGTTTTTGTGGATGGTAAAGGGGTCGGCGATGTCGGGGCCATTGTGCTGAAGGACCGCAAGCATCTCTCCGAGGATGGAATGGTAGTGATAATCATCGGCATGAACCAGTCCAGCGGAACCCTGATCTATGGACCTGATCTTGTCTCACGCGGTTTTGTCTTTGAGGATGAGAGCAAGAATTATCTGGAACAGGCTCGTGCTATTGTGATGGATGCGCTGACTGAGTTAAATGAGGAGATGCGCTGCGACTCTGAGGAGGTAAAGCAGGCTGTCCGTCAGGCTTTGCGGCGTTTTTTCAAGAAAACTATTGAGCGCCGGCCAGTGATATTGCCGGTGATCATGGAAATGTAGCCATACATCATGAAGAACTCATCCGCTTCGCATATCGATTACAGCCGTTATTTTTCGCTAAAGCAGAAGGCTTTCCTGATAAACATGTCCGAAGGGCGTGACCGGGAGCAGTACGAATCGCTGAGCGGTTTTATCGTCAATCGCTATCAGGACATCATCGAACTGCAGATCCCATATGCGATCGGGCTTGAATTGCCTGATGCCTCAAAAAAAATAGAGTACAAGATCTCTACCGAAGCCTTTGGAATGGGTCTGCAGATGATTGCCGAACTGGTCACAGTTAAAGGCAATATCTTTCAGCTTCAGCTGCGCGACAATCTCGAAATTTACCAGCGCCGCCAGACGGTCCGCATAGACACCACCATAAAACTGTTCCACGCCCGACAAAATTTTCCACTGACATTTTATCGCAAAGAATTCAAGCGGGTCATGGACTATATGAAAGCCCAAGGTTTACCCTCCAATCTCAAGTTTCAGGAGCTAGCTGTAAACTTGAGTGTAGGTGGAATAAGGCTTGCCGTCGAGCCGCAGGAGCAACCTTCGCCGTTGTCTATGTTCTTTATCGATCTGGACGGCAAGCTTCCTCCGGTGCTGGCGGTGGCAGAATCGGCCTGGGAACATCAGGAAGGTAAGCTGCTTCTTTGCGGCCACCGCTTTATACATATTCTCAAGGCCGACCAGGAGCGGATCAACCGTTATGTTCAGGCTATCCAGAAGGAGCGCGGGATCCAGGTCTTGGCACCCAAAACCAATTGGGACCTGCTCGACCGGATGAGTATGGAAGGACCGGAGAAGAAATGACTGTTTAACCGGCAATGCGTGGTAAGTTAGTGCAGACTCCTCCTCTTTTTAAAAATAGTTAAACTGCTCTTTCAGCTAATCCAACTCATCCCCGACCTCTTCCATTTCACGTGTCAGTTCCGCCTGTGCCGCATCCTTTTCCCTGAATGAAACCACCAGCCAATAACAGATGAAATAGGCCGCAACCGCGGCCACAAAACCGATGATTGAGCTTCCCAGGAGCAGCGATTTGGCATTCACCTTGAGATGCTGCCATTCCAGCCCCTTGACGGTTAGTTCTCTGACCGGTTTGCCCTGCATGATTCGCCCCAGTTTGTAACTGGCCGCCAGGACCGGCACGATTGTGAGGGGGGTATTAACCCAGGCTCCGGTGATGCAGGTCAGCTTGTTTAGGCGAAACAGAAAAGCCATGGCAATCGCCAGGGGGGTGTGCAGTCCGAAAAAAGGGGTAAAACTGATGAAAACCCCCACTGCAAAACCGGCCGAGATATGTCCGGGGTGACTGTTCAGCGACAAGATGGACTTGAATCGCTTTTTTATTTTTTCCCGATCGATCATATGACCTAACTTAAAGCCTGCCCACCTGCCTTGTCAACCGATTAAGCCGGTTCCTGGCCCAAGGTGCCGACATTCTGCCTCTCGTTGTAAGCTAACTTTTTACAGGTATAATTTTTTGAGCAAGGATAATCTTCATTTTCGATAATTTTTTAGCCAACTTCCGGTTGCCTCAAGCAAGAAGGCCCATGCCCATCCTTGCTGCTCCAAAAGGTATCTGAGAGAAAAAGGCCCGTAATCTTGCAAGTTGCTGAACGCTGTAAAGGAGCATTGTACATGGCGTACGTCAGACTGCTGTTTTTAGTCTACCTCATGTTGTGGCCGGTGTGGTGTCAGGCCGAGGAAGACAGCTATGGCTATCCGATCCCGGGTTCATATGATGCCACTATCCTGGGTACACCGGCCAAGCTCATCCCGGAGCTGCCCAAAAAGATCCCGATCAGGCAACTGGTCCTGGATATCATCCCGGATCGGCAAAAGCCGGAAATCTTCTTTTATGATGAAGGTCTGCGCTGCACTGCGGCCTTCCAGAAGCAAAAGGCGCCGCTGGTCTTCCTGATTGCAGGTGCCGGCTCCAGCAGTGCAGCCCCTAAACTTTTGACCTTGCTGAAATCCCTCTACCAGGCCGGTTACCACGTTATTACGCTACCTTCGCCTTCCCACCCCAATTTCATCATCTCTGCCTCACAAAGCTGCATTCCTGGAGATCTCAACGAGGATGCGGCCGACCTTTACCGTGCGATGGAGGCCGCCTGGAACGAGATCAAACCAGATATCAAGGTGTCTGATTTCTATCTGGGCGGCTACAGCCTGGGAGGCACCCAGGCCGCCTTCGTAGCCAAACTGGATGAGGGACGTAAAATATTTAATTTCCGCAAGGTCCTGATGATCAACCCTTCGGTCAACCTGTACGATTCTGTGATGCGGATTGAGGAACTGTTAAAAAAGATCCCGGGCGGGCCGAAGAAGGAAGGGCAATTCTTTAACCGGATGCTGGCCAGGTTCAGCGAGTTTTACCGCTACGGCAACTTTATCGCCATCAATGATGACTTTATATATGCGGTCTATAAGGAACGTCTCTTTTCAGAGGAGGAGACCGGCGGTTTGATAGGTTTGACCTTCCGGATCAACCTGGCCGGCATGATTTTTACCTCGGATGTGCTGACCAACAGCGGCTATGTGGTGCCAAAGAACAAGGTACTGGAGAATACCGATCCGGTTTACGACTATTTCCTGGTTTCGACCCATCTGAGTTTCTTTGATTATTTCAACGAGTATTTCTACCCCTACTTCAAAAAGAAGCGTCCCGGCCTCAGCAAGCAGGCGCTGATCGGTTCCCTGGATCTGAAGAGCATCGAGGACTATTTAAGATCATCAACAAAATTCGGGGTCATGACCAACAGGAACGACTTTATTCTCACCAAGTCGGACCTTGATTATCTGTCAGAATTGTTCCGGGAACGTTTCAAGCTCTACCCACGCGGGGGCCATTTGGGAAATTTGGAGTACAAGGAGAATCTGGCCTACATGGTTGATTTTTTCAATGGCAAGGAGGTACCCAAGGATGGCAGGCCCTAACCGGATATTTTTGAGAGCGCTACTGGCGCTGATGCTGGCCGGTTGCACCACGAGCCGACCGGTTCTCCCTCCCGAGGAGCCACCCATGCATTCGGTCGAAGAATTCCGGGACCAGCGCTTTGCGGATATTGCCGATCCGTGGGAAGGCTTCAACCGCAGCATGTACAAGTTCAATTTCTACGTCGACAAATACCTGTTTCTGCCGGTGGTGCGCGGCTATGAGTATGTCACCCCCGTCTTCGTGCAGGACCGGTTGTCTAATTTCTTTGGCAACATCAGAGAGGTGCGTAACCTGACCAACAGCATGTTCCAACTGAAGGGGATGGAGTCGTTGACAACACTGGGGCGTTTCGTAACCAACAGCACCATCGGACTGGGGGGGCTGTTTGATCCGGCCACCCCTCTGGGTTTGCCGCAACGGGTCCAGGATTTCGGCAAGACCTTGGGATACTGGGGGGTGGAATCGGGCCCTTATCTGGTACTGCCGATCTTCGGCCCCTCCTCGGTACGCGATGCGGGCGGTATGGCCATGGACAGCGGCATGCGTTACGGAATTTACTACGGGATCGACCCCTTTGGAAACACTGACCATGAATTTGAAATTGCTTCGGGGATAACAACCCTGGAAAGCATTGATCTGCGCCACCAGGAAAATTTTCGCTACTTTGATAGCGGTTATCCATTCGAATACTATATGGTCCGTTTCTTCTATCATGAAAAGCGCGATATAGAATCAAAGGGTCATCCCAAAGAATAAGGCTTCCAAAACCGATTACGGGGGTGCCATGCAGACACTGGTTGACCTGTTCGACACATTTAAGGGGCATGGCGAGAAAACCATCTTCATAAATCGCACCGGGATCAGGTGCCTGATCTTCTCTTATCGGGAAGTCCATGAGCTGTCGCTGAAGATGGCCGGTCTGCTGGCAGCCAAAGGGGTAGAGGCCGGGGAGCGGGTGCTTTTGTGGGCTCCAAATTCCTCCTGGTGGGGTGTTGCTTACTGGGGGATTATTGTTCGCGGCGCTGTTGCCGTACCAGTCGATTTCATGTCCGATCGCGAGCGGGCCGAAACCATTTACAAGCTGACTGAAGCAAAGGTTGTGATCCAAAGTCGTTATAAGCCGGAACGGCTGGAAGTATCCAATTCGATCCTGGCCGAAGACCTGCAGTACCTGCTCGAGGGCCACGCGCCGCTCACTGAAACAGCCCACCCGGCCCCGCACGACATGGCCCAGCTCATCTATACCTCCGGCACTACCGGCAATCCCAAGGGTGTCATGCTTACCCACGCCAATCTGGTTGCCAACATGACCCAGATCAATCAACAGGTGCCGATCATCACCGCCGACTTCAACTTTTTGTCCTTGTTGCCCCTATCCCATATGTTCGAACAGATGGGAGGCTTTTTCACCCCGCTCTACCGGGGGGCGTCGGTAATATATCCGCGTACCCTGAAGCCTTCGGCGATCATGGAGGCCCTGGCCGAAGAGAATATCTATGCCATGATGACCGTCCCCCGGCTGATGCAGCTTCTTAAGAGCTCCATCGAGCAGGGGCTGGAGGAAAAACATCTGCGCGGCCTGTTTAATTCTATGATTGGTTTTGCCGACCGGCTTCCCAAAAGCTGGCGCAAAATTCTACTGTTCCCTGTGCATAAGAGGTTTGGCCGGAATTTCAGGGTGTTTGTGTCAGGCGGGGCGCCGCTGGATAGGGATGTTTTCCGTTTTTGGGACAGACTGGGTTTCACGCTTCTGGAGGGCTACGGCTTGACCGAGACCTCACCGGTCCTGACCGTCAACACCATGGAGCGGCAGGTGCCCGGCTCGGTGGGACCGCCGCTGCCGGAGGTCGAGCTGAAGATCGCGGAAAAAGAGCTGCTGGCGCGCGGACCAAATGTCTTTCCCGGCTATTATCAGAACGAAAAGGCCACCCGGGAGGCCTTCGACGGTGAAGGCTGGTTCAAAACCGGCGACTTGGGTGAGATCAGCCCCGACGGCTGGTTGACCATCAAGGGCCGGGAAAAGGAACTGATCGTTACCGGGGCCGGGATCAATGTTTACCCTGATGAGCTGGAAGGGGTGCTGAACCGGACACCCGGCATTCGTGAGTCATGCGTGATCGGAATTGACAAGGGAGGTGGCGAAGAGGTGCATGCGGTTTTGATTCTGGATGGCAGCGGCAGAAATCCGGATGAGATCATCGCCGAGACCAACCAGAGGCTGGATGCCCTGCACCGGATCAGCGGCTTTTCTATTTGGCAGGAGGCTGAATTTCCCAAGACCACTACGCTGAAAATACGTAAATTTCAGGTTAAGGAACAGTTAAAAAAAGGGCCGCAGGGGAGCAGAGGTGAGATCTCCCGTGATAACCTGATTAATCTGCTGGCCCGTATCACCGGGATGAGCACCGCTGAAATACACGAGGATTCAAGGTTGGTGGCTGATTTGGGGCTTTCCTCCATCGACCGTCTGGAACTGGTCAATTACCTGGAACAGGAATTCCGGCTCGATATCGAGGACTCTCAAATCGGGGCGGAGACACGGGTCAGCGATCTGCGCCGGATCATTGAGAAACGGGAAAAGTTGACCGGGCGCGACCATTTCAGATTTTGGACCAACTCCGGCCCGGTCAGGGCGCTGCGCCGGATCTGGGACACCATTTTCAATTTCCCTCTGCTGCGCAGCTTTACGACTCTTGAAGTTAAAGGGGCTGAACATCTGGAGAACCTGGAGGGGCCAGTGTTCTTTGTTGCCAATCACCTGAGTTATCTGGACCAGCCGGCCATCATGTTTGTGTTGCCGCCCAAGATCCGCTACCACACTGCCACGGCAGCCTGGGCGGAGTTTTTTTTCGGCAACTTCAACAAGCTCTCGGAACGGGTCTGGCGTCGTTTCACCTACGAGTACGGCACCTGGTTTTTAAATCTCTTCCCCCTGCCCCAAACACAGGGTTTCAGCCGGTCCTTCCGCTTTATGGGCCGGCTGATTGATAACGGCATCAACATCCTGATCTTCCCGGAAGGGCAGCATTCACGTGATGGCAGGCTGCTTCCGTTCCAGTTGGGGCTGGGGGTTATGGTCAAGGAAATGGGCATTCCGGTGGTACCGATCAAGATCAGTGGGACCGATCTGGTTCTGCCGCACGATATTCGTTGGCCGAAGCATGGCAAGGTTACCATCAGCTTCGGCCCACAACTGCGGTTCAGGTATGAAGAGCCGGGGGAGATTGTCGAGCAGACACGCCGTGCGGTCGAAAAGCTTTAAGAGCTTCGTTCTTTAATCTCAAATTGTAGGCGCCTGCCCTGCTGCAAAGGGGTACTTTAACCTGACAAATCTTCTCCCAAACCTAAACGCCTGTGATATACAGGCTGTGTATTGTCTTGCATTGGAGAAAATTCAGATACAAATAGGCCGATCAATTGAACCCACAACCGATCCCTACAAACTATCGCCGCTACGCCCTGGTTCTGCTCCTGATGGTCAATCTGCTTAATTACATCGACCGTCAGGTGCTTTTTGCGGTATTTCCGCTGATCAAGGAGGACCTGCACCTGTCCGATACCGCCTTGGGCTTGCTCGGTAGTGCCTTTATGATTAGTTACCTGCTGTTTGCGCCGCTTTTTGGTTGGCTGGGCGATCACTGGAACCGGGTTCGGCTGGCCTCCAGCGGCCTGATTGTCTGGAGCCTGGCCACCGCCTCGGCCGGTTTTGCTCCCGGCTACCGAACCCTCTTGGCCGCTCGAGCCACGGTCGGGATCGGCGAAGCCAGTTTCGGCACGGTTTCGCCCGGGCTGATATCAGATTATTTCTCCAAAGAAAAACGCGGTCGAGTACTGGCCTGGTTCTATGTTGCCATTCCTGTCGGTAGTGCTCTGGGTTATCTTCTGGGGGGTGTCTTGGGACACCGCTATGGTTGGCACGCCGCCTTTCTCTTGGTCGGTCTGCCCGGGCTGCTGCTGGCGATTCCGATCTGGCTTTTGCGCGCCCCGCCACGTGGTGGCGACGTTGAAATGGCAACTTCTTCGGCCAACAAGGGTGCGTCAGGCTATCTCGGATTATTCCGGAATCGTTCCTTTGTCTTTAATACCTTGTCCATGACCGCCATGACTTTTGCGATCGGTGGGCTGGCTCAATGGATCCCCTCTTTTTTGCATCGGGTTCATTCCCTGGATGTTGAAAAAGGAAATACCCTCTTTGGAGGGGTTACAGTACTGGCAGGCATAGCTGGAACCCTGCTCGGAGGGTGGCTGGGGGACCGCTGGCAGCGGAAGAGCAGCAAGGGCTATCTGCTGGTTTCCGGTTGGGGTTTCCTGATCGGCGCTCCCTTTGCGGCCTGGGCCATCATATCACCCGATTTGACCGCTTGCATGACAGCCATTTTCCTGGCCGAATTCTTCCTGTTTCTCAATACCGGGCCACTTAATACCGTGATTGTCAATGTCACCCATCCCTCCATCCGCGCCATGGCCTTTGCAGTCAATATCTTTGTCATTCACGCCTTGGGCGACGCAATCTCCCCCTCCTTTCTCGGCTGGCTGTCCGATCATTGGGGTCTGCAGAATGCCCTCCTGATAACCCCCGCGGCCATGGTCCTGGCTGGTCTATTCTGCTTTGTCTGCGGCAGGTACGTTGAAACGGACATGGCACAATCAGAGACCTGAGTCTACCCTGTACGACTTTCCTCTCACCGCTTTCCCTCCTGCATTTACGCTTTTTACCCAGTTCGTAAAATCACCCGCTTGAGTTGACATACTTTATTAGCACATTACAATAATACTTGAATCAGGGCCCCTTGGCCCCGGCTCTGGACATAGCCTAAAACCGGCCCTGGACATTTAATTTATCTCAGAGAGGAGAAAAAATGCGAACGCCTTTCCAGTATCTGATCAAGCTGTTTTTATTCACTATGATCACATCAACCGCCTTTGCAGAAGGTATTCGGCCTGATTCGTTTACTTTTTCCGGGGTAGTAGGCGGATATACATTTGACGGGCGCCAGCATCTTGAAACCAGACCACTGGTAGGCGTGCGCGGCGGTTATAATTTCACTTCTTATCTGGGAGTTGAGCTTCTTTTCGACTACGCCCGAACCGAAGGGACACGGGGGCCTGGCGATGCCAATATGTTCCGCTACGGCGGCGATCTCCTGTTTTACCTGTTTCCCGATCACGCTCTGGTTCCTTATCTGGCGGCCGGGTACAGCGGCATAACACTTGATCAGGAACGGCAGAGGACCAACAACCTGGGAGTATTCGACTACGGCCCAGGGATCAGGTATTTTTTGAATGATGACCTGGCCTTACGGGGTGATTTCAGGCACCTGGTTTTTCGTGATGGCAGGACACTTTCCAACTATGAATACACCGTTGGCATCACCTATCAGTTTGGTGGAAATCAAACCGCCGCCCGGCCAATAGCCACCCCCCCCGCATCGGAAACCAGCCCGCGACCGGAGACCGGAGCTGCGCCACCAAAGGTTTCAAAACCTGAACCTATCACACCCGAACCCGAGCAGGCTCAACCCAAGGAAGCGCCTCTTGAACCGGTTCCGACCACCGAACCGACCCCGGGTACGTATAAATACTGTGTGCCGCTGCATATTGAATTTGACATTGATAAGGCCGAGATCCGCCCTGAGTATTATGATGAGGTCGCCAGAGCAGGCGATTTTATGAAAAAATACCCGACCACCTCCGCTGTAATTGAGGGTTACTGCGACCAGGTCGGCAGCGATGAATATAATCTGCAGTTATCCCAGCAGCGGGCCGAAGCGGTTGTTGCGTATCTTGAGAAACGTTTCGGCATTGATTCCAGCCGCCTCACTGCCAAAGGCTACGGCAAAGCCAAGACAATCACTGACAACGTCAGCGATGAAGCTAAACAGAAGAACCGCCGGATTGAGGCGGTAATCGATTGCGCCTTTGATGTTAAGGAAATTAAGGAATCAGAACGTATTTGCACTGGCTTAAAACTCGAATTCGATACCGGGCGGGCAGAGATTAAACCGGAGTACCACAATGAGCTAGCCAGGGTGGCTGATTATTTAAAAAGATATCCAAGCACCACAGCACTGATCGAGGGGCATACCGATAATATTGGCGGTTTTGACTTCAACATGGCGCTTTCCAAACACCGGGCCGAAAATGTGGTCAGTTACCTGGTAGAGAAATTCGGCATCAAGCGCTCCCGCCTGGCTGCCAGAGGATACGGCTTTACCCGTCGCATTGCCTACAACAACACACCGGAAGGAAGGCAAAAAAACCGTAGGATCAATGCTGTCATCGATTGCGTTGTCAAGACCAGGTAAAAACGGTTAAAGCAGCAATTATTGGCTCACACGCAGCTAGAATTACAAAATTAGAAGCAATCGCTTCTCTTTGTGAACCCAGCTAGAACCGCAGTTACATGTAAAATCAGCCGGGCTCATAATTTGTCCGCACCACCACTCATTCACAAAAAAGGAGATAACTTATGAAGATTAGAAAACCATCCTTAGCCTTTCTGACAGTATTGCTCCTGGGAACCTCCACATTTATCGGCGGTTGCGCAACTACCGGTATGGAGCGCGCCGCCAAGACCACCACCAGTATGCAGACCGTAGAAAACGAATATCGCCAGACCGCGACTCAGGTAGATGCAACCACAGCCACGCTGAACGACCTGATCAAGCCGGACCAGGCCGACCAGCGCAAGGCCTTTGAAGCATATAAGGCAAGTGTTGCCAGAATGGATAATCAAGGAAAGCAATTGACGAAGAATTCCGACGAGATGAATGCGCGTGGCAAGGATTATTTTGCTGAATGGGAAAAAAGCGGTAATAAATATACCAACCCGGAAATGCGAGAATTGAGCGAGCAGCGCCGTAGCGAGATGAGCCAGGTTTTTGCTCAGATACCGGAAGCCAGCATTGGAGTAAAAGGCTCGCTACGCTCCTACGTGACCGAGTTAAAAGAGATCCAAACCTATCTTTCCAACGATTTGACCCCCAAAGGAATCGAGACTATTACCCCGATGGCCCAGAAAGCCATTAAGGATGGTGAAAATCTGAAAGTTTCTATTAAACCGGTGCTGGCTGCCATACAGAATGTAAGAACAGAGATGGCTCAGGGCGGCACCACCGGTAGAGGCGCCGCCGCCGGCGGAAGCCAGGATAGCGATATTAAAGAAAATATGAACAAAGACATCGACAAGGACTGAAAATACTGCTGACCGGTTTCAGAATCAGGCCCTCTTGCTGATAACTCACCCATTAAAAAACCCCGTCTTTTCGACGGGGTTTTTCCTTACTGATCAAGATCATTTTAAAATTTGTAACTGAAGGCTCACAACTCCTCGAACTCCTCCTCATCACGATCCTCTGTAGCTGCTTCGACCAAATCTTTGGCTGCAGTATCGTCAATCAGCGCCTGCAAAAACTGTTCATTTTCACGAATTGTTTTTCGCACCTCATCAAGAAGATTGGCCAAGTCATCCGGTAATTCTGACATATAAACCCTATTTAACCATCAAATCTAGATAACGATCGGCATCCAAGGCAGCCATGCAGCCGCTGCCAGCCGAGGTTATAGCTTGTCGGTAAATGTAATCCTGCACATCACCTGCAGCAAAAACCCCTTCTATGCTGGTAGCAGTAATATTGCCTTCGGTGCTACAGTGTGTACCGATATAACCATTCTCCATTTCCAGCTGGCCTTCGAACATGGAAGTGTTCGGAGAGTGCCCGATAGCAATGAAAACGCCATGCACTGCAATATCCTTGGTGGAACCGCTGGAGTGGCGGAGACGAATACCGGTCACACCACTGGTATCGCCGAGCACCTCATCCAGAGTGTGGTGCCACTCAATGGTCACATTACCCTTTTTGGTTTTCTGAATAAGACGGTCGGCTTGAATCTTTTCTGCACGAAACTGGTCGCGACGATGCACTATCGTGACATGCCGGGCAATATTCGAAAGGTAAAGCGCCTCTTCTACGGCTGTGTTTCCACCGCCGACAACAGCAACATCCTTGCCGCGATAGAAAAAACCGTCACAGGTAGCGCAGGCCGAGACGCCTTTACCCTTAAAAGCTTGTTCCGAAGGAAGTCCAAGGTATTTGGCCGAGGCACCGGTTGCGATGATCAAGGCATCGCAGGTGTATTGGGCGGAATCTCCTTCCAGCAGGAAAGGCCGTTGCCGCAGGTTGGCCGCCTTGATGTGATCGTAAATCATCAGAGTGTTGAAGCGTTCAGCATGCATTCTCATGCGCTCCATCAAGTCTGGCCCCTGGACCCCTTCATGGTCTCCGGGCCAGTTATCAACTTCGGTGGTAGTGGTAAGTTGTCCGCCCGGCTGTAAGCCGGTGATGATTACTGGATTCAGATTAGCCCGGGCGGCATAAATGGCCGCGGTATACCCGGCAGGACCGGCGCCCAGTATAATTAACCGGTGATGAGTTGATGCCATGAACCCTCCTGCATTTGTTTAGTTGTACAAATGTATCAGTAAACTGGGGCCTTGCCAAGCCCAAACGCCTTGGAGTTTGACCCTGTCTCTGCCATCTGGTAATATAACCCCACACCCACGGGAGATCGGTATCTATGCAGCTTTATGATCTTATATTGGAAGCCTCGGACCGGCTTAAAAAACGTGTGCGCCGTACAGAGCTGATCTATTCGCACTATTACTCGGAAAAGTTGGCAGTACCGCTTTTCTTTAAGTGCGAGAACCTTCAGCGGACCGGGTCCTTCAAGATCCGGGGCGCGCTTAATTTTATGACCGCCCAGCCTCGGCAGGCCCTTGAAAACGGGGTTATAACCGCATCAGCTGGAAACCATGCCCAAGGGGTCGCTTTTTCGGCGGATTTGCTGGGGGTGAAGGCTACCATCTTCATGCCGGAAACCACACCGCCGCAAAAAGTTCACTCTACCCGGGATTATGGTGCCGAGGTCATATTGATAGGAAAGAATTTTGACGAGGCCTGCCAAGCAGCCTGGCAGATGCAGAAAGCTACCGGGGCCCTGTTTGTGCACCCCTTCGATGACGAATTGGTCATGGCTGGCCAAGGCACGATCGCCTTGGAAATTCTAGAACAATTGCCGGATTTGCAAAACCTGATTGTTCCGGTTGGTGGTGGCGGCTTGATTGCCGGGATAGCAGCCGCAGTTCGTGGGATTGCTCCCCACGTCCGCATCATTGGCGTTGAATCGGTAGCCGCCAAATCAATGTCCGTCTCGTTTCGGGCAGGCAAACCCTGCGAGACTCCCGTCACCGTGACACTAGCCGACGGCATCGCAGTGAAGTTGCCTGGCAGTAAGACATTGCCAGTTATTATCGATTATGTTGATGCTATAGTGCTGGTTGAAGAGGAGGAAATCGCCCAGGCCATTGTCTCACTACTGGAAAGGACAAAGCTTTTAGTTGAGGGGGCAGGGGCCGTGCCGTTGGCAGCTGTTCTACACAACAAGATACAAGGCCTGAGCGGCAAAACCGTTTGCTTATTGTCCGGTGGGAATATAGATGTGAAAACAATTGCTACTGTTGTTGAAAGGGGGCTTTTGGCAGCTGGACGTTACCTGAAGCTGAAGATCGAGCTTGACGACCTACCCGGCTCGCTGGCCACACTCGCAGCTGACATATCGACCGTAAAGGCCAACATATTCCTGATCAACCACGACAGGCGTTCAAAATCACTTGCCTTGGGCAAAACGGAGGTTTTGCTGGAACTAGAAACGCGTGGGTATGAACATATCCGCGAGGTTGTTGAGTATCTGGAAATAAAGGGGTACTGCCTTACGGTAGTGTAATAAATTTAACCCTGGTCAGGATTGGTGCGCAGACCGGCAGCTATGTTGAAGTTGATATCTATCACAATGGAAAGTTTCTCCGAATCAGGATAGGCCAAGGTTTCAAAGAGACGATTGTCGATGAAAATACTCAGATTGAGAATGTCTTCACGCAGTTGTTTGGGTAGCGGATTTTCAGGATCGGACAGTTCGGCCTGAAAAAAACTCCAGACTTTTTGATTGAATTTGATTGCTTCAAGAAACTTTTTCTCTCGATCAGGGGCGTTCCAGTTTTCCTGTACCTGCTTCAACATGATTCCGGCGCGCGACAACACGGAAGCTTCCAATTCCCTTCCACTTAGTACTTCTTTCTGCATATTGGTGTAGGCGTTAACTGGATTTTGATACATTTCTTAGAAGCTCCTCTTCATACTGGATTAGTTTTTTTGCAATTTTCAGAGCCTGATATAGCTTTTTTTCAATAATAAGCTGACTGATCCCTGAAATCAAGTCTTTCATGCTAGGGGCAGCGTCCATGACATCCCGGGCAAGTTTATAAAAGACCGATTGCAGCTCCACGTTTTTTTCAGAATCGATATAAAGTAGTTGGATTGCAAAATAGATCCGCCGGCTGGGGCTGTTTGCCTCAGATTCGGACATAATATCAGCCTGGCGCAAGATGGGTACGTTATTTTCCACGAGCAGATGACAGGAAGAGACACCGTTTTTGATGACGGCGCCTCCGATAATGATACGTTCATGCGGCTTGAGAGTAAGCTTGAGTGGCATGGCCTACAGCAGTTTTTTCATATAAGCATCGCCTACAGACGACATGCCTACTGGTAGAGCAGATAAAATATCTCGAATATTCTGGCTCTGTGATGTAGCGACTTGCTCTGAAAATGAGCTGCCGCTCTGAACGGCATCAGAAAGGCCGGTCTGTCGAGCAACAGAGATAGCCACAGCCGGCAGTGCTTGTTGTGCAAAGTTTTCCGACAATGATCTTCTGCGGTCTATTAAAGTTGTTGAAGCAGTCGTCAAGGCGGAAATCGCGTCGTGAATCGCCTTGTCACCCGCATCCTCCGGCGGTGCCACCGGCAGCACAGGGATATTCAACCCCCCCGGACCAGGATCAACCCGTTGGCGGGCGAGTTGCACGCTGGTGCCCTTTCCGTCGACTGCAACTGAGAATGAACCACCAGTTTTGACGGGATCCGCAAGCAACTTCGGGACCGAGCTCGGTTCCAGCGGGAAGGTCATATGCTCAATCTCGTTGCGCAGAGACATGAAGGTTTTCAAATATGCCACTCTTTTCTCGCTGCCTGGTGGAAAAGGAGGGTAGTTTTTGACGATCGCCTCCAGCGTGCTCTTCATCCGGCCGACCGTTTGACCAATATTCTCCATGGTGGCATCGGCCTGGCGCACGCTGTCAGCCACCACGTTGAGCTTCAAGAGCACCCCGGACAAAGCCTGGTAAGAAGAACTGACCTGCGCGGTGGATTCATTGAGAACTGCAGTCGGCGCTGAATTTTTAAATGGTGTGTTGATGGCGGGGGCAGACCTGTCGAACGTTACGCTAGCGACAGAGTTATTCAAGATAATATTCTGAACTGACATGGTCCACCTCCGGTAAAAGCAGAAAGGGGGGGGAGGAACTATCCTCTCCCCCCCAGATTCTACGGTGAGCCTTCTATGTTACTAGAAAAGTTTCAGGACCGACTGGGCTGCCTGTGAAGAGAGGCTCAGAGCTGTAGTACCCAGAGACTGACGAGTCTGCAGCATCAGCATGTTGGCACCTTCCTGGTTCATGTCGGCCAAGGTCAGGTTGTCGGCACCCGTCTGTAGGGTGTTGATCATGCTGGTGGTGAAGTCCTGACGAGCAGTGATGACGGACAGGTTACTGGCCAGGGTGGAAGACTGCGAACGAAGAGTCGTCAGAGCGTTATCCATGTTTGCCATTGCCTGAGTAGCATTTCCAACAGTACTCCAGCCAGCGGCAGAAGTGACCCCCAGAGTTGTCGCATCAGCTTTAAAGCCGGCTACTGAGAGGTTGGCATCACCTGTTTTCTGGCTAAACTCGATAGAGAGAGTTCCGGCGGTCAGCAGGTTGGTACCGCGATAGCCAGAGTCACTGGCCAAGGTAGTAATCTGGCTCGCGACCTGCCTGAACTGGCTCTCATAGGTCAACTGTGACAACGTGTCGGAAGTTGATGCCGCTGCAGAGGCAAGGCCTTTGGCAGACTGAATCAGGGAAGTGATGGCCGAGATGCCATTGTCTGCGCTCTTGATGGTCTGTACCGCTTCGCTCATACCGTCTTTACGGTCATGAAGGTCGCTGGCACGGTTGTTCGCAGCCTGGGCTGCAAAGAAGTTGGTCGGGTTGTCAAGCGCCGAGTTGACTTTCTTGCCGCTGCTCAAGCGTTCCTGAGTAGTTGCAAGATTTGAAGCTGTTTTCTGGAGGCCAAGGAGGTTGTTCCTCATTCCTGAGGTAAGGGAGATATCTGATACGGCCATGGTGGTGCTCCTTTCTGGGGTTTGCCGGTATCAACCGGTTGCGCTTTCTGCGCTTACTTACATTTTCGTCCGTTTGAGAAAATACTTTAGAAAAAAATTTCACCCGGACACATAAATTTGTTCAGACTGCGTTTCCGCTAGTCAATCCACCGGCGGCTGTCCGGCAGCATTCCCGGTGTCGTAGCGAACAACCCGGGCAAGCTGAACAATATTATCTGCAGCCCACTACATTGGTAATTGTGCCCCGTGCAGGACCACGTGACTGACCCCGCGAATCGAGGCTGCGCCATAGGCGGCTGACAACTTACGATCACCCGGTATCTCGCTCCATGGATCGCCCCATACCTCTGCTCACAGTTCACAAGCACGGAGAAGCCGTTTGGGTGGGTTACGACAATCTGTCAAGGAGATGCAGATACCGGATCAGCAACGTTCCGGTGACCATGCGCACAGCTCTCCAAAGCTTCGGCTACAGAGCCCATCAACGCAGGCCACCCCCCTTCTATTGGCTGACGAAAAAGCCGCATGGTCGGATACCAGATGCTGTCCGATCGATTATGCAACCAACGCCAGTCGGCTCCATACGGGAGGAGAGTCCAGGTACGTACTCCGATGGCACCGGCTAGATGTGCGACGGCAGAGTCGATGGTGACTACTAGATCAAGATTGGTTATGAATGCTGCCGTATCGGCAAAGTCACCGATATGCGCCGTCAAATCGATGACCTTGAAGCTGGAATCACATTCACGGATTTGTTCGGCCCCTTCTCCAATTTGCAGACTATAAAATTCAACATTCGGAACAGCAGCTAGCCGGGCGAAGTATTTGAGTGGGCAGGAGCGTTTGCGATTCAGCACCTGACTTTGCCGCCCAAACCAGACAAGCCCGACCCGAAAAGCGCTCGGCGCTCCCAGTCTTCCTTTCCATTCCTCGATATCGATTGGTTTGGCTGCAAGATAGGGAATATGTGCCGGTATGGAATCCAGAGTTGTTCCGAACAGCAGCGGAAGCGACATCATTGGCAGATGGCAGTCGAATGGGGGGAGAGGCTCACCGGCAACCACTACCTCGGCAACTCCTTCAAGAGAATACAGCAGATGTTTCAAGGCCGGCACCTGGCATTCAAGAATGACTCTGCACCCACGTCGTGCCACCAGCGGCACGTATCTGGCAAACTGGATAGTATCGCCAAATCCCTGTTCGGCATGCAGCAGAATCGTCCTCCCCTGCAAAGCAGAGCCGTCCCACCGTGGCTGGAGAAAATCACGCGTCGCGACAGGGTTTATTTTTTTGAATCGCCACTCGTACTCCCGCCATCCTTCCAGATATTCTCCCGCAGCGAGCAGCGCAACCGATAGATTCCAGTGTCCGGCAGCATAACTGCTGTCTACTTTAAGCAGATGGCGGTAAACGGTAATAGCCTCATCCAGCCGCCCCTGGTCATTCAACTCCACCCCAAGGTTGTTAAGAATGGTAACGCGATCCGGGAGCAGCCTCAAAGCCTGACGATAACACTCTTCGGCTTCCTCATGTTTCTCCAGGCAATGATAGACAGTCCCCAGCGTGTTCCATGAAGTGGCTCGCCCAGGCTCGTAAGTCAATACCGTTCGATAGGCAATTATTGCCTTTTCAAACTCCTCTTCTGCCTGATACGTTTCGGCGATACCCTGAAAAGCATCCACACAGGATGGGTTAACTGAAAGTGCGTTCCGATAGTATGAATGGGCCAACCCGTAATCCCGCCGGCCCTTCGCCATCTCTCCAAGGCAAAGGTGGGCCGGCACAAAGTCGGGCATCAACTGGAGCACTCGTTCATAGCAGGCTCGAGCTCCATCCGGATTTCCGAGAGACAGGCATGCATTACCCATATTGAACAGGGGCTGTATGTAATCCGGCTTGTGCGACAAGGCGGTCCGATAACAGCCAATTGCTTCTTCATATCTCTGCATGGCATCGAGTGCAACGCCCCTGTTGCAATGGGCTTCTGCGTTGCCAGGATTGCCGGCAATCGCCGTGGCGAATGCATGTTCTGCCTCGACAATGCACCCTGACTTCATCAGATCGATACCCTGCTGATTCAGAAGCCCCGTATCTGCAAGCAATCGAGACAGCTCTTGCCTTACTCTGCTGATTACATTGCGCCAATCACCAGGGGATTCCTGACGAAAAAGGCGCATTGTGGGATACCAGGGCGAATCTTCCCGTTCCAAAAGCCAGCGCCAGTCAGGTACGAACGGCAGCAGGTTCCAGACCGGCTTACCAAGCGCACCGGCCAGATGGGCCACGGCTGTATCCACGCTGATTACCAGGTCAAGGTGCATGATTATCGCAACGGTGTCGGAAAAGTCGCTGATCCGGCCTGAAAGATCGACAACATTCATGGAATCTGGAAGATCCTGGAGCTGCTCAGTGCCTTTGCCAAGCTGCAGACTGTAAAAATCAACTCCTGATAGATTGCTTAATAGTATAAACTCGGCTAATGCACACGAACGATTTTGATCGTCTCTGTGGATGGCAGATCCCTGCCAGGCCAGGCCGACACGGAAACGTCCATTAGGTGGGAATATGTGACGCCACTCTTCAGTTTTTTTATCGTCAGGTCGGAGATAGGGCACGTTACATGGAATTGTTTCAAGCGTTGTATTCAGAACATGGGGGAGACTCAGCACCGGTATGTGCAGATCAAAATCAGGCAACGGCCCTGATTGAGTGACTATTTGACTGACCCCTTCGACGCTTTCCAGCAGTGATCGCAACTCTTCCACTGCAGATACAATTACCTTTCCACCAGTTGCGGCGACTATCGGAGCATACCTGATGAACTGGATCATATCACCCCGCCCTTGCTCCATGTGGATCAACAGGCTCCTCCCTTCAAGCAGGGAGCCATCCCATTGCGGACGGCCTAAATCAGGAATTCTTACCTTGAAATTTTGTGCTTTCCAGCGCCACTCGTATTCCTGCCAGCCGTTCCGGAAGTCGCCGCATTGCAGCAAGAGCATGCCGAGCAGCCAGTGGGCATCTGCATGCGTCGGATCACACTGTATCGTTGCATGTGCAGATACAATGGCCTCCTCATAAAGGCCACTTAGCAAAAGGGAGTTTGCCAGATTGTAGTGCGCCTTAACAAAGCAAGGGTCAAGGGATAGGGCGGTCCGATAATGCTCGATCGCCTCCTGGGGTCGCCCTTGTAGGTGCAATACGACCCCCAGGCTCTGTTGGGGGTCCGGCAAGTCGGGATCCTGTCCGATTATCTGCCGGAAGCAACGTTCCGCCCCGGTAAGGTCACCCTCTTCCTTGAGCCGGCTCCCCAGCCGGTACAGAGCTTCGATGTCCTCAAACCCATGGGCACCCTCTTTCTCCCCTACCCACTGTTCAA
Source organism: Desulfuromonadaceae bacterium (assembly GCA_036504875.1). Lineage (GTDB taxonomy): Bacteria > Desulfobacterota > Desulfuromonadia > Geobacterales > Pseudopelobacteraceae > JACPFJ01. The sequence continues at coordinate 73,001 of DASXUK010000026.1, forward strand.
GCGCCTTCCTGACACGAGTGATTGCACTTGCCCAGTCACCTTGGCATTCCTGCCAGAATACACGCATGGTTGGATACCAAGGGGAAGAGCTGCTCCCCGGGAGCCAGCGCCAGTCAGCAATGTGTGGCAGGATGACCCAGACCGGTTTTCCGATAGCCCCGGCCAGATGAATCACTGCAGTGTCGACGCCGATCACCAGATCTAAGTTGGCAATAAACGCGGCTGTGTCGGACATATCCTTCAACCTGGCTGTATGGTCGACCAGCTCCATGCCAACTGGAGGTGTCTCATCCGTTCCAGCTCCGACCTGCAGGCTGAAGAACTGCACTCCGGATAGAGCGGCAAGGGGCGCGAACATGGCTAATGGACAGGAACGTTCTCGATCAATCGGGTTGCTTGTGCTACCTCGCCATACAAGACCGACACGACACGTTGACCCACCGGTCAGAATACTCTGCCAATCGGCAACTTTTGCCGGATCCGGGACGAGATACGGAATCTGGTCTGGAACGGTTTCAAACGCTGTCCCGAAGAGATGAGGCAGGCTGAGGAGATGGATATAGACGTCCGTCATGGGTGGCGTTACAGATTTGGAGAGCACCTGAGTAACGCCCGGAAACGACTCAAACAAAGGGACAAGCTGTGGATCGACTTCCAGGGTGACTTTTCCACCTTGTTCGGCAACCAGCGGGAGATAACGTGAAAATTGGATCACATCTCCCATCCCCTGTTCACCAAATACCAGTATACTCCTCCCTTCTAGCGGAGCGCCGTCCCAGCGAGGCTGGGGATAGCTCCGCGAGTCGATCCTGAATTTCTCGTTGGCCAGACGTGCTTCGAAATTAGCAAACCCAGACAAGTAATCGCCACTGCGAAGTTGCAGATAAGCCAAATTGTATCTGGCTTCCACGCTGTCAGGATTGATCGTTAGCATTTTTTTGCAGCACTCGAACGCGCCTCTTGTATCGTCTTGCTGGACTAACGCCCCTCCCAGCGCCAAAAGTATTTCGATCGATTCCGGCATCTGCTCATGCGCCTTGTGCAAGTATGCTTCCGCATCGGTAAACGCCTTCTGCTTCAGGTAGATTTCGCCCAGGCAAAACAGAATAGCCGGGCTGTCCGGCCTTGCCTGGAGAGCCTCCAGATAGCATTCTACAGCCTTCTCAGTCTGTCCAGACAGGTCATATGCCCGCCCCAGATTGAACCAGATCGCCGGATCGCCTGGAATCTGCGCAAGCATCGCATGCAACTGGTTTATAGCAATGCTGTGCTTCCCTTCTGCCAGAGAGCGTAATGCAGACTGAAACTGGTCTTCCTCGCTTTCCTGGTTGATGTCGGCCATCGTGGCGCGCTCCGTCAACGTCTCCTTGAGTTTCTGAGCGACCGCATCGATTACCGAGGCCCAATCCCCTGTTTGGGGTTGCCGGAAAAGTCGCATAGTGGGGTACCAGGGAGACGTGTGCCGGTCACGCATCCAGCGCCAGTCTGAAGCATGCGGGAGCATTACCCACACCTTTTTCCCCAGTGCCCCTGCAAGGTGTGCCACAGCGGTGTCGATGGTAATCACCAGGTCGAGATTGGCAATCATGGCAGCGGTATCGGTGAAATCACGGATATCTCCTGTCAGATCTATTATCTTCGACATAAACTCTTGCGACAGCGGAAAACGGTCCTGCTCACCTACTTGCAACGAGAAAAAACTGGCGCCTCGAATTGCTAACAGAGGGGTTATTAATTCGGGAGGGCAGGTTCGCTCCGGGTTTGGCCGGTTTTTGCCGACCCAGGCCAAGCCGATGCGGCAATGGTCGGTATCGTGCCCGACTCGTGCCCTCCAGATTGTATTCAGATTGCCAGGGGGTGTGAGATAAGGCACCTGATTCGGAATTGAGTCAAGTTGTGTTTGGAAAATGTATGGGAGGCTAAGAAGTGGGATATGTACATCTGTAAGCGGAGGAGAATTGGATTTGACAACGACTCGTTCAACTCCATCCAGCAGTGCTAACAGGGAGGCAAGGGGTTGCTGTACCTCTAAAATCACCCGCCCCCTCTGCATGGCCAAGAGAGGAATATAGCGCGCGAACTGGATGGCATCCCCCAATCCCTGTTCACAGTAGACAAGAATGCTACGCCCATTCAGAGGGGAACCATCCCAACGTGGTTGGGAGTATATTCGCGAATCTGCAGATCTTAATGCAGAAAAGCGATACTCATAGTCGGCAAAACCAGCGACAAGATTACCGGCTCGGAGCAGGTGTGCCGCCCGATTATATCGTGCTTTAGCGTTTTCCGGAGAAACTTTCAGAATAGATTCGTAACAACGGAGCGCTTCTTCAAAACGGTCCTGCATATCCAGGGCATAGCCAAGATTCAAGAGCGTTTCCAGCGATTCCGGAGCCAGTGTTTGTGTTCGTCGGAAACAAAGTTCAGCCTCAGAATAATCACCCTTTTCCATGCATGATATCCCCCTGTTGAACCAGACTTCCGGGTCACCAGCTTTCAAAATGTAATCGTTACGCGGCTGCATAAATTTCACTCGGGTTCCCGCTGGGCGCCATCATCAAAAGCTTCTCCACGACCGTTAGCATTCCGTGTCACTGTAAATTCCGACCGAAACATCATCCAGCTATTGTCCATCCGGAGCCTTCCATTAAATGACCGGTTCGGCGGCAACAACCGGGGGTTTTTAACTCAGAAAAGGTCGCATATTCTACTGCCGAGATTGGCACGCACTGCCCCGTTAACTTCTAATGGGAAATAGCTGTTGAAATCACCGTCCGGTAATTACTGTGCCGTAGTTATAGAGCAAATATTCTGTTTAACCGCAGTTTATGATGCTGAATCAGCAGCCGGTTGGAGGTGTCGCGCTGGCTTATGTAGTCATGCAGCAGTCGTCCATGATGGCATTGTACTGTTCAATACGTTTCCCATCCACCTCGTTGTCGTAATCGTCAAAACGATTATAGATCGGATACATGATTCTTGCGCGGCAGTGGGTATAGTAGGTATCACCGGAGTCGTCACACAGTATCGATTGCAATGTGATTGCGGGCCTGAACTGTTCGTTGATACTAAGACACTCGGCCACATTTGACAACGCGTTCTTGAAATCCTTGCCGGCATAGCTGGCAAGAGCCATCAGGTAGAACTGACCTTATTCCGTTGATTGAATCAATTTATAGGGGGAACGTCAGATCAGAAAACAGTATCTCTGTTATGGGCATGATTATTATCTTTAGTAATACAACAATCATGCTACTTCATCTCAAGTAATTTATATTCAACAGGTTGCAAGTTGCCGGCTAATCTCTTCTTCACGGTTGATTTCCTCGATAAACGCCTGTGTACTGCCAGCGTGACTCAACTGCACTTTTAATCCTTTATAGTCGTCAGGATTTAATATTTGAACTCCTAACCTTCGCGCTTCTACGTCTATCAATAATAGCTTTGCCAAGTATTCCACTTTATTGTCCCCAGCCTGATCCATTAGGTGGGATATGATTTCATCGATCAGCTTGAAAAACTCCTCGCGATCACCATTGATTGCTCGATAAAGCAAGGCATGGGCCATAAAAAGTTTGGCGGCTGTATCGTGAGGTGCCAGCTTAAAACTTTTTTTGAACATATCAATTGCTTCAATTGGCCTAGTTCTGATGCCTAACTCATTCCGCTTCCCCCAAAAACGCTTCCCTATTTCAAGATAGCCTTGCGCATCAGCAGGGCCCAACTTCTCCGCATGCCAGTACCAACTCCAGGATTTAACATTATCCTGGACATTGTAAGTGCCATAACGGTTATGCATTATCCAGTCATTGAGACAGGTAACTCTGAATTCGTTTATCATGAGAAACTCTTTGAAGTTTTCCATTTCAAAGAGATCGGGGTAGAAGAGGCGAGGCCAATGGTAGGTGAAAGTTGAGGGGATGCTGCAGATAAAAATCCCCCCCGGCTTCGTAACTCTCCTAATTTCTTCAAGGGCATGTTGTGGGCTGGCAAAATGTTCGAAGACCTCAAAAGCGAAAACGACATCGAAGCAATTATCCTGGAATGGTATTGAATCACGGTCCAGATTCGCTTTTGTCACAATGATGCCGAAACGATTGCAATTGTTAATAGCAGAATCAGACACATCCATGCCATGTACATCGTTGTTGTGCATCAACTCAAGGAGAATCCCACCCTCTCCGCCGACTCCTATCTCCAGTATTTTTTTACCGGCCAATCCTTTGGGGAAAAATTTGTCGATAATGGCCCTGTTTTTTAAGCTGGTCTCTTTTTTCACAACTCCGGATTCAGTCCAGTAGTTCCTGTAGAAGTCCTCGGCATTACTGCTAACATCTTTTTCCGAATTGAAAATGGTTTGAATTTTATCATTCATCGGAACCACATCTCCTGTAAAGGCATTCTCCAACAATACTGATTAAAGTGATCAATTCATGGTCTAAAGTTGCCGATTGATTTCAAACTTGATAGCCGATATGTAGTTTATTATTTCGGCGTTCTTGAACTCGGCACAAGCAGCCTCCGCCTTCTCCAGTGCCTCCTTGAGAAGCCCCGCGTTCATCAAATCTGAAATATCCGTCATGATATATTCATAACGTGGTTCAGGAACAATGCCAAACCAGATGAATGTTCCTTCAATAACCTCAAGACCAGTGATGATGGACGGCACATTGACGATCAGTTCATATACTGCTCTTACAACGCCATCCCCATGGTTGTGAAAATCATGTCCGCAGAGAAAACCTCCTGGCTTTATGGCAGAAAAGGCTATCTTGATATCATTACGGACGGAGTCGTAATCATGTGCACCGTCAATAAATATGAAGTCAAATTCCATTCCTTCCAACATTTCCGCAAAAGCGCTTGATTTGCCCCTTAGCATCCGGAGATTGTCACTAATAAAGGCGGTGTTTTTTATAAAATTGTTGATAATTCTGAAATCATCTGAAATTTTGGAGCGTTCGAAGCCGGCAAAATCGCCTTGATCGAAATAATTTGACCACGGATCCAGGCAATATAATTCGATGTCAGTGTTTGCAATAGCATGTCCTATTGCCAGAGTTGATCCCCCTTGATAAGATCCAATCTCAAGTATTTTAGCTTTATTTGGAAGCCGTTTGCAGATCCTGAAGAGAGCTAAGGCCTCTTTTTCAAGCATAAGACCCTCAATGCAGTTCAAACTATTCAGCATGAAACGTTCTTCCGGACTCGGATCGCTCGACGTAATCGAAGCAATCTCTTGAACTGATAAGCCGGTTATCTCCGGATATATGTGTTCTGAGTTATGAGCTGTCTGCACAGTTTCTCCTTCATCGTCTGTCAAGCTGCATAAAAATAACAACTTCGGCTTATGACAGCCTCTATTTCCCGCAGAATTGCTCTTTTATGTTCGCCTCATCGGCTTGGCCTACGTTGCATACCACACGCCGCTGGTCAAAGCTTTCCGGGCAACTTAGTGATAGGTAATAGCTGACAATATCATCATAATTATCCGTCAAAACGGTTGACGCGGCATCCAGGTTAGTCACTACTCCCAACCCGGACGGCTTGGTCGGAATGGTCATAATTTTAAGATCCGGCCTGAATGTCTTCAGACAGGGGATGATTCGCCAGACGTCACCGGTCCAGAAACCGGTGCAGCGCTCCCGCTCCGCAACAATTGGCGCAATCGGCAGGCAGTCGTGGATCAGTACCACGGAATCCTTCCTGGCGTAACGTTCCAGATTGATAAAGTCCTTCAGAGCTTGTTCAAACAGGTGCAGACCGTCGATGAATCCCAAGTCAAATGTTTCTCGATCCATTACTTCGCGCAGATCATATTGGGCAAAGAAGTCGTCACTCGTCAATGGGAAGAGCGTAGCCGGGCCATGGGGACAGACATAGTTCAGTCGCTCCCAGAATCCTTGGTATGGATCGACCCCAATCGCTTTCGTATCAGGACCGGCCAAGGCAAGTGACCGGCCATGCCCAAGACCGATCTCGACATAACTGGCCGGACGCAGCCATTGATGAAAATGTTGCAGCCAATCGTAGTAATCTGCTCCCGGCATCTCTTTTTCCGCAGCGAGCACAAAAAGACTGTCACTCGCTCCGCCGAAGGCTGGATCAAGTGACTGAATCTGGCTAAATGTTTCATATGCGCCTGACAATTCTCCCAGAGCGGTCTGGATTCTACCTTTGAGCGCATGTAGAATAATCATGCCCGGGGCAACCGCCAGAGCAGCCTTGATTGTCTCAAAAGCACTGGCATAGTGCCGACGATACAACAGAATCAAACTATGGCAATAAAGTGTCATCGCCGGAGTCGGCTGGACTTCGAGCGCCAACCGGTGAATGTTTTCCGCCTCCTGACCGTAGCCAAGCTCTTCGTAAAAACGGAGCGCTTCGAAGATCAGCTCGTATCCTCCCAATGCTGCGGAGAAATCACCATCCTTCTGCAAGCGGACTGACTGGCGCATCTGCTCTTCGAGCTTGGCCAGCATATAGTTCATCATGTCATTACCCCTTCCGTCATTGTCCGCACCGACTCTCCGGCTTTACTGGCCATTACGTCGATAAATCGCCGCAGTGCAACTATCTCGGCATCTGCCTGACAGCGCATTGCCACATTTTCAAGCCATGTTTTGGCATCACCAAAGCGCCCCTCAACGACCAGATTCTGAGCGTGGTTCGTGGCATACCGGAGAAATCCGCTCTCCAGCAGCTGCCGGTTGTTTTCACGACAGGTAATACCACGCCACTTATTAAGGAACAACCGACGGTTTCGCATAATGATCTCCCCGGCGGTTTCGGCCTTTTCGTAGAAGTTTATTTCGCGCAGGGCCCTGATGGTGCCGCTCCAGTGGTGATCATAGGCAGAAGTCGGCACAATATAGTTTTTTAGTCCGGCCCGTTTGATCTGCAGCCCCAGGTCCCACTCCTCAAAGTAGCATGGTGTAAAGCCGTTCTCGAACCGAATGATCTTTTCGTTGAAGTGCTGGAGTTTTACAGCAAAAAAGAATCCGGATACGGCATCGACCTCCAGCGGCAGGTTGAATGCGCCCTTGTCGAAATGAATATAATCGCAGGCCAGGGCATACTCCACAAAACTCCCCTGGGGACCGACACAGGCAGCAGCCGGGAGCGCATATAGTGCCTGTTCGAGGGCATCTATGGCTTGTCGTTCAACATGAAGGTCGGCATTCAGTATAAACACCGTCGGAGTTACGGCAATTTCCAACCCCAAATTCCAGGCCCTGGCGACCCCGATGTTCTGCTTCATGATCGCATAACGGGTGATGCGGGGATGATCTTTCAGATGTTCGGCAACCTCCTGACCGTTAAAGATCACGATCACGTCACCTTCGATATCTTCCAGGTCTTTAAGAAGAGTAAGGATGTTGTATTCGCTGGCCGGTGACATGTCCAGCACAGGAATAACGAAACTCCGCCGGGCGCTGCTTATGCAGACCCTTGCCGGAATGTCGGCATCGATGTCGGGTACTCCTGTCAGTGACCGTTCCCGTAACTCTTCCGCCGAGAATGTGTCTGGCTTGCCGTTCAGTGCGACCGCCAGCAGATCCTCCATACGATGGGCATAGGTGTGGGCATTATGAACCAGGCTCTGCCCACGGGCTGCAATCTGTTCGCGGAGTTCTTCATTATCAAGGTAGAAACGGGCAACCTCGCTCACGCTGCTGTCGCGATAGAGGGCATAGTCCTCGCCATCCCTGAAGAGTTCGTCCTGGCCGCTGTTTTTGGCCATATCGGTCAGCAGCAGCGAACCGGTCGACATGACCTCGAAAACCCGCATATTCAAGTCATTTCTGACCGCCTCATTGAAAACTATCTGTGACTGGGAGAAGAGCCGGGCCATGTCATCCCAGAAACAGCGTTCATAATGGACCGGAATCTTGCTGGCCAGTGACGTGAGCAAGGCTTCACGACGCGAGCCGGGCTGGACACCGCCAACAAACCCGATCGGATAGCATTTCGGCAGACCGGCATGGCAATGCACCTCCGGATCGCATCCCAAAGGCAACCAATACGCCTTCATACCAAGCTTTCGGAACTCGTCGAGATATTCCAGTTGGGCGATGAATACCATGTCGAACTGCTTCGCCCACTCCAAATGAGCTGAAAGCTGGAGGTGTGAGTCGATCAGATAACAGGCCTTCGGGCAGCGTAGCGCTTCCAGATGCTGCGGATGATGGCCACGAACAGATTCAACCCATAGATACAGGTCCGGGTGCTGTTCAGGAGGCACGCTGCCGAGAATTTCAATCATATCGGGCTTGAACCCGGTCGAAATATCCTGTTCTTTCAGCGGGAGCTTCATGTCTTGGAGCTGCCATTTATCGATCAGGTCCGGGGGAAGAGGAGGTCCGACAGTAGTCGTTTGACAGCTCTGCCTGAGTGCACGCTCAAAGTAAACAGCGGTGGTTATGGGATAGGCAACATAGGCCAGCCACACATGCAGATTATTCATTGGATTCATTCCTGGTAACATGCGGGATGTTAAATTTTACGATTTCGAGCAGATAAAGCCCCAATACTCGTCCGGCCCCATGCCGGTGGTAAAAGAATACTTCGTCTCATCACGCACCGTAAATCCACAGCGGCCTAGGAGCGAGCACCACGCACCACGACCAAGGACGCTGTAATGGTTCGGGTTTGTTTCATGATGACAGGATGTCTCAGGGGCCGGTACTTCCAGGTAGAGCGTACCTCCCGGCGCTATCACCCGAGCAAATTCCGCCAAAGTAAAGTACGGGAATATGCTGTGTTCAATTACGTGTCTGGCCCAGACGAAATCAAATGAACTGTCCGGGAATTCGAGGAAGGATTGATCCATTTTGCGCACGTCATGCCCGTTTTCACGGCAGATACGGACATCCTCATCATTTAGAGTGATGCCGATAGAAGACCGGTAGCCTTTGTCACGAAATATGTTCAAGGCCGGACCCTGGCCACAACCAATATCGAGAATTCGGGCACTCTGATTGATACCATACTGGGGTAAAATGATATCCAGAACTTGACCGGTAATTTCAGTATGAATGAAGGACGGGGTTTCCGGATAGGTTTCACCCTCGATTTTATTGATAAAGGAAACTAGTCTGGCAAGCTGGTTAAATGTTAACTCCATAAAAGTACTGTCTCCTGTGAACCTTGTTACACTCTTTGCAAAATCACACCGTCTGGCCCTACGAATAACATCTGTAGTTTTTTCATTGCACAGATATACTCAAACGTCAGTTGGCAAAAAAATGAAACATGGGTCTGGTCATCCTTGTACCACCAGTTTTTAAACAGCTCCTGAAACTTGTCAGATTCATTGATAATTGCATCAGCCATCAATGTGCTGATAAAAATAATGCCCCCCGGTCTGGTAACAGAATATACGTTATCAAATATTCTGATGACATCTTCAACATGCTCTATGACCTGATTAAGAATGACCAGATCATAGCCATTGTCATAGTTTTCTGCTCTAAAATCGCCATGCAATATAGGTTCGTAGTTGTCCACTTCAAACCCCATGGATCTGAACGCGTCAGTCAAGAACCCCGAACCTGAACCGAAATCAAAAATTTTTCGGGGTTTTACTGCAAAACTTACCAATTCAAGTACTGCTTTAGCTTCTTTGTTCCAATCGAAAATATTTGCATACTGGCTTTGATAGTGTTTTTTCATTTCTTCACGTGAAAGAGAGCAATCTGTAAAAATCAATCCGCAATTACTACATAAGTAAAAGGGACGGCTATCCTCAAAAACCATAGTTGCGGGCTTATCGCAAACCCGGCAACGTCTTTGTATTGGAAACTGAATATTTATTGCTCCACACATTCCTGGCTCAGATTCTTTCACCTCTTTGCTAAAGTCAGTACCGTTCATTTGAAAACAGTTTGCCGGAGCAGGCGACACTGAGCAGACAATCTTTGTCCCTATCGCATGGAATTCCCTAGCAGCCTTGTCCCAAGCCAGCTGTTTCATGTCATTTGCGGCAACCGATCCTTTTTGGGCACACATATCCCGGTTTTGGTAGGCAAACTCCAACTGCTCAATGAGCTCTTCCACTGAAGCTTCGTGCCAGATCGCAGAAGGCTCCCCTTTCGCATCGTTGATCAGAAATGGTGAATAGCTTGACAAGGGAAAAGCATTCTGAGCAGTGATCACATCGGCGTGCCCAGTGGCGTCGCTGGCAATAACGGTGCGCCCGCAGGCCATGTACTCGCACATGACCATGTTATTGCCCCCTTCACAGCGGTTGGGAAAAATGCCGATATCGGTCTGCTGGTAAATCTGACTGATCAGATTATTGTCAATCAGCGGTGCAAGATAGACACGTTCCGGCGGAATACCGTTTTCATGGAGTGTGCGCTGCAGGATGGTCGCACAATCTTCGTCTGATGAACTGAAGATGATATGGGGAGATTTGACCATCGTGGCAAGCGAAAAGGGCCAGTGGTTGATCCAGGAACAGGCCATGTAGGCATCCTGATGGCGCTGCATGAAGACCCTCATGGCGGCAATGACCAGATCCTGCCCTTTGCGGTATTCAAACTTGCCACCCGAGAAGACAATGAAGCGCCCGTCGTCACTGCGAGGCGGTACTGGATAAAAGTTGGCTGGATCAATGCCCTGAAGAATCGTTGAGGTATTGCGAACACCGCCGATTCTCAATTGATACTCGCACCATGATGAACCGGCCACGATGAAATCCCACTCTCCTGCCGCCCGGCGAGTGTGGCGCAGCGCCTCTATATCATTCTCGAAAAAGCAATAGCCGATATTGATCCGGTTCCAGTCGGCGGGATTCATGGGGCTGAAATCATGGCCGCTGATGCAGTGGAGGGTAACCCCTTCAAGATGCGGAAGTTTGGCAATCTCCCGTGTCAGGTACTCGCCGGCAATCCCCCAGCCATGCGCCCTGCCGCTGGGCATAGATACCTTCATCCCTAAACTCCGGCCTTGCCTGCATCTTCCATTGCCTTCAACATCTCCTGTGCTTCACGGTCCCACGGCTGCAAGGTAAGAACCCTGTCCAGAAAAAAACGGGCATCGTCTTCTTTACCGACCGTCTGGCAAATTGAAGCAATTGCCTTGAGGATTTCGATGTCCTGCGGCATTTTAGCTTGGAGACGGACATAGATACTCAAAGCCTCCTCGAATTCGTAGAACTCTACATAGAGAAGATCCGCCAGGTTTTTCTGATATATTTTATTGGCCGGCTGAAAACGGACCGCTTCTTCGTGATGATGGCGTGACTTCTGAGGCTCTCCGCTTTTCTGGTAGAGAACTCCCAGGTCGTTATGGGCCAAGGCATGGCTGACATCCAGTGTCAGCACTTTTTCCAGCAGTTTGATCGCCTCGTTGACCTTATCAGTGTTGGCAAGCGATACCGCTTCCCGGTAAAGCTCTTCAGGTGTGCGCTCCGGAGCCGGAGTTGGGATGCAATATGCGTTTTGCGCCGGCGGAGTAACAGGGGCACTCGGCGCACTTTCAGATCCGGTTATGCCAAACAAATCCTTGAACGACGGGGCGGCTGGTACGCTTACGGGCTGTTCCGGTTTACGCATTGGAGGGACGGATTGTTGCGCCATCTGTAAGGTGTTCGGCATCGGATGGGCAGGAGGCGACAACTGCTGCAGAGCCTGTTGTGCCTCCTGATTGCTGGTGTCCAGTTGCAATGTACGGGTGAAGTATTGACGCGCCTGTTCCCGTCGTCCAATCTGCAGACTAATGGAACCAAGTGCATTCAGGGCTTCTATGTCAAAAGGGTTGTCTTTGAGAATATCCAGATAGGTATTGATGGCATCACCGGTCCATTCCAGCTCAACAAAATAGAAATCCGCAAGATTCTTGCGGTAGGTAATATTAGCCGAATCCAGTTTATGGGCTTTTTCATAATGAGCCAAGGCCTTGAGGGAGTCTCCGGCCTTATAGTACATGACCGCCAGGTCGTTATGGGCCCTTGCAAAATCGGGATAAATCTTCAGGAAATCTTTCAGATGCCTGAGACCCTCATCAATGTCAACCTCGCGCACATCTGCCAGAATCCGTTCATATGTTGCGGCGCCTTCAATTAGAATCAAATTTTGACTATTGTACATCGACGTGAGTCTCCCTCAGTGTTTATTTTGAGCATAAAATCGCAATGATATACTAGTAACGCCGCTCTCTTCAAATAAATAATTAAAATGGAGCGACACTGTTGCCATCTATCTCGTTTGCTGTTTTGTCCATATCCCTCCCCAAGGCATCCTTACCGCTGAATGAGAAGACAATGTGTTTTGGGTCGAAATAGCGCCTTGGTTACCATTGGCAAGGTCTATGGTACCGCAACTAATCAACCCGTGTTTTGAGCGTTTTGGGCTTATAGCATTGGCGTAACCTTGACGATTCTCGCCTCGTTTTACGGATCGGCACCAAAAATAGCCGTGTCGTTCCAAGCGCATGGCCTCGTTAATAAGGCAACGGACGGCTTCGCCCAGGCCATTGAATCCGTCAGCAGTGAGTAGTTTTAAAATATCAAATGTTATCCTCTTCAGGGCAGGCCACGGTTTCTTCTACTCTCTGGTTTGGCGATTCACCAAAACATGAGAATAAACCTGATCGGCCTTTTCTAGGACTTTTATCATTTACAGAAAGAACGATACACTGCTGTTCATCATTAGGTGAAGCTCGGAAGGTTCTGGAAAATCTTCGTTTTCCCTTGACAAACTTATCATGAATGTCTCCTTGTGTGCCACACGGACATTCCCTCCTAAGGGCTTTGAAGGATTATCGTACGCCTTTCGGTAGTCGTTCCCCATTTATTGGTTGCGACAATTTCTATAACGTTCTCCCCGTTCCCCATGGTCACGACATCGCTGAAGTCGCCTGAGGGGAACGCAACTGCGACGGTTTTGGATGTTGTAGTGCCGTTGTTGGTAATGTTGATTGTAATGGTGTCATTTTTCTTAAGACCGTTGACATTCCCTGTAATATTGAGGGTAGCGTTGTTGGTAGTCGTCCCATCGGCAAGGGTGTTAATAGTGAGGAACGGTTTTTTTGACGGTGGGCCAGTGATTTTCAGGGACTGAGTTTGAGAAACTGCCGGGTTGTAATTGGCATTTCCGGCCTGATAAGCAGTTATAGTTGCAGTGCCGCCACCAACAATATGGATGAGCCCTCCAGAGATCGTTGCCACAGAGGTATCGCTGCTAGTATAGGTGACTGGAAGGCCCGAGCTTACAGTAGCGCCAGGGTTGAAGTCGGGATCACCGACACTTTTTGTAACAATAGCAGGGAAAGCAATAGTCTGGTTCGCCTTGTTTACTGTCAGGTTTACAGTAGCCGTCTGGTTGGTGTAATTAACGTTATCCATCGGCGTGAACGTAACGTTCAACATCTGGGTTCCTCCGTTCAGCACCGTCCCTACTACAGGCGTGTAGACAAAAGTTCCGGCAACACTGGCCGTGGCGTTCAATTCCGTTGCGGAAAGAGCCGTTCCATAGACAATATCGGATGGATTTGCCCATGTGATTGATGGCGTAATCTTGGTGACGTTGATCATCACTGTCTTGGTAGCTGTTGTGCAGTAAGCGGGATCAGACGGTGTAAATGTAACGCTCAAAGTCTGCGATCCTGCATTTAGTAGCGTGCCTGTTGCTGGCGTGTAGACAAATACTCCGGCAACATTAGCCGTGGCGTTCAGTTGCGTTGCCGAAAGAGTCGTTCCGTAGGCAATAGCTGCTGGATTGGTCCAGGTAATAACCGGTGTGTTGAGGGCAAAGGAGCCTATGATGGCATGATCGGTGGATACGTTGTAGATCGAATAATTATTGTTCGCGACAGACGCAAGCATGTCAATGTTGTTGTCGGTAAATGTGGCTGAACGGTAACAGTTATTGGGTGTAATCGAGCAGACGCTGACATCTCCGGATGATACTGGAGAATTGCAGGTAATGTTGCCGCTGCCAATTACGCTTGTACTGATGGTATAGGTAACCGGTATACCGTTACCGCTTAGAACAACATCTTTTGCGGGATTGATCGGGTCGTTGGAGCTTATCCTCAAGGTTGTGTATTTCGCCCCGGTTGAAGTGGGGGTAAATGTGGCGGATATGGTGCAACTACAACTACTAGCAGGGGTGAGTGTCTTCGCAGACCCGCAGGTGCCGCCGGTTCCATCGCCGGTGATCAGGCTAAACATGGAGTTGTTGCCTCCAGTGAGATTGATGCTGCTGATCACCAGATCAGCGGTGCCGCTGTTGCTGATGGTGAAAGTCTGGCCGGAGGAAGCTGTGTTTATGGTCACGCTGCCAAAATCCCTGTTGGCAGGAGATATCGAAATAACCAGAGTACTACCCTGGCCGTCACGAACGGGCCAAATGCTAATGTAAGGGTAGGATGGGGAGGCCTTACTCATGCAACTCTCGTAGGTGGCAGCCGGTTGCATGAACCAGAATTTGCTGGTGTCTGAGGCACAGGAACTGGACGATCCGTACAAACCGGGCGACCCGTTCAAGCCAGCAACATTGGTAAATCCTTGTTGGCTCAACTGATAGGGCGTGTTTTTATACTTGATGTGGATAAGGCTATCCAGTTCGTTAAGGTTCGGCAGTCGCCAGTCGCTGTGCCCCAGGTAGTTGCCGCTATTGAGAGTTTTGATGTAATCCAGGGCCTGCTGCCACGTGCTTTTTGGTGCAGTAATAGAGCCACTCTTTGTCCAGACCAGTCCGGTTAGGTTGTCGGTCATCGTCAGGTCGGCAGGGTTTGCTTTGCTGTTGTCGGTAAAACGGGGGGTCGGCCAGGCAGTGCCGCTCTGCACAGCCCCGTCTTCAGTGCCGCTACATGGTCTCCAATAGCCGTCGGAACCCCAACAGCTGGTTTGACCTGTCTTTGGAAGGGTCAAGGCACCCAACTGCCCGCCGCGAACAGGCCAGCCATAGTAGCCGTTGTATTTGTTGCCTACCAATATGGGGCCGGTGCCAGTTTGCATGTTTACGGTGAAGGCAGTGCCAATGTCAAGGTTGGTACTGGACGACCAGTAAAAATCCTGAACAACATTGATAAATCCTTGCGAATTCAACCAGTCGGCTGTGTTTGACTGCTGGATGTTGACGAGGCTTTTTAACTCGTTACGGTTAGGTAGACGCCAGTCGCTATGACCCATGTAGTTGCTACTGTTGAGGGTATTTATGGTATTCAGAGCTGCCTGCCATGTGTTTGTTCCGCCACCATTATAGGCAAGCTTTGCCCAGATCAGTCCGGTCAAGTTGTCGGTCATGGTCTGGTCACTGTTATCACTAAAGCGAGGGGTGGGCCAGGCAACCCCAATCCTTAACTCACCATCCTGTCCGGTGCCAACACATGGAATCGCGATACCAGCCGTGTCATAACAACTAGTTTGACCGGTTTGGGGAAGCTGTATGGTAGCAGTGCTCGCCGGTTTCACCGTGAAAATCATCAAGGCTGCAAACAACAGAAAACAAACAAAACGTGGATGTGTCACAAACCCCTCCATATTAATTACCGTTCCAGTCAAGTGTAAATCCGGCTCTCTTCAAATAAATAATCAGAATGGAGCGGAATTAGAGAGATCCATCTCATTGGCTGATTTGTCTATGTCTCTCCCTAAAGCATCCTTACCGCTGAATGAGAAGACAATGTGTTTTGGGTCGATGGCGGCAGTGCCGGACGAGTCTTGATTGAGGCGGAATGTCAAGGTCGCTTCGTGCGTAACAGAATTGTAAGTTACTGCTTCGGGGTTGTTGGGAAGGACAGCCGTTGTCCAGGTTGGCGTTGGCATATAATTGGGCCTGGTATAGTTGTAAAATCCGGCCTCGCCACTGTTTGCCCGCGAGATGGACCAATTCTGCGTATTGGTGACGGAAGCCGCATCCATATCATTACTGAATCCAATTGTTATGGAAAATGTTTTACTCCCGGATGGGTCGTGTAACGTCTGTTTCGCAGGGAGGGGGCTGTCAAGGAACGAGAGCGGGATGCTCGCGTCGGAATTAAAAACAAAACTACCGCTGTTTTTGGTACTCATGTAGCTCATCCTCGGTTTATTGAGAAGCGATTTAAGGTTTGCTGCCTGAGTCGCATCGGAACTATTGAGAATCGAAAGCTGGTTCTGGGCATCTTCGGTCCTCCCCAAGGCATCATAGGCGACTCCGAGTTCATAATTCGCGGCTGGAAATTTCTTTTTCAGGGTAAGCGCTTTTTCGAGGCTTGCCGCCGCTTCTTCGGAACGCCCCTGCTTGTTGTACACCATGCCGAGGGCGTAATAGACGTTGCCGTCGTTGGGAGAGATCTTCTTCGCTTTGAGAAACTGGGTTTCCGCTTCCGGCAAACGGTCCGTATTGGCGTACTGCAGTCCGAGGGTATAGGGAGGTAGTGGATTGCTTGGATCCAGCTTTGCAGCGGTTTTAAACTCTTTTTCTGAAGCTGAATATTGTTTATCCTGCAGGTAGGCGTTTCCCAGGCTGACATGGGCATCTACTTGAGTGGGCGCATTGGACGAACTGTCCGCAAGAGATGTGCTGGATTGTATCCGCACGAGTTGCTGGTATGCCTTGATGGCATCGGCATTCTTTCCCTGCGACTGGTATATTCGGCCCAAGTAGTTGTAGGCGGTAGCGCTTTGCGAATCAAAAGCCAAGGCTTTTTTAAACGCCCCGATTGCCTGGTCGTTTTGTTTGTTCTGCATAAAGGTCGCAGCCTGCATAATGGCATACTGGGCAATTTGCTTGCGCTGGGCGCTCATATCCTGACCGGTAACCAAAAAAGGATCGTTGTTTGAACCCGACACAAAATCCGCCATGGCAAATCTCCTGTAAAGGTATTCTAGCAATTTATACTACTAACTTATCGGCTGAATGTGCTCAATTATTTAGCGGCAACAATCATGCCCTCATCCAAGCTCGATGTCACGACAAGACATGCTGCCGCACTTAATCAATGCATGGACCACTCTTTCGATGACATCCGGCCACGAATTAGGTTGTGCCTGGCGGAAAAGTCGCATCGAGGGGTACCAAGGGGAATCATCGCGATCCATCATCCAGCGCCAGTCAGGAGCTTGGGGCAGCATGATCCAGGTCGGCTTTCCCAATGCACCTGCCAGGTGTGCCACGGCTGTGTCCACGGTGATGACCAGGTCGAGCAGGGATATCATTGCTGCCGTGTCGCCGAAATCATGGATATGGCCAGTACAATCGGACACCGGCAGCGGCAGTGTCGCTTCCCAGCCGACTTGTAGGGAATACCACGATACGTTGTCAATTTCTGCCAGTGGTGCCAAATGTTCCACGGGGCAACTGCGGCGCGGGTCAGGGTAGCCTTTGCCGGCCCAGCAAAGGCCCGCCTTGAACTGGCTGTCATCTGCAGTCATTGAGTGCCAGAATGGCAGGCGGTCAGCCGGTGGCATAAAATGCGGTACGTCAGCGGGAATCGTTTCAACAATCGTGCCGAAAATCAACGGCAGGCTCAACAGCGGCACATGCAGATCGAATCCCGGCAGGGGCCGGCCCATGGGAACTACCTCTGCAACTCCTGTCAGTCCCTTCATCAGCGCCACCAGCGGCAGGTGGCACTCGAAGATGACCCGCATGCCCCGGGCGGCCACCAGCGGTATGTAGCGACAGAACTGAAGCGTATCGCCAAAGCCCTGCTCGGCATGGATCAGAACGGTTTTGCCGACGGCAGGCTCCCCCTGCCAGCGGGGCTGCGAGAAGTGCCGTAGTGGTGACGTGAAGTTACGCTTTTGCCAGCGCCATTCGTATTCTTGCCATCCTTCTTGGTAATCACCATTCAGCAGAAGCAGCAGACTCTTGTTCCAGTGAGCCTCGGCATGCTCCGGGGCAGCTGCAAGCACCGCGTCACAGGCGACCAGTGCCTCTTCCACTCTTCCCAATGCCTGGTAACAGGTGGCTAGTGCCACGCCGGCATCATGCAGGGCAGGGGCCAACTCCAAGGCACGGGTGTAACTTGCGGCAGCCTCTGCATAGCGGCACATCTCCAGGAGTGTCGTGCCTTGGTTGTTCCATGCCGCGACGAGGAGGGGAGATGCTGTCAGCAACCGATCGTAGACCGAGAGTGCTTCTTCGTACTCCCGCAGCTCATGCAGGCAGTGTCCGAGTGCCAGAGATGCATCAGAAAAATCAGGCGCGATGCCCAGTGCTTTTCTGAACTGGAAGGCCGCTTCGCGCGCCTTACCCAGCTGCAACAGACTTATACCCAGGGCGTAAAGCTCCTTGGCTATCTCCAATCCGATCACAATACTCGCTGTGTTTGTCATGATTTCATCAGAATGAAACACACCTATTTACTCCGTTTGTCCGGCCGTTCGATCTCAAACTTCTCCAGGCGGTATTGCAATGTCTTGTAGCTCATTCCCAAGAGCTGGGCGCCCTTGCCGATTACCCAGTCGGCCCGTTCCATGGCCTTGATTATCAAGCCTTTTTCTAATTCTTCGAAATCAATCCCTTCCGGAGGAAGCTCAAACGGTATCCCGCCAGCCAGTGAAGAAACAGCGGTTATTTCGGCCGGCAGGTCTTCCGGTTCTATGAAATTGGTTTCCGCCATCAGCACCGAGCGTTCGATCACCGACTCCAGCTGGCGTACATTTCCGGGCCAAATATAATTCATTAGCAGTTTCAGTGCCGGTCTGGAGATGCCGTCCATGGCAATGCCGGTGGACTGGCTGTATTTTTTAACAAAAAATTCTGCCAAAGTTTTGACATCACTGCCCCGCTCGCGCAGGGGAGGTAGATTAATGCGGATTACATTCAGGCGATAGAAAAGATCCTCCCGAAAATTGCCCCTCTTTATCTCCTGCTCAAGTTCTTTGTTGGTAGCCGAAAGAATCCTAACATCTAATGGTATATTGACTTTGCCACCTACCCGCCGGATCTCCTTTTCCTGTATGGCTCGCAAAAGTTTGGCCTGCATGGCCACATTCATCTCGCCAATCTCATCCAGAAAAACAGTACCGCCGTTGGATGCCTCGAAAATCCCCATCTCTCGGGCGTTGGCGCCGGTAAAGCTTCCTTTCTCGTGGCCAAACAGTTCGCTTTCGATCAGGGTATCCGGTATGGCGGCGCAGTTTATAGCCATAAATGGCTTGTCCCTGCGCTGGCTGCCATCGTGGATGGCCCGCGCCACCAGCTCCTTACCGGTGCCTGATTCACCAACGATCAGTACCGTGGAGTTTGTAGCGGCAATTTTCGTGACCACCCGGAAAACTTCCCGCATTTTGGGATGCTCGCCCAACATGTTGGGAATACTTTGAATTGCCTCAACCCTTTTTTGCAGGACACGGTTTTCACGTACCAGACCGATCCGTTCGAATGCCCGTCTTAGCGTCAGAATCAGGTTGTCACGTTCCAGAGGTTTTTCAAGATAATCAAAGGCGCCCTTTTTCATGGCCTCAACTGCCGAGTCTACTGTGCCGTGAGCGGTCATCAGTATAACGCATTGCTGCGGATCATCCGATAAAACCTTCTCAAGCAGATCCAGGCCACTCTGCCCTTGCATTTTAAGGTCGGTCAGGATCAGATCGAATTCACGTTTTTCCAGTTGAGCCAGTGCCTCGCGCACACCGGGAACATCCACCGCATCATAGCCCTCTTTTTTAAGAATAACCTTGAGGATCTCTCGTTGGCCGCGCTCATCATCCACAATCAATATGCTGCCTATATTAGACGACACTACACGGCCCCCTGTTGTGTGTTTTCTGTCTGCCAGTCCGGCTGGAGCGGCAGCGAAACGCTGAAGGTTGTGCCTTCATTCAATTGGCTTTGCACCTGAATGTCCCCGCCATGCTCCCTGACAATCCGCTCGGTAATCGCCAGCCCCAGACCGATACCAACATCCTTGGTAGTGAAATAAGGTTGAAAAATCTTGGCTATATCTTCCTCTTTTATACCGCTACCCTGATCGCTAAAGGTCAACAACACTCGTCCCTTCTCCCGGTCCAGACTTCCCCCCAGGGTTATAACGCCACCATTATCCATGGCTTGGACGGCATTACTGAGAAAATTCAGTATGCAATTGCGCATTAGCTCCTGATCCACCCACAGTAGGGGCAGGTCTGGCTCAATACATTGCTTCACGAGAATGTGCTGTTCCTCCAGCCGGTCATTGATCAGTGGCAGTACTTTTGTCAAAATCTCGACATAGGCAACAAGAACCCGCCGCAGCTTAAGTGGGCGGCCGTAGTTCATGAAATTGAGGACCATGTAATTGGCACGCCGCACCTCCTCCTTGATCTTGTCGGTCAATTCTTCCAGCTCGACCCGTTTCTCGTCACAATGTGGCAACATCTCGGCCTTCAGATGGTCGATGGCCAGACTTATGTAGTTAAGGGGGTTGCGAATCTCGTGGGCTATGCCGGAAGCCAACTGCCCGACCCGCGAAAGATGTTCGGCCTCATTGAGTCGTTTTTCCAGGACCTCGCGCTCGCGCAGCTTCTCCACCATATTGTTGAACCCTTCCGAAAGCTCACCAATCTCGTCTTGGCTGTCGACTACAAGGGTTACGGAAAGATCCCCGGCCGAGACCCTTTTGAAATCGCCCACCAGACGATGAATAGGTTCTGTGTAGCGGCGCGCCAAAAAAATGGTAAAAGCAATGCCCACTGCAAAGACCATGCTTGTTGCAAACAGCCTGCGGATAAAATTGGCATGCTGGATATCGCGGATGTTGTCCAGCAACATGTTGATCTGGACATAGCCCAGTTGTTCATCGCCAACGATTACCGGTACGACCACCTCATAAGGTTTCTGGGAAAGGATGGTGGCCCCGGCCTGCTGGCGCGGTGCAGCACGGACCCCCTTTTCCAGTTTTTTGACCTCGCGTTTTTTTCCGATTTTTTCGGGATCCGAGGAATCGATGATCTCCCCCTCATTGCTGATGATGTTGATCTCGTTGATGCCTTTGTCGCGGGCCTTGATCAGGTATTCAGTCAGACGCGAGGTTTCGGCTTCCGACGTAAGGTCTTCAATACTCATCTGGATGGCCTTGGAAATTTCCTGTGAACTCTCCTGGATCTCTTGTACCAGATCGTTCTGCGAATACTGGTTCAGGATAAAAAGAGTCAGCATGGCGAGGACCAGCAAGGAAAGCATTATGATGACCAGCTTGGCGTTCAGCTTCATGGACCTGATCCTGTGTTTAATCTAGAGTCTGCAGCCGTAGTTGATTCTTTCGAACGAGGCATTATAACCCAGCCGGTTCTTTGGAACAAGCGCTATCACCCATGCCTTTAAGGGATGAAAATGAGATTTAATTGCCGAAACAGGGCTTCCAAGCCAAGGGCATCCGCAAAAATTGAATGAGTAATTGCGCTGTTGACACCGCTATTTCTGAATGATACATACCAGTGCCATGTTTATTAGACCCCTCGAAAACAGTTCCCCTGCTCTTACGGCTATCTTGCTGCTGATTGCCGTAATGTCAGCCGGCTGCACCAGCTATGTAAAAAAAGATAACCTGCCCTGCCCACTGATCAATGATAGGTGCCAACAAAATGTCAAAATTGTGACAGTGCCATTGCCAGTGATCGCCTCCAGTCCCAATGAAGGCATTACAGTGGGTGCTCTGAGTGCTTTTCTGATTCATAACAAGGATGATGAGATCAATACTTTGATAGCTCCACAGGTCAACTATAATAAAAACTTTGGTGTCACCACAACCCTTTATAGTGCTTTTTATCCTGCCCCCGGACAAGAAATCGAGGGTAATTTTTCGCAATCCACCAAAGTCAATTACGACTATGAATTAAGGGCCAAGGACGGCTCTCAGCTGAATAAAAAACTCGAGCTGAATGCCTTTGTCTTCACATATGCGGATGGTTCGGCTCGTTTTTTTGGTTTTCAGGCGAAAAGCCCGCTTCAGCAAGAGACAAATTACACCGACCAGGAGGCTGGCTTTAATGTTTCAGCTGGTTATCAGATAGCCAACAACCTCCAATTCTTCGTGGGTGATCGTTTCCGTGCGGTCTCCATCCACAAGGGCGCTGTTACTTCGGTTCCCTTTATTAAAGAAAAATTTGTGATCCCTGGCATGGACGGTTTTACCGTCCACACTCCACGTCTTTCACTGGTCTACAGCACACTTGACAGCAAGGATACTCCCACCTCAGGCAAATATGCCAGGGCTACATTCGAACCTAGTCTCAAGTTTTTGGGAAGTACTGCGGAATATCGTCATTACGAGGCTGAAGTGAAAGGTTTTGTTCCCCTTGATGATGAGTCTAAATTCATTACTGTGTTCCGCTTGATGTACAACCAGACTTTGGGAGAAGATGTACCTTTTCTGGAGCAAAGTATCCTGGGTGGTGAGACCACCCTGCGCGGCTACGGGCGCAACCGCTTTATCGATAATACCTATTTTCTGGCCAACCTGGAGCAACGGATCCGGCTGTTTCGCTGGGCGGTGTTTAACGTAACTGCCGATTGGGAAATAGCTCCTTTCATCGACTTTGGTGCGGTAATGGACTCCCTTGACAAGGCCCGCTCCACTAATTTCGAATTCAACCCAGGAATAGGTTTCCGCGCCACGGTGCGTCCCAACATCGTCGGGCGGGTCGATATGGGTATCGGGCGGGATGGTCCGGCCATCTTCGTTGGACTCGGTTATCCTTTTTAGTCCTTGAAGTCCGTTTCAAAAATCAGGTGCATCTGTTCCTGCTATTCGCAATAACCCGGCGGCAAAATAGATCCTGCTCTGTTTCGGCGTTTTTATCTCACCTCCGCCTGTAGTTGTTGCATTCGATGCATTTCGGCATATAGCCCGTTTCGCTCCAGAAGCTCGCTCGGACTTCCTTCCTCGACAACCCGGCCATCCTTAAGCACCAGCACACGGTCACAATACTTAAAGGCTGAAAGTCGATGCGAGACTATCAGTGCTGTTCGGTTTCCAAGCAGGCGCCCCATTTCCCCCAGGATCTCCTCCTCCCGGCCGGCATCCACCGCTGAAAGAGGATCATCCAGCAGAAGGATGGCGGGATCTACTGACAGAGCACGGGCAATTGAAAGCCGCTGCTTCTGGCCTCCTGAAAGGGCAACTCCTTTTTCTCCGACCATCGTATCCTGGCCTTCGCGGAACTTCTCCAAGTCGGCCGTCAGACTCACCTGACGCGCCAGCTCAACGCTGTTGCTACTCCCATCCAGACTGCCGTAGGCAATGTTTTCTCGAATGCTGCGTGAGAAGAGAAAGGTTTCCTGGGGAACATAACCGATCAGGCTGCGCAAGCTGATCAGGGTGACATGATTGATATCGCGGCCGTCAATAAAGATCTGGCCATCTGCTACCGGCAACAGCCTTGGTATTGTCCTGAGCAGGGTTGTTTTTCCGCTCCCCACCTCGCCGGTAATCCCGACCAGTTCGCCGGTCTTGATGGAGAAGGAAATCCCGTTCAGGATCGTGTTTTCTCCATAGCTGAAGGTCAGGTTGCGAAATTCAATGCCCTGCTGCATCATCTCAAGGGGTTCTGCATCTGCGGCGTCGGCAATCGCCGGTTCCGCGCCCAGTATTCCGGCCAGGCGTGTCATCGAGGCCGCTCCACGTTGTGCCAGGGTCAGAATCCAACCCATCACCGCCGTGGGCCAGACCAACATGGACAGATATCCGCTAAAGGCAACAAAATCACCTAGCGTAATCGAAGAGTTGATCACCAAACGTCCGCCTAAAAAAAGCACAATCAATGTTCCGGCGCCGGTGGCGATAGCCATCACCGGTATCAGCAGGCCGCGCAGACGGGCCAGACTCAGATTATGCTTCAAGTAATCATCCGAAATATTACCGAACAGGTGCTCAAAATATTCTTCCCGGCAATAGGATTTAATAAGGCGTACCGAGGAAACCGACTCCTCCGTCAGGCTGGTCAGGCGGGCAAGATCCTCCTGGGCCTGCAAAGAGCGTTGGAACAGGCGATGACTGATCTTCTTCACCACCATTATCATCAGAGGAAAAGGGATGATGGCGCACAATGTCAGCCAGGGGTGGATGCGCAGCATCAGTGAGACACTGGCAATGTAAAGAATGACAGTATTCATGACGCTCATGGCGCCGAACCCGGTCAACATCCGGACATTCGTAAGGTCATTGGAGAAGCGCGACAGGATATCGCCGGTCCTGCTGGAAGAAAAGAATAGCTGATCCAGAATCAACAGGCGCCGGAACAGGTCTTCGCGGATCCGGAATTCAATAATGCGGGCGGCATTCAGGATCAGGGTGCGTGAAAAAATACGGGTAATACAATGACAAGCGGCCAGGACAACGATGATAACAGCGCAGGTGGCAGGTGAATAGCGTGCAGTTTGAGGGTATTGCAGCGCCTCCACCGCCAGCTTCATAAACCAGGGGATCAACAGCGCAAAGCCATTCGTTGATAGTAGAAACAGCGCTCCGACACTATAGCGCCAACGGAGTGATTTGAGATATTCGAACAGCCGGGAAAGATCTTTAATGGTAGTTGTCATGGGAATGGTGGCAGCAAGCCGGTCGGTTAGATGCAGATATTAACTCAATCCCTTCCGGATCTGGTACAGATCTTCCAGATCCAGTCCGTTTTTCTCGTAATACTCGCGTTCAAGTTCCTCGACGAAGAAGCGGTCCAAACCAGAATTTTCCAGAAAATCCTCCCTCAACCCCATATTTCTGTCCGATATAATGTTCGGCAGCAGTGAGTGGATATACATGGCCTCTTTTTTGATGGTGAAGATGGTCTCGTTGAAAATATGATCTGGAATCTCCGTCTGGATACGTTTCTTTGTCTTTAGCTCCTCGGTAACCTCCCGTCGGAGCGCCTCCTGGTCGGCTTTGGTGCTGAACTTTGAGTAAAAATTCCGAATTCTGTCCCGGACATGCTCCAAAAGCACAATCGAGACCCGTTCTTCCTGATCAATCACCTGTAGTTGGGATAGCAGTTCTTCTATGGTTGTATTACGTTTTTCTATACCGGCTAGCCCATCTGTTAAGGTCTTGACCTTGAGTTTGCCAAAATGCCCCAAATAGGCATTTCCATTCAGCTCTAAGATAAACAGTTCCAGAAAACAGCCTTCCTGCAAATTATCAAAGGCGGCTTTGTGTTCTAAAAGACAGCGTAGCATCTCCTCGCTGACCCGGACATTCTCCATAAAGGCTAATTGACTGATCAGATTGGAAACGCTATCAAAGCGATCCAGATAGGTGATCACATAGGAGAAGCCATCCAGAAGGGCCGGATCGGAACCGTCGCGGATCTTCTCGTCACATTCCTTGCTGGCATCGAGCATGAGCTGATCAAAGCTGTGATCGCGGTTCTCCATGGCGCTCTTTTTGGCGCGAATAAGCTTCAGCATGTCTTCACGATCGATGCGGCTCTCGATCTGTCTTTCGCGCAGAAAAATCCCTTCCAGGACCTCACGGGTGGACGAAAGATAATCTTGCTCTTCCATATTTAAAAGATTACGACCCTTGTTGAGCATCTCATCCAGGGTATGAAACAAGGCCCCCGGTATTTTGTTGCGGACTGAGAGGGTCTTGAGGCGGGTCAGGCGGGCATTATCCAGTGGGTTGATCTCGCCCTTGCTGTTGCACTCCAGAAGAATATTGCGGTATTCATCCACAATCCGCTTGTTGGAAGGATGGCGGTACATCACATCGATGCGGATGCGCTCCTGCTGATAACGGTCTATCTGACGGTTCGTGGCCAGGTTCACCAGGCGCGAAAAATCATCATCAGAGATCTTTTTATTGCGGAAGTAGAGTTGACGGAACAGGTTGCGGTATTCACGGTGGTCGCGGTTAATAAGCTTGATCAGGAACAGTTGGGCCGCGTCGTCATTCAGCAGCGGGAAGATCTCGGAGATCAGGACGTCCTCCCGCTCATCCCCAACCGCCTCGGAGCGCTTGATAATCTTGCCGAGACGCCTGACCATCTCCTCCTGCTGGTTTTTCAGCTTGCGGGAAAGCAGCGCGGAATGAGCAAAGAAGAAATAATTGCAGACCGCATTCCCCTCAAAGAAGATATTTTCATAGGTTTCTTCACCGCGGGTGTTATCGCTGAAACGGATAGAACCGCTGGTATCATCGGTGCGGGCACCGTACATGACCAGTCGGTTGATGATTTCCATCTTTGACAAGTCCGAAGAGGGTTGATCGACGCCAAACATGTATTCGCAGAAATAGCCACCGTTGCCTTGGTAGTTGATCCCGTGGGGAGCAATGATGAACTCGTTGCCGGGTGAGAAGATCCTCAGCTGATCCTCATCCTGGACAATATTGAAGAAATAGCGCTGGTAGGCCTCGGTGCCGGCCACCATCACAAAATATTCGATCCGGTCTCCCAGCTGGCCGTGTAACCTGATATCCTTGTGCATTGTTTCTCCTGCCTGGCAAAGGGTCAGGCATCTTGCCCAGCCCTCGGCCTCCAGCTCTTAGTAAAGATCAGGCTGGTCGAACTCCATTCCATCATAAGCAAACTCAACCCCGGCCGGCAATTCAGATCTCTCGGCATAGGCTACCTCATGGGTAAGATGGGTAAGAACAAGCCGGCGCGGGTTAAATTGCTGCGCGGTTGCAATAGCCTTTTTGATATCGAAATGAAAAGGGTGCGGACTCCAGCGTAATCCATCCAGTATCAGCACATCAAGATCCTTGAGCAGGTCTCTTGATGTTTCAGGAATAGAACTGCAATCGGTCAGATAGGCCAGGTTGCCAATGCGGTAACCCAAAGTGGCTGTTTTTCCATGTTGCAGCGGAACCGGAGTGATGTTCAGGCCGAACAACTTAAAATCTCCCGAGATTTCGTTGGACTGCAAGAGGGGTGTGTATCCGGAACCTTCGTAGTGCCTGAAAATATAACCGAATCCGGTCATCAAAATGTCCAAGGTGGTCCGGGATGCGAAGCAGGGGATTATCTCCTTGTGCAGGAAATGAAAACCCCTCAAGTCATCAATGCCATTGACATGGTCGGCGTGGGCATGGGTAAATAAAACTGCATCGACTCTGGAGATTTCTTCTCTGATCGCCTGCTGGCGCAAATCTGTCGAGGTGTCCACCAGTATGTTCTTGCCATTGTGAGAAACAAGCAGTGAGGCCCGCGTGCGCTTATCCCTGGTATCCACTGAGGAACAGACCCGGCACTTGCATCCGACCATAGGAACCCCGGTCGATGTTCCGCTCCCAAGAATGATGAATTTCATGCCCGACCTCATTTTGAATACGCTGAAAATATCAGAATTGTCTGATGCAGGCAAGGCAGTTTTATAACGAGATTAGAGTGTAAGGAGATTAGACTGGATTATACGGTTTAGCCAGAGGAGCACTTCTGTACTGTAAATAAAGCCAGAGGCCGATGATATTAAATCGGCTGCTATCCTGTACACGATCAAACCGGAATAAGCAGTAACGGTTGCCGGCAATTACCGCAAATTTTATGCGCCACGCTCCCGGCCCAAAAGGCTTCCATCCCTGTTTTGCCGTGGGTGGCCAGAACGATCAGATCAACATCGGTATTGGCTGCGGCGTCAATAATCATTTTTGCCGGATCACCTCTCAGCACATGGGCGCTGGCAGCAAAATCCTGTTTCCGTAACGTATCCAGCAAAGACCGGAGATACTCCTCAGCTTCTTGTGAGGCATATTCCAGCATCCTGGATGTGGTGCCGGGCAGCATCTTGCCGGTAGCCGCCATTTCTCCTGAAAGTGAGGTTAGTTGCGGGATAACCATTGCCAGGTGCAGGGAGGCCTGGCAGGCCCTGGCCATCTCTTGCGAGACCGGCAAAGCCTGGGCATGATCAGGATCACCATCCAGCGGGACCAAGATATGTCGACATGAAAAGGGGGGCGGCTCTCCTTTTGTATCGGGATGCGTGATCAGTACCGGCAGCGAGTCCATGCCGACAATCTTTTGGGCGATGCTTCCCAAAAACAGGTGCAAGGCCTTGCCGCGGCCATGAGAGCACATGATGACCAAGTCATGTTGCAATTCACCGGCGTGGTCCACAATGCTTCCAGCCACATTTTCCACCTCTGTTTCGTGCACATGCCGATTCACAACCAGACCGGAGGGGAATCTATTGGCTGCTATATCCTCCAGATAGGCGGCTGCCTCCTGCGCATTTCTAAGATGCAACTGCCCGTGCACCTCGCGCGGGGCATTTTTTTCCACCACATGCATCAGCGTAACGCGCGCGGTAAATTTTTCAGCAAGAAAGGCGGCTGCCGGCAGCGCGGCCTCTGCCATTCTGGAACCATCCAAAGGGACAAGAAAATGCTTGAACATGGGTCACCCCGTTAGCAAAGTTTTATATAACAGGTAAATATTAAGTAGAACAATGATCGCTGCGATCAGAGCGGCAATCATGGTAGTTATGCGCCTGTTGACCAGCTCCCCCATGATGTCGGGACGGCGCGTGAACATAACCAGCGGGATGATGGCAAAGGGTAGCCCGAAACTGAGCATCACCTGGCTTAACACCAGTGTACGGGTGGGATCCAGTCCGATCCAGATCACTATCAGCGCCGGCCCCATTGTCACCAGCCGCCTGATCCAGATCGGTATGTGTCGCTGAAGGAAACCCTGCATAATGACCTGTCCGGCACTGGTTCCGACGGCCGATGATGATAGACCCGAGACCAGCAGCGACAGGCCGAAGATCCATTTGGCAGACGATCCTAGTAAAGGCTCGAGGGTCTTGTGGGCCTCTTCCAGAGTGGCAATGTGAGTCAGGCCGCTCTTGTAAAAGGTTGCCGCCGCCATGATCAGCATGGCGGCATTCACAAAACTCGCTATGCCCATGGCAATGACCACATCGGCTATCTCAAAACGATACAGCTTCTGTAAACGCGACTTGTCCCGCACGACAATTCGCCCCTGTGTCAGGGCCGAGTGCAGAAAAATGGCATGCGGCATCACGGTTGCCCCCAATATGCCTGATGCCAGAAGCACGCTTTCAGCGCCGGAAAATTGCGGCACCACGGCATGATAAACAATCTGTCTCCAATCAGGTTTGACAATCCAGGTCTCAATTAAATAGCAGAGAGCGATTACCCCGGTCATCGAGCCGATGACAGCCTCCAGCGGCCTGAAACCATAGCGCTCCAGGCCCAGTATCAGCAGTGTTACGATAGCGGTGAGAATCGCCCCTGCAAAAAGGGGCACTCCCATCAGGAGCTGGAAGCCGAGAGCCGCTCCCAGGAATTCTGCCAGATCAGTTGCCATGGCCACCAGTTCCATTACGATCCACATGAAGATGGTGACCGGCCGCGGGAAATGTTTGCGACAATGCTCGGCCAGATTCATCCCGCTGGCAATACCGAGTTTGGCCGAAAGAGTCTGGATGAGCATCGCCATCAGGTTGCTGGCTACAATGACCCAAACCAGCATATAGCCAAATTGAGCTCCTCCCTGGATGTTGGTCGCAAAATTGCCCGGATCAACATATGCCACGCTGGCAATAAAGGCCGGCCCCAGGAATGGCATCAGAAAGGACAGACTAAATCTTTTCTTGCGCTCACCTAGGATCTCAAGGGCGTTTTCAATGGTTTTGGAGTCGGCTGTTTGATTGTTTTCCGGGCGGGTTTCATTCATTGTGATGGTATCGTGCGATTTTAAGTGAGGGTTGAGGTTTGAATAGCGTTTTTAGCAATAGTACCAGTAAATTGAATTAATTCGAGATAAGAACGGAAGCGGTGTTGTTTTCCCTGAAAACTGCGGATCATTATTTCCACCCCTTCCTGGATGGGTGCAACATTTCATGGAGTATACGAGCTTTATTATGTTTTAGCAATGTGGGGTTCAAAACTCCCTGTAATTACTAATTTAAGGCACTTTATTCAGATTTATTTACTTGTTGCAACACGGCAGATTTGCTATGTTGTACAATCTATAATTTTGATGTCAAAGAGGGGATTTAAAAGATGAGATTCACTAAGATGCATGGTGCCGGTAACGATTATGTCTATGTGAACTGTTTTGAAGAGCAGGTTGAAGATCCGCAACTTTTAGCGATTAAAATATCCAACCGCAATTTCGGTATCGGATCGGACGGATTAATTCTGATCATGCCGTCGGATAAGGCCGACGTGCGCATGCGAATGTTCAACTCGGACGGCTCCGAGTCCGAGATGTGCGGAAACGGCATCCGTTGCGTAGCCAAATATTCTTTCGACCATGGCATTACTGATAAAAAAGAGATAACCGCCGAGACCGGCGCCGGCATTCTTACCTTGCAGCTGGTTCCCGGAAACGATGGTAAAATTGAAAAAGTGCGTGTCAATATGGGTCCTCCCCGCTTGACGCGCGGAGAAATCCCCATGACCGGTGATAGCGAGTCAAAAGTTATTGCCGAGCCACTCACGATCCTGGATCGCACATTTAAAATCACTTGTGCCTCAATGGGCAACCCGCATTGTGTAATTTTCGTGGATGACGCCGAGAATTTCCCGGTAGCAACCTATGGGCCGCTGATTGAAAATTACGAGTTGTTCCCTCGTCGCACCAATGTTGAGTTTGTCCAGATTATTTCCCGCAGCGAGATTCGTCAGCGCACCTGGGAGAGAGGCGCCGGCGAAACCCTGGCTTGCGGGACCGGTTCCAGTGCCGTAACTGCGGCCTGCGTACTCAATGGCCTGACTGAAAACAAGATTTTAAATCACCTCTCGGGTGGTGATCTGGAGATGGAGTGGGCCGAGGATGGTAATCTTTATATGACCGGCCCGGCAGTTGAGGTTTTTTCTGGGGAAATCACACTTTAAGAAACACAATTCCCTTTTCCGCAAGACCGGCTGAAGTGAGCTGAGGTCCCTCGACCTCCCTACCACCGCAATCAAAGGGCGATTAATGCCAAGAACCCTCAACATAATAAACATCCTGCTGGGGATTACCCTGATCGCCCTTTTGGCGAATATCACTGCAGACAGGTTCTCACTGCGTCTCAGTAATCTGACTCGTGCGAAAGGCGTCAAAGAGTCACAGCCAGTGCCTGCAGCGGGCTCAAAGATTGAGACACTCGAGTTCTATGCCCCGATCCTGACCAATGGGCTGTTCGGTAAGGCTACCCAAGGTCAGCTGACTGCTCTGGTGAATGATCCGGCATCGGCCCAGCAGGCTGCTCCGGTTATTGCTCCTTCCGATCTGATGCTGCTCGGCACAGCGGTTGGGTCGTTCCGCGAAACCTTTGCCCTGGTTCGTAGCAACTCAAAACAAGAAGAACGGGTTTTTCGGCTGGGAGACTCGGTTTTTGATGCCGGCCAGCTGGCGCAGGTCACCCACGAGCAGGCCTTTATAGTCATTAATGGTAAAAAGGTCGAGCTGTTGACCCCTATGTCGCCTCCTCCGGCGGCCATGCCGGCACAGTCACAGCAGCCGGCAACCCGCGTAGCCGTTACCAGTGCCGGTGGCGGAAATTTTGTTATCGACCAACGGGCCTTGAATGCCGCCTTGGATAATCCTGCTCAGGCCATGACCGACGCCCGTCTGCTCCCCAGTCAGAAGGATGGAAAAATCGAGGGATTTAGGGTCACAGAGGTAAAGCCTGGTGGACTGTTCGCTATGATCGGTATCAAAAACAGTGACGTGCTGCTGCGGCTGAATGATTTTCCAATGGATTCGCCTGATAAAGCCTTGCAGTCGCTTGTCGCACTGAAGGGTCAGAGCCGGCTCAAGTTGGATTTGATCAGAGATGGGCAGCCGGCGACATTTAACTACGACATTCGCTAGATCACTTAAGAGATCTCTTCCAACAAGATACAAATCACGTGGAGGCACGCTTGACCTACCTTATACGAACTTTCTGCAGCCTGCTTTTGGCAGGAACACTCTTGGTCTCCCCGGTTGCGGCCGCCAGTAAAGGGGTAGTGCTGAATTTCAACGAAGTTGATATATCTACCATGGTTAAGTTCATCAGCGACCTGACCGGCAAGAACTTTGTGTTGGATGACCGGGTCAAGGGCAAGATCTCGGTTTTTTCACCCTCCAAGCTGTCCATAGATGAGGCCTATAACGTCTTTGTCTCGGTCCTTGAGCTGAAAGGATTTACGGTTGTGCAAAGCGGCAAGGTGGCCAAGATAGTGCCGACTGCCGGGATAAAACAATCCGGCTTCACCCTCCTTTCCGAGGGGGCTCAGGCCCCGGTCAACGAGAAGTATGTCGCCCAGGTTTACAAGCTTGATAACATCACCGCCCAGGAGGCGATGACCTTCTTGCAACCGATGGTATCCAAGGATGGCCATATTTCGGCCTTTGGCCCCGGAAACCTGCTGCTGATACTGGATTCATCCATAAATCTCCGCAAGCTGCGCGGCATCCTGGAAATGATCGATACTGACCGGCCGCGCGCAAATCTGGAGGTAATTTACCTCAAAAACGCCGCTGCCGAAGGAACTGCCACTGCTATTCGCCAGTGGCTGACCGGCTCGGATAGACCTCCTGCCCCGGGCCAGCAGGCTGCAACCGGTGGCGGAGCAGGCGCCGGGGTTATGGCGGATCAACGTCTGAACGCCCTTTTGATATACGGCAACGACAATGCCAAGGCTGCCATCCGCGAGATGGTCGCCAAGCTGGATGTAGCGCCACCCGAGGCCAGCAGCAAAGTGAATGTCTATTATCTGGAGAATACCGATGCCACAGAGATGGCCAAAGTGCTGGATGGAGTAGTCAAGGGAATCTCTAACCTGCCAGCCGGACAGCCAGGCCAGGCTGTGGCTGCTGCAGCGCCCCAAGCTTCCCCTTTTGAAAGCGGAAAAATAACTATTACACCGGACAAAGCCTCCAATTCACTGGTGATCATGGCCTCACTGGCCGACTATAATAATATCATTCAGGTCATAAAGAAGCTCGATCGTCGCAGCAAACAGGTTTTCGTGCAGGTCCTGATCGCCGAGGTATCCTTGAATAAATCAAGGGATATAGGGATGCAGGCTGGTTTAATTGGAGCCGGGGCGGCAAGATATATTGCCGGAGGCGGGTTTTATGATCCTTTCGGCGCCTTGGCCGGGTTGATTAAGAGCGATTCAGCAATAGGTGCTATCCTGCAAAAAAATCCGGATTTCAGCTTTCAAAAACCTGTAAATATTGCTGCGGTGCTCAGCGCGCTTGACTCAAACGGTTTGTTGAACGTGTTGTCCACTCCCAATATTTTGACCTCGGACAACAAGGAAGCCGAGATCACTGTGGGGGATAATGTTCCCTTTAAAGGTGCTTCAACCTTGGTTTCTTCGGGTATTTCAACGACATCTGTTGAGCGTAAGGACGTTGGTATCAATCTTAAGATAAAGCCTCAAATCAGCGAGGGCGATTATATTCGTATGGACATTAATCAGGAAATTTCAGCTGTCAAACCTACTGATGCAACTTTGGGAGCACAAGACTTGATCACTAGTAAGCGTGCTGCCAAGACTAGCATTGTTATCAAAGACAATGAAACGGTTGTGATAGGTGGCCTGATCCAAGATCAAGAGACTGAAAATATTAGCAAAGTTCCATTTCTTGGTGACATCCCTGGACTTGGATGGTTGTTCAAGACAAAAAGTAAGTCACGTCAAAAGACCAACCTGATGATCCTGTTGACCCCGCACATCGTCAAGGATGCCACTGATCTGTCATCCATCTCAAATCAGCAGCGCCAGCAATTCGGCGAGGCCGCCAAGAATGTGGAATCGGTGGATGTGCAGAAGGAAATTTCCGGCCAGAAACCGCTTCCGGGGCAGATGGAGATTAACGGCAAATGAGCGTCGCAGTGCCTGAACAGGAACTGGAACTAACCGCCCGTAAACTGGGCTTGGATTGTCAGTCTGAAATTATCTCTGCTGAA
This sequence comes from Desulfuromonadaceae bacterium, assembly GCA_036504875.1. Taxonomy (GTDB): domain Bacteria; phylum Desulfobacterota; class Desulfuromonadia; order Geobacterales; family Pseudopelobacteraceae; genus JACPFJ01. Next base: position 106,780 of record DASXUK010000026.1, read on the forward strand.
GTGGACACCCTGCTGCTCTCCAAGGTGCCGTTGACCTTTGCCAGGACAAATTCCATTTTGCCTCTGAATGAAGCGGCCGGCGTTGTCCGGATCGCCGTTGCCGGTCCGGCCGGTCTGCTGGCGCTGGATGAGCTGCGGCTTTTATTCGGCAAGCCGGTGCAGGGGGTACTGCTGCCGGCTGCTGTTCTGATTGACGCCATCAATCATGTTTATGCCGGTGTTTCTGGAACAGCCCGTGAGGTGCTGCAGGAGCTGGAGGGGGAAGACCTTTCCACAGTGGCGACCGAGTTCAATAATCCCAAGGATCTTCTGGATCTGGCCGATGAGGCCCCGGTTATCCGTCTGCTTAACTCAATCCTGTCGGAAGCAGTCAAGGAAAGAGTCAGCGATATACACATTGAGCCGTACGAGCGCGAGCTGCTGGTACGTTTCCGGATTGACGGCATCCTCTATGAAAAACTCTCGCCTCCCAAAATAATTCAGGATGCCTTGGTCTCGCGCATCAAGATCATGTCCGGATTGAATATCGCCGAAAAACGCCTGCCCCAGGATGGTCGCATCCGCATCATCGTGGCGGGACGGGATGTCGACATCCGCGTTTCGATCATCCCCACCTTTTATGGCGAAAGGGCTGTACTGCGGCTTTTAGACAAGAAAAAAGGTATTCTTTCGCTGGCTGATATCGGGCTGGGGGAGGCGGGTGTCCAGACCATGGAGCGGATGCTCTCCCGCACCAGCGGCATCATCCTGGTAACCGGGCCGACCGGCAGCGGTAAATCAACCACCCTATATGCCGCCTTGAATCGGCTCAACTCCAGTGAAAAGAACATTATCACCATCGAAGACCCGATTGAATACCAGATCAAGGGCATTGGCCAGATCCAAGTCAATCCCAAGATCGAGCTGAACTTTTCCAGCGGTTTGCGTTCAATACTGCGTCAAGATCCTGACATCATTATGGTCGGTGAGATCCGTGATGCCGAAACAGCCGAGATTGCCATCCAGGCCAGCCTGACCGGGCATCTGGTGCTTTCCACCCTGCATACCAATGATGCGGCTACGGCTGTGACACGTCTGGTAGATATGGGTATCGAGCCCTTCATGATCGCCTCCTCGCTTACGGCCGTCCTGGCCCAGCGTCTGGTGCGGGTGATATGCCCCTTCTGTCGTGAGGAGTATACGCCGGTCGAGCCGTATGCCGGCAGTGAGCAGCCGAAGAGACTCTATCGAGGACGGGGCTGCGACAAATGTTTCGGTCTGGGGACTCTGGGTAGGACCGCGATTTACGAAATAATGCCGGTTGATCAGGAAATATGTTCGATGATCATTCGTCGCTCCCATGCCGGTGAGATCAAGGATTATGCTGTTTCTAAAGGTATGAAGACTTTGCGGGACGACGGATTAGCCAGGGCGGAGGCAGGTATCACCACTATCGAAGAGGTGCTGCGTGTAACCCAGGATGATGACTATGCCGACATTCCGGTATAAGGCTTACAGTTCTGCCGGGGCATCGGTTTCCGGAATAATCGAGGCTGATTCCGAGCGGAATGCCTTGGTCCAGCTCAAGGAAAAGGGGTTGCTGCCACGCGAGGTCCATGAAGAGGACACGATGCTACAGGGGGCAACCTCCTTTTCTTTTCGGCGCACTGTTTCTACGGCTGATCTTTCCCTATTCACCCGCCGTTTGGCGACCCTGGTGGCATCGGCGGTACCGCTGTTTGAGGCGATGGGTTCTCTTTACGAACAGGAAGAGAGTGGTATACTCAAGCAAGTGCTGGCCCGGGTTCGCGACCATATAGCCGAAGGCGCCTCCCTGTCGCGCGCAATGATGGCGGACCCAAAGGTATTCAACGAAAGCTATGTCAGCATGGTTTCGGCCGGCGAGGCCAGCGGCGCCCTGGATGTGGTACTGGAGCGGCTAGCGGATTTTCTTGAGGAACAGGAAGAGGTGCGAAACCGGGTTACCTCAGCCATGGCATATCCCTTGTTGATGATTCTGGTCGGCAGCGGGGTTATGCTGTTTCTACTGACATTTGTGATTCCCAAGATCGTGCTGATCTTTGAAGACAGCAAGGCCGCCCTACCTCTGATTACCGTCATCCTGATCAAGCTTAGCCATTTTCTGCAAGGCTGGTGGTGGATACCAACCGGGCTTGCAATAGCATCTATCCCCGCCTACCGGGCCGCCATGCGCCGCGAGAAATTTCGGGCCAGAAGAGATGCCTTGCTGCTCAAGCTACCGGTTGCTGGAGGCATGTTGCAGCGCCTGATTCTGTCCCGTTTTGCTCGTGTGCTGGGTCTGCTGCTCTCCAGCGGCGTGCCGATCATACATGCTCTGGAGATTACTTCCGAGGTGCTGGTAAACCGCGTTTACCGGCAATTTCTGCAAGAGGTCATGGAGGAAGTGGCTCAAGGTGGCAGCCTGTCGAACAGCCTGCGCAAAAGCCGACTCTTTCCTCCCATGCTGGTTCACCTGACCGGAGTTGGCGAGAAGGGGGGCAACCTGGAGGCGATGCTGCTTAAAGCCGGCGTTTCCTATGAGCGAGAATTTGCATCCCGCTTGACACGCTTGATGGGCCTTCTTGAGCCATTGCTGGTACTTGCCATGGGTCTGGCAGTCGGGATTGTTGTAATGGCGGTTCTGTTGCCGATTTTCGAGCTGAACCAATTGGTAAAATAAGTCTTACCCTAATCCGTTGAACCAGTTTATGTGCAAGATATAGAGGGAGCTTTTATGGACTTCAGCAAGATGTTGCACAAATTCACGGTGGTGCCTTCGCTCAGCGAGGATTTGGCCGCTCTTCAGCGCATAGCCTATAATCTTTGGTGGTCCTGGGAGCCGGACGCTATCGGCCTGTTCCGCCGCCTGGACCCGGAGTTGTGGCAGTCCACTCGTCATAATCCAGTGGAGATGCTGGGGATCCTCCAGCAGACTACCCTTGAAACACTAAAAGCAGATGACGGCTTTATGGCCCACCTGCGAATGGTGGACGAAAAACTTACCGAATATATGCAGGCAAAGACCTGGTTTCACAAGAAATGCAATGGCAGCCTGAAGATGCAGACCGCCTATTTCTCAATGGAATTTGGCCTGCATGAATCGCTCCCCATCTATTCCGGTGGCCTCGGCATCTTGGCCGGTGATCATCTTAAATCTGCCAGTGATCTAGGCCTGCCGCTGGTCGGTGTCGGCCTGCTCTACCGGCAGGGCTACTTTCGCCAGTATCTGAACAATGAAGGCTGGCAACAGGAATACTACCCCGAGAATGACTTCTATAACCTGCCGTTAATCCTTGAACGTGATGAAAAGGGCACGCCGCTGGAATTTGAGCTGGATTTCGGTAACCGCCATTTCAGGGTGCACATCTGGAGAGTCCAGGTCGGCCGGGTACCGCTCTATCTACTGGACACCAATCTGGAGTCCAACTCCCCGGAAGATCGGCTCATAACCGCCCAACTATATTTTGGCGACAAGGAAATGCGCATCCTGCAGGAGATTCTGCTCGGGATCGGAGGCATCCGGGCCCTGCGTCTGCTGGGGATAATTCCGAACGTCTGTCACATGAATGAAGGGCATGCCGCCTTCCTGGCGCTGGAGCGCATCCGTCTTTTGATGGAAAAACGAAACGTCACCTTTGGCGAGGCCCGCGAGATTGTCAGCGCCGGAAATGTTTTTACCACCCACACCCCGGTTGAGGCCGGCATTGATCATTTTGCGCCGGAACTGGTCGATAAGTTCTTTGGTCGTTACTATAAATCAGTCGGTCTTTCACGCGAGGATTTCCTTGGACTGGGGCGGCAGAATCCGCACAATTCTCAGGAGACGTACTGCATGGCGGTTCTGGCGCTTAAGCTGGCCGGTAATGCCAACGGTGTCAGCCAGCTGCATGGTGAGGTCTCCCGCAAGATGTGGAAGAATCTCTGGCCTGAGCTGCCCGAGGAACAACTCCCGCTTGGTTCCATAACCAATGGCGTGCATACCCGTACCTGGATGTCCAATCATATGGCCAGTCTGCTGGTTCGTTATCTAGGGACTCGCTGGCTGGACGATCCCACCGACCATAATGCCTGGCGTCGGATCGCCAAAATACCGGACGCCGAATTGTGGCGCACCCAGCAGAGCGGTCGCGAGCGGCTGGTGGATTTTGCCCGCCGCCGTCTCATGGTTCAGCTCAAGCAGGTCGGGGCCACCACCAAAGAAATCGCGATCGCCCAGGAGGTACTCGACCCGGAGGTTCTTACAATCGGGTTTGCCCGCCGCTTTGCAACCTATAAACGCGGGACGCTGCTGCTGCAGGACCTGGATCGTCTCTCTCGGATTCTTAACAACGCGGAGATGCCGGTGCAGATCATCTTTGCCGGCAAGGCCCACCCCCAGGATCAGGAAGGCAAGGAGTTGATCCGCCAGATTGTTCAGGTCTCACATCAGGAGCGATTCCGCCACCGCATTGTCTTTATCGAGGACTATGACATGGAAGTGGCCCGCCATCTGGTGCAAGGGGTGGACGTATGGCTCAACACGCCGCTCCGGCCAATGGAAGCCAGCGGCACCAGTGGTATGAAAGTGGCCTTTAATGGCGGACTCAACATGAGTATCCTGGATGGCTGGTGGTGCGAGGGATACCAGAACAATAACGGTTGGGCCATAGGAAAAGGGGAGGTTTACGAGGATATCGGTTATCAGAACCAGGTGGAGGGGCGCGCCACCTATGATCTTCTGGAAAAAGAGGTCGTGCCACTGTTCTATGAGCGCGGCAGCGATGCCATACCCCGCTCATGGGTAGCGATCATGAAAGCCTCCATGCTCAGTCTCTGCCCGGTCTTTTCAACAGATCGCATGGTGCAGGAATATACCAGCCGTTCCTATCTGCCCTCTTATCAGCAGTGGCGCCAGCTGGTGGGCGATGACCTGGCCTTGGCTCTTGATCTGGCCCGCTGGAAGGAGCGGATCTTCAAGCTCTGGCCGCAGGTGCGGATCGAAATGGCTGAAGCGGAAGCCAGCGATGCCGTGGCAGTTGGCAGTAATATTACCATTACAGCCCGCGTGGCGCTGGGCGAAGTGGCAGTTGACGAGGTTGCAGTGGAGGGTTATTTCGGGGTGCTGGATTCTACCGGCAATATCCAGGGGGGAGAGATAGTCGGCTTGAATCAGCTTAATGATTTAGGCAATGGGCTCTATCAGTTCTCCGGAGAGATTGAATGCCGTTTTTGTGGCCGGCATGGTTTTATGTTGCGGGTCATGCCGCGGCATAAGGTGCTGGGCAACATGTATGAACCTGGTTACCTAATTTGGGGCTGAGGCTGTCTTCGTAGGCTCATCCAGGGGCTCCTTGGCGTGCTTTCGTCGCTCGGTTCTCGCCCCCTTGATATTATAGTGATGCCCCTGCGTATAAAGTTCCGCTTGAAATCTAAATAAGCAGCCAAATTAATCACAGCTAACTCAGCATGCTAGCACGCTGAACGGAATCTATGGCAATAACCGCTGATATCCAGCAACAGGTTTTCGACCTTCTCTCCCGAGCCTCTAATCTTTCCTTTGTTAGTGCTGAAGAGGAAACAACCGGTTCAACACGGCTTGCTCTGGCCCCTGGTCAAAAAGTGACGGCCGAGGTGCTGACAAAGTTCCCCGATAATCGGGTCCAGGTTCAGATCGGCAGCGAGCGCTTTAACATGCAATTGCCCCTGACCGTGCGTCAGGGACAAAGCCTGGAACTGACCTTTGTCTCGGCCGCCCCACGCGCGACATTTGCGATTGCCCGTCCGACAGGGGCGGCCCAGCCGGTCAGCCTGTCGGATGCCTCGCGCCTGCTGGGTTTGCTGGTGGATAATGAGCAGGTCGGCGATCCCCAGCTGCGGGCTTCTTTACAGAGTATCGGTGACATTCTGCGGCGCACCGCCGGAGCCGGCGTACTGGCAAACCTCATGGATGAGGCCATTACTTATGGCAGCACCCAGCAGGAGGTGGTGAAAAGCCCCGCACCGGCAGGGCCGAATATTGCGAGCGATAAACAGGAGGCAGTGAATTTTGAGGGGCTTGGCCGCCTGACCGCTGAAGCGACGCGATTGACCGTTTTTGAATCCAATGCAGCTCGGATTCTAGAAAATATCGCCAGAAATTCCCGGTTCATTCTGGTCGAGGCAACCAATCAACCGGTAGTGCCGCTGCCGCTCCTTCCGGGGGAAGAGGTGGATGCCTCCGTGTTGGGAACTCTGCCGGGCGGGCGAGCCTTTGTACAGGTTGCCGGTACAAGCCTTGAACTAATCCTTCCCCGGACTGTTCCCAGCGGTGAGATTCTGCGGCTGACCTATATCTCCTCCCTGCCCAAACCGCTTTTTGCCCTTCCCCGTAGCGGACCCGATCTGAGCGCCAGTAATATAAGCGGGGCCGGGCGTTGGTTAGGCGTGCTGGAACACAGCCATGGGGGGCTGTCTGATCAACAGTTATATGTGCTTGAAAGACTGAATACCGTTTTAAAGAGCCTGCCGCCTGATTCACCAGCTTTTACGGCAATTCAGGATGAGGCTACCACCTACCATGCCGCCCTCAGGCAGGGACAGCAATCAACTGAACAACAGTCTCCGGCGGCAGCAGTCATGGGTGGGTCTTCCCCTCTTTTACCGGGTAACGGTGTCATACTCAGCGATGACATGGCCAAGCTCCTACAGGCGCTTATCAAGGGAAACCGGCTGGCGCTACTGGAGGCGATTAATCAACAGGCCATGCCGCTGGGATTTGCAGCGGGACAGCAGTTTAAAGGGGAGGTTTTGGCCTCTTTGGGTGGCGGCAGTTTTTTGGTACAGGTCGCAGATCAAGCCTTGGAGTTCAGCATGCCGAAAGGCATAAAAAAAGGCGATCGCATAAACCTGTTTTTTATTACTGATGAAAACCAGCCGACCTTCCTGATGGCGCGCTTCGGCCGCTCCGGCGATTCGCGGGTCAGCGATACCGGCCGGTGGTTAAGTGGTTTTCTGAGGGCCTCCGCTGAGCAAATGCCGGCCCAGGCCACAATGGGCCTTCTGAAAATTCTTCTGGGTGGGCCGCCGGCGGATGCTGCCCAGGTCGGGAGTCAGCTTCAACAGGGCTTGCGGGAGAGCGGCCTTTTTTATGAAGCACACTTGACCCGCTGGTTTCAAGGGGAATATCCGCTTGACAGTATCCTGCGTGAACCGCAAGGGAGCTTTTCAAAGCTAAAACAACAGTTGGTGGTTCAGAATCTTGACGCTAAAGCGCCAGTTGAAGAGACTCTTTCGGTTGTGAAGAACAACCCAGAGACAATGGCGGCACTTTTCAAAAAAGCCGGCGATTCACAGGGTCACGAAGGTATTGCGGATCAACGGACCCTTTCGGTAGTCCGGGAACAGTTACAAGCCTTACAGAGCGGACAAATGACCTTTCGAGGTGAACTGTTCCCGGGACAGCACCTGGAGTGGAAGGTAAGCGAACGTGAATCACACAGAAATGCCTCTGGCACACAGGAACGGGCCTGGAATACGGAATTACAGCTGGACCTGCCCAAGCTGGGCAACATCAGGGCCAAACTGAAGGTGGATGGCAACCGCGTCAGTATCGATATCCTGACCGGCGAAGCCGGTTCGGCGGAAGTATTGCACGTCAGTCGCACGACCCTGATCGAGCAGTTACAGGTAGCCGGGCTCGCTCCGGTTGTGATCGAGGTTCGTCATGAAACGCCCTGATCAGGAAGAACGTAAGGCAGCTGCGCTTTCTTATAAGCAAGGTCATTATGCACCGGTGGTGGTGGCCAAGGGTAGGGGGGTGGTGGCCGAGGCGATCATTGCCTGTGCCCATGAAGCCGGTGTCTATGTCCATGATTCACCTGAGCTGGTTAACCTTCTGATGCAGGTGGATGCCGACCAATTTATTCCGCCGGAGCTATACCGGGCAGTAGCAGAACTTCTGGTATGGTTATACCGGATGGAGCAGGAAGTACACTGACAACAGTATTTTGTTACAGGGAGGATGCATGCAGATCAAATTCGGAACTGACGGCTGGAGAGGCGTGATCGCCCGTGATTTCACCTTTGATAACCTCTCTCTGGTTGCACAGGCAACCATGGATTATCTTAATCGGGAAGGCCTGGGGGATAAGGGGCTGGTGATAGGCTATGATCGCCGTTTTCTTTCCCGTGATTTTGCCTGGCGGGTGGCTGAGATCGCTGCCGGTAATGACATCCGGGTGCGGCTGACAGATGGTTATGCCCCGACTCCGGCGGTGTCATGGGCGGTTCGTGAATCTGGTGCCGGGGCCGGGGTGATGATTACGGCCAGTCATAACCCGCCCGAGTATAATGGCTTTAAGATAAAGGAAGCCTTCGGAGGTTCGGCGCGCCCCTCAACGACGAAAATCCTGGAGGAAATCGTTGCCTTTAATTCTGCCAATGGTCGCCGTGTAATAGCTCTGCCCTTTAATGAAGGCAAACGGAAGGGTATGATCGAGATATTCGACCCCTGTGAAGGTTATTTCCGCCAGATCGGGCGTTATGTGGATCTGGATTTGATTGCCAAAGCAGGTATTTCAGCGGTAGTAGACCCAATGTATGGGGCCGGATCCGGATTTATACCGCGTCTATTAAAAGGAGTGACTGAGATTCACAACGATGAGAATCCCAACTTCGGCGGCCGCCCCCCGGAGCCGATCGGCGAAAATCTAACTGAACTGGCGGAGCTTGTCAGATCAGGAAAATATAAGGTTGGTCTGGCCCTGGATGGTGATGCTGATCGCATCGGTGCTGTAGATGAAAATGGAGATTTCTTCTCATCCCACTGTATCTTTACCGTAATTTTACGGCACCTGATCGAGCACAAAAAAATGCGCGGCAGTGTGGTCAAGACCGTTTCAACAACCCGTATGATCGACCTGCTGGCCAAGAAATACGAACTAGCCCTCTTCGAGACGCCAATCGGCTTCAAGCACATCTGTGAGCTGATGCTGACCGAGGACATCCTGATGGGTGGCGAGGAATCCGGAGGATTGGGGGTCAAAGGTCACATTCCCGAACGCGATGGCATACTTCTGGGGTTGTTGCTGCTGGAGGCGATGGCGGTGAGCGGCAAAGGCTTACGTGAGCTACTGGACGAGACGATGGAGGAGATCGGCCAGTTTTTCTATCGCCGCATTGACCGGCGGATTGAAGATCCCGAAAAAGATCAGCTGATTATGCGGTTGAAAGCAAGTCCCCCGAAGGAAATCGATGGTCAGCAGGTATCAGCGACCAACTTTAGTGACGGCTTCAAATTTTGCTTTGAAAATGGGGATTGGATGCTGATCCGCCCATCAGGAACCGAGCCTGTTTTACGCCTTTACAGTGAAGCCGGAGCGCCTGAGCAGGTTGAACGGTTGCTGCGGGCTGCTGGTGTAATTGCCGGCATCTAACTTGTTGTACCAGCAGCATGATTGGATAAGGAGGGTGGCGGCAGCCAACGAATCCTTTAAAGCGGCAATGGGCGCCGGTTATGGAGATGATGACTTCTCCGCTGTTAGCCGGATTATAGTTAGATAATCAGGACCTTTTTAAATAAAAAAACGATGATTTTTAATTTATTTATGATATTACTAGCAGTCAGTTTCTAGGACTACTTCTGGGCAATGAATATCTGAAAGAGGAGGCTGTGGTATGGCAAATATTCTGATAGTTGATGATTCATCTACCATGCGAAAGATCATTTCTCGTTCGCTCAGGCAGGCAGGTCTGACCGTGGACGAAATTTTTGAGGCGGGTGACGGTATCGAGGGTTTGAGCGTAATCGCTTCAGGCAAAACGATTCACCTGATCCTTTCCGATATAAACATGCCCAACATGGATGGGCTGGAATTCATCAAACAGGTCCGTGCCAATGGCAGTACTGTCCCCATCGTGATGATAACAACCGAGGGGGGCGAGGAGATTATCAAGGAGGCGATGCAAAGCGGCGCCAGCGACAGCATTAAAAAGCCTTTTACGCCCGAACAGCTGCAGGAGAAGCTAGGGACGCTCTTATGAGCCCAAATACAAGTATCGCGGGTTCCTGCACTTTTACTGAGGACCAGCTTGCCACTTATGTCATTGGTGCCACGAGAGAGGTATTCTCGACAATGGTGATGATGGATCCTGCAGATGATTACCCGCTAAAGGAATCTGTAAATCGCTTTAAATGCAGTATCACAGGGATGGTCGGTTTTGCAGGAACTTACTCGGGGGTGATCTCGATTCATTGCCCAATTGCACTGGCTCTTAAAATCACCTCTAATATGCTTGGCGTAGAATGCGACGAGGTAAATGAAGACCTCAACGATGCTATTGGCGAGATCGCCAATATGCTGGGTGGAAATGTCAAACAGGTTCTGTCCAAGGGCGGTCTGGATGTCAAGCTTTCGATACCTACGGTTATCGCTGGAGAGGACTATACCGTCAATTCCCTTTCCGATAGCGATTGCGTAGTAATACCCTTTAATGTTGGTGATAACAAATTCATTGTCGGCCTGACCCTCAAAAAGGAAGATTGATTGGTAGTCTTTCTGTTTGTGACCCCATGTGCTAAAAAGCACCAATTCCAGATAGAATAATACGGAAAATCATTCACGATGGATGGATATACCACCTTACATGAGATGCTGGAATCCGCCCTGAAGCAGGCTGGCGAAGAAAGCGGCATGCTTTTGGGGCAGGAACTCTCCATCGCCCTGTCTGATTCAGTTAAAACCTCCAAAAAAACATATTTTGGCGATCTGGATGATGGCTGCTTCGTTATCGGCGTGGATTCTCGCGAAGCGTACGGCGGCCAATTTTACCTGATATTCTCCCTGCGGGACGCTATTGTAATGAGTAGCATTCTTTTGGGTATTCCGCCGGCCCGCATTCAGGAAAAAAAGCGCCTGGCGATTATCGAAAATGACGATATAGATGCCTTTTCTGAAATCGCCAATATGATTAACGGTTCTTTCAACAGCGTCTTTCAGAATACCCTTGCCAATAAAGTTCACCTCAAGCTGCTGACGCCTAAAAAATTCATTCCAGATATTGATCAACTGACTGATGATGAGCCGCTTCCTGAGGGTGAGTTTCTCATGTTCCGCTCCAAGCTGGAGATGCCGGGCCAGGAGCTTAACCATCTGGATATCCTTATACCGGTCGATTTAAGTAATCTATTCGATCCCCCTGCTGAGCTCCCGGCAGAGGAGAGCGTAGAGGAAGAGGGCACATCTTCGGATGCCGGAACTGCCCCGGCTGACGATTTGGAAGATAGTGATGACTCACAGAAAACCGGCGAACCAGGAGCAAGCGGAGTCGCCTGCATCGTAGTGCTGGAGGATGATGACGGTGAGCGTCGGCTGATGGCCGAAGCCGTTGAATTTACGGGCTATGAGGTGGTTGAGGCAACACTCAACGCAGACATAAAGGATCTATTTTCCGGTCGCAGTGTGCAGCTGGTTTTGATCGGTTCATTGGATGCCGATGACCGCGAACTGGCTGTTTGCATCAAGATAAACGCCCTTCGTCAGGATTCGCCGCCACCGATCATTATGAGTGCTCAACGTTGGACACGTACAGCTGTTCTTAAAGCATTGAAATATGGAGCAAGAGATATTATTATCAAGCCTTGCGGTGGTGATGAGCTGGCTACCAAGGTGCGCAGATTCTGTAATCTGCCGGTGCAATGAATAACCAACCTGCGGCCCGATTTCCAGGGTGAATTCATATGCTTTTTAAAGACCTGCGCTTGAAAAAATATCTTTCAATAACAAAGACCCTGCTTGTCCTGGCGCTGGCAGGGTTTTTGCTGGTAATTTCACCTTTGCCTGCGCAGGCCTCCATTCCCAACCATCTTTACCGGGTCGATATTCGTCCCAAGCAAAATTATACCAACATCACAGTCAGATTTGAAAATCCGCCCCAATATGAGCTGGCGACATTGCCCGGCAACAGATTGCGCCTGATTATCAAAGATACCGGTGGACCTCTTTTTAAAAAATTCCGGCGCTACTCCGACACCAATATTGGCGGGCTTGTTTTTTCTCGCCGGGGGACCAACTTCTTAATTACCTTTCAAATTGCATCTGGTGCTGGATGGCGAGATCGTCATCAGGAAGGCATAAGTGCTATTACACTGGATGTTGGCAAAACTTTTAACCCTGGGCCACCGCAACCTTTTATCAAAGGGCGCGAAAAGATATGGAGCGGCGTTGAAAAACTCGTGCGGGACTTTGATCCACCGCTTAAGGCGGAGATTCCTTTTATCCCAACTGATCGTACCATTCTTAAAAACATACTTGCAGATAATGACCAGCAGGCATTTTTGGCTGCTGAAGCCGCCCTTTATAAAGGCAGCCTGTCCGAGGCCGAAGAAGCGTTTGCCCAGTTTGCCGGCAAACAGGCCCCGATTAAATCCCTAGCTCTGTATCGGCTCGGTGAAACTCTTTACAAACTACAAAAATATGCGCTGGCGCTCCAGGCTTTTCGTGAGGCAGAAAAGTTGTGGCCAGCCTATCTGAATTTTAATCCGGGTGTCACCTTTTGCTTTGGTGACAGTATTGCTCGTAGTGGTGATCTTGCTGCCGGACGTAATCTGCTTGGCCGCATGATTTCAGGTCTGGCAGATAAAACCTACGCTCCTGCTCTACTTGTGCGTATGGCCGATATCCTTACCAGACAGGGTCATGAACAGGAAGCACTTGCTATATATCTTACAGTGGCAGCTAATCATAAGGACAGCAAAGCTGGTTTACTGGCGCGCTTGCGTCTGGCTGACAGAGATTTTTTTCGTGCAAATCCATGGAACTATCATCATTTAAGTACGACATACAAGGATATCTCCAGTAACGGGGAAGATCTTGCCATACGTGAAGAATCCTTTTTTAAATCTGTTCTTCTTGAATGCATTCATGGTGAGTCATCAGAAGCTCTCCAACAGGTGGTGAAATTCCAAAAACGGTTCCCCCGCGGTATATATGCAACTGTTTGTCGGACCATTCGGGAGGTACTGGTAGCACAGGTTTACCTGGAAACGGCATGGGGAGATGCTGATCCAGCCCAAAAGACGGCGGCATCTTTTTCATCCGCTGCATCTGGCGCTGGAACATCGGACAGGCCCGGTTTGATGCGGTTCGTCGAGGAGCATCAGGAATACCTGGCCGGCTGTATCGAACAAAAAGAATTCTTGCCAAGGGTTGTAAGTGCTTATGATGAGGCTGGTACGCCACTTGAGTTAATAAAATTTCTGTCCGGTTTGCAGGATCGACAGTGGGCTGCGCCCGGACTGCCGTTTATTTATGAGGAAATTGCAGATAAAGCCGATCTCCTGGGGGACTCAATTCTGGCGGAGAAAACAATCCGCTCCTTTCTGGCGAAATTTTCCAACCATTCCAGAACGCGGGTGATGATGGAGCGGTTGGGAAGTCTGTATTTTGTTGACGGGAAACCTGAAAAGGCCAGAGACACCTTGGGGTGGTTGCTAAACAAAGGGGAGCATGCAGCTAAACCGGAAAGTTATTATTATTTGGGGCGGTCGTTTTGGAGTCAAAAACAGTACCCACAGACGACGAAGGCAATTGATCTTTTTCTGACGGCTACCTCTGTTAATGATAAAGAGCAGGTTCGCCGGCTGCCGGATGCCTATTTTTTAGCAGCCTCGGCCAGAGAAGCGAATGGCGATCGAAAAGGCGCCTTGCGCATGGTTGAAGCTGGCTTAAAGCTCCCAGCCAATGCGCGCACCGAAGAATTCATTTACAAGGCCGGCCAGCTCAATCTTCTGGGTGGGCGCAAGCAACAGGCCCGCAGCTATTTTGAACAAAATATAAAGAATGGCAAGGATGCCGACTGGCGGAAAATTTCTCAGCAGGCACTGGATAGTATGAATACGAGCAGATCCAAAAATTAAATATATTGTCAGTTTAATGACGTGTCAAAAGATGGACACAGGCAGTGGCCGCCTTTATCACAACGTTGGTAGTGTGCTGCAGCCACGAGGATGTTCTGTGCAGCTTTCCCCGGCTCCTGCTACTAGCAAGGGCTTATTCCTGTAGAGCCATTGATAACGGCAGTGGGTATGTATATTGCATTAAACGAGAGTCGCGAAAGGGGATACAGCCATGCCGGTCGATGGAATCTTTAACACAACAGTTAATCTGCTCGGAAAAAGTATCGATTTGCGTGCTAAAAACCAGAATCTGATCGCCTCTAATGTTGCCAATGCCGAAACCCCTAATTATATTCCTAAAGCGCTTGCTTTTGAGGATGAATTGCAAGGGGCGCTCAAGGGCGGGAAGGGCGGTACTGCTCTGACCAACCCCCGTCATCTGCCATTGAAGGGTTCCGGTTCCCGATTACAATCGGTGACCGGTCATGTAGTTGAGACCCCTGCCAAGACTCCGGGCAAAGATGGTAATGCGGTTGAGCTGGAAAATGAAATGACTAAAATGGCTGAAAATCAGATTATGTATAATGCATCGGTTCAGATTCTGACCAGGCAGTTTGGCGAGCTTCGTACTGCACTTAAAGAGGGTAGATAATGGATTTTTTTAGCTCGATGAATGTGAGTGCTTCGGCCTTGTCAGCCGAGAGAACCCGGATGAACCTGATCTCCAGCAATTTGGCTAATGCCAATGCTACCAGGACGCCGGAGGGTGGCCCGTATAAGCGTAAAGATGCGATTTTTACAGCCACACCTGTGGAAAAGCGCTTTGATCGTGCGCTCAGCAAGGCTACCGGCCAGGATGTGCGGCAGGTGGAGGTTATGCAGATAACCGAAGATCAGAATCAGCCGCGGATGCAGTATGATCCCAGTCATCCTGATGCTAATCCCCAAGGGTATGTTGCCATGCCAAATGTAAATGTGGTCGAGGAAATGGCGGATATGATCAATGCTACCCGCACTTATGAGGCCAATGTGACCGCGGTGCAGGCGGCCAAAAGCATGGCGCTCAAAACTCTGGAAATCAGTAAATAGAATTATTTAGGGGGCAAATGTGGAACTAAAAGGCATTGAAAGTGGGCTCGGCATTGGCAAATCATTTGAAATTGCAACCCCCAAGTCTTCCTCACCAGTAGAAGGAGCGGGTAAATTTTTCACTGAGCTGGTTTCAAAGGTAAACGATCTCCAGACACAGTCGGAAAAGTCAATACAAGCTCTTGCCAGTGGTGAGAATAAGAATCTGCACGAAGTAATGATTTCTATGGAAAAAGCCAGCATCTCCTTCCAGTTTATGTCGTCGGTGCGCAACAAGGCCCTGGAGGCGTACCAGGAAGTTATGCGTATGCAGGTATAAAAACGGTCGATGTGATGCAGAGCCGGTTGTTGAAAAGTTTGATCCCCAGTTACCTGCCGAAAGGATGAGCCAACCGAACAATGCCTGAAGGATTGAATAGAATTATAGAGCCTTTTATGGTCTTGTCCCCTGGCAAGCGCATGCTGATTGCCGGTGTGGCATTCCTGTCAATAGTGGCATTCGCCGTACTGATTCTGGTTGCCAATCGCACCGACTATCGACCCCTCTTTACTAATCTGACCACAGAAGATGCCGGTGAGATAGTCAAAAAATTGAAGGAGGCCAAGACCCCTTATCAGATAACAGCTGACGGAAAGGGTATTCTGGTCCCATCTGATAAGGTTTATGAACTGCGACTCTCCATGGCGACCGAGGGCCTGCCGCAAGGGGGCGGGGTTGGTTTTGAGATCTTTGACCGAAAAAACTTCGGCATGACCGAGTTTGTCCAAAAGCTTAACTACCAGCGTGCCCTTCAAGGCGAGCTCTCCCGCACTGTCTCCCAAATTAATGGAGTTGAACAAGCACGTATCCACCTGGTAATCCCCGAAAAATCTCTATTTAAAGAAAACGAAAAACCGGCCACCGCTTCTGTTGTCCTCAAGATGAAATCCAACCGTTCCCTGCGTGAGAATGAGGTTCAGGGGGTAGTGCACCTGATAGCTTCCTCTATCGAGGGGATGGATCCTGATCATGTGACTGTTATGGATAGCCGCGGGAAAATCCTCAGCAAGGGGAACGGTTCTTCTGATCCGGCAGCCAAGATGACCTCCGCCATGCAGGAGACGCAAAGAGGTTATGAAAAGAATGTTGAGGAACGGATCCAGTCGCTTCTAGACCGCATTGTAGGTTCTGGAAAATCAGTGGCACGTGTTTCGGCCGCATTTGATTTCAAACAGGTCGAACGGGTTGAAGAAAAATTCGACCCTGAAAGTATCGCCGTCAGAAGCGAACAGCGCACTGAAGAGAAAGGTGCCTCCACAACTAACGCCTCAGGTGTTCCCGGGGTGCAGACGAATCTGGGGCGTACCACTCCAGGCGCTTCAAACTCGGGTGGCGGATCAAAAAATGACGAAACCCTCAACTACGAGGTTAGCCGTTCCACAGCCAAGATCATCGAGCCGGTTGGTGCGCTCAGCAAGATATCAGTTGCTGTGCTGGTGGATGGCAAATATGAGGTGCCGGCTGCCGTAAAGGAAGGTCAGGCTGTAAAAGCTAAATATATCCCCCGGTCTCCTGATGATCTGCAGAAGATCGAGATTCTGGTAAAAAGTGCAGTTGGCTTCAATGCCGAGCGCGGCGATCAACTGACTGTCCAGAATATACCCTTTCAGGATACCGGTGATGCCGGCGACGTAGAGAGCAACAAGTGGTGGAATAATCCCTTCTTCATGTCCCTATTTAAAAACCTGCTGATCGGGCTTGGTTTTCTGGCGCTCATCCTCTTTGTCATCCGTCCGCTTTTAAGCTCACTCAAGCTAATTCGCCCGCCTATGCTTGAAGCACTTGAACCGATCCACCACGAAGCTGGCGATAAACTTACTGCTTCCGAACGGGCCCAGATTTCCATGCAGATGGCCGAACAGCAGGGCTTGATTGATCAGGCAAAAAAAGACCCTTATCAGGTTGCTCAAATTCTTCAGAATTGGCTTGGAGAAGATTCCAAATAATCAAGCAGCGGTTTTAGCTGTATAAGCAGGGATATTATGAATGGTGCCGATAAAGCAGCCATACTGCTCCTATACCTGGGTAATGAAGTTACCAGCAAGGTATATGAGCATATGGACGATGATGAAATCAAAAAGATAAGCAAAAGCATGGCCAAACTCGGCCATGTCCCTCGCAGTACTATTATGGACGTAGTTGAGGATTTCACCACAGTCATCAATCCCGAATCGGGTATTTTTTCCCAAGGGGATGAGTTTGTCCGTAAATTACTCGAAAAAGCTCTCGGACCGGCCAAGGCTGAAATGCTTATGGAAGAGTTACAGGCGTCCAGCTATGGCGATCTGGTGGACATCCTGGCCAACATGGATTCCAAAAGTATTGCCAATTTCCTTTCTCAGGAACATCCCCAAACCATTGCCGTTATCCTGGCCAAGCTCAAGTCAAAGCAAACCAGCGAGATCATCAGTCTGCTCCCTCCCGAGCTGCAGGCAGAGGTTGTTCTGCGTATTGCCGATGTGGAGCAAGTTTCGCCTGAGATTCTCCAGGAAATTGACGATGTGATGAAGAAGGAGATTAAGTCGATGGGCGGTACGGCGCGCTACAAGGTGGGCGGCGTCGAAAAGGTAGTTGATATGTTCAACCACTTCGACCGCAGCAAGGAAAAGCAGATCCTTGATAAATTAGATGTACTCAGTCCCCCGCTGGCGGAGATTATTCGCAAGCATCTCTTCACCTTCGAAGATATCTTCAGGCTTGACGACCGGAGTATCCAGTCAATCATGCGCGAAGTCAGCAATGACACCCTTACACTTGCTATGAAAACCTCACCGGATGATGTCAAGGATAAGATCTTCAAGAACATTTCCAGCCGTGCCGCCGAAATGATTAAGGAGGACCTGGAGGTAATGGGCCCGGTCCGACTTTCGGATGTGGAGAAGGCCCAATCCGAAATTATAAAAATAGTACGCAAAATGGAGGAAGAGGGCAAGGTTGTTCTGGCCGGTCGCGGAGGAGACGATGTCCTCGTCTAACATTATCAAGGCAACTCAGCTTGAGGTCCAGGGGTTATCGGAGTTTGACTTTCAACCGATTACTCAAATTTTTTGTGATGTAAAACAGGATGGGAACGCCGGATTCCTGCCGATGGCCCTGTTCGACCCCTCCGAGTTAACCGGTAATCTCCTTGCAGACCAGGAGGCCGCGCAGGAGGCCGTACAGGAGGAACCTGCCGGAATCTTTTTGTCCGAGGAAGACCTTGACCAGAGACTGCGTGAATCCTTTCAGGGGGGCCTTGTAGAAGGTAAAAACCTGGCTGAAAGAGGTTTACTGAACGTGTTCAGGTCTTTGCGTTCAGCAGCAGAAGATATTCATGCTCTGCGCGAGAAGGTCATGCGCCAATCCGAGGATGACATAATCAATTTGATCATGATGGTGGCGCGCAAGGTTATCCTACGCGAGGTAACCCAGGACCGACATATACTTTCCGAGGTGATTAGGGCCGCTATCTCCGATGTTTCAACCCGCGACGAAATTACCATCCGACTAAACCCGGATGACCATGCTCTGGTCACCTCAAATCCGGATGAATACTTGCGTAAAGAGCTCTTAACGGACAGAATGCAGCTGAAGGCCGATACCGCAGTGCTGCCGGGAAGTTGCCAGATTGATACTGAAATGGGCACCATCGATGCTGGCATTGATGCGCAGTTGGACGAGATTTTTCGGCACCTGCTGGAGCAACGTGGCCTTTCTGCAGATGCCTCAGGCGTCTAGAACATGGGGATTTTAACGTGCCGGATACCTCCATTAACCTAGAAAAATATTACAAGGCGGTTGAATCCGCCAACCCTATACGGTTACACGGCAAGGTTACTCAGGTGGTAGGTCTGGTCATAGAAGGTTATTGCCCGGATACTTCGGTAGGCGCAATCTGTGAAATCCGACCACAGGAGGGTGAGCCGATTCCGGCTGAGGTAGTCGGCTTTCGCAACAACAAGACTCTTTTAATGCCCTTGGGCGAAATCAGGGGAGTAGGCCTTGATAGCCTGATCACCGTGCGCCGAGATAAGGCTTCCATGGGGGTTGGCCCACTTATGTTGGGGCGTGTGATTGATGGCCTTGGAAACCCTATCGATGACAAGGGGCCGTTGCGGGTGGAAGAAGAATATCCAATCTATGCCGCCCCAGTCAATCCGATGACGCGTCCACCGATCCGGAAACCGCTTGACCTAGGCATCAGGAGTATCAATGGGTTGCTGACATGTGGACAGGGGCAGCGAATTGGTATTATGGCAGGTTCAGGTGTCGGAAAGTCGACACTACTGGGCATGATTGCCCGCTATACCGAGGCCGATGTCAATGTTATTGCTCTGATTGGCGAGCGCGGTCGCGAGCTGCGGGAATTTATTGAGAAAGACCTTCAGGAAGAAGGGCTGAAAAAATCGGTTGTGGTAGTAGCTACTTCGGATCAGCCGCCGCTGGTGCGGATGCGCGGTGCCTATATTGCTACCACCATTGCAGAATATTTTCAGAAACAGGGTAAAAAGGTGCTGCTGATGATGGATTCGGCCACCCGTTTTGCCATGGCAATGCGTGAGGTGGGTTTGGCAATCGGTGAACCACCCACCACCAAGGGCTATACCCCCTCGGTGTTTGCTGCTTTGCCCAAGTTGCTCGAGCGGGCCGGTAATTTTTCAGAGGGAAGCATTACAGGGCTTTACACGGTTCTGGTCGAAGGAGATGATTTTAATGAACCGATCTCCGACTCGATGCGCAGCATCCTGGATGGACACATCGTGCTGTCGCGCAGCTTGGCAGCCTTGAATGTTTATCCCCCGATCGACATACTGGCCAGTGCCAGCCGGGTCATGAATGATGTTACTTCCTCTGAGCACCAGGTCCTGGCCGGGCGCTTCAAGGAAACGCTAGCCACTTATCGACAGTCGGAGGACCTGATTAATATCGGCGCTTACAAGACAGGCAGCAACCATGGAATAGATTATGCAGTTTTAAAAAAAGAGCGAATGATGTCATACCTTAAACAGGCGATTCATGACCCCGTCTCACTGGAAGGCGCTGTTCAGGAACTGAAGGACATCTTCCATAGCTGATGCTCGCGATGCAAAAGGGTAAGTCTCCATGACTGCTAAACGTTTTGAAATGGAACAGGTGCTCAGATATCGGACGGAAGTTGAACGAATACGCAAGCTGGAGTTCATGGCCGCCAAACAGGCCCACGAGCATGCCTGTGACCGACTCCGGAAAGAGGAGGAGCTCATTGACTCCCTCTCCAAAGAGTTCAGCGATTGTCAGGGCGCCTTAAACAATATCGAAGATCTTCGCCTGTATGCAGATTTTTTTGTTCACAAGCGCGAAGAGATTAAGGATCGCAGGGAACACATTCATCGGCTGGACGGCGTTATGAATGAAAGCCGGGAGACCTTGCTGGATGCCACCAAGGACAAAAAGGTGCTGGAATCTCTCAAGGACAAAAAGGCAAAGGAGTTCAGGCTGGCAATGAGCCGAAAAGAACAATCATTTATGGACGAGATCGCTGTCCAAAAAAAAGAAAATCCGCGATGAAACGGGGCCTGATCCTATTTTCCATTGCCGCTATCGTGGCTTGGGGGCTCCCACTGCGAAATTCCGGCATCGGCATGTTGAATGCCGGGGCTGAAGGTGAGGCATCCTTGAAGGCTCCAGCTGAAACAGCCACGGCGGGCCAGCCTCTGAATGCAGCCAGAGCGGCTCGCGAGGAAAAGGCGCTCCAGGAAGCCCGACGGCAACAGATAGCAGAAAAAGAAGCGGCCCTGGCAGCCAAGGATGCAGAGCTTAAAAAACTGAATGAAAAGCTTGATGGGCAGATAAAGGCGTTCGAAGAAT
Organism: Desulfuromonadaceae bacterium; assembly: GCA_036504875.1. Lineage (GTDB taxonomy): Bacteria > Desulfobacterota > Desulfuromonadia > Geobacterales > Pseudopelobacteraceae > JACPFJ01. The sequence continues at coordinate 127,587 of DASXUK010000026.1, forward strand.
CGAAGCGCCGATTGGATGATTCGCTCAAGGTCCAAAAGAAAGTGCAGGATGATAAACGAAAGAAAATGATCGGTTTTTTTAAGAAAATGAAGGCTGAGCAAGCTGGCCAACTGATGAACAAGCTTGATGAAGGCCTGGTCATTGCAATGCTTGATCAGATGGATACCAAAACGGTTATCAAGCTGGTGCCTTTCTTGAGTCAGCCGAGAGTTCTTAAGTGGATTAACGAAAACCTTAAGGGTGTCTAGGCTTTTATGGACAGTATTGCTGTCCATGTCCATAAAAATCCAAAAAAGAAAGGTGGTGATACGAAATGGATATAGGACAGATGATTATGACGACCCCGATGCCATTGGCCGTGGCCTCGCAGGTCAATGCACCGGACTCCTCGACAGCTTCAGCAATTTCCGGGATGCCGGCACAGAGCCCTTTTGCAGGTTTGCTGCGCGGGAATTCACCGTTATCTTCAGTCACCAAAACTACGACTGATGCGGCAAGAACAGGGGCGGAGACGCAGGCTGCCGTCAATGGAGAGGCCTTGAAATCAGCTGAACTCACCCCGGAGCTCATGGTTACACTCCTAAGCTTGGAAAACCCGCAATCTTCAGCAGGGATTGCCGTTCATGATGACAAAAGTGAAACAACAGAAAAACCAGCACACACAGATGCACCAATGCCACAGGATGTGGCACTGCTTGAGGCAGGTATGCAGATAGTCCTGCTACCGCAGAGCAACGGCAGAATGCCGGAAAGTCAAAATAATGGCCAGAACGCGCAGGCAAATGTAAGGGAACCGTTGCAACCAGCTGTTAGGATGGAGGACAAGTTGGTTTCGCCTGGCGCCGTTGATCCGGGCATGATCAAAGGTCAGGAAGTTACTACAGGTGAGGCATTCGCTGCTGCAATAAAAGCGGCCCCTGCTGCTGTTTCCTCCTATAGAGCCGGTTCAGCCACACTAAGCCAGCAGACTGAAACTACAGCAAAGCAGGAAGTGATAAGTGCTGTCGAAGAGCTAAAAGGCAGTAAAGATAGCCTTGTCGGAGCCAAATTATTGACCACAGAAGGTGGCCCGGCTCAGGCTGAGACCAAATCGGGCATTGACAGCCTGCATTGGGCTCAAAAGGATACTAAAACGACTGATTCATTGGAGACTGCATCAATAACTGAAAAACAGGCCGGTGTTAAAGCCGCTGACGCTTCGGTGCCGGTGACAATCTCCCGTAATCAGACAGCTACTGGATTCACTTCAACACCAGCGGCTGGTTCTCCGGAAACCCCACTAGTCCAGCCTGATCCAAGGGCTGGTACGGCAACAGTGCTTTCTGAACAGGTGACAGCGCCGCAGGCTGAAATCCGCGTAGTTCATGCTTCAGCGGTTACTCACCCTCAGGCTGCCGTTGTTATGGATTCAATTAACAAAAAAACAGACAGCCGTGAAGATGTATCATTAAAACAACAGCTTGATACGGCAACCATTAAAAAGGACCTGGAAGGAGGACCCCTCAGCCTTCAGAAAGTGGCCGCCTCTTTTGCAGCAGAGAATGAAGTCCTTGGGGAAGGCAACAAGAAGGCCGGCGATCAGGGATTAAACGAACAATTCCTTTCGTCCAATGCTCTCCAGCATTCAAAGACCAATGAGAAACAGCTTGACAGTACATCGGTTATTGTTCAGAAGGAACCGGCCAGATCTGACCTGCCTGAAAATGTTGTTCGCCAGGTAAAGGATATGCTTGTTAACCGCGAAATCAAGTCGGGAAATGAGCAGATGACATTGAAGCTCTCGCCTGAACACCTGGGAGAGTTGACCCTGAACCTGAAAATGGAGAACCAGCAGCTAAGAGTACAGATTGTTGCTGAAAATCAGGGCGTTAAAGATGCCTTGATGCAACATTCGGAAAGTTTAAAGGAATCCCTCTCTCGCCAAAACATCAAGATGGAATCCTTTGAAGTGGTAACCAGCGGTGGACAACGAGGTTTCGAGCAGAATGACAAGGGCTGGAAACAATTGGCGCAGCAGCAGTTCGTAGCCAGAGCACCGGCATACGGTTCCCGCTACGCCATTCCGGAAGCGAATACCGTTGTCTTGCCGCACTACGGCAAATCACAGCAGTACGCGATGGTTGACGTTCATTATTAAAAAAGGAGGTGTTTAGCGTGGTAAACAGTGTAACTTCAACAACCGATTCAAGCGCGGCAGCTGCTGCAATGAAGAAGTCCATGGGCATGAACAAGGATGATTTCCTGAAGCTGTTCATGGAGCAATTGAAGAATCAGGATCCACTCAAGCCGACGGACGCAAGCGCAATGCTTCAACAGCTTTCCCAGCTTACCCAGGTAGAGCAGGCCTACAATACCAACACAAACCTGGCGAGCCTGCTGGCAGCACAGAATAACTCCAACACCATGACTTCCGTATCGTTCATCGGCAAAACCGTCAAGGCAAACGGCAACAGCACTTCATTTGACGGTACATCACCATCGTCACTTCAATTCAATCTTTCTGTACCAACCACTGCGGCCACTGTTTCAATCACTGATTCGGCAGGGCGCGTTGTCAGAACCGCTTCGCTGGGGGCTATGTCGGCAGGTGATGGCAGCATTGCCTGGGATGGAACTGATAACAGCGGTAAAAAGCTACCTGCCGGAGTATACAGTTTTTCCGTGACAGGGAATACAGCCAGCGGGACTTCCATTGCGGCAACAACCTTCACCAGCGGGCGCATCGATGGCGTCTCGATGAATAATGGAACACCATCACTTATGATTGGTGCTGCCTCGGTAGCCTTGGCCGATGTGATCAGCGTAAAGGGGGTGTAACAAAAAATGGTAGACCAGATTTTTTTCCCAAATCCGATCAAGCCGATAGGAACCGACCGCCCGCAACCGCAGAAACAAACTGCAGGGCAAACAGGGAACTCCGCCTTTGCCAGAGTTCTTGACGAAAAACTGCCGGCGCAGGGTGTAAAGTTCTCGCAGCATGCCCAGGACAGGCTTAAGGCGCGCAACATAACTCTTTCCGCCAACGACCTTGCCAATCTGGAGGGGGCTGTCAACAGTGTCGCCCTGAAGGGTGGTAAGGAATCGCTGGTCATGATGAAGGATGCGGCGCTGGTTGTCAGCATCAAGAACCGGACCGTGGTGACGGCACTGGACCGCAGCCAGATGCAGGGCAATGTTTTTACCAATATCGATTCAGCAGTAATCCTTTAAAAACAGCACGGGCTGGACCTCCTTGAGGAAGCCCCGAAGTGCCGATCGATTGACGCGCTTCAACCAAACTCAAAGAAATCAGGAGGCAACACAATGAGTATTACGTCCGCAATGTTTACCGGTGTAAGCGGTCTTTTGGCCAATGCCGAAGGTATCAATGTTATTGGCAACAATCTCTCCAACGTCAACACCATAGGCTTCAAAAGTGGCCGCATGTTGTTTTCCGACATGCTGTCAGCCAACATCGGCAATGGCTCCCAGATCGGACGCGGCACCCAGATACAGAAGGTTGATAATCTTTTCACCCAGAGCTCTTTTGAGACTACCGAAAACGTGACGGACCTGGCAATTCAAGGTAATACTTTCTTCGCCGTCAAGGATCCTAATGCCGCAGCGCCGGTCAACCAAAATGGCGCCATGTTGACTAGGGCCGGTGCTTTTCGTCTGGACAGCAATTTGAATCTTGTCAATCCAGATGGTTACCAGGTTCTGGATACGCAGGGCAATCCGATCAAGTTTCTTGATGATGGAGTCGTTGCGAATAATGCTACTAACTTTTCAAAAATCACCAGTATTGATTCCAGCGGTCTGATTACCTATCTCGGCAAAGACGGCATCACCACCAATTACTATAATACTACAGGCGCGGTTGGAGTTGCGGCCAATGCGCTCAATGCCGGCACGGTGCAACGGCTGGCAGTGGTGACGGTCACTAATCCCGGTGGCTTGGACAAGGCCGGCGGAACGCTCTTCAGGCCAACGGCCGCTTCCGGTGTCTCAGCAGCGGCATTCACTCTGGCCAACAACAAAGCAAATGGCAGCAGTGAAAAGATCTACACCAACTCTCTCGAGCAGAGTAATGTGGATATGGCGGGTCAGTTCGTCAAGATGATCCTGACTCAGCGGGCCTATTCCGCTAATTCCAAGACCATTACCACGGCGGATGAAATGACCCAGGAAGTGCTGAATCTCAAGCGCTAACAGAATTATAAGCAGGTAGGAAAACGGGGGCGTATCTCCATGGCTGATACTCCTCCGTTTTCCGGTCTTTAATTGGTTGCAAAAAGGTTGGTTTGAGTTTTAAATAGCAGATTGTATTAATACCATTGATGGCGGAGGAAAAACATGGCCAAGGACGAGCAGCCAGTCACTGAAACTGAAGGCGGGGGCGGCAACAAGAAAAAACTTATCATAATTGGCGCTGCTGTGGCTGTGGCTGTAGTTTTGGCCATTATGGCCTTTACGCTAATGGGCAAAGGCGATAAGAAGACTGCCAAAGAGGGGGCCGAAGCCGGCACCGAGGCTAAAGCAGATGGCAAAGCCGAAGCTAAAACTGAAGGTGGCGGTCATGGCGGCGGCGCCAAAGAAGGTGCCCAAGCCGGCGCAACCAACGTGTTTGCCTTGGAACCTTTTATTGTCAATATCTATGATGGCCAGGAGCTGCGCTACCTGAAGGTAAAGGTGGAGATGGAGATGGCAAACCCGGCGGTCAAGGGGGAGCTGGAAGTCCGTCTGGCCGCTTTAAGGGATGCTATTCTGGTCCTGTTGAGCTCGAAGACGATGCAGGATATTCAGGACGTTCAGGGTAAGAACCAGCTCAAGGAAGAAATTCTAGGCGCAGTCAACAAACAGATACCTCCGGGCAAGATTGCTAAAATATTTTTTACCGATTTTGTGGTTCAGTAAAGGTTAACCCGGATTACTATGGAAAAGATACTTACAAAAGCTGAGATAGAAGCACTCCTAAATGCAGTGTTCGACGGTCGGATAGAGCCGGAAAAGGAGCTTTCTAAGGCCGAGGGGAGTGCTGTCGCTTACGATCTTTTCAATAGCGAGGCCCACAAGGGATTTGTCCCGAATCTGGACATCATCTACGACAGTTTTATCCGTTACAATCGAGTCAATCTTTCCAACCGGCTGCGCAAGGTAGTCGAAATCAAGAAATTAGGCGCCAAATCCTATAAATTCGATGATTTTCTTCAAACTCTTCCGTCACCGGTTTGTATGGCAATATTCAAGATCGAGCCGCTCAAGGGAGCAGCCCTGATTTCTTTTGACAGCTCTTTGGTGCTGGCCTTGGTGGACAGTCTTTTGGGTGGCACGGGCACGTCAAACAAATTGCAAATGGCTAATCGGTTATTTACTTCAATTGAGCTGCGCCTGGTTGAAAAGATTGTCAGAGATATACTGGCTGACCTGGAAAAGGCCTGGGCACCGCTTTACGCCACAAAGATGAACCTGCTTCGCATGGAGATGAATCCTCGTCTGGTTAATATTGTACCCCCCGAATACCAGATCGTGACGATGTCTCTCAAGATACAGATTGAGGACATCTCCGGTAATATGGTGTTTGCCGTTCCGTACATGACCATCGATCCTATTCGTGACAAGCTCAAAGCGGGGATGCAGTTTGACTTGATGGCTATTGATCCGCAATGGTCATCCCGACTTTCATCGGGAATACTGGAAGCTCCACTCAATCTTTCAGTAGAGATGGGCAATGCAGCTATTACGCTTCGCGAGTTGCTGGAGCTTGCTCCCGGCGACACTATCATGCTTGATAAACCCTGCTCCAGCGAACTTGTAGTAAAGGTCGAAGGGGTTCCGAAGTATATGTGCGTTCCGGGCCTACGCCACGGCAACAAGGCTTTACAGATCAGCAAGACAACCGTTAAAGGGGGCAGTAGTGAGTGACAAGCCTGAAACAAATGATACTGACCAAGATTTAAAAAATCTCGATTTTATTCTTGATATTCCTCTGCAGGTAACCGTGGAATTAGGTAGAACCAAATTACTGGTTAAGGATATACTACAGCTTAATCAGGGGGCAGTTGTGGAACTGACAAAGTTGGCCGGTGAGCCGCTGGATATTTTCGTTAACTCCAAGCTGGTAGCACGTGGTGAGGCGGTAGTTGTAAACGAGAAATTCGGGGTCCGCTTGGTGGATATAGTAAGCCCCAATGAAAGGGTGGAGAAGATTCTGTGAGGGGTGCACTGGCAATTTTCCTTTTTTGCCTGCCAAAATTAGCCCACGCCGACGGAACCGCCAGCCAGCAATACAGTTTTTTTTACAGCTTTATTCAGATGGTTGCAGCCCTGGCCATTGTAATCGGTCTAATTCTGCTTACCCGACATTTCTCCAATAGATTTCTAGGAGGAGTGTCAGCCAATCGGTTGACCTCAAAGCATATCCGCCTGGTTGAAACTCGTTATATCGCTCCTAAAAAATCACTGGTTTTAGTCGAAGTTGGTGGTGAATATCTTCTTTTATCCAGCACGGAAGACCGTTTAAAACTTATTAAGAAGGTAGATGTCATCGAGGAAATTGAGGTGCTGGAAGATCCCGGCATTGTTCGTGCAAAGCTGGTTGATCTGTTTCGTAAGGATGCAGGAAGGCAAGGCTGACATGCAAACGGTTGTTCGCAAAAAATATATAATTCGCTCCGTCATCCTGATGTTGATGATGCTCTGTTTCGCGGTTATAGCCGGGGCGGAACCGATGCCGATACCTTCCTTGAATATTGGCGTCGGCACAGCCACCAAACCAGGGGATGTCGCTGTAACAATTCAGATATTCCTGATGCTTACAATACTCTCGTTGGCACCTGGTCTTCTGATCATGACGACCTCCTTTACCCGGATCGTGGTGGTGCTTTCTTTTTTACGCACGGCCATGGGCACCCAGGCGGCCCCTTCTAACCAGATTATCCTGGCGCTGGCCATGTTTTTAACTTTTTTTATTATGAATCCGGTTTGGCAGCAGATCAATCGAGAGGCTTACCAGCCTTGGAAGGCCCAGCAGATATCCCAGGATCAGGCTATGGAACGGGCGGTCAAGCCGATGCGGAAATTCATGCTTTCCCAAACCAGGGAAAAAGATCTTGCATTATTCGTTGGTCTGTCAAAGCTTCCCAGGCCAAAAAATGCCGATGATATCCCGACTATCACGATCATCCCTTCCTTCCTGATCTCCGAACTACGCACCGCTTTTCAAATCGGTTTCCTGATCTATATCCCCTTCATTGTGGTCGATATGGTGGTGGCCTCGGTGTTGATGTCCATGGGCATGATGATGCTCCCCCCCGTAATGATCTCGCTTCCTTTCAAAGTCCTCCTGTTCGTGCTGGTTGACGGATGGGGGCTGGTGATCGAGTCACTCGTAAAAAGCTTCGGTTAAAAAAGCAGCTTGAGGTTTAAAATATGACCCCTGAACTAGTTGTGCAACTGGCCCGGCGCAGTTTTGAAGCTACGCTCCTTCTGGCCGCCCCCCTGCTTATTTTTAGCCTCGTAGTTGGATTATTGATCAGCGTATTCCAGGCCGTTACCTCCATTAATGAGGCGACCTTGGCCTTCGCCCCCAAGATCATCGCTGTAATGATAGCCATGATCATCTTCTTCCCCTGGATGATGACCTACATGAGCGACTTTACGCGAGAGATATATTCCTTCATAGCCATCATGAGACGTTGAGCGGATGTTCCCGTTATCTCCCTTACCCTCTCCAAGGGAGGTTTTTACCTTTGCCCTTGTCTTAAGCCGTGTGGCTGGTATTTTTGCCGCTCTCCCGGTTTTCGGTGGTCGTCGATTGCCAATGCAGTTCAAGGCCATTACCATTTTAATGGTGACCTTGGTCTGCTTCCCCGCCCTTACAATTGCCCCTCCTGTCATGCCAACAGATACCTTTACCCTGGTCCTGCTGCTCTTTCGTGAGCTGGCTATCGGGCTATTGTTGTCTTTTATAACGCAGGTGCTTTTTGCAGCAGTGGAATTCAGCGGGCAGATTATAGGCATGCAGATGGGCTTTACAATTTCGACAATACTTGATCCCTCTCAGGGAAATCAGGTCCAGATTATGTCGGTACTTCAGACGCTATTTGCAACCTTGTTGTTTCTTTCTTTGAACATTCACCATCTGTTTATCAGAGCCATCATCGATAGCTTCGATGTCATTCCGATTGGCGGCTGGCATTTGAATGGTGAAATACTTAATTTTCTTATCAAAAGAACCACCGACATCTTTGTCATCGGTGTGCGGTTGGCTGCTCCGGTGATGGTGGCGCTGTTGCTGACAACGGTTGCTTTGGGTGTAATGGCGCGTGCTTTCCCGCAGATGAACATCTTTATGATTAGCCTGCCGCTTAACATTGGCATAGGATTTATAGTTCTAGGAACGACTCTTATGGTGTTTTTTCATGTGCTGGAGGTTTCCTTTGGTCATTTTAAAGGTCAGATCAATACCTTGTTCAATTTAATGACAAAGGGGGGATGATTTCTGGCCGAGGACGTAGATAAACACTCCAAAACAGAACAACCAACCGGCAAGAAACTGGAGGAAGCCCGCAAGAACGGTCCTCCTCCGCAAAGCCAGGTTCTGTCTTCCGCATTGACCCTGATGAGCGGAATAATCTGCCTCTACATCTTCGGAGCCTATATGGTGGATGGCCTGAAGAAGAATGCTGTTTATGTCTTTGGCGGAATGGGGCAGTTTGAACTCACTCAATCCAATGTCTATACCTTGACGCTAAAAATGTTTGCCGAGATTGTTTTACTGCTGGCGCCATTAGTGATCACCATTGTTCTGACCGCGGTATTATCGAAGTTGGTCCAGGACGAGGGGCGCCTGGATTTTGACCTGGGCCGTCTGAAATTCGACGTGAGTAAGCTCAATCCGATTAATGGCGTTGGGAAGCTCTTCAACAAGGAATCCTTGGTAGAGATGCTCAAGTCACTGCTCAAGATCTGTATCGTAGGCTATATCGCTTATCGGATAATGAAGGATGAAACCCAGAACATTACCTTTTTGGCAGAAGCCGATATTGAGACGATTATCAGTTATGTCGGTCATATCTCCTTCAAAATTGTGGCTCATACCTGCGGGATCCTGATAGTCCTGGGCATCATAGACATGGTTTATGTCAAATGGCGCTATATGGAAAACCTTAAGATGACCAAGCAGGAGGTAAAAGATGAGACTAAGGCCCAGGAAAACCCTGAGATCAAAGGCAGAATCAAGAAAATGCAGTTCCAGATGACGCAACGCCGCATGACCAAGATTATCCCGATGGCCGATGTAATAATCACCAACCCGACCCACTACGCCGTTGCTCTTAAATATGACCGTGAAAAGATGATTGCGCCGCTGGTAATCGCCAAAGGGGCCGATGTTATGGCCCAAGCCATCAAAAAAATTGCTCGTGAACATCAGATAACTCTGGTGGAAAACCGTTTCCTGGCGCGGGAGCTCTATGATCAGGTCGCTGAGAACGAGGCAATACCCGAATCATTGTACGCGGCAGTGGCAGAAGTTTTAGCTTATGTTTATCGCCTGAAGGGTAAGATCTGATTTTGAAGAAACTAGCCGTGCGTCGCGCTGTCAATTTTTCGACACATTCAATCTATTGACTCCGGATAGTCCTGTTAAACGATATTAGCAAGGTGAATCATCGATAGATAGCCACTGAAACCGGCACTTTTGCCTGTTATAAAGCCAAGAGGTGCGGCATAATTAATGCATAAATAAGATGCATTTTTAGATAAAGTTTAAGGATAAAGCACCATACCAATGGCTAACAGCACAGTAGAAGCAATCGATCTGAGCGGTTTACGTAAAAATTCTGACGTGTATGTTGCGTTAGCGTTGATAGGCGTGCTGGCACTGATGATAGTACCCCTTCCGGCTTTCATGCTGGATCTTTTCCTGGCAACTAACATAACCATTTCTCTGTGTATCCTCCTGGTTTGCCTTTATACGCAGCATCCTCTTGATTTCTCGGTCTTTCCCTCGGTTTTGCTTGTAACGACCCTGTTTCGTCTGGCGCTCAATATAGCATCCACCCGTTTGATCCTCTTGCATGGCAGCGAAGGTGTTGAGGCGGCCGGGGCGGTTATCAAGGCCTTTGGACAATTCGTAGTCGGTGGTAACTACGTGGTCGGCGCGGTTCTCTTCCTGATCCTGGTGATCATTAACTTTGTTGTTATTACCAAGGGCGCTGGCCGGGTGGCCGAGGTCACAGCACGCTTCACGCTGGATGCAATGCCCGGCAAGCAGATGGCTATCGATGCCGATCTCTCTGCGGGAATGATTACCGAAAAAGATGCCAGGGCAAGGCGAATTAAAATTTCCAGAGAGGCTGATTTTTACGGTTCCATGGACGGTGCCAGTAAATTTGTCCGCGGTGATGCCGTAGCTGGCATCCTGATTGTTTTGGTCAATATTTTTGGGGGCCTGATCATCGGTATCTGGCAGCAAGGGATGCCGATTCAGGCCGCCTTGACCAACTATACCCTGCTGACAATCGGCGAGGGGCTGGTGGCGCAGATCCCGGCCCTGATCATCTCAACTGCTGCCGGTATAATCGTGACCCGCTCGGCCGATGAGAACAACTTCGGATACGAAATCACCGACCAGTTCATGCATTACCCCAAGGCTTTTTTTGTGGTCTCAGGCGTGATGTTCTTGTTTGCCTTGATTCCCGGTCTACCGCATTTTGCTTTTTTTCTGCTTTCAGGGGTGGCCTTACTGATCGGCAAAATGTGTCGTGAGAAGGCCCAAGTAGTTGAGGATGTGGCATTGCCGGATACCGGAACCGGCGACGATGCCGAGCAGGGTTCAGCTATAAGGCCGCTGGATGTGCTGGAGCTGGAAGTAGGTTATGGATTGGTTCCGATCGTGGATGCCTCCCAGGATGGCGAACTTCTGGAGCGGATTCGCTCCATCCGGCGCCAGTACGCCCAGAAATTGGGTTTTGTTGTGCCTCCGATTCATATTCACGATAATCTGCAATTGAAACCTTACGAATACAATCTTGTTATCAGAGGTGCCCGAGTAGGGGGTAGCGAACTTACCGGCCAGTATCTGGCTATGGATTCCGGTGGTGTAACCGCCGATCTTGAAGGGGTCAATATCAAAGAACCGGTTTTCGGTTTGCCGGCTGTCTGGATCAGCCCCGAAAAACGCGATCAAGCCCAGATCAACGGCTATACCGTGGTTGACAGTACTACTGTTGTGGCTACACATATCAGCGAGATTATCAAAAGACACGCCCATGAGCTGGTTGGCCGTCAGGAATTGCAGCAGCTTTTGGATAATGTAGCCGTTTCTGCGCCCAAAGTGATTGAGGAGCTGATCCCGAATCTCCTAAATCTTGGAACAGTGCTGCGGGTGGTCAAGAACCTTCTCAAAGAAGGGGTTTCTATCCGGGATATGCGTACCATATTAGAAACCTTGTCCGATTATGCCGGTTTGACCAAGGATCCAGATGTTTTAAGCGAGTTTGTCCGCCAAGGGCTGGGCCGCTTTATTGTTGATCAGTTCAAGCAGGAGGATGAAAGCCTGTATCTGATCACGCTCGACCGTGAGATCGAGGATATCATTGCCGAGGCAATTCAACCTTCGGACCAAGGTAGCTATCTAGCCGTTGAACCGAACATCGCGCAGCAGATCATTACCTCCATCCGTACTACATTCGAACGGGGCAGCATGGGCGGGGTTCAACCGGTTTTGCTGGCCTCACCCTCGATCAGGCGACATGTCAGAAAGCTGATCGAACGTTTCGTGCCGCACCTGGCAGTCTTGTCACATAACGAGATTCCGCAGAATGTAAAAATCCAGTCACTGGGGGTAGTAAGCTTAAATGGTAGTTAAGACCTTTCAGGCAGCAAGCATGGCAGAAGCCTTGCGCATGGTAAAGGCTGAACTCGGTCCTGATGCCATGATTCTTTCCACTAAAAAGGAAAAAACCGGAGGCTTTCTTGGTTTCTTCAGCAAGACTGTCTACCGTGTAACGGCGGCCATTGATCCGGCCCGTAAGCAGGCACCGGCAGCAGCGCCTCCTATTCCTTATCGCGAGCGTCCCGAGCGGGAGCGGACCGCCAAGGAAGACCTGGAAAATTCCATGTTGGCTCCGCTGGCGCGCGAGCTTAAAGAGTTGCGGGAAAAGGTCGAGGCGCTTTCCCGGCGCGAGGATATCCCTGGCAATGAGGAAAAGCCGGAAGAAACAAAGCAATCAATCGACGGCGGCCTGAACCTGAAAAACATACCCCGTGGCGACCTTGAAGAGATCAAGAAACTTCTTCTAAACACGCTGGCGAAGAGCCAGGAGGGGCAGATCAAGACCGTACAGTGGCCAAACGCGGCGGATATTTCCACCTTGGGTGGGCAATCTGGCGAGGAGATCTTGCCGGAAGACTCTCCGCTGGCCCAGGACCTTGGTCGAAGTGGTGTGTCAACCGAGTTAATTAGAAAAATTCTTGATACCCTCAACACGCTGCCGGTAGAGGGGGCCAGTCAGACAGTCAAGGGTCGGCTTGGCGAAACCCTGGGCCGCCTGATCAAGTTTGCTGGTACGCTAAAGCTGCGTAAGAACTCACCGCGTATAATTGCCTTGGTTGGACCGACCGGCGTAGGGAAAACCACTACTACTGCCAAATTGGCCGCCATGTATGCCTTGAACCGCGGCAACAAGGTGGCGCTGATTACGATGGATATCTTCAGGGTCGGGGCGGTGGAGCAGCTTAAGACGTATTCGCGCATCATGGGTATTCCGCTGGAGGTGGCATCTACTCCCAAGGAGTTGGAAAAGGCGGTTGAAAATCATTCCTCCTGTGACCTGATCTTTATTGATACGGCTGGCCGCAGTCATAAGGACAAGGAAAAATTGGACGAGATGAAAATTTTTCTTGAAAACAAAATTCCGATTGAGGTCTATCTCTGTCTCTCTGCCACAACCAAGGACCGCGAGTTGGAGGAGATTCTCAACCGCTTCAGGATCTTCCAAATCAGCAAAGTAGTCTTCACCAAGCTAGATGAGTGTGAGAGTTTCGGGAATATGGTCAACTTGCTGATGAAGGACAATCTGCAGATAGCCTACTTCACTACGGGCCAAAGAGTTCCCGAGGATATTGAAGTGGCCACCCCCGCTAAGCTGGCGGATATGATTCTACGGGAGGCCTCCGAATGAGTGATGTTGCCGGTACTGGCGATCAGGCTGATACACTGCGCCAGATGGCTCGTGAAGCCCGCAAAGTTCAACAAGCGGGTTCTAAAAAAACAGAGGATATAGTACCTCAAAAAAATATCCGTGTAATTTCGGTGACCAGCGGCAAGGGGGGCGTCGGCAAGAGCAATGTTGTCTCGAATCTGGCTATCGCCATGTCCACGCTGGGCAAGAAGGTGCTGGTTATTGATGCCGATCTGGGACTTGGCAATCTGGATGTGCTTTTAGGGCTCTCCCCGGCCTACAACTTGAACCACGTTCTTAATGGTGAGAAGACCATCTCCGAAATCCTTATCGATGGTCCTGCCGGTATCAAGATTATCCCGGCCGGTTCAGGTGTCCAGGAATTCACCAGCTTGGGTCAACATGAAAAGTTAAAGCTTCTGGATGAGCTGGATATGCTGGAGGAGCAGTTCGACATCATGATCGTTGACACTGAAGCCGGCATTTCCGAAAACGTGACCTATTTTACGGTTGCTGCCCAGGAGATCATTGTGGTGGTAACGCCCGAACCGACTTCAATCACTGATGTTTATGCCTTGATCAAGCTGCTGGCCACACGCTATTCGGAACATCATTTCAAGGTTCTGGTCAATATGGCTAAGGACAGCGAAGATGCCCTGGAAGTATTTCGTAAGCTTGCCAATGTGGCGGGACGCTTTCTGGATATCTCTCTGGATTACCTGGGTTGTGTGGTCAAGGATGAAAAGGTGGTCGAAGCGGTCAAACGGCAGAAAGCGGTGACGGAGCTTTTTCCGGACTCTGAGGCGGCCAATTGCTTTGCTACATTGGCCAAGCGGGTGATCGAAAATACTCGTCAAACGAGGCTAAAGGGAAACATCCAGTTCTTTTTCCGGAGATTCCTTGATAACCAGGGTGGTTAGAATAACGTGAGCCTTAGTGCCAATCCTACATTAAATGAAGGGAATGCGGCTGAGCGCGACGCGCTGATTATTGCTCATCTGCCATTAGTCAAATATCTGGTGGCCAGAATCGTTCCCCAACTGCCCTCGCATGTCGATCCGCAAGATCTGACTGGTGCTGCGGTGATTGGCTTAATTAATGCAGCTAATCGCTATGACCCGGCTCGGGGCGTGCTCTTTAAAACTTTTGCAGAACAACATGTTCGAGGAACTATTCTCGATGAGTTACGCTCCTACGACGTGCTCAGCCGCTCAATGCGTGAAAAGTACAAGCGCCTTGAACGCGAAATCGTCAGTCTGGAGCATCTCCTGGGAAGAAATCCTACAGGTGAAGAAGTTGCCGGCGCACTTGGGATCGAGCTGGATCAATATTACACATTGCTGGATGACGTCCATGTTTTTACCTTCATCAGCATTGATGACAGCTGGGAAGACGATGACGGCCACCCGCTGTGTCTGGCGGATGTTCTGTGCGAGAGCGAATCGCGCAACCCGCAGCAGCAGGTGATGAAGATGCAACTGGTCGAAGCGCTGGGGCAGGGAATCGATACCCTGCCGGAAAAAGAACGTCAGGCAGTTGTTCTGTACTACAGCGAGGATCTTAATTTAAAGGAGATCGGCGAGGCACTTGGTTTGACCGAATCCCGCATATCACAATTACTCAGCCAGGCAATGGTCAGGTTGAGGAGTAAGTTAGGATTGCATAAGGCTTAACTAGTATGTAATGCGAGCCTACAAAAGGAGGCAATAATGAACAGCGGCATGTATTCCGCCCTTTCGGGCAATATCGCAGCCATGAAGCGGATGGATATCATCAGCAACAATCTGGCAAATGTGAACACCCCCGGATTTAAGAAGGATAAAATGCTCTTTGAGAGCCTTTTGGCCGGCAATGTAAATCCGCCTGCAGTTCCCCAGGCTTCCACGGCTGATCCATTGCTTCAGAAGGAGAACGTTTATATCGACTACGCCCAGGGGCCGGTTGGCCAGACCGGCAATACCTTTGACCTTGCCCTTGACGGCGAGGGATTCTTTGTCATTAATACACCCGATGGACAGGCCTACACACGACAGGGTAATTTCCGGTTATCTGCCGATGGAACCCTGGTGACGGTGGATGGTTTTCCGGTCATGGGGCAAGGAGGTGCGATTCGCATCCAGGGGAGCCGGGTTGAGATCGATCCGAAAGGGGCTGTTGTTGTTGATGGCAACCCGGCCGGTACCATAAACATGGTTGATTTTCCCAAGCCATACAACCTGACCCATGCTGCCGGGGCGCTATTTACCCCCGCTGACCCGCAAATCACGCCGCAGCCGGCCAAAGCCGAGATTCGCCAGGGTTATCTGGAAGGATCCAACGTTGAAACTATTTCGGAGATGGTGCAGATGATCGAGACCAGCCGTTATTTTGAGGCCTGTTCCAAGGTCATCAAAGGATATGATGACATTGCGGCTAAGGCGACCAATGAAATCGGACGTTTATAAGTTATTTTACCCTTTTAATCTAATCGTAAAGGAGTTAAAGCATGATAAGAGCACTATGGACGGCAGCATCGGGAATGCAGTCGCAGCAAAAGAATCTGGATGTGGTAGCCAACAACCTTGCCAACGTTAATACCGCCGGATTCAAGAAAAGCCGGGCCGATTTTCAGGATCTGATGTATCAAAACCTGAAAACTACCGGGGCGCCCTCTACCAATTCTACCCAGATTCCCACCGGTATCCAGATCGGCCTCGGTTCAAGACTGGCTGCGGTGACCAAAATTTTCACTCCCGGTGATTTTACCCAGACCGGCAATGAGCTTGATATGGCGATTGAGGGGGATGGTTTCTACCAGATTCAGCTGCCCGATGGCAGCACCGGCTATAGCCGTTCCGGGGCCTTCAAAAAGGACAGCACCGGGCGTATCGTTACCTCAGATGGTTATCCGCTGTTGCCGGCCATCTCCTTGCCCAGCAATGCCACCAAGGTCAACATCGGCAATGACGGCACAGTTTCGGTTACGCAGGCCGGCCAGAACACACCTACTCAGGTAGGCAACATCCAACTGGCATCCTTTTCCAATCCGTCAGGGCTTTCCGCACAAGGCAAAAACCTGTTTCTTCCTAGCGATGCCTCCGGGGCGGCCACTACCGCTACGCCTGGGCAATCCGGATTGGGAACCATAGCCCAGGGTTTCCTGGAGATGAGCAATGTCAGTGTTATGGAAGAGATGGTCAATATGATTGTCGGGCAGCGGGCCTATGAAATAAACTCCAAGGCGGTGCAGGCCTCGGATGAGATGCTGCAGACAGCCAACAACCTGAGGAGATAGTCCTGGAAATTTTTGCAGGTAACGGTATCGCTATGTTTAGAAGAATTTTCAGCATCAGCATTCTATGCCTTGTTTTTATGCCCGGACTGGTCAGTGCCATTGCGGCTGTACCAGCCCCTGTGGCTCGCGATGCCGAAATCCGCGAGGCAGTCGAAAAGTATGTCCGGCAAAAATCAGCCAACCTGGGTTGGGATGTTCGGATTAAACCTTTTTCGATCAGTAGGAATCTAACTCTGCCGGAAGGGCAGCTGGAATTTGAAGTGATCGCGCCGCAACAGTGGGAAGGCTGGGGGGCGGTCAATCTTTCGGTGCTGGCCCGGCAGGGTGATCGGGTGGTGCGTAATACTTCAATGCGGGTTGAGGTTGAGGCGCTATCCGACATGGTCGTGACTCTACGCCAGCTCGATCACGGCACAGTCATCAACAGTACCGACATTGCAGTGCAGAAACGAGACATCGCCTCGGTGGCTGGCAAATTCAGCCGGAACCCGGAAGAATTTGTCGGTAAAAGAACTCGCGCCACCATTAAAGCCAATATTGCAGTGCGGTCTGACCAGGTTGAAAAGGTGCCGCTGATAACCTCCGGACAGATGGTAAATATTGTGGCGGAGAACGAAATCATCAAGGTCACCGTGGCCGGCAAGGCCAAGAGCGCTGGTGCCGAGGGGGATACGATCATGGTGCAGAATTTGAATTCGCTCAAGGATATTCCGGCCCGTGTGATAAATGCAAATACCGTACAAGCCAACTTTTAAGTGCTAAAAAACGCTCGCTGCTCGAGATCGCTTTTTGTATGAAGGATCAAATATGAACAAAATTATAACTTTCCTTTCCCTGCTGTTTCTCGCCGGCTGCGTCACGCAAAAAACCGACATAAAAACCGCTGGGTTTGACGAGCAGTTGAACCGGCCTCCGGCTGACTATTCCAGCGGTTCGATCTGGCAGGCTTCCTCCAGCGGAATTACCGAAGACTTCAAAGCCCGTCGTAAAGGTGATGTCATCACGATCGTCATTTCAGAAAACGCCAGCGCCTCCAAGGAGGCCAAGACCGATACCAAACGCGGAACCAGCATCAATGCCGGGATTCCTAATTTCATGGGACTGGAGAAGGTTGGGCTGCTTAAGAACAATATCGGTGACCTGTCCAAGTTGATCAACGCCAGTGTGGATTCCCAGTACGGGGGGTCCGGCTCGACTTCACGCAAGGAAGTTCTGAATGCGACCATCACGGCCCGTGTGGTCGAGGTGATACCCAATGGTAACCTGATGATCGAAGGGCGGCGAAATGTGAAGGTGAACAATGAGGACCAGGAGATTGTTCTGGAAGGCACAATCCGGCCTCGCGATATTGCCGCTGATAACACGATCAACTCCATCTATGTGGCAGATGCGAAAATCACCTATTTTGGGCGCGGCATTATCTCCGACCGCCAGAGCCCGGGTTGGTTGATGAACATAGTTGATAAAGTCTGGCCGTTTTAACTGGCTATCCAAGCTGTCTATGCTTCAAAAGGTGACGTCATGAAAAGAATTTTGATCATAACTGTTTTGCTCCTGGCACAGGTTTCCTCTGCCCATGCTATCCGTATCAAGGATATTGCTTCCTTTGAAGGGGTGCGTGACAACCAGTTAGTAGGTTACGGCCTGGTGGTTGGCTTGAATGGCTCCGGTGATAGCGACCAGACCAGGTTTCCAATCCAGTCGGTCGTCAACATGCTGGAACGGGTGGGCATTACTGTTAACCGAGCCGATATCACCGTGAAAAACGTGGCCGCCGTCATGGTGACCGCCACACTGCCACCATTTGCCAAGCAGGGTAATCATCTGGATGTCACAGTCTCATCAATGGGCGACGCAAAAAGTATTGCTGGGGGGACATTGATCATGACCCCCCTGAAAGGTGGCGACAATCTGGTTTATGCCGTAGCCCAGGGTTCGGTCCTGACAAACTCTTTTGCCTTTGGCGGACAGGCGGCCAGTGCCCAGAAAAACCACCCCACTGCCGGTCGGGTACCCAATGGTGGACTGGTGGAGCGGGAGCTGCCCAATCTGCTGGCCGGAAAAACCAGGCTAAGGCTTAATCTCGGCCAGGCTGATTTTACAACCGCCACCCGGATCACTAATGTCATTAACGATAAGTTCAAATCTCAGGTCGCCAGCTCCACCGATCCCGGCACGGTAGTGCTGCAGATCCCGGAAGGTTATGCCAACCGGACGGTCGAATTTGTGGCTGCCCTAGAGACACTTGAGGTGAAGCCGGATACACCGGCCAAGGTAGTTCTGAACGAGCGCACCGGCACCATCGTCATGGGTGATAATGTGCGTATATCTACCGTGGCGGTTTCGCACGGCAATCTCTCGCTGGTGATCAAGGAAACCCCGCAGGTTTCCCAGCCGGCGCCTTTAAGTAAGGGGGGGGAGACCGTGGTGGTTCCGCGAACCGATCTCAAGGTTACCGAGGATGCCCGCCGACTTATGGTAGTACCGGAAGGGGCCAGCATTGGTGATGTGGTCAGGGCGCTCAACCTGCTGGGAGTGACGCCCCGCGATCTGATCGGTATATTGCAGGCTATCAAGGCCGCTGGAGCATTGCAGGCTGATCTGACTATTATATGATTGGCGATTTTAAAAATTGTGCTTATGACTCAAGAAAAGCGGGAATCTGGCGATAAGAAAAGAAGGCTATGGATATTGGAATCCCTCACGACATACCCTCGGCAGTTGATGGAGCGGCTGAGAAGGCCCGCCAGTTGCAGCGGCAGCAAGGTGGACCCTTAAGCGACAAACAAAAACTCCAGGCCAAGAAGGTTTCTCAAGATTTCGAAGCCTTATTCGTCGGCTTAGTTCTGAAATCAATGCGCTCCACAGTCAAGGAAAACAAGGAAACCGGCAGTGGCGGACATGGTGAAGAGGCCTTCCGTTCTATGCTCGATCAAGAATATGCCACGGCCGCTGTTAAAAGAGGCGGTTTGGGGCTGGCCAAAATGGTTGAAAAAGAGATTATTCGCCAGGAAAGTCTCAAACAGCCTGTTAAGAAGATCGACCGCTTGGAATAGCCCTGGCGTGTCTGGAGATTGATTCATGCATATTAAAAACCTAGGTCAAGCACTTTCATTACAATTGCAGGCGCTGAAAGAACTTCTCGAACTTCTAGAGCAAGAAACAGATGAAATGACCGCTTTAAATATCGAAGCCATGGCCGAGATAAATGCAAAAAAAGAGGCGGCTTCGGCCCGTATACAGGAGCACACCGCCCCTCTTCGTCAGCTGATATCCGAGGTGGCCGCAGGAGTTGGGCTTTCTGTCGAGTGCCCTTTGGGAGAGCTCGCAGCCAGTCTCGCTAAACAGGGGCACAAAGAGATCGTTACATTACATGAACAGTTGAACAGGGTGGCCAAGCAGGTTCGTGAAGTGGCCGCCACAAACCATGATATTGCCGAACGTTTTGCAGCCACCTTGAATCAGTCACTCAATTTTTTGACGAAGGTTCTCAGCGAATCGAATGCCTATGGTGCCAGCGGCAGTTATCAGCAACGACCGGCCGGTGCAGTTATGATCAATATGGAGGCTTGAGATGGGACTAAGCGCTGCAATGGAGATCGGCAAGAACGGTCTCAACATATATCGGGTTGCCACCGAGGTGACCGGCGAGAATATCGCCAATGTCAATACCCCCGGCTATTCGCGTCAACGAGTAATTCTGGAAACCGCGCCACCGACTACTGCCAATGGTTTTCCTTTGGGTACCGGGGTGCACATTGCCACGGTTGAACGTTACTACGACAGCCTTCTGCAGCAGCAGATGGTGAATGCCCATACCACGCAAGGATATGACACAACCAAATCAACTGTGCTACAGCAGATCGAGCCCTCTTTCAACGAGGTCGCCCAGGATGGTTTGGGAGCAGCCGTGTCAAACTTTTATGCCTCCTGGCAGGACCTCACCTTGAATCCAGCCGGCTCTGCCGAACGCCAGGCGGTGTTAAGCCGGGCCCAGATCCTGGTTGATAACTTCAACTCGGTCAGCAAGTCTCTAAACGACTCCATTGCCACCCAAAACGCCTCACTTGTGCCGCAGACACAAGATATCAATCAGATACTGGGCAATATTGCCCAGTTGAACGGCCAGATCAAGACCACCGAACTGGTCAGCGGCAATGCCAATGAAACGCGCGACCAACGGGATCAACTGGTGCGGGATCTCTCGCAGAAAATCGGGATAACCTATACCGAGAACAGCGACGGCACCACTGATATCAAATTGGGTGCCAACAACCTGGTGGTCGGCTCAACAGCAGGATTATTATCTCTGGTGCCGAACGGCTCCATTTCAGATGTTTATGTAACCCAGGCCGGGGGGGGCGCTGCAGCGATTTTGGTGCCGCAACCTTCCACGGGGCAGCTGGGAGCCACTCTGGCGTTACGCGACACCATCATACCCGGTTATCTGGCAAAGGTTGATACGCTGGCAATGACCATAGCCAACCAGGTCAATACCCAACACAAGCTCGGTTTTGACCTGAACGGTCTCGCAGGGATCAATTTCTTTGATCCGGCCGCGACAAATGCCGCCACGATGGCCATCAATCCTCTCCTTACCAGCACTAAACAGATAGCAGCATCCGGGAGCGCGCTTCTAGCTGCTGATAGCAGCAATGCTCTGACTATCGCCAAACAACAAAATGCCCTGACCATGCTGGGTGGAACGGCTACATTCAATAGCTATTTTGATGGCCTGGTCAGTCAAATCGGCCTGGATGTTCGGGCAAGCAAAACCACCCTTGCCCAGGATGAAGCCTTTACCAAGCAGTTAACCTCGTTGCGTGAGTCAAACTCCGGTGTTTCACTGGATGAAGAACTTACTAATCTGGTCAAGTATCAACGCTCATACCAGGCTTCGGCCAAACTAATTTCCACGGCCACCGACATGATGGACATAGTAATCGGCATGGTACGTTAGGAGAGATTATGCGAGTAACTGCAAATATGTCGGCTGAAAACTCACTTTATAACATTCAGCAGGGGCGCGCCAAGCTCGACCGGCTCCAAGAGCTAACTGCATCGGGGGCTAATGTAAATCGCCCGAGCGATGACCCGATTAATACCAGGCTCTTGCTTGATATTGGCGACAAACTAAAAGCAGGCGCCCAGTATTCCAGTAACATCCAAAAAACAAGCACTTGGCAACAATTCACTTACACAGCCCTGACAGGAATGTCTGACGCCGTGAGATTAGCCAAGAAGCTGGTATCATCAATAGTTAACGGTAGTAGTGACCCAACTGAGCGTCAGAGCGCACATGACCAGTTGGTGGCCTTGAAGCAGCAGATGGTAGACATGGGCAATACCCAGATGGGAGATCAATACCTGTTCGGTGGAGCCAATAATACCAAACCTTTTAATTACAGCGTTACGGCTTCACCATACTATGCCGGCGATGAAACCCAGCAAAATATTGAAGTCGGCGCCAATTCCCCAATAAAGATGAACGTTTTGGGAAATCAGGTTTTGGCAGCAGATGAGGCATTGGCCACCCCTTATGGCACAGTAAACGTACTCAAGACCTTTGATGATTTGATAGCTGCTGTCGGTGATAGCACCAATCCCAGCAATGTAGCCAATATCAAGACCGCTTCTATTGCGCTTAGCGATGGAGCCCAGCAGATCAACAATGCTATCAGTGATGTGGCTGCACGTCTGTCGCGCTTGGATAACGCAGGGAAAATGAACGCTAGCATTAAAAATACATTGGAGACTGTCTACAGTAACACCCAGAACGTTGACTATGCCAAGCTTGCTGTCGATATGAATCAGCAAAAGCTAGCCTTTGATGCTTCCCTGTCAGCTACCGCCAAGCTTTCGCAAATGTCTCTTTTGGATTATCTCAAATAGGTGCTTTTAACTCGGGCTTCAGGGCGGGGCTAAGCAGCCTCGCCTTTTTTTATGTGCTTCAGCCGCTAAAGACGTTGACCTTCCTGCTGTCCAGTCATATATAAACTAGTAGCTGCATCAGGTCTTATTCATGCATATTTCATTTAGCGGACATTGATAACATGCTGTTACCCTCATTCTCAAAAAGCGTTCGCAAGCCTGTCTCCATTCGTCGCGACGTATTCCGCCTTTCCATGCCGGTTTTACTCTCGTCCCTGTTTCAGCGTCTTGTTTCCATCGTGGATATCTTTCTGACCGGGGGGCTTGGGGCTGCCGCCATTGCCGCCACAGGACTGGGGCAGTTGTTGATGTTTGTCAGTATGACGGTCTTCTGGGGGCTCTCCACCGGCACCACGGTGGTGATTGCCCATATGTGGGGTGCGGGGCGACGCGAGGATGCCGGCCGAGCCGCCTTTGTGGCCTGTCTGGCCTGTCTGCTAATGACAGCGGTCTGCACGGCCATCGGATCTGTATGGGGAGGGGATATTGCAAGGTTGATAGGGGCCTCGTCCGATGTGCAGGCCTTTGCAACCGAATATACTCGCCTGGTGTTCCTCTGGATGATCTGGACCACCGGCCTGAATGTCCTTTCAGCCATCATGCATGGCACCGGCGATACGCGCACGCCGATGAAAGCCATTATCCTGGTGAATATCCTGCACGTAATAATTGCCTGGCCCCTGATATACGGCAAATTTGGGCTGCCTCCCCTTGGGGTAAAGGGTGCAGCTATCGCCATCAATACCTCTGAGTTTGTCGGATGCGCTTACTTGCTTATCCAGGCCTTGCGCAAGCGCTATATCACCTTCAGTCGCCCTGATCTTCCAATCTTCGGCAGGATCTGGAAGATTGGCTGGCCTGTGGCACTGGAAAGAATTGCCCAGCAGAGCGGTCAGCTCTTCTATTCCAGCTTCATTATCGGCTATGGCACCAGCGCCTACGCCGCCCACCAGATCGGCCTGTCGATCGAGTCGCTTTCCTTCATGCCGGGGGCCGGCATGGGGATCGCCGCGGCAACATTGATGGGACAGGCCCTGGGTGGCAATAAGATCCGCCGGGCTCGCATCAGTCACAACGAAGCGTTACGCCTGGCGATATTGGTTATGACGATCATGGCCCTGATCTTTTTCCTGGCGCCCCACTATCTGATCGCTCTGTTTACCCACGATACAGATGTGATCGAAAAAGGTAGTATGTTCCTGCAGTTGGTGGCTTTTGCACAGGTCCCGCTGGCAATAGCGTTTGTTTATGCCGGCAGCCTGCGAGGGACCGGCGATACCTTTTACGTATTTATCATTACTCTGGTGGCTATGTGGGGCATACGGGTGGCATTGTCGTGGGTGGCTGCCAGCTGGTTGCATCTTTCTTTATATGCAGTGTGGGGAGTTTTTTTAATTGATTGGTACTTCCGCGGAGCTGCCTTTGCGTGGCGCTACCATAAACGCGACCTGCATAGCACGGTGATGTGATTAGGGAATCTTGGCTTCGCAGGGCACGCCGGTCTGGCAGAGACCACAGCCGGTTTGGGGTGTGCCATAATCATCTGCAACAGCCCGGGGAATAGTGCCGTAGACATGTTCGCGGCACCCTGTTTTGTCATGGCCTGATATGCTTAACGCGCCGACCGGGCAGCGATTGATGCAGATGCCGCAGGTTCCGTTGCGATAGAAGAGGCAATTGTGACGGAAATAAAGATACGAGCGTGGGCTGGGAGTCAGGCCTAGATTAGTTATAATGCTACCGCAACGGTGGGCTATGCCGCGCGGGGTGATCAGCGCATCGTTAAGGCTGAAGGTGCCCAATCCAGCGGCATAGGCGGCGTGACGTTCCGACCAGGTTGAGGCGATGCCGACCGGCGTATCCAGATATTCCTGCCAGTCTGGAGCCAGTTGCGGGGCGACGGCCTGATACTGGTTCTCTTTCAGCCAGTCTACCAGGTGCTGGCGCAGAGCAACATTTAATTTTTCGCCAAAGTTCCGGGTCTCAGCCCAGGCCCGGGAGGGATATATTTTCTCCAGTCGGTTGCTTTCACGAGTCCGATCAGTGACCGGCAGGATCCAGACAATGACCGTAGCAGCCTTGACCGCGGAGCCGCTGGCAGATGCCAGAATCTCTTGCGGCGTCTTGTGAAAAGAACCGATGATCTGCTTGTAATCCTGGAAAAGCTGATCGTCAGCCGCTGCAAAGCCAACCAAGGGCTCATCAAAATATGGTTCATCTGCTGCTGAAAAAAGGTTGTGCTTACTCTCTAAAACAAAGCGCTTTATCTCTGCATGGATTTTATCTTCCATGGCCTAACCTCAGCAGACTGATCTTTTCGCATTGAACCTAACCTTACTAGAACATCCGCCATGCACTCAGTCAAGCCAAAAGATCTGCTGCGCCGGCTGATCGGATCTTCTTGACAGTCCAGACTGGCAAGGTAAGTTTTTATACTAGCTTCAGGTTGTTAAGTCGGGAAGTGTCTGCTACGTTAGCTCATCTCCAATTGAGGCAGATATGGACATCCTTTTTTGGCTTGGCGTAGCCATTTTAATCCTTTACGCTCTGGCCGGCTTAGATATGCTGATCGGTAACAGATCGGTGCGCTTTCTGCGAAACGTTACTCCTGACCTGCTAGCTACCAGTCCCCGGGTTTCAATAATTGTTGCCGCCCGCAATGAGGAACGCAATATACTTGAAGCTGTTAATTCACTGCTGTTGCTGAATTATCCCGATTATGAGCTGATAGTGGTAGATGATCGTTCCGAGGATCGCACCGGACAGTTTCTTGAAAGCCTGGCAGGCTTGATCCCTCGCCTTAAGGTTATCCGCATCGATGACCTGCCGCAGGGGTGGCTGGGTAAGAATCATGCCCTCTGGGTCGGCAGTCAGCGCGCCACTGGTGAGTACCTGTTGTTTACTGATGCCGACATTGTTATGGAACCGACCGTCCTGACCCGCGCTATGGTTATCATGGAGGAAAACAGCCTCGATCATCTCGCTGCAACACCCTCCATGCATATGCCCAGCCTGTTTCTGAAGATGTTTGGCAGCTCCTTTATCATCTTTTTCTCGCTTTTTGCTCGTCCCTGGAAGGCCAAGGATCCAGGTAGCCGGTTTCATATTGGCATAGGAGCCTTTAACCTGGTTCGGACTGAGGCTTATCGTCAGGTTGGTGGTCATCAGACCATCTGCCTACGTCCAGACGATGATCTAAAGCTGGGCAAGATCATAAAAAAAGCCGGACTGCGGCAGGATGTGGTCTTTGCAGCGGAGTTCCTGAAGGTTGAGTGGTACGCATCGCTGAAAGAGATGGTCCGCGGGTTGGAGAAGAATGCCTTTTCAGGCGCTGATTACAGCATCGCACTGGTGTTCTCGGGGGTCGCTTTTCATCTGATTTGCAGTGTCTGGCCTTTCCCGGCAGTTTTCATCACCCATGGTGCAACCCGGGTGATATACCTTGCGGTGGTCGCTCTGATCACACTCATCTTCGTTGACAGCGCCCGCTGCCACCACGCCAAACCCTGGCATGTCATCGGCTTTCCACTCACTGCTGCCCTGTTTGCGTTTATACTGTTGCGGACCATGCTGCTTAACCTGATCCAGGGGGGGATCTACTGGCGGGGAACCTTTTATTCCCTCAAAGAGTTAAAGAGAAATCGGGTATAGGTCTTCAATTTTTACCAACCTTTACCTCTTGACACAACCATCCCCCCGTTATATTTTTCTGCCGCTGGTTCTTGATCTGCATGTGAAGGACTATCTTCCTGAATATGTTTAGTTGAAACTAAAGGAGGCAGTGCGATGGGCAAATTAATTATAATGTTGGGCCTTATGGCGCTAGTCGGTTGCTCCTCTTCCGGTGGACTGGGTCTGGTTATGAAAAGCACATCTGATCCGACCCGTTATCTTAAAGGGCAGTTTAGCTACCGGGAAATGGGTCGGGCAGAAGGAGAATCATGTCGTTATTTTATGGCCGGTATTTTCCCTTTTGGAAAATCAGATTTTGCGGCCGCGGTTGATGATGCTTTGTCAAAGACCGGTGGTGATGCTTTGCTGAACGTTACTGTGTCAAGCAGCCTGTATGGATTCGTACCCATCTATAATATATTTTCGAGTACCTGTACAAATGTGCAGGGTATTGCAATCCAATTTGAAGAGAAAAAACAATAGAGGTCTGGGAAAAATGCAGGATAAAAACGAAATAAAACCGGGCCAGTCAATTGAGCTTTTAAAGGAGCTTCACATCCTTACCCGCGACGGCAAAATGAATCAGGATAGCCGCCGCAAGCTAAAGCAGGTTTATCATCTGTATCAGTTTATCGAGCCGCTTCTGAACGAGATCCACATTGATCACCCAGAGATTCGACTGGTTGATCATGGCGCCGGCAAGTCCTATCTCGGCTTCATCCTTTATGATCTTTTTTTTAAGGATAGGGGGGATAACTCACGCATCTACGGAATTGAGACGCGCGATGAGCTGGTTGCAAAATCACGTGATCTGGCGCTTAGACTGCAATTCTCCGGGATGTCGTTTTATAAGCTATCAGTGGCAGAATCAATCGGTTCAGATTTAATGCCGCCCGAAGTGGATATAGTGACAGCGCTGCATGCCTGTGATACCGCCACTGATGATGCCATCCATTTTGCATTGAAAAAGAAAGCAAGATTTATCGTGCTGGTGCCCTGCTGCCAGGCCGAGGTGGCAGCGGTACTGAGGAAAAACAAGGCCCAGGCTCTGGGGAAGGGCGCTTTGGCAGAAATCTGGCGCCATCCCTTACACACTCGAGAGTTCGGCAGCCAGGTGACCAATGTGCTGCGCTGCCTGCAGCTCGAGGCGCACGGTTATCAGGTAAATGTGACCGAGCTGGTGGGCTGGGAACACTCAATGAAAAACGAACTGATCATTGCCAGCTACAAGGATTTGCCGTGTAAACGCCCGAGCGAACGTCTTAAAGAGCTTCTTCTGGCTTTAGGATTGGAGGAGCTGGAGCAGCGTTTTTTTACCTCTGCTCAACTGTAAACTGCCATTTCCATGCTTTAGCAGTGCTCAAAGATTAGCCTTGGGGACGCCGAAGCCTTTAAAAACCCCTACTTGTTCCCAACCCCCGTCAGCTCTTTAAAAAATCCGAGCCCTCTGCAATAAATTTCTCTCATCTACTTGACGTAAACCCTAAGTCTGCTTCAATTGAAGTATTACCGCTCCCGGTTTCCTTTTGGGCCGGATACTATCTACAAATTAAAAAAGGGAGGTCTTGCCATGAAAGGAAACGAAAAGATGCTGGAGCACCTTAATCTCCGTCTGGCAGAGGAGTTGACTGCTGTTAATCAGTACATGGTCCATTCCGAGATGTGTGAAAACTGGGGTTACGAGCGTTTACACAAGGCTATCGAGAGGCGGGCCTTTGTCGAGATGAAACACGCCGAAAAGCTTATTGCCAGAATCTTATTTCTGGAGGGCCGTCCCATAGTCAGCAATCTCAACAAAATCACTATCGGTGCCGAGGTACCGGCTATGCACGGCAATGACCTGGGGGCCGAAAACGAGGCCATCAAGGGCTACAACCTCAGTATCAGGCTGGCGACAGAGGTCGGCGATACCGGTACTCGCAAGCTTCTCGAATCACTTCTCAAGGAAGAGGAGGATCATATCGACGAACTGGAGGCGCAACTGGATCAGATTAACCAGATGGGGATTCAGAACTATCTGATGGAACAGGTTCGAAGTTCCTGAGTTTTAGCTGAAAAAGCATAACCTATGACAGCGCCTCTGAAATGGCAGCCGATCTAACATTGATGCTGAAGATCTCCTCTTAATTTAATTAAAGCAAAGGAAAACAAAGCCGGTACCCATGGGTTCCGGCTTTTTCTGTGTGTTTTGCCCCTTACTTTCCATTAGCCCAGGTTTCCCAAGGCTTCCCCCTCCTTAGCTGCGATTTAATACTAAAGTAGTAATACGTAAGCCTTCCTTATTCCCATACCATTTGTTTTTTAAAGTAGCTATTAAGACCCTGATTTTTAAACAAAGGTGCAATTGCTAAAGGGATTAAACTTAGTAAATTTTAGTCTGGTTTTTAGGAACTATAGCATTACAACTTTTTTATTACTATCAAACTAAAGTGGCATTGCCTTTCACAGCAGGGACTGGTAACTCCACTACGAAGGGCGGTGGTGTCGGATGTGTGACAGTACTTAACGTAGAACAGACGGATGATGTTAATAGCTTTTCCAAAGTAGAACCGACCATAAGGAGGTTAAGTGTGAGACATCTCGCCGCACTGTATATCAAGATGCAAACAATGCTGAAGGATGAGAAAGGCGCGACAATGATCGAATACGCCCTTATGGTTACCTTCATCGCAATGGCGGCGTTTGCTGCAGTAGTGACTTTTGGAACGAACCTCAATGCCCAATTCGGCATAATCGCGGGATTATTCCCATAACTAAATGACTGATAAAGGAGATACAACCATGAGAAATTTGATCGCAATGTATATCGCCATGCAGTCCAGGATGCAATCGATGCTGAAGGATGAAAAAGGGGCCACAATGGTTGAGTACGCCCTGATGGTGGCCTTGATCGCGGTAGTTTGCATAGGAGCTGTAACAGCAATGGGTGTGGGTGTTGAAGGAAGATTTGCCGCCATCACAGCAGCATTATAGACTAGCAGTAGAGTGTGCCTTGACTTAGGAGGAAGGGGCTCCCCCTTCCTCCATCTCATGGATTGAGCGTTTAGACCAGTTTTGAAATCATTCGTTTCAAGTAATAAAGAACAAGGTTTGGTTTAAAAAAATAATAAGTAAGGCAAACCCATGAACCTCAACAATAAAAAAGGGGCGGCATTGGTAGAAATGGCAATCATTCTCCCGCTCCTGCTTCTCATAGTAGTCGGCATTTTCGAGTTCGGCAGGGCCATGTTAATCAGAAACACCCTCAACAATGCTGCACGAGAGGGTGCCAGGCGAGCAGCTGTCAGTCCTCCGCCTGTCAACATCGATGCTTTTGTAAGAAGTGCAATCCCGTTTAACCAGACCGGATTAGTCATAACGCCAAACCCTTCATCTCCCACACCTGGTTCCGGCGCCCCTGTAACAGTTACCATCATGCTGCCATTTCATACAGTGACAGGATTGATTCCAGTGCTTGACGGCATGATTTTAAGTGGGCAAGCCACCATGAGGTATGAATACGTTGCACCATGACCGGACCCATTGCCGGCCAGATTTATCGGAGGAACTATGAAGCGACCAAGTACGGCAATCATTGTAACGGTATTTGCGTTCCTGTTAGCAGGCTGTGCCTCCTTTTTTTCCTACAACTATCTTAAAAAACAGGGCAGCACGCAGAGCCAAGGGGTTGCCATCGTAGCCGCGGCAACGGATATACCGATGGGCACCAAGCTTGATGCAAGCCATGTCA
Organism: Desulfuromonadaceae bacterium; assembly: GCA_036504875.1. Taxonomy (GTDB): domain Bacteria; phylum Desulfobacterota; class Desulfuromonadia; order Geobacterales; family Pseudopelobacteraceae; genus JACPFJ01. The sequence goes on from DASXUK010000026.1 coordinate 157,363, forward strand.
AGTTGGCAACCTGGCCCAAGGAAGCCCTTACCAACGGGTACCATACCGATGCCAAAAAGCTCTCCGGACGAGTGGCTGTCCGGCCGATGAGCGCCGGGGACATAATTACCGAGGTCAAGCTAATGCCGCAAAATGGGGCTACAAGCGGCGGCATCATGACCTACATCGTGCCCCAGGGACACCGGGCAGTAACCGTGGCTGTCAATGAGGTGGCCGGGGTGGCCGGGTTTATCACCCCTGGCAGCAGGGTGGATATCGTACTGACAACGCCGCGGCCCGGTTCCGATAAAGAGGACAATATCAGCAAAATCATCCTGCAGAACGTCCCGGTCCTGGCGAGCGGCCAAGGCACCGAACAAAAGGAGGGCAAACCGGTGATAGTTCCTACGGTCACCCTCGACTTGACCCCGGAAGACGCCGAGAAACTTATTGTTGGGGTTGGCTCAAAAAAAGGGACGCTCCAGTTGTTGCTGAGGAACGTCATCGATACGGCCGCAGTTGATACCAAAGGTGCCACTGTATCCAAGGCGCTGTATGGGGCTGAGGCTCCAACCGTTAAAATGGCTGTTCGCAAATCAGAAACCAGAAAAGTTGCCAATTCGAGCCCGTCAACACCACCCATACAGGCAAAAATAAGCGTGGAAGTCATCAAAGGCGGCGTGAAGACTACCAAGGACTTCCCAATCGAAAACTAAGGACGAGGTGACAGAATGCATGTTCCCATGAGCGGCATTAAAATTTTAGCGCTTTTGGCGCTGTTAGTAAGTCTCCTGTTTCCCGGAATCAGCAGCGCCGGGGTTGCAACAGAGGTCCCCGTTGATAAGAGTGTGCTGCTCAACCTGCAGAAGCCTTCGGAACGGGTTTCGATTGCCAACCCTTCCATCGCGGAACTGGTTGTCATCTCGCCGACTCAGTTGCAGATCAACGGCACCAAAATAGGTTCCACCACCCTGATAGTCTGGGAGAAGGGTGGGAAAAGTTCATTTTTTGATATCAGGGTCAAAGGAGACAGCAGCCTGCTGGAAAATCAGATCCGGGAGGTTGCCCCCAACGACAGCATCACAGTGGACTATGCCAATGACACCATTGTGTTATCCGGCAAGGCAGCCAACGAACAGACCATCGCCAAAGCCGTGCAGATCGCACGGGCCTATGCTGCCAAGGAGGAAAACGACTCCGCTAAAAGTGGCCAGAGTGCCATTCAGTTTTTACCAATGTATGGCTATGGTTCTAGCACAAAGGCCGAGCAGAAAGATGATGAGCCAAAACTGAAGGTGCTCAATCATATCCAGGTCGATGATCCCCAGCAGGTGCTTTTGGAGGTAAAAGTGGCGCAGGTGGACAAGACCGCTCTTAAGTCATTGGGCATCAGCGTGTTTGTCAAGGGGGCCAGCGGCGAAGGTTTTTCCAATCAGGTGGGCGCACCCGATGGCAAGATCTTCCACATCAATCCTCCCGGAATAGCAGGCGACATGCCGTGGATGGGCGCCATCAGTCCGATGGCACCTTTTCAACTGGGGGGCTCGTTATATAAGACAGGACTCGGCGGCGTGCTCAAGGCGCTCGCTGAAAAGAAGTTGGCCAAGATACTGGCCGAGCCCAATCTGTTGGTTAAAAGCGGCCAGGAAGGCAAATTTCTATCAGGCACCAAGTACCCGGTCCAGGTAGTCATAGGAGTTGGTGCGCTTGCCGGAACAGAAATCAAATACATAGATGTTGGGGTGAAGCTCAACTTTAAGCCAGTGGTGATGGAAAACGGCTTGATCTACCTGAAGATCGACCCGGCCGAGGTAAGCAGTATTCAGGGCTTTCTGCAGAGCAATGGTTACCCGATCATCGATACCCGTGAGATACGATCGGACGTGCAATTGAAGGATGGAGAGAGCCTGGTTTTGGCCGGACTTCTTCAGGAAGAAACGATCAAGTCCATGTCAAAAATTCCATTATTGGGAGACATTCCAATTCTGGGCGCCCTGTTCCGCTCGACCCAGGATGACCTGAAAGAAAAAGAGCTGGTCTTCTTCATTACCCCGAAGATTGTCAAGCCCAACGCCCCGGGAAGCGAACCTGAATTGCCAACCGATGAACCAATCACACCCGAACAGGAGAAGGAGCTCAGATGGATGCCACTCGGAGAATAGCATTACTTGGAGATCAAAAAGGGTTTGCGCTGGTCTATATTGCGCTCCTCATTTTCGTCCTCTTCGGTACTCTGGGCCTTGCTGTGGACATTAGTCATCTGTACGTTGTGCGCGGCGAGCTCCAGAATTGTGCCGATGCAGCTGCTCTGGCGGGGGCATGGTCATTGTACCGGGATCCAGCAAATCCCGGGGCAACGCCGACACTGGATTTCGAAAGGGCACGTGCAGCGGCAGCCAGTTACATACAACAGAATAGTTCAGATGGTGTTGCTCTGAGTGATGGCAATATCGAAGTTGGCTATTGGTCGCGGCTTGATCCGGAGGCTCCGCTTTCACCTGTTAAGAACGATCCTGCCAACCAGCGGGAGGCAGTACGGGTCACTGTAAGCAGGTCCAGCGGAAACAATGGAGGACCGGTAGGCAACTTCTTCATTAAAGTACTGGATGCGACTAAAGATAAAACCCCAGTGAGTTCCCGGCCGTCAGTTGCGCTTTCCGGATATATCGGTGGTGTTCCCGGCGGCCAAGCGTTTCCCATAGCCCTTTCCAGTTGCATGACCGATTATTACTTTTTACATTCTCACTCCGACCCACCACCCACTTTTAAAACCAATACGCCATATACACCCGTTGGAACGCCTTGTGAAACCGCTCAATGGACATCATTAACTGAGAATACTAATGCTGATAGAGTAATTAGTGATTTTATGAAATATCCCGACACCAGTCCTGCTCTTAGTTCTGGTGAATCTATTTGGATTGCGACCGGTGTAATGAACAATCTTTTTAATAACAAGAATGCAGGTGCATATGTTGGCAAAAATGTGATTGTGCCGATAGTCACCGGCGACACCGGAGTTTTATCGAAGTCATCAACAAATGGTCAAATGCCTATACAGGGATTTGCAACCATCCATATCGTCTCTGTCAAGAATGGTAGCAATCCGTATGTCGAGGCATATTTTGTCGACTATTCCGTTACCTATCCTGGAACCCAACCAGGCGGATCGGTTTCCAATACTGTTTCACCGCCACTGATAGTGCAGTAAAACAAGTAACCGCAAGGAAAAATCTGACAGGAATATTCTTATGCTGCCACAAGCATCTCTTGTACTGATTGATAGTGATAGCAGAGCCAGAAATGACGCCATGGCCATCCTCAAACCTTTACAGGGTCATGTCAATGTACTGGCTGCTGTGCCTGATCTACAGGAAGGTATGAAGGTCATCCAGTCTGGCAAGCCGCAGATCGTAATTCTCGGGGTAAAGGAGATAGAACAAGGGGTCAAGGATACAGCTTTCCTGCTTGCAAGGTTCCCGCAAACATCGTTGTTTGTTACTGCGTCCGACAAAAATCCCGATTGGATCCTGCGGCTGGTCAGGGCGGGAGCAGGCGAGTATCTGACAAGGCCAGTTGTTGCCCAGGAACTTGTGGAGGCAATCCAGAAGGTCGCCCGGTTACATGCCCAGAGAAGCGGGCAAAACTGTGAAAAGGGATCTGCTATTGCGGTCTACAACCCCTCCGCCGGTATGGGGACAACAACAATAGCTGTCAACCTGGCCGCCACGCTGGCCAAACAGGGCAAGCAGGTGGCGGTTGTCGACCTGAACCTTTTCAGTGGCGATGTTGGTGCCTTTCTTGACCTCACCCCCCGCTATACTCTGTCAAGCATCACCGCCAAGAAGGGCCAGATCGATGCCAGTCTTCTAAAGAGCATCGTGGTTCAACATGATTCAGGTATTCATGTTTTGAGCGCTCCACGGGATCTTCTGGAAGCGGACCGAATAGCACCGGAACTGCTTCAGGAGGTGCTTGCGGTGCTCAGAACCATCTTTGACTATACGATCATCGATAGCGGCGGACCGCTTTTTGGCTGCAACTTGGCGACTTTTGATTGTTCGGATCGGGTCCTGTTCACCACCCTCCTCAATTTGCCGGCCCTCAATAATGCCAAACGCTATTTTATGGCCATGGACCGCGAAGGACTAGGCACGGACCGGGTCAAACTGGTGGTAAGCCGGCATAACCCCAAGGATGACATAAAGGTCGGTGATGCAGAAAAAATACTTAATACCAAGATCTATCAGACTGTGCCGAATGCCTATGCCGATGCCAGTTCATCCATAAACAAGGGAGTGCCGCTGGTTAGCTGCTACCCCAGATCGCCGGTCACAAAAGCGGTGGAGGATCTGGCCAGGCAGTTGATACAGGAAGAAAAAACCACAGGCAAGTTGGCATAAGGAGAACATCTGACATGGCATATCCGGAAGTATCAGCCACTAAAAACCATAACACGCCCGATAAGTCCCCTTTGTCTTTTCAGGAACTGAAAAGCCGCATTCACCGTCGACTGATCGAACGAATTGACCTTGCCAAGTTAGATCTGCTCCGCAACGGAGAACTGGCCAACGAAATCGGCTATGTCATAGAGAGACTGATCGTTGAGGAAGGGGTCCCTCTGAGCAGACAGGAAAAGGAACGGCTGGTTATTGAAGTCCAGCATGAAACCTTTGGCCTTGGTCCGATCGAGCCGCTCCTGACCTCGCCAGACATCTCCGACATCCTCGTCAACAACTACGCCAGCACCTATGTGGAACGTTTCGGCAAGCTGGAGAAGACCGACATTGTCTTCCGCGACAACAATCATCTGTTGCAGATCATCGAGAGGATCGTCACCAGGGTCGGGCGCCGGATCGATGAATCCTCACCCTATGTGGATGC
>DASXUK010000027.1:0-5738 GCA_036504875.1 Desulfuromonadaceae bacterium
CCAAGTGACAGACCGGTGTATGAAACCGCGGCACTAAACCCCAGAGCCTGCCCGCGTTTATGAGGCGGATATACCGAGGCAATAATGGCCATGCCAGTGCTAAAAATCATGGCACTGGAGATTCCCTGGCAAACTCTAAAAATGATCATCCCCGGCATAGACCAGGCCTTTCCTGACAATAAAGTGAAAAGTGAGAATAAAAACATCCCTGTCACAAAGATTTTTTTCCTGCCAATAATGTCACTCAGTCTGCCGAAAGGAAGCAAAAATGCCGCTGTCGCAAGAGAATAGCCGGTAACCAGCCAACTGAGCAGCAAAGTGCTGCTGGAAAACTCCATTCCAATGGCAGGTATGGCCAAATTTACGGCACTGCTCATAAAAGGAGTTAAAAAATAGGCTGTCAAAACTACAACTAAGGCTGTATTTTCATTGATGGCGTTTTTCTCCTGATCTTTTATATACTCACCCCCGAAGTTGATTTGATGCAGCCAAACGGACACGTTTCATAGCAGGCCCAACACCTGATACACAATTGCTGGTCAACCAAAAACCGTTCTTTACCTGTTGCTCTACAACTCACTGCCCCGGAAGGACAAACCAGATAGCAGCAGCGACAGTCTTTGCAGCGAGTCTGGATAATCTCAAAACTGATCATCGACTTGCAAAATATGGCGGGGCATGTGCCACGCAGGTGAGCCTCATATTCGCTCTGGAAGTACTTCAAAGTGGTTAATACGGGGTTGGCCGCAGTCTGTCCCAGACCACATAGCGCCATCTCGGCAATCACTCTGCTCAGGCCCTCAATTTCGGCCAGAATGCCCTCATGAGCTTGGCCGGTCGTTAGCGCCGTTAACTTGGCCTCTAATTCCGGGAGACCATCACGGCAGACTACGCACTTGCCACAAGACTCATCAGCCATGAAGCTGACCAGATGTCGGGCTAAGTCTACCAGACAACGGTTGGTTCCCAGCACCACCAATCCTCCTGAGCCTATGTTGGCACCGGAAGAAGCAACGGTTTCATAATCCATAGCAGTATCGCCATACGGGATAATACCTCCTGCTGGACCGCCAATCTGTAATGCCTTGATGGATTTTGCCGAGGCACCCCCAATTTTCTCTACTAGTACTTGGGTATTAATTCCTAGCGGCACCTCAATGAAGCCTGTACGTTTGACGTCGCCGGTAAGGCAAAAGATTTTTGTTCCCGGACTTTTCTCGGTACCCAACTCTCGATAAGCCTCTGCTCCATTCCATACTATCCAGGGAATGTTGGCGAATGTTTCCACATTGTTAATTACTGTAGGGTGGCCCCACAAACCGCTGGTGACAGGATAGGGCGGGCGGCGGTAAGGTTCTCCGCGTTTGCCTGCAATCACCTGTAACAGGGAAGTCTCTTCGCCACAGACAAAGGCGCCGGCACTCTCAACCAAGGCAATGTCCAAGCTAAAATCCGACCCTAAAATGTGCCGCCCCAGCAGTCCAGCTTTACGAGCGCTGGCAATGGCTTGACGCAAGGCCCGTACTGCCAGGGGATATTCATGGCGGACAAAGATGTAGGCCTGAGTAGCGCCTACGGCATAACCGGCTAAGATCAAACCTTCCAGCACGCTGTGAGGATCGCTTTCCAGAAGAGCCCGATCCATATAGGCTCCCGGGTCACCCTCATCGGCATTGACCACCATAATGCGTATTGGATCAGAGCTTCGAGCCCCAATTTCCCATTTTTTGCCGGCAAGAAAACCTCCCCCGCCCCGGCCGCGCAAGCCGGCAGCAGTTATCATGGCGATGACATCCTTGGGTTGAAGCTGGAAAATAGCCCGCGCCAAAGCGAAGTAACCTCCCATAGCGACATATTCAGACAAATTTTCCGGATCTACCAAACCGCAGCGGCCACTTATTCGCCGCATCTGTGGCCGGAAGAACTCCGCAAAACCAGGGTTTTCAGCCTTAATGATTTCTAAATCCTGGACGCTGCGTAATATTCCTGTTTGGCGTTCTTTAGCTATTGCCCACAGGTATGAGGAAGAAGGCGATGCTTCTTGTGCTGTCCTGATAATATGCCACAGTGACTTGCTATCCACTTTTCCGAAAAAATAGTGCTTGCCATCAGGGGTTCGTACAGCCACCAAAGGTTCAGCATAGCAAGCCCCCAGGCAACCCACGCTGACCACCCGGACCACGCCCTCCCAATTTTGCCGTGCAGCCAATTTCTGGCTGATAGTCAGCGCTTCCGCGGCCCGGCCACAAGTGGCTAATCCAATGCTGATTCTGACACCAGTAGATGAGCAGAGGGTTTCCTTGCCAGCCACCGCCAAGCGCAGCAGATTGCTGGGTAAGGCAGCAGCTAAAGAGCTGCTATCACCCGGTCCGTTCATGTTCTTTCCCTCATTTCCTGAATCAAAAAAGGCACCTGGTGCGATTTTATTTTACCCTTGATTTGCCCATCCTCTATTACTATTGGAGCTCGGCTGCAGGCGCCAACACAATAGACCCGCTCCACAGTAACAAAACCGTCCGGCGATGTGCCGTCTGCATCCAGCTTGAGCTCGTCAGCCAGCCGGTCATAAATCAAAGGTGCTCCGCAGGCGTAGCATGCAGTTCCATAACAGATGGATAAGCGGTGCTTACCAGCCGGACGAGTCCGGAAGTAGTTAAAAAAGCTCACCAAGCCGTGAAGCTGGGATTCCGGCACACCGGCAAGGCCTGCCAGTTCTGTTAACAAGGACTGGGGAATAAAGCCATGATCCTCCTGTACCTGATTAAGGATATTGATTATTTGTCTCTCGGATTCAGACAATTGTTCCATAAGTTCCCGCAGATTTTTGGACATGTATGCTTCCCCCCACGTAAAATCGAATAGCCTGTGTATTCCAACAAGATTTTCCGCAGTCATCCTGTGTGTCAAAAGCATAATGCCATAACGGTCCCGCAATTTTGGGACCCGTCATGGCACGCTAACTCACTTATAGTATTTGAAGCTTAAGATAGTCCGGTTTGCCTAGGGAACGAACATTACTACTTTCTTGCCCTTGGCAGCCATCTTCTCAGCCAATTCTTCCACCGGACCGTAGTCCATGCACTGGCCCAGGCAGTGATGGACACAAGACGGCTTTTCGCCTTTGGCCACCCTATCGCCGCACAAATCGCAAAGCTCGGTAGGGCAGGGAATATAGTTCCACTCCCAATGGTCGCCACTTACGTTCCAGGGACCAACTTCCGAAAGTTTAATCCCCCACTTGTCACGAGGAATATTTTTCTCATTCCTGCAGGCAACTTCACAGCTATGGCAGCCTGTGCAATATTCGTAGTCTATCAATAAACCGTTACGCGACATTTCTTTTCCCTCCAGTCACTATTCTCTTGCAAATTTAATCTTCTACCTTGTAAACCTTGCAAAGTATGCTCTTGAATGGAGCACCGAAGCCGAGTTTCCCAATGTGTTTATGAGGTATTAGTTTGTTAATGTTCGATTCCCATACTCCATAGAGGTGCGGCTCTTCGGCTTTCTGTTCCGGAAACCACCAGCCATGCGTGGCATGAACGACATTGGGTTTGAGGGCCGGCATTAAATGAGCCCGCTCCTTAGCCTTACCAAACTGGTTTTCAATCCAGACCCAGTCTCCCTCTTTAATACCAAGACCGGCAGCGGTATCCGGATGGATCTCCATAATCGGATCCGGCGTAATATCGCGCAAGCTTTTAATTTGTCTATGTTCCGAATGGAAGGAAGTAAAAGTTCTAGCTCCGGTTGTCAGGACCAATGGATATTCCTTTGCGATCTCCGGAGTGCTAACAGGACTGTACGGCGGCTCCTTATAGTACGGCAAAGGATCTTCGCCCCATGCTTCGAAGAGCGTCGAGGATAATTCAACCAAACCTGTTACCGTGTTGAAACCAGGCTCACCGTCTGCCCTTAGGAGGCCTTTTTCGTGCTTCCTATAGGTGTAACCCGGTTGATATACGCCTGCCTCTCTCAATCCGTTGAAGTCGATACCCAGCTCTGGCTTCAGCTGATCGCTGAAGAAATCTTCAACACTATCCCAAGGCCAATTCTCAGGGTTAAGCCTTTTGCCCAGTTCCATGCAAACTTCGATGTCGGACCTGCATTCACCGACTGTGAACGCTTTGTTCATCGCCCCTACAAATATGGCATTCCGACCAAAGTGAGTTAAAACTACGCCGTCATGCTCGGCAAACGTAGGCAGCGGCAGGAATACATCGCCAAAAGCCATCGCCGTCGGAGTCATGAAACAATCTTGTACAACGTTGAATTCCAAGGTTTTAAGAGCCTCGTACCACCTTTGCGGCGCTGCGGTATTGGTGGGAGCGATCGGTTGTGTACTGTTGAACCAACCCATCTTAAGCTGATAGGGTTTGCCTGATTCCAAAGTGTCCAGTGTTTCATCCGGATGAGTTGTAGCTAAGGCAGTGCTCAGCGCCGGCCATTCCTCTGCTCCGATCCGCTTCGACCAAAGCTCTTCCGATATTTGCGACCGGGTCTCTACCCGCCATTTTCCAAGTAGTGCCGCAGGTGGCCCTAAGGTGATGCCGCCAGGCACATCGAGATTGCCGGTTATCGCACTAATAGAAAGTATCGCGTGACCGAGCTGGACACCGTTTGGATTCTCATCGATAGCCAGACCCCATTGGAGGGCAGTAGGCTTGCTTGTCGCGATGACTCTGGCAACTTCTTCAATCTTCTCCTTCGTTACCCCGGTTATCTCCGCAACCTTCTCTGGCGGGTATTCCTGAACACGTTCTTTTAGTTTATCAAAGCCGTAGCACCACTTCTCCACAAACTCGTGGTCGTAGAGCTCCTCGTTGATTATGACATTAAGAAACCCAAGAGCAAGGGCAGTGTCTGTACCAGGCCTTAATTGGACCCAATGCTCCGCCCTGGAGCCGAGCCAGTTCAGTCTTGGGTCTATCGAGATGATCTTAGTTCCCCGTTTCATCATATCGATTAGGGAATGGCCGTAGAAACCGTCAGGGTTTGACATCAGCGGCATCTTGCCCCACAACACTACATATTTCGGCAATGTATACTGGGGGTTGTCATAGCGGTCCGGATAATGGCCGGCAAAGTCGATCTCCGGATACCCTGCACCCAGAATATAATCCGTAATCGCGCATCTGGGTCCGTAGCAAGACCAGCCGCTCAGGGGGTAACACACATTCGGAGTTTGAAGCGAGGAAAAACCAAGCGGATAGTAGTACAAACACGCTTCTCTTCCGGTTCCGCCGAACACGATTATCGACTGAGCACCATACTTCTCTTTAAACCCATTGACTTTCTCAACTATGATATCCCATGCCTCATCCCAGGTTATCCTCTCCCACTTGTCTTTCCCGCGATTTTCAATTGACCGCTTCATTGGATAGATGATACGGTCGGGATGATGTACATATTCCGGAAGCGTTAAACACCTAACACACAGCCTGCCTTGACTGATTGGATGCTCCGGATCTCCCTCGACCTTTACCAGTTTACCGTCTTTAATGTGCAACTTCAGGCCGCAGCCTGCAGGATGGTCTCCCGGCGGCGACCAAGCACAAGTTCTAACCGTATAGCTACCGTCTTCGTTTTGTTTTTTCCATTCTTTTTGCATTATCTCACCAACCCTTTCAAGAACTTGTCATTTACGCTTCAAACCAAAAGTCTACCTTTTCGTCTGCTAACACCTCCTGTTGGCGTTTGTCGGACCAGATTACTGTTTTTGCATCCAAAGCTTACTT
>DASXUK010000028.1:0-4122 GCA_036504875.1 Desulfuromonadaceae bacterium
AGCGCCGACCAGTACAGGGAAAAGGAAACCAGCAGCATCGCCATGGCAAACACCGCGTAGCCGATCATGCTAAGAACCTTTTCTCCTTCTCCTAAGACGGCAAATAACTGCACTACCACTTGTGAAGGGAAAATAAGCTGAGCCCGTTTGTCTTTTTGGAAATCCTGATATAAACGCATTGCCTCGGCGTAGCCTTTTGGCTTGACCAGGACAACTGTCGTGCCCCGTTCATGTTCATCTTCGTCTTCATTGTCCCGGACATGTTTATGGTCGTTCTCATGGCCGTGATCGTGATCATCTTCGGCCTCTTCTTTTGCTTCAGTCTGCTTTGCCGGGTCAAGCTGTTTATCGGTACTACCCCCTATCGGGGTGTGGCTATGAACATCCCATATACTGGCAAGCGAAACCAAAATAGCTTGATCGTACGGTCCGTTTACAGGACGCATGACTCCTACAACCGTGTACTTTTTGTCACCGTGGGATTGACCGCCGGCCACTACACCGTGGGAGGATGCAAACTGATCGCCTAGTTTCAGACCAGTTTCTGCGGCAGTTTTGGCGCCAATGACTGCTTCATACTGCCCCGTGAAAGGGTGGCCCTGCGCCAGCTGAATCCACGGCAGCTGTCCGGCTTTGATGCGGTGTTCAAAGATAGCCGGTTCTGTGCCGGCGATGCGATAGCCCCGGTAGTTGTCACCGTAACCAATCGGTATAGCAGTATCCACTAGCGGATTAGAAGCTAGTTCCCTGGCCAGGGAGTAATCAATGTTACCTATCGGCACATCCTGCAAAAAGACTGTATTAAGGACCAGCTGGTTGGGACTGCCTTTCGCACCAACAATAAGGTCAAAAGGTTCGGTTGCCTGGATCAACCCGCGCTGTATACTGGAGGCCAGCAGCATCACCGTAATGGTCATGGCCAGAGCTGTCGCCACCACGGCTACCGTCAACAGACTTTGCACCGGTTTAAGCCACAGATTCCGCCACGCAATCAAAAGATGAATCAAGGTAATTCCCTCCCCTGCTTGCGCATTTCAAATACACGCCCAAAGCGCGACATTACCTCTTGATCGTGGGTTGCCAGTACGAGTGTGCTATGGTTTTGCACACACAACTCTTGCAAAAGCTCCAGCACGACCTTCACGTTGTCCCGATCAAGACTGGCGGTAGGTTCATCCGCCAGAATAAGTCGCGGCTTGTTGATGAGCGCGCGCGCCACAGCGACCCGCTGCTGCTCGCCAGTGCTTAGCCGGGCCGGTTTTTCGTCCGCCCGGTCAGCCAGGCCTACCTTTACCAATAGCTCCATAATTTCCTTTTGCCGGTCCTTAGCGGAGTTCTGACTGCCGAAAGCAACGGCCACCAGAATGTTTTCCAGCACACTAAGACCATTGAGCAAATTAAAATTCTGGAAGATATACCCTACATTGTAAGCCCGCCAAACGTCTCGTTTGTCTTCCGGCCAGTGATCGATTCGTTCCCCGTCCCATAGGATTTCACCGGTAGTGGGCGAGATTAACCCGGCAATCAGGTGAAGCAGCGTTGTTTTGCCTGATCCGCTCGGTCCTGCCAGGATAAGCTGTTCACCTTGCTCAACCTGGAGTTGGTCCACTGTCGTCACAGTGAGCATCTCGCCATTGGGGTGGCGAAATTGTTTTACGAGATTAAGAATTTCTAACATAACCATCCTCCTGGATGCGATAAAATGGATTATTCCGCTTTTTCCACTGTATCTGCCTGGATGCGCACCAGACTGACAAAACCAGTCTCCTCATCGATTTGGTTTCCAAGTTCCAGTACGCCGGTAACCCGGATTGGCTGGTCGAACGGCAATGCCGTCACCGGTTCTGTCAGCCTTACAACCACGATATTATTGGGCCAGTCGGCGTCTGTCGAACAAAAAGGGCAGATGGCCATCGGCACCTGTGTCAAAACAAAAAATGTCAAAGTCGGCTTTAATGGCGGCGCCATAAAACCGGTCATGGACACTCTTTTCCCTTGTAAACCAGTTAATTTAGGTGAAAGCTGCAGCCCCAGCGACGAGGCTCCGCTGTACATTTCAGTGAAGTCCAGCGGTGTCGCCGGTCCAAGAAACCAGTTATTCCAAATAGAAGCGGCTTGCGCTGTCTGAAAGAAAAGGGACGATTCCCGGAAAGGAACCGTCTTTTCTGCAAGCGGATCACATGTTGGAAAACTTCCGGCTAATATAAAACCCAAGAACATTCCAATTAGCCATGGAGTAATTTTATTCATGTTAATCAGCTTCTCCCTCAGCTTATTTTAAACCACGTTTGCCATCAAGGCCAAGAGCACGTACCATGCCGAAAAACACTTCGGTATTGTCCATGACACCATTAAAGTATTCTGCGCCCGGACCATCGGCATTTAAAACTACATCATCAGCGGAATGTACTTCAGAAGGATCAGATGTGGGAATGTTGCCAGGCTGGAATTCACCGGAGGTCTTAGGATTGACCACGGCTTTACTCCCAGCCATAATGGCCGGTACGGTAGGTTCGGATTTGAATCTGTAGTCTGCGTTATAGTCCGGGTGGTTAGCAAACTGAACTGCTAAGGTTACATTCGGATTGGGGTCGTCAGGGAACCCATCCTTGTCTTTGTCTTCAAAAGTAGTCCAGCCGGCATCGGCATAAGTGCGTACAGCCTCACGGCCTGTTTTGCCATCCAACTCGTGGTAGGTGCCAGTAATGCTGGCGCCATGAGCGTGGTCGGCTACAACAATAATCAGGGTATCATTATTCTTCTTGGCAAATGCTTTGGCAATTCCGATCGACTTATCCATTTCAATGGTGTCATAAGTGGCCCGCTGCCAGTCAAGGACGTGCAGTTGCTTGTCAATAGAAGCGCCTTCCACCATTAGGAAAAATCCGTTAGGGTTTTTGCTCAACACGTCGATAGCTTTTTGAGTCATGTTCATTAGATTGGGTTGGTCGTTAAAGCCACCCAGTACATTAGGATTCTTCAGCATTTCACGGTCAATGTAAACATTCATATTATCCAGTTGATACAAACCAAGCAATTTATCGGCACTGGCAGGAGTGGCCAGGAGTTCGCTCTTGGTACCCGAGAACCGGTAACCAAGCTTTCCGAAATCTTGAATGAGATTCTTTTCGTCTGTCCGTTTGGAACCAGGGGTGCTCATCGGCAGGAATTGACGGGAGCCGCCGCCCAGAATAACATCCGGGCGATGTACCGGGTCAAGCATGGATTCAGCAATGAAGTTTAGTTCGCTCCGTCTACGGGTATGGGCAACCATCGCCGCCGGGGTAGCATCGGTAATGTTGGCAGTGGATACTATACCGGTACCCATGGCTCTTGTGCGTTTGGCAAGTTCAATAATATTTTCCACTTTGGGATCATCAAATGGGTCCTTTGTGCTGTCAGTGTAGGTACCCATAGCGTTCACCACAGCCTTATGACCGGTAGCATAAGCCGAAGCGCTGTTGGCTGAATCGGTAACTAGGGAATCATAACCGGATGTTGTGATCAGTGACATATTAGACATTTTTTCCATTTCCAGCAAGTCATTGTACTTGCCTTCGGTGATGCCTTTGGACAGAATGCGGGCCATCTCACGAGCCTGCAGGCTCATGCCGTCACCGATAAACAAGATTACGTTTTTAGCGCGTTTCGGCGCAACCTCGTTTACTATGTCGTATTTGACTCTGCGGGTTTCCGTTCCGGCTTTTACGGCAATTTCCATTTTACCGGAGTTTTTGAAAGCAACTTGATTAATACGATATGAGGCAAGTGACCCGTCAAGTTTGATTGCCGCCGCCTTTCCAAAATATTGATCGGCAGCCATACCGTTTACGGTAACCTGAACGCGGGCAGAATTTGCGTCTTTAACTTCAACCAGAAAATCAAACATTTGGCCGACCACAAATTTAGCACGGTCGATAGGCAAAACGGTAATAGGCGATGCTGCAGGAGCGGTAAAACCCACAGACAAGCTGCTCAGCAGGCACACAATAACAGTCAATGTTGTCGCCAGCTTCGCGGTTCTAACCTTCAGGCAGGAAAACAATCTCTTATGAATCAAAACCAAGCCCTCCTTAAGTATAAGAATTTTAATTCTTACTCTTCATTGTAAGTACAAGTCAG
>DASXUK010000029.1:0-80100 GCA_036504875.1 Desulfuromonadaceae bacterium
ATAGATACACAGGTCCTTTTCCGGGAAGCCGGAACTGATTGCCCGCCCTGTCTCGGTAGTATTGGAGACGACAATGGCGTGCTCGGGATAGCGAATGCGGAGCGCTTTAAGCAATGGTCGGGCGGCGATAGCCTCCCCGACCGAGACCGCATGCACCAGGATCACCGGTTGGTTGACGATCTTTTTTATTTCATCTGCCGGAATGCGCCCGAAGCGCTCACTAAAGGCCGGTGGCCTGCCACGGCTGACGGAGCGGTAAAGGTGATAGATGCAAACCGGGATCAGCAAAAATAGCGAAAGTATGTTGTAAATGGTGTAAAACATGCTCAAGGCCTGTCAGGGCAGGGGGGATCCCGGTCCAGCCCCATCAGATAGTAAAGCACCACCGCTGTGAGATGCACCACTCCCCAAGCCCAGAGGATGTCGCTGGCAAAATGGCCCCCTTGGGCAATCCGGGCAAAGCCCATCAAGACGCCGTAGAACATTCCGGCAACATATACCAGGGCTGCTGTTCGGGGCCTGTGTCTGCGCAGGATGAAAAACGGCATGGCCAGGTAAAAGGCTGAGGCGCCATGACCGGATGGAAAAGATCGGCCGTGGCCGGCACCGGGCTGCCAGGGCTGTTGAAAACTCTTGGTACCGCCGAATTGTGATATATCACGCGGTCGCTCTCTGCCCCAGTGGTCCTTGAATCCGGAGTTTATCAGCAGGCCCGGCCCCAGCAGCAGCAGGACCACCATGTAAGCGGCAGCTTTTTTTAAACAGGACTTTCTTAAACCTGATAAATCGGCCAGGTATAGCCCTAATGCTGTTCCACCAAGGATGTAGGCGGGGTAATAGCCAAAAAGGTATAGCTGACGCCAGGGGGGCAGATTGCCGGTAGGCCAGCCATTTCTTTGATAAAAGAGTGTGGAGATAGACAGATCGGCATTGGTTAAAGCGATCAGCGCTGTTGCGATGACCAGCATAGCTAGGGGCCATGCAAAATCAATTATTTTCCTGTTCATGACTGGTTTTCCCCGTTCCGTTTCCAACGGCGGTGCACCCAGTACCACTGGGTCGGATGGGCAACTACAAAATTCTCAATATAACGTGACAAGGCCTGGGTTTCATTTCTGATTCCTTCTTCGCTCATATCGCCGCTGAAATCGTGTTGGGGGTAAAACGTGATGATATGTCTTTCCCCCTCGCGGTGGATAAAAGTAGGCACCAAAGCGGCGGCGCTTTTCTGGATCATGATCACAGGTGCCTTGGAGGCCCAGGCCTTACGTCCCATGATTTCTATCAATGCCCCTTCTTCCGGAAAAACAGTTTGATCGGCCAGCAGTCCAATGTGGCCGCGATTTTTAAGTGCTTTCAGTATGCCGCGCAGAGCACCCTGTTTGTAAATCACGCTGTTTTTGTAACGTATCCGCATTCGCTCAACCATCCGATTCAGGTAAGGGTTGTTCTGGCGGCGAGCAACCACCCAGCCTTCGCCAAAGATGCTACTGAAGGCCAATGCCATCAGCTCCCAATTGCCGCAGTGACCGCTGAACAGTATCAACCCCTTACCCTTGGCCTTGGCCGCCTCATAGTTTTCTCTGCCCCGCACCTCGATGTTGTTTATGATTTCGTCGCCCCGGCCGTGATAAAGGCGACAGATCTCCATCAACGAGCGGCCGAGGTTTTTAAAGGTCTCCTGTGCCAGCTCGTCGGTGGTTTCATATTCGGACTTCCAGAGCGGGTGGGCCTTCAAGAAAGGAAGCGCACGGCTGATGTTATCGATGGCGATGGCGCGCCGTTTAGGGACAAGAACCGGAATCATGAGACCGGCAAACGCCCCGAAGCGGTAGGCAAGAGCCACGGGAATCAGGGCTGCAAAGAGGGTTAGAAGGTAAAAAACGGCTGCCTGAATGGCCCAGAAAAACTTTTTCATGATCCAGTGGTCGATCCGGCCGCGTCCCGCTCGCTGAACTGGAGGGAATACAGGCGGCTGTAGAGCCCGCTGTTGGCCAGCAGGCCATCATGGGACCCGCTCTCCACAATACGCCCGGCTTCGACAACCACAATCTGATCGGCATGCAGAACAGTGGAGAGGCGATGGGCGATGACGAAGGTGGTGCGGTTGACCATCAGGTTGTCGAGGGCTTTCTGTACCATCTGTTCGCTTTCCGTATCCAGAGCGCTGGTGGCCTCGTCCAGGATCAGGATCGGGGCGTTCTTGAGCAGCGCGCGGGCAATGCAGATTCGCTGGCGTTGTCCGCCTGAAAGCCGCACGCCGCGGTCGCCGATGCTGGTATCGTAACCTTCCGGCAACTGCAGGATGAAATCGTGGGCAAATGCGGCTTTGGCGGCCTCCACCACCTCTTCCAAGTCGGCCTCTGGTTTGCCGTAGCGGATATTGTTGGCAATACTCTCGTTGAAGAGAGTTGTTTCCTGGTCTACCAGCGCTATTTGGTTTGTGAGACTTTTCAAAGTGAGATCGCGAATGTCGTGACCGTCAATCAAGATAGCTCCGGCAGTTACATCGTAGAAGCGAGGTATCAGTGATACCAGTGTTGATTTGCCCCCTCCCGACGGTCCCACCAAGGCTATCATCCGGTTGCGCTCGGCTATAAGGGATATGCCTTGTAGAATGGGCTCTTCGCCGTAGGAGAAGGACACATCACAAAATTCAACCACACCGGAAGAACGCCCGATATCCACCGCGTTCTGGCGGTCGGCAATGTTCCGGTGCTCGTCTAGCAGGTGGAATACCCGTTCCGCTGCCCCGGCCGAGCGTTGTAGTGTGCTGTAAGAGCCTTGCAGCTTGTTGACCGGCCTGGAAAGCATGACCATTGCTCCGATAAATGCGATTAAATCGTACGAGGTCATGTGTCCCGACAAGACCTGGCTGCCGCCGAAATAGACTACAGCAGCAATACCGAAGGAGATAATGACCTCCGAGATCGGAGTAGCCAGTGATTCATATTTTATAAACTTCCGAATTTGAAGGAAATAATCAAGATTGGCAGCCCGGAAGCGAGCAATGGCCTGATTTTCCAAGCCAAAGGCCTTGATCACCTTGATCCCGGAGAAGCTCTCTTGGAGGATGGCTGTAATGCCTCCCATGACATTCAGGCTCCGACCGGAAGAGTTCTTGATCTTTTTGCCGATCAGCCGGGCCGGATAGGCAGTGGCCGGAATAGCCACGAACGAGAGCAGGGCCAGCTGCCAGTTGAGGTAGAAGAGATAGCCCAGGAGCGCAATAGCGGAAACAAGATCACGGAATAAACCGGTGACAATATTGGCAATTCCTTCCTGCATGGCGCCTATGTCGTTGGTCATGCGTGACATCAACTCACCGGCGGCATTACGATTGAAAAAGGCCAGATCAAGCCGGATATTGCTGGCGTACATGTCATTGCGGATATCCTGAATCGCCTTCTGACCGGCCAGCTTAATGCTGGTATCGTAGGTGAAACGGGTACCGCCGCGGACTATAAACAGAAGAATGATTCCCGGCGGGATAAGCAGAAAAACACTGGAATTTTTTGAAGAGAGAATTTTTTCAAGTACATTTTTGGTAAGGGCCACTATGCCGGCATCCATGCCACCCACGATGGCAGAGCAGATCGCCGAGAGGAGCAGCAGCTTCCAATAGGGTTTAAAATAAGTGATTGTGCGGATAATGGTTTGGTTCATTGCAATCCCATCAGCTTAAAAGTTAATCGAGCTACATTTTTGGAGGCGCCGCCACCCCCCAGCTTGGTCCTGATAGTTGCCAGACGCTCCTTGATTTGGGCGGTGTAAAGGGTATCGGTAAGAATTTTAGTTATTTCAGCCGCGATTTGGTCCGGATTGGCCTGATTCTGAATCAGTTCCTTGACCACGGTTTCGCCAGCCACAATATTGCACAGGCCGATATCCTTAATCTTCACCAGTCGTTTGGCCAGCTGATAGGTAAGCGGCGAAAGTTTATAGATGATCACCATCGGCGTACCCACCAAGGCGATCTCCAGGGTCACCGTACCTGATACTGAAATTACCGCATCACAGGCTCTGATCATCTCATGAATACGCTGACGTGTCATTATTACGTTCAGACCGGCGGCCTTGAGTTGTGGCGCAATATCATCTTCTTGCAGGGTGGACGCCAGTGGCAGTATGAACTGGATGTCGCTGAAACGTTCTTTCAGCAGTTTAGCCGCACCTATGATCACCGGCAGGAGGCGCTCGATCTCATTCTTGCGACTGCCGGGGAACAGCCCCACGATTTTCCTGGCCGGATCCAGGCCGAATTCTACCGCTGCCTGGTTGCGTCCGACAGTGACCTTCACCAGATCAAGCATGGGGTGGCCGACAAATGTGACCGGAACCCCAGCTCGCTCATAGAAGGGGGCCTCGAACGGCAGAATGACCGCCATGTGATTCACCAGGGCCGCGATCTTCTTGACCCGCCCCTGGCGCCAGGCCCAAATCTGTGGACTGATGTAGTAGAGTACCTTAACTCCGGCCTTCTTGGCAACCTTGGCAAGCCGCAGGTTAAAACCGGGATAGTCGATCAGGATCAGCAGGCTGGGCGGATCATTGAGCAGGATGTTCTTCAGTTTCAGGAAGGCCGCTGAAATAACATCGAAATGCTTGAGCACCTCCACCAGCCCGACAACGGCCATGTCGGCCGAATCGACCAGCGTTTCCACTCCGGCTTCCCGCATACGGGCGCCGCCGATACCGAAAAACTGTAGCTGAGGTTCCAGGTTAAGCGCCTCGCTGACCAGATCGGCACCGTAAATATCGCCGGAAGCCTCACCGGCCACGATCATAACCCGTTGAGAAGCGGCTCTGTCATAGGTATCAGAAAAAACTTTCCCTCCCCCTGGATGGGGGAGGGATCGGATGGATTGGGTGTCTGGCCGGTTTCGTGGAGGCGTCCCCGCTAGGGAGCCGGAATCGGTTTTGGGATTTTCTTCCAGATTAGCCAACAAATACCTCTTTGATTGTCTCAGTAACCAAACGTACTGAGTCATCAGACATTTCAGGATAGATTGGGAGTGACATGCAACGGGCGGCCACATCTTCGGCCACCGGCAGGTTAAGGCCGGCATAGGCTTCGGCAAAGACGTCCTGCTTGTGGAGCGGGATCGGGTAGTATACGGCCGAGGAAATCTGACGCTCGGAAAGCTTGGCCATGATCTCATCGCGTCGGTCGGTCAAAAGGGTGTACTGGTGGTAGACATGTACACCCTTGCCATCCTCGAAAGGCACGCTGACCAGATCCTTGAGCAGTTCCGAGTAGAGCTGTGCCACACGGCGGCGGCCCTGGTTGAATTCGTCAATCCGTTTTAGTTTGACCCGCAGGATGGCGGCCTGGATGTCGTCCAGGCGGCTGTTGAAACCGATCACGCTGTGATGGTAACGAACACGACTGCCATGGTTACGGAGTACTTTAAGCTCGTCAGCCAACTCCTTGGTCGCACAGGTAATCAGACCACCATCACCGTAGCAGCCCAGGTTTTTGCTGGGGAAGAAGCTGAAACAGCCCAATGCTCCGATAGCACCGGTCATGGTGCCATTATGGCTTGCCCCGAAAGACTGGGCACAATCCTCGATCAAGAACAGCTTGTGCTTATCACAGATTGATTGTACGGCGGACATATCGGCCGGCTGACCAAACAGGTGCACCGGAATAACGGCCTTGGTGCGCCCGGTGATGGCGGCCTCTATTTTGGCTGGATCGATGTTGAAGGTCTGCGGATCAATATCCACGAAGACCGGTTTGGCTCCGGCATAGCAGATCGCTTCAGCTGTGGCTATAAAGGTAAAAGGAGAGGTAATGATTTCATCACCCGGTCCTATCCCGGCTGCCAAAACTGCCAAATGCAGCGCGTCGGTGCCGGATGCGCAAGCCACGGCATGTGGAGTGCCCAGGTAGGCGGCCGCTTCCTGCTCGAAGGCGGTGACATTGGGACCCAGGATAAACTGGGTGCTTTCTATGGCATCCAGAACAGCTTGGTCGATCTCAACTTTCAGATTATGGTACTGGGTCTTCAGGTCCACCATCGGGATCATTTTGTCGTCCTTTTATCAATTCGAAATATGAGCACAGACATTGAAAAACAAAGGAGCATAACTGGTATCATTCGGTGAAAAGGTCTAGTGAGTATGCTTTATTCGCCCCAGCGCCTGATTGATCTTGAGCGCTGTTTCCAGTGCCATGCGGCCATCGCGGCCGCTGACCTGCGGTTGCTTTGCCTCCCGGATAGCAGCAATAAAGGATTCAATCTCGCTGCGCAAGGCATCCGCTTCACCCAATTCCCGCTCATCGACCTTGACATTGGGGACACCTGGGAAAATTTCGCCGCTGCCTTTCTGGGCCACCAGTACCTTGCGGTTCTGGAAGTCGAGCGTGATATAAGCATTGCGCTGGAAAATACGCATTTTACGCTCACTCTTCAGGCTGATACGGCTGGCGGTGACATTGGCGACACAGCCACTTTTGAATAAAATCCTGGCATTGGCGATATCCTCCTCGCCGGTGAATACCGGTGCACCAATGGCGTCGATTCGTTCCACCGGTGATTTCACAATATGCTGAATTATGTCGATATCGTGAATCATCAGGTCGAGCACCACATTCACATCGGTGCCGCGCGGCTTGAAGGGTGCTATTCTTACTGACTCGATGAAGAGCGGCTCCTGGAGAATGTCATCAAGCGCAACCAGTACCGGATTGAAGCGTTCCAGGTGTCCGACCTGAAAAACTACTCCGCTCTGATCGGCAAGTGCGATCAATTCATCGGCCTCTTCAATGGTGACGGTAATCGGTTTTTCGATCAGAACATTCACACCAGCGGAGAGAAAATCACGGGCAACAGTATGATGATACTGGGTCGGCACCACTACACTGACTGCATCCACCTGCCCGATTAGTTCACGATGATCACTGAAGGTCTTTACGCCCAGTGAGCTAGCGATCTCAGCGGCCCGTTGGGGGTCGTTGTCAACTACGCCGACCAATTCTACATTATCAATAGCGGCATATTTTTGAGCGTGAAAATTTCCCAGATAACCAACACCTATGACGGCCGCCCTGAGCGGCGTCATCCGCGGCATATCCCGCGCTTCGAGCGCTCGATAAAGGCCAGCAGGTTGTCGACCTCAGGTGAACCGGTGATTTCCAACCGGATGCGAGTAATCGCATCCGGAAGCTTCAGGTCAGCCATGAAAAGGGTTTTATAGGCTTTCTTGAGGTTGTTTATGGCCTCATCCGAAAAACCGCGCCTTTTCAAGCCGATCAAGTTAAGCCCACGCAGTTTGGCATCGCGTTTTCCCTGAGTTGCTATCATATAGGGGGGGATATCCAGCCCGATTAAGGTTCCCCCGCCGATCATGGAGTATGCGCCAACAGTGGAAAACTGGTGTACCGCCACCAGGCCGCCTAAAATAACATTGTCCTCGACCGTCACGTGCCCGGCCAGCGTGGCGACATTGGCCATAACTATGCCATTGCCGATAACGCAGTCATGGGCGACATGCGAGTAAGCCATGAACAGGTTGTTGCTGCCGACCACTGTTTCGGCGTGGCCGGTTACTGTGCCGCGATGAATGGTGGCAAATTCCCGCACGACATTGTTGTTTCCGATGCGGGTCCAGCACTCTTCGTTACGGTACTTTAGATCCTGGGGTGGGGCGCCAACTGAGGTCTGATGAAAGATATGGTTGTTCTCGCCAATCTCGGTCCAGTCGCCTATTACGGCATGTGGTCCGATCTTGGTCCCTTTCCCAATCCTGACATGCTTGCCGATGATGGCATATGGACCAATTTCCACGTCTGTTGCCAGTTGTGCGCTGTTCTCAATAATCGCGCTAGGATGTATCATGGCTGACTCCTGATTGAAATCTGTTCTCACTGTTCACAAGACGCTGATAGTTGCAAACTGCAGCTCCTAAGCAGTTTTGTCGGCGAAGGTCGCTTTAAGAGATGCCTCGGTGACAAGGATGTCACCAACATAGGCCTTGCCGTCAACTCCCCAGATCCCGCGTCTATTAAAGGTGGTTTCGATTTCAATCCGTAGCTGGTCCCCTGGAAAAACAGGCTTTCTGAACTTGGCCTTGTCGATTGACATGAAGTAGGTGACCTTTTGTTTAGTCTCTTCATCCGAGGCCAGGTAGGCCATAATGCCGGCCACTTGTGCCATGGCCTCAACAATCAGCACACCAGGCATCACCGGATGTCCAGGAAAATGGCCCTGAAAAAAAGGCTCATTAATGGTGACATTTTTGATTCCCACACAGCGCTTGCCCTGCTCCACCTCCACGATCCGGTCCACCATCAGGAAGGGATACCGATGGGGAAGAATCTTCATGATTGCATTGACATCCAGTATCATAGAAACCTCGAACATTGAAATTATCTCCTAAGAGAGCTGATTGCATAATTTATTGCTGGCTTAGCTGGTGCTCCAGTTGGGCGATCCGTTTTTCCAACGCAGTGACTGTTTTTTTAAGTTCCGGCAAACGGGGAATTACAGCCATGGATTTCAGCCATTCCTTGTGCGGCAAGGCCGGGGTACCGCTATAACCGGCATTTGGCGGCAGGGTGCCGGGAACCCCGGACTGTGCCCCCACCAACACGTTATCACCAATCGTCAGATGCCCAGCAACACCGACCTGGCCGGCCAGGGTGACATGATTGCCGATTTTGGTGCTGCCCGAGATGCCTACTTGGGAAACGATCATGCAGTTCTCCCCAATCTGACAGTTATGGGCAACCTGCACCAGGTTGTCGAGCTTGGTGCCGCGCTTTACCAGGGTTGTTTCAATAGCGGCACGATCGATGCAAGTATTGGCACCGATCTCAACCTCATCTTCCAGGACAACTATGCCGATTTGGGGGATGGGATAATAGCCGCGGCCATCCGGCGCATAACCGAAACCATCGCTCCCGATCACTGCGCCAGGCTGAATTACACAACGGCTACCGATGCGGCAGCGTTCGCGGATAACAGCATTGGCATGGATGAGTGTGTTGTTGCCGATAGTTACGTCATTGTAAATCACAGCACCGGGATGGATCACGCAGCGGTCGCCGATGGTGACATTGTTGCCTACGATGGCTCCTGGGTAGATGCTGACACTGTCTCCCAGCGAGATATTACTGCCTAAAATGGCTTCCGGCATGACCCCCAACACAGGATGGGGCTGGACATAGAACAGGGTTAACAGCTTTGCAAAGGAGAGATAGGGGTCAGATACTTCGATTATATTGCGGCCGAAAGTTTCATTTCCGGGAGCCATCAGTACTGCACCGGCCCTGGTTTCTGCAACCTTGGGCGCATATTTAGGATTGGCCAGAAATGTGATTTTGTCAGGTCCGGCCGTCTCCAAAGGGGCCAGTCCGTTGACCTGATAGTTTTCATCACCCTGTACTGTACCACCCAAAAAATCAGCCAGTTCTCTAAGCGATTTATTCGGTATCATTGCATTCCTCAAATTTTCGTGAGGCCGGTTTCGAGCACCAGCACTTGCAAGGTTTTGATCTTATTTCTTGCGATTGGCATTAAAGAGCTTCAGTATTTCTTCGGTCAGATCGGCTTTGTCGTCTGCATAAAGCATGCTTTCGTTCTTGACGAAGATAAAGGTATAACCGTTCTTACGGCCGTACTCCTGGATAACCTTCTCCATTCCCTCCAGTATCTTACGGGTAAACTCCTCATCCTTGCCTTGTAACTCGTCCTGGGCATCTTTTGTAAAACGCTGAAATTCCTTAAGCCTTTGCTGGTAATCCTTCTCTTTTGCTGCCCGGGTGGCATCATTTAAAAAAGCGCCCTGTTTTTCAACTTCGTCCTTCAGTTTTTTAAGTTCTTCCTGTTTTACATTGATTTCATCCTGGTACTTTTTAAGGCGCGCTGCTAACTGCTCCTTGGCCTCTTTGCCAACCTCGGAGGTGTTGATGGCCCGCTGCATGTCCATATAGCCGAGTTTGGCCTCGGCTGCAAAACAGGTGGTTGAGGCGATACAGCTGGCCAGTAATGCCGATAGAAAGAATCTTTTCATAATCCTTCTCCTTTTGTATAGGTATTAAAACTTAAAAGAGGCTGCCTATTGAAAATTCAAATCTGCCGCTGCGGCTGTCGATACTTTCACGAGGATTTAGAGGTATCCCGTATTCAAGCCGGAGCGGGCCAATGGGAGAGGCCCAGCGGATGCCGCCGCCATAGCTCATCAGCATGGTATCGAACATGGTGTTCTTGTCGTTGAAGGCATTGCCGTAATCAAAGAATACCACACCCTTGATCCCGACATCTGCAAGGAGCGGGAAGCTGAGTTCCGTGTTGCCGTAAACCTCTTTGCTGGCACCCAGGTATACCCGCTCCGAATTGATGACTTCGGTGGGGGACACGGTGCGGGCTCGATAGCCGCGCAATGAATAAATTCCACCTAAATAAAACTTTTCATCGATTGGAACCGGCTGACCGACCTCCTGCACATACCCCAAGGCGAGTTTGGTTGAAAAAATCAGTTTTTTGTAAACCGGATGAAAGAAGGTGTTTTCAGTCAGATATCTGGCAAACTTGTTGTCGCCCCCTATGCCGGCGTATTCAATGGAGAGCGAATTGATCATACCGCTGGAGGGGTCCAGCCGGTAATCGGTGTTGTTGCGTGTGATACTGCCGAAGATCGAACTGGTGGTGGTAGTGCCTAGCGGAAAGTTGTTGGTTATATCGTTATTATGCAGCGCCTGATAGGCAAGTGTAGGATTAAAGATATCTTTAATCTCATATTTATACATGAAGAAAGTGCCGAGGAAGTCGTTGATCGGATAGCCGGCCTTGATATCGCCGCCGGTTACGCGCCGGCTGTAGTCGTTGTAATCACGCTCGGAGCGGTAGATGTCGGCTCCCAGGGTCCATTTGGTATCCAGGAAGTAAGGATCAGTCAGGCCGACAGCGTAGGTCTGGGATTTCCCGCCGAAAGAAGCCGATACATTGGCTTTGAGACCTAAGCCGAGGAAGTTTGCCTGCTGGATCGAACCCTGGCCAATCACACCATCCAAAGAACTATAGCCGCCGCCGATACTGAAGGTGCCGGTTGGTTTTTCCTTTAAATCTACATTGACATTTAACTTGTTGCTGGCGCTTCCTTTAGCTGTGGCAATGTTGGCTTCTTCAAAGTAACCCAGATTCATCAGGTTCTGCTTACTGCGCTTCATTCCAGTGGCGCTGAAAAGCTCACCCTCGGTAACGCGCATTTCACGACGAACTACCTTGTCGCGGGTTTTGGGATTGCCGGCGATGCCGATGCGCTCGATATAAACCAGCTCGCCTTTCTCCATATCAAAGGTCACGTCGACCAGTTTTTTATCAGGCTCGGTCTTGGTCTGTGGGTTTGCATTGGCAAAGGCGTAGCCCTTGTCGGCATATGTGTCTGTCAAAGTGGAGATGTCTGTGCGCAGGTTGGCCCGGCTGAAGATCTCTCCCGGCTCACTTTTCAGCTTCTTACGCAGGTCAGCGGCCGGCTCCAGCAGGTCCCCTTTGAAGTTGATCGCACCCACACTGTACTGGTCACCTTCGGTAATGCCAATGGAAACCTCCAGCGCGTCCTTGGCATCGTTAATTTTAACAGCCGGTTCCCCAACCTTGATGTTTATGTAGCCATTGTTCAGGTAGTGATCAGAAAGTAAGAGTGCATCATTCTTCAGCACCTCTTCCTTATAAGTGCCGGCACCGGTCAACCACGACAGGAACCATTTCTCTTTGGTTTCCATGATGCCGCGCAACTTCCGGTCGCTAAAGGACTTATTACCATCAAAATGAATGTTGTGAATGAGGATTTTTTTGCCTTCAGTGATCTTGAAGGTAACCGCCATTTCAGTGGGAGAACGCTTCTCCACCAGCGGTTCGACCTCGGCCAGGTAATAGCCTTCATCACCATAGAGCTTCTTAATCTTGATAACGCTTTTGTTGAGATCTTTGGTGGAAAAAATAGAGTTCTGGCGAAACTCCAGCGCTTCTTTAAGCTTGTCTGCGGTCAGCTCTTTGTTGCCTTCAAACTTGATGTCACGAACAACAGGTTTTTCCAGAACGTTATAGACCAGAACGGTTCCCTTCTCGGAATCTTCCGTCAAGGCCTGCACATCCTGAAAATGGCCCAGCTGATAGATAGCACGAAGATCAGCATCAGTCTTGTCGCTGTAGAGGGTATCCCCGGCTTTCATTTTTACTACATTAAGGATGGCCGCCGCTTCAATGCGACGATTTCCTTCCACACGCACTTCGACAACCTTCTCTCCTTCAGCAAAAGCACCAGTGGCACAGAAAAGTTGCATCAGAAGGACAGCTGTTATGACAAATGATGATATGGGCACTATTCCCCCGAGTATACGAAACGCCATAGCTCAGTTAACAGGCAGGTTGCCTTGTTAGTGTCTGAATTCTGTTGTTGCGTTTTTAATTATTCCAATCTTCCATCTGTTAACTTGACCACCTGTCCCATGGATGCGGCCAATTTTTCATTATGAGTGACCACCACCAGGGTGAGCCCTTTTTTTTGCTGCAAAGCGGCCAGGACCTCATGCACGCCTTCGCTGGTTTTCATATCGAGATTGCCGGTGGGCTCATCAGCAAGGAGTATCTCCGGCGAAAGCGCCAAGGCGCGGGCAATGGCCACACGCTGCTGCTCCCCGCCGGAGAGTTCTCCCGGCCTGTGTGTCAGGCGGTGGGACAATCCTACATCCCTCAGCAATTCTTCGGCCTTTGCCCCGGCTTCACCCTTGTTAACCCTGGCTATCAGGGCCGGCATCATCACATTCTCCAGCGCGGTAAATTCTGGTAGGAGGTGATGGAACTGAAACACAAAGCCGATGCTCTTATTGCGGAAAAAAGCCAATTCGCGATCGCTCTTGTTGAAAAGATCCTTCCCGCGATAGAGCACGGTCCCATCGGAGGGGCGGTCCAAAGCACCCAAGAGGTGCAGAAGGGTACTTTTGCCGGCCCCGGATGCTCCCACCAGTGCAACAGTCGTCCCTTGGACCAGATCCAGATCGATTCCTTTCAGCACCTCGACCCGATTGGGACCGATGATATAGGTTTTACAGAGGCCGCGCACCTCGAGCAGGTTACTCATAGCGCAGCGCCTCGGCCGGCAGCATTCTAGATGCCTGCCAGGCTGGATAGAGCGTGGCCACGAATGAAATCAGAACTGCGGTGACAGAGATCAGTACCACATCGGAGGGGATCACCAGCGACGGAAAATGATCCAGATAATAGATGTCCTTGCTGAAGAAATTCTGGCCGGTGACTTTCTGAATCACATTGATGATCGGTTCCAGATTAAGCGCAACCAGCAGGCCGAAGGCCACCCCCAGCAGGGTGCCGATAATGCCGATAATCAGACCTTCAAGAACGAAGATTTTCATGATGCTGGCGCCAGTAGCTCCCATTGACTTGAGGATGGCTATATCCCTAGTTTTTTCCATTACCACCATAAACAGCGTCGAGGCGATACCAAAGGCTGCTACCAGTACAATCAGGGTCAGGATAACAAACATGACCACCTTTTCTGTTTTAAGGGCAAAGAGGATGTTGCGGTTCATCTGCATCCAATCCCTGGCATAGTAGTTGATCCCCAGGGTGCGGTTTATGTTGTGGGCTAATTCACCAGTAGCATAAACATCCTCAACCTTGAGTTGAATGCCGGTCACAGTATCACCAAGGTCAAAAAAGGACTGAGCCTGAGTGAGGCTGATGTAGGCCAGGGTCGAGTCGTATTCGAACATGCCGGTATTAAATATGCCGGTTACCCGGAACGGTTTCATCTTTGGCATCATCCCGAGCGGCGTGATGTTGCCCATGGGCGAGATGACGTTGACTTTATCACCTACAAACAGATTGAGGTGTTTGGCCAGCTCTTTGCCGACCAAAAGCCCCGGAAGGGCGTCCGGTCCATCCTTGATGCCGGGATCAAGCTTGTCGCTGGTCCCCTCAACGACCGATTTGCTGAGCCGGGTGACCTGGCGATCGGAATGCAGGTCGATTCCCCGCAATACAACCCCGGAGACATTTTTGCCGGAGGATAGCATAACCTGGTTGTAAATAAAAGGCGTGGCCGCAACCACCCCCTTCATGCTGGTGAGTTTCTGCATCACCTGGCGGTAATCCTCCATGGCACCACCGCTGCGGATTACTACAACATGGGCATTGGTGCCGAGGATCTTTTCCTTTAAATCTTCCTCGAAACCGGTCATCACGGCCAGGACTACGATCAACGCCATTACGCCCAGTGTCACCCCGGCAGTGGAGATGAAGGTGATGATCGATATGAAGGTCGACTTGCGCTTGGCCTTGAGGTAGCGCAGTCCTATGAAAAGTTCGAATGGCATCTGTGGATATTCTCCGCTGACTAGCGCGATTCTTTCCGCAACTGGGGAAAGAGAATTACGTCGCGGATGGAGGCTGAGTCGGTTAACAACATCACCAGGCGGTCAATGCCGATACCTTCGCCAGCTGTTGGTGGAAGTCCGTATTCAAGGGCACGGACATAATCTTCGTCCATGTAGTGTGCCTCTTCATCCCCTTTGTCCTTTTCAGCAACCTGGGAAAGAAAGCGTTCTTTCTGGTCGACCGGATCGTTCAGCTCGGAAAATGCATTGGCAATCTCACGACCGCCAATGATCAGCTCAAAACGGTCGACAATGGAAGGGTCATGATCGTTTCTGCGTGACAGCGGTGAAACCTCAGTCGGATAGGCGGTGATAAAGGTCGGTTGAATAAGCTTGTGCTCAACTACCTCCTCAAAGATTTCCATGACCAGTTTGCCATAACCAATCTCGGCCGGCAGGTCAAGGCCGATTCCCCTGGCATAGGCCAGGGCCAGATCTCGGTCATCAAGATGCTTGGCTTCAATGTCCCCGTACTCAAGTATGGCGTCCCGGACGGTCAGGCGCTTCCAGGGGCCTTTAAAGCTGATATCAAGGCCCTGATAACTGAAATCCAGGGTGCCGAGCACAGCCTCTGCTACGTGACAGAATAATTCCTCGGTGAAATCCATCAGGTCTTCATAAGTAGCATAAGCCTGATAGAATTCCATCATGGTGAATTCGGGATTGTGACGCACTGAGATGCCTTCGTTCCTGAAGTTGCGATTGATTTCAAAGACCCGCTCCATGCCGCCCACTACCAGCCGCTTCAGGTACAGCTCCGGTGCAATGCGCAGGTAAAGCTGCATATCCAGCGCATTGTGATGGGTTATGAAAGGCTTGGCCGTTGCCCCCCCGGGGATCTGCTGCATCATGGGAGTCTCGACTTCGAGGAAATCGCGGGCGGTCATAAAAGCTCTTATCAGATTGACAATCCGGGAGCGCTTGAAAAAGATCTCACGAGACTCAGGATTGACGATCAGGTCGACGTAGCGCTGGCGGTAACGGGTCTCGACATCGGTCAGGCCGTGGAATTTCTCCGGCAGGGGATGAAGCGATTTGACCAGCAGGCGGATACTCTTGGCGTGCAGCGACAACTCGCCTGTCTTGGTTCTGAAGGGGTAGCCTCCTGCGCCAACTATGTCGCCGATATCAAAGGATTCAAAGGCGCTGAAGGCCTCTTCCCCGATCTCATCTTTCTTCACATAGAGCTGGACGCGCCCCTTGCGGTCCTGCAGCTGGATAAAAGCGGCCTTGCCAAAGGAGCGGCGAGCCAAAATCCGCCCTGCCACAATAAAAATCTCATCACCGGCATCGATCTGTTCTTTATCGCCGTAAGCTTCAAATACATCGGCAGAGGTATGGGTCGGCTTAAAATCGTTGGGGTAGGGGTTGATGCCTGCTTCCCAGAGTGTATCAACCTTGCGCCTTCTTTGCAGCAGTAGTTCGCTTAACTCTTCCATTATATAGGCCTTCTCCTTACCACCATGTACCAATTTATTTTTATTTTATGCATCCCCTAAATGCAGCGGGGGGCGACAAATATAAATATCGCCGAAGAGCCTTTACGTCAAGAAAAAAGGGGCGCCGTCAACAGAACCCCTTTTTTAAAAGGCTGATATTATTCAATCTTTTTTGCGCGTCTAGGGCGGGATGGCTTTTTTACAGGCTCGACAGTCGGCTCCTTGTTTTCTGTTGGTTCCTCGGCCCCTTTCTTAACCGGCTTGCGGCGAGGTTTCTTGTGAACGGCCGGAGCAATCGACTCGCTTTCTTGGTGCTGCTCGGCTGCTTCGGGTGCGCTTGCTGGTACGGGTGTAGCTTCCTCTTGAGGCGCCTGATCCGGTTTTTTCTTTGCCCGGGAAGCCCTGCTGCGCTTTGGTTTTGTGGGAGCAGTTTCTTCAGCCGGGGTAGCTTCCGGCAGGTCGGCTGTCTCTGCAATTGCCGGTTCGGATGGTACGGCTTCAGTAGGCTCTTCCGCGGTATCCGCTTCAGGGCCTTTGTTCCCTTTGCGGCCACGCCGCCGGCGCCGTTTTTTGTGTTTAACCAGGCCTTCCTCTGCTGCATCACCGGCCTCAACCGCAGCTGGTTCTTCCTGCTTTGTTTCCGTGTCCAGCGGCCCTGTTATCTGGGTTTCGAGCCCTGTCTGTTCAGTTGTCTCTGCGGGTTCCGGCTGGCCAGCTTCATCACCGGTATGTTTTTTCTTCTTGCGGCGCCGTTTGCGTTTTTTTCCTGCTTCAAGCTGTGTCCCTTCCACGGGTGTGACTTCCACAGAAAGTTCGGCGCGTAGGGCCTGAATAGTACCCGGTTCCCCGGGAATTATCGCCTTGGGCGCCTCCTCTGCCTCTGCTTCCGACTTGAGTACATCTTCAGTGCGCGGTTTATCACGCTTGACGATCTCCAGCTCAAGCTGGTTGAGCAGGAAGGATGTCTTGCCCTTGACGGTGACCTCGATCTCGTATTCATTCTCGATCTGGGTCAGTTCTCGTTTTTTGCGGTTAAGCAAGTAATAAGCCACTTCCAGTGGCAGACCTCCGCGCACTTCTCCGGCGGTTCCTTTGGCAGCAGCGGCATGCACTTTGCGCAAGAAGGATACGGCCATGGCTTCCACCGATTTGACCTTGCCGCGCCCTTCGCAGTGCGGGCATTCCAGGTGAATGGCGTCATTGAGGGTTTTTGCGATCCGCTGGCGGGACATCTCCAAGATACCGAATTCAGAGATCCGACCCAGGTTGACGCGGGCCTTGTCCATTTTGAGGGCCTGCTTGAGGGTCTTTTCCACCTCATGGTTATGTTTGCGGTCACGCATGTCGATGAAGTCGATCACAATCAGTCCGCCCAGGTCACGCAGCCTGAGCTGGCGGGCCACCTCTTCGGCTGCCTCCATGTTGGCTTTGTAAGCGGTATCCTCGATGCCACGCTCTCCGCTGGACTTGCCCGAGTTGACATCAATGCTGACCAGTGCCTCGGTCGGCTCGATGATCAGTGACCCGCCGGAGGGCAGTGCAACCCGTTTTTCATAAATCTGGTCAATCTGCTCTTCAAGCTGAAAGCGTGAAAAAATGGGCCTTTTTTCCTTGTGCAGCTTGACCAGCTTCTCACATTTAGGCATGTTCTCACGGAAAAATTCCTTAGCCTCCCGGTAAGCCTCTTTGCTGTCGACCAGGACCTCATCAATATCATCGGAAAAATAGTCTCGAATGAAGCGGATAATCAACCCGCTATCGCGGAAAACCTCGCCAGCGCCTTTAATTTCTTCGGCCTGCTGTTTAATGTTCGCATACATTCCCAGTAGGTTATCGAGATCCTTTTGCAGCTCTTCCGGGCTCCTGCCGACCGCCTCGGTGCGAATGATATAGCCGATCCCTTCCGGGATGTTCATCCCGGTCATGATTTCCTTCAGCTTTTTACGCTCGCCCTCCTGCTCGACTTTACGTGAAATGCCGGATGAATCGCTGCCCGGCATGATCACCATATAGCGGCCCGGCAAAGAGAGGTAGGTTGTCAGGGCCGCTCCCTTGTTGTCGCGCTCATCTTTCTCCACCTGCACCAGGATCTCCTGGCCCCGGCGCAGCACCTCCTGGATACGGGGTCGACGCTTGTGCTGTTCCTCAGGAACATCATCGCGCCATTGCCAAAAATCGGGGTGCAATTCCCCTATCTGGAGAAAACCTGGTTTTGCCCGCCCAATGTCGACAAATGCAGCCTGCAGACCAGGTTCCACCCGTACTACAACTCCTTTATAGATGTTGCCTTTGGTCTGTTCTTTGCCGGTTATCTCGATGTTTAATTCCATCAAGCGGCCATCATGCACGATAGCCACACGGGCTTCCTCCGGATGCATGACGTTTATAAGCATTTTCTTACTCATCACAGGATTCATAATACGCTATTCCTTTCAACTAACAGCCTGCTTTTCTTAAAATATAACATTATATAGATTTTAACGCTGAAAGCAAAGTAGTAAAAGGAAGTAAATATTTTGTGGAGATTTATATGGATCAAATGCAAAAGACCTTGCAGTTAATCCGCAAAGCCTTTTTATCGATGCTTCCCTGTTGATCAGATATTTACAGCTTAAACCAGCCCACCATCTGGCGCAGATCGGTTGCCAGGCGTGCAAAACTGTCCGAGGTGCCCTTGATGTCGTTGACCGAGACGGAAACCTGGCGGGTGACATCGTTGATGGTCAGCATGGTGCGGTTGACGTCCTCGGCGGTGGCGGATTGTTCCTCGGTAGCGGTTGCGATAGTCTGCACCATGTCGAAAACCTGTTCCACACAGGTGACTATCTCGAGCATGGCCTTCTGTGTAGTATCTACATGTGTAACAATCTTTTCAATAGCTATACGCTCACCTTTCATTGACGAAACCGAGGCTTGAACCTCGGACTGCATTGATTGGACAGTGGCTGCAATATCGTTGGCCGATTCAGTGGAACGGTGAGCCAGTTGTCGGACGCTGTCCGCCACCACGGCGAATCCGCGCCCCATATCTCCGGCGCGGGCCGCTTCGATGGATGCGTTTAAAGCCAGCAGATTAGTCTGGTCGGCAATGTCCTTGATGATGTCTACGATTTCATTTATCGATTCGGACTTGACCCCCAGCGCCTCGACCCGTTCAACCGATTTTTTTACTACTTCCGCGAACACGAGCAGTTCCTGCGAGGTGGCATCGAGCGCACCCCGGCCATCAAGAGCGATCTGTTTCATTCTGCCGGCTGAGTCGGCTGTATTGCCGGCGTTGGTGGTGACATCCTGAATTGTCTGGGTCATTTGAGTCATGGCAGTGACTGATTGCTCTATCTGCTGTGTTTGGCTGCCGGAGTTCCCCTCCAGCTGGGCCGCGGTGGCGGATAACTCCTCCGCGCTGGTTGCCACCGTAGTGGTGGAATCGGAGATCTTTCCAACCATATCGCGAAGATTGACAACCATTTTTTCCATGGAAGTCTGGACTTGCCCGAATTCATCGTTAGAGTTCTGCATCGCGCCGACCTGCAGGTTTCCATCGGCTACATTTTCCGAAATCTGAATGAGTTGGCCGAGCGGTTTAGAAACCGAGCGAAAAACCCATATGCCGAACATTACCCCGATAATCGCCGCGCCGATACTGATGGCGATCAACAGCGAAATGCTGCTTTTCACCATCTTGTTGACCGAAGCGATTGCCTTTTCCTGGTCTCCGCGTGCTGCGGTTACGGTCGCCTTGCCCTTTTCTGCCTGTTTCAGCACGATGTCGCGCAGCTTCAGGGTCACCTGAATAGCCTTCTGCTCCATATCGAAGTGACGCTTGAGGGTTACCACGATACCGTTGTTAGCGAAAAGCATGCTTTGAACCCCGTTCAGGGAGCTGTTTGCGCTTTGCAATACCTGCAACTCCTTTTTAACACCCAGCTTGCTCATTGATTTGTCAAGGCTCCTGACCGACTCGCTCACCTTGGCGAACTTGGTTTTTATTATTGGGACAGTGGCGTCAATCTCCTGGACGGAGTTGAAGGTGAACAGGCGGGTCGATTCTGTCTCAATGGCCTGTCCCAGGCTCGTCAGCACCGAATTGGTTACCAGGATCGTATTGGCCATGTTGGACTGGGTGAAATTGCTGCCCTGGTTGGTGGATTCAACCGTGTAATTGTCGCTGGCCTGCACGGCGTCCTGGTCAATCGCCAAAAACAGGGTGTTGATCCTGTCGGCGATATCCTTGCCTAAAACATCAACCTTGCCTTTGCTGTCCTCGTCTTTTTGTGACAGGTAGACCTGCTGGAGTTTCTGAAGTTCGTCTAGTTTTTCAACAACATTCTTGACCTCGGCAAAGGACGCCTGTGTATTTTTAATGTATTCGTTCTGGTTAAGCTTGCTGGTGGCAGCATTAATTTTGCCCTTGGCAATCAGCAGGACGGTTTTCTTCTGGGCATTCTGGATCTCATAAAAGGCAAGCTGAAGATCTTTGACGACCGTTCGGGCCGCATCAACACTGCGCAGGCGGCCGGAGAGCCGGCTGGTGTCTTCCAGGGCGGTACTGAAGGCGCTAGAGCGGTTCATCTGCAAGTTTCTGATCTTGTTGTCCAATTCCTTCAGTCGACTATTTGCCTCCAGAAGGCGCTTTCCCAAGGCCTTGTAGGAGATTTCTGCATCATCCTGCGACTTCAGCTTGCTGGCGACTGTTTCAAATAATTCTGTGGCCACCTGTTGCAGCTCGTCATGCGTGGTCAACTTGGAGTCTCCGCTCAGCGCCTCCAGTTGGGATTGGGCGGTCTTGACCTCAGCCAGGGCCTTCTCTGCCTCACCACGAAAGACCTGCAACTCCTTCGCGTTTACGGCGGCGTTTACCTTGGCCAGGCTTGCCGTGGCACCTTGTATCTCGCGCTGAAATTCCAGGGTGCGCATCTGATAGGGGGTGCTGCGTTGGGTCAGATAGGAAAGCTTGCCGCTGATGAACAGCATTCCGAAGATGCTGGTGGCTACTACGGCAGCAACGATGATTAACACGACAACTATGTTTATGGTGAGTTTTGCCTTGATTTTCATAGGTCAGTTTCCTTTAAGCGGTACTAACGCTGGAGCTGAAACGATGGCTATTATTTGATCAGTTTAGCACCGTCACTCTTGATGAAATCGAGTAGCTTTTTGACTTTGGAGGATGGTTCGCCCTTGGTTAGAAGTGTAATGGAGCGGGCTACTTCGGGAGACTGGGGGGACCAGACCTGGCCGTCAACAACAGCCGCCGGTCCGATTCCGATGGCTTCAAGGTTTGACTTGACCTTGTCCTTGATATCATCGGCGGTGGTTGCATCGAGCACTTCTTTGGTTGCCGGTGCGCCGTCTAGTATGATTTTGGTAAACATGGTGTTCGTACCGGGTATTAGCGTGCCCCAGACAACAAGGATCGGCATGTCTTTACCACCGACCTCCTTCCAGTTGGCGATCTTTCCGGTGAAGATACCCTGGAGTTGTTCCTTGGTAAGCTTCTCGATCCGGTTGTCCTTGTGGGTGATTACGGCAATGCGGTCCTTGCCGATCACCGCGCTCTGGTAGCCGGCAGGATTCTTTATCTCGTTGCCTTCCTTTGCCATCAACTTCTGCCATTCGTCATAGCTTAGGCCAGCTGCGGCTGCCTCTACATTGCCCTTATCCAGGTCCAGAAAGGCTTGTTTGGGGCCGTTGGAGATTACTGACAGCGTAAGTCCGGTCGCCTTTTCAAAGGCGGCCTTGATCGGTTTGAACACGTTCTCGGTTGGTGCCGCGCCGGCGCCGATTCGCAGTTCTTCCGCTGCTGATAAGGTGACACTGAGAATAGAACCTAAGAGTACAAAGCCAATTAATTTTAACGATTTCATTTAATATCCTCTCTTAATAAAATCAAGTCTAATGGTTGGTGCGGAAGATAACATATAAAAAACTATATGTGAAAGCAAAACAGGATGAGCGGTTTGACACAATCAGTGAGGTAGAAAAAAATGCCGGCCTGCTGAGTTGTTTCGCTTTAGCAGAACCGGCATATAATTTACTGCTTTGAATGAAATTTGCTGTTATTCCTTAATATATTTTTTTCCATCCGTGTTGATGAAGTCGATTAGTTTTTGAATCTTGGGGGCTGGTTTTCCGTTGGTAACCATAATGACGGGTCGCGAGAAGTCAGGGGTTTCGACAGCCTTGACGGTCTTATCCCGGATATAGCCGGGGCCAAAACCGATCGCTTCGGGATTGGCGGCTACCTTCTCCCGTAGGTCTTCAAAACGTCCAGCTTCGAGCACATCGTTCAGGTAGGGTTGGTTATCCAAGGCAAGTTTTGAGAATACCCCGTTGGTTGCGGGATTGATCTTGGAGAGCACCACTATAATAGGAGCATCGGCGCCACCGACATCCTTCCAGTTGGATATCTTTCCGGTAAAGATGTCTTTGAGCTGTTCCTTGGAGAGCTTGCTGACCGGGTTTCCGGGGTGGATAATTGTAAAAATACTGCTTCTTCCTATTGTGGTGGCTATATGGCTGGCTGGATCCTTGACCTCGATATTTGCCTTTTTTGCCGTCACAAGCAGGTCTTCGTAGCTCTGGCCGGCGGTTGACGTCTCGACTTCGTTGTTCAGCAATTGCTTGAATGCGATTGTAGCGTTGCTGAAGATGATGTTCAGTTTGATACCGGTCTCTTTTTCAAAGGCAGCCTTGCAGGGGTTGATTATGCCATCGAGCGGGGCGCCGCCCCCGCCGATCTTGATCTCTTCTCCAAGAACTGTTGACGCAATCAGCAGAAGCACGGCGACAAGGAATGGAACGTAGCGGCGGACTAATTGTGTGTTCATGAGCACCTCGACTATGGTTGAGATTTGAAATAAGCAGAAATTTTATAGCATTTACTTAATATTAAAAACAAATAAAAACAGTTAGGTCCTTCTAGAGCCCATCCTGGGCTGCGATGCTTCCGCTTCAGGTGAAGCCCGATCCGGCTGTGCAGGAGTAGCAATGGTAATCAGTAGGTACTGAGGTGCCGGGTGTTGGCAGTGTTTTTAGTTCAGATATGTGGGTGAGCTTGCCGCTATGAGGTAGTTTGGATGCCAGATTGAAGTCGCAATCGAATAGATTGCCATGCCAGTCGACAGACAGGATTGAGCGACACATTAGGGAGGGGATGGTGATGGGATTAAAGTTGTTAAGCAACTTCTGACGATATTCAGTGAGATTTCCTGAGCTGGTTAGCCATTCCAGGAAGCGCCCCAAGGGCGCGTTTGCAAATGAGAACACGTTGTTGAAGGATATATGGTGTTTTTGGCTCAACTCCTGCCGGAATCGCTTCTGTATGGCTTCCTGACCGGCCGGTAAAAATGCCCCGCTCGGATTGGCTACCAGGTCCAGAATTAATCCACTCTCAGCGACGCCGTAGCCTAGGTGGTTCAGCATTTTAAGAACATCCAGGCTGGTTTGCCACACCCCCTTGCCTCTTTGTGCATCGGTCTGGGCGGTGTTGACGGCTGGCAGCGAGGCCGCGATGATTAAGCGGTGTTGTTGGTAAAGCTCAGGCAGTCCAGCTGATTGAGGCCGCGCCAGGGCAGTCAGATTGCTACGGACGATCAGTCGGGAGGTAAGCTTTGAAAGTCGCTTGATCATATAGGGCAGCTGAGGCAGCAGCTCGGGCGCTCCACCGGTAATATCTATTGTTTCGAACCTGAAGCGTTCAGCACAGGCGACGACGGCCTCAGAAGTCTCAAAGCACATCGACTCCGGCCTTGTCGGGCCCGATTCCAGGTGGCAATGCCTGCAAGCCAGGTCACAGGTCAGCCCGATATTAACCTGCAGGGTGGTGGTTTGGCTTTTTGTCAATGCCAGCCCATGCTGGGCGAGGGTCTGTTCAAAGCTGGGTATGGCGATCGGCTCGGTCATAATAGGGATGGTACCATTTTCTTCTGAATGCACATCCACGTCTTAAAATTATCTGCTTTCGTGTAAAGATTTAAAAACAATCAGAAGCATCCTCTCACAAAGCTCACAAAGCTTGCGGAGAATAGCTGGCGAGTGAGAGAAAGTTTTTTATTCATACGAAGAACCACCTTTATGCAATCTATCATCATAACGAAAGCTTCTCGGCGATCTTCCTCATCTGCACGCCATGAACCAGTGTGGCTCCGCCCCGGATGGCGCTGGCCACATGAACCGCCTCGGTCATTTCCTCCAAATTGGATCCCTTTTCCAGACAGCCTTGGGTATAGGCATCGATACAGTAAGGGCATTGCACGGCATGAGCTACGGCCAGGGCAATCAGCGCCTTTTCCCGCTCGGTCAGCGCCCCTTCGGCAAAGACCGCGCCGTAATAATCAAAAAACTTCTTACCCAATTCGGGCGCGTCCTTGGCAATATCGCCAAAGCTTGGTAAATCAGCCGGATCATAATAGGTTTTCATGTCAGTTGTTTCTCCCCTTGTATTTGTTGTAAAGGGCTGGCAGCAAGGAAAACAGCCCCAGTAGCGTAAAGGAAACCAGCACCCGTGGCGAGGTGATCTCTCTTAAAGAGGTAATCGTGGCCAGACTGGCCCCGGCATTCACGTACACAAAGCCTCCCGGAATGATCCCGATAAATGTACCGATAATGAAGGTGCGCAATGGCAGGCGGGTGACGCCCGCTGCCAGGTTGATCAGGAAAAAAGGGAAGAGCGGCACCAGGCGCAGAAAAAGCAGATAACCGAGCCCTTGTCTCTCAAGCTCACGATTGATGCCGTCCAGTCGGTGCCCAAATCTCTTCAGCACAAGATCCTGCAGCAGGTAGCGTGACACCAGGAAGGCCAGCACGGCTCCGATTGAGGCGCCACAGACGGCATAAAGTGTGCCCAGTACGGGACCAAATATGACGCCGGCGGCCAGGGAAAGGATGGCGGCGCCGGGCAGCGACAGGGCGGTCTGGAGGATGTAGATGCCCATGAAACCGGCCACCATTGCTAGTTTGTGGCTGGCATAATAATCCAGCAGCGTCTGACGATTTTCCTTGAGAGCAGCAAGTGTTAATAAATGAGTCAGATCAAGATAAAAAAAGAGCCCGATAGCGGCTGCAGCAAAGGCGAGCAGAATGAATTTGTTACTGTTCATGGGTCATGATCTCGTCAGGCTGGAAGGTTTATTCGGGCAAATGGAGGGAATGAAACGGGCTGCAGAGGAACCCGCAGCCCGCATAGGTTTAATTTTCAGTCATAAAATGTTGCTCGTAAAGATCTTCCAACGTTTGCAGGTGCCGGGTTTCCTCTTTTAGGAGCTGGGCAAACAGGTTTCCCATGGGCGCGCCGGCGCAACCGTTTGCTAACTTGCCGTAGTAATCAACGGCGCCTTTTTCCAAGTGTATGGCGTAGATAAGGGCTTCGCGAACACCGGACTCGGGGCCCAGTTCCTGTTTTTTAAAGACATAATCCAGGTGCATGGTGGGGGGGACCGGCTGATCAAGGAATGCATCACCGCCCATTCGGCCTTCAAGGAGTGCCTTCTCCAGCTGGTGTTTATGCTCCAGCTCATCCAGGGCGTTGTCCCTGAGGATCTCGCGCGCCCCTTTGTTGGTCACCTTGCGTAGGGCGGCCAGGTAGTGGCGGAAGCCTTCGTTCTCCATCTCGATGGCCAGCTCTACCGCCGCATCAAAGGTGTAGCAGACTTGATTATCAGTCATGATTAGTTCTCCTCCGGGGGAATATATAAAGCATTTGTACAATCACAGAAGCAATATTAGAAAATACAAGTTTAACAGTATACACATTCCAACAGCATTTCAAGGTTAAGGATGATTTGCTTTTAAAACCGTTTGCGCCCCCAGTCAGTCACAGGGCAGGCAGTTATTCCTCGATCAACCGGGCGGTTTTTATGAATACCGGTTCAACAGGCACGTCGCCATGTCCCTTGAAATTGCCTGTTTTTACAGCCCGAATCTGGTCAACTACATCCATACCATCCACTACCTGGCCAAAGACGCAGTAGCCGAAGCGATCCTGCTGCTTGCCCTGGTGATCAAGAAAGTTATTATCCACCACATTAATGAAAAACTGCGAGGTGGCTGAGTCAACGACTGCGGTGCGGGCCATGGCCAGTGTGCCGCGTTTGTTGGAGAGGCCGTTGGTGGCCTCGTTCTTGATGGCGAATTTCGGCTTTTTCTGCTCCAGCTCCTGATTCATGCCGCCTCCCTGAATCATGAACTCCTTGATGACCCGGTGAAAGATCAGGCCGTCATAAAAACCTTCCTTTACATAGGAAAGGATATTTTTAACCGTAATGGGTGCCTTGTCTTTAAAAAGCTCGACTTTTATGTTGCCCATGGATGTTTCCAGCATGACTTGCGGGTTCTGCTCGGACATCTTGAACCTCCCTCGACTGGTGCTGCTCATATTTTTATCAATTATCCTGATCATTTAACATATTTTTTAGGAAAAACAAACTCTTTTTGGGTGGTTGCCAAACAGGAGGTGCTGGGGTATGTTGGGTAAGTATTCCATGTTAATAGGAGGTTCCATGAAATCTGCACTCTTTTTAATCTGTATGGTTGTAACCTGTCTTATTGGCAACAACGCACTGGCCATGTCAAATACAAGTACCTATCAGAAAGCTTTTCCTGCTCTGCCTGAAAGCCGGGCTGAAATCGGTTCGCCGGCACCGGTATTCACTCTGGAAGGGGTGGTTGATCTGCAGATCAAAAAGGTTAGCTTGGCCGAATACCAAGGTAAATGGGTGGTGTTGTTCTTCTATCCGGCTGACTTCAGTCTGGTCTGCCCGACTGAGATTAAGGGCTTTAACAAAGCCCTGCCTGATTTCCGGCAGGCCAATGCCGAGGTGCTGGCGGTTTCGGTGGACAGCAAGTTTTCTCACCTGGCATGGATCAAGAGCGGTGCCTTGGACAAGCTTGATTATCCGCTCTTGTCTGATTTCAGCAAGCAGGTTTCACGGGCTTATGGCGTGTTGAATGAAGAAAATAGCGCGGCCCGACGGGGCTTGTTCATCATCGATCCGAACGGGGTGATTCAATACCGGGTGGTACATAGCGACAAGGTCGGGCGTAGCGTCGAGGAGACACTGCGGGTACTCAAGGCGCTGCAGACCGAGGAGCTTTGTCCGCTTAACTGGAAGCCGGGCGAAAAAACTTTAAAGAAATAGGAAGTAATGAAAATCTATGACACAGCCGGAAATCTGGACCACTGTGAAAATCCTCAACTGGACCAAAGACTATCTGGCTAGCAGAGGGATTGAAAATGCCCGTCTGGAGGCGGAGTGGATGCTGTGCGCCGCTACCGGGCTAGATCGCGTCGGATTATATCTAAACTTCGAAAAGCCGCTCAGCGACATTGAGCTGGCTGCCTATCGGGCTATGGTTGCCCGCCGCGCCAAGCGGGAGCCGCTTCAATACATCCTGGGCTCGCAGGAGTTTTATGGCCTGGAGTTCGAGGTCACACCGGATGTGCTGATCCCGCGCCATGACACCGAGACGCTGGTAGGGGAGGCGCTGGCGCGGCAACCTGGCGCACAAAGCGTGCTGGATATCGGCACCGGCAGCGGCTGTATTGCAGTAGCGTTGGCCAAAGAGCTGCCTGCGGCGGCGGTCACGGCAGTTGATATTTCGGAGGCGGCTCTGGTTGTTGCTCAACGGAATGCCGACAAGAACCAAGTCAACATCGAGTTTTTGTGCGGTTCTTTGTTGCAGCCGGTGGTTGGGCGGCAATTCGATCTAATTGTCTCCAACCCCCCCTATATCCCGCCCTCCGATATCGAAAGGCTGGAGCCTGAGGTGCGCGATTTTGAGCCGAGAAACGCCCTGGATGGCGGTCCGGATGGACTGGATATCTACCGTTTGCTGATACCGCAGGCTCTGCTTCACCTGAACCAGGCCGGCTGGCTTTTGGTGGAGGTCGGCATTGGTCAGGCAGCCGCGGTAGCCGAGATATTCCGATCAGCCGGCTACTGCGAACCGATCAAGGCTGCTGATCCGGGGGGCATCGAGCGGGTGGTGGGTGCCAAGAAGTCGGCTTGAGTTCAAACCTTCAAAAGCTCCTCTCACAGAGCGCACAGAGCTCACGGAGAAAAGCAAATTCTCATGGGCTTATGATTTAGATTTTCTCTGTGGCTCTGTGAGCTCTAGCGAACGTAGTGAGCGAGTGAGAGAATGATTGCCTTCCTTTTTACTTTTGGCTGGACAGATACCTAAATTCACAAGACTTGGGGATATTATGACGATTGAAGAAGTAAACCGGGTTCTGGACGAGGCCGACTTGCTGGTGGGGGAGGCGGAGGTAAAGACCGCCATCGAACGGGTGGCACAGGAGATCTGCGACCGTCTGGGAAAGTCGAACCCGGTGGTGCTGCCGGTCATGAACGGAGCGCTGATCTTCTCGGGGCAGCTATTGACCAAACTCATGTTCCCGCTGGAGCTCGAATACATCCATGCTGCCCGCTATGGTCATGCCACCACCGGATCGTACCTGGACTGGATCGCTCAACCGACTATTGATCTTGAAGGCAGGACCGTACTGCTTCTGGACGACATCCTCGATGAAGGCATTACATTGGCAGCCATCAGGGATTACTGCCTTGAAAAGGGAGCCAAAGAGGTTTTGATGGCGGTGCTGGTGGAAAAGCTGCACCTGCGCAAGGTGACACCCGGCATGCGGGCTGATTTTTCCGGGCTCGATGTGGGTGATCGCTTCCTGTTTGGCTACGGCCTGGATTACAAGGGCTACTGGCGCAATGCCCCCGGCATCTACGCGGTCAAGGGGCTCTAGGAGCCTGTCGGACTTAGGAAGAAGCTACTGTGAAAACGGTAGGTCGGTCCATATTTCCGTAAATTTTCAACAAATAGGTCCACTATTCGCTCTCAAATTTCCGAAAATCTGTCCTCGCCCTACCATTTTCTCGCTACGATTCCCTAAGTCCGAGAGGCTCCTAGATGAAACAGTTCTTCCAGTTTGAACACTACAAGACCAGTTATCGCCAGGAGACCCTGGCCGGGATAACAACCTTCCTGACCATGGCCTACATCATCATTGTCAATCCGGCCATTCTCGCGAATGCCGGAATGCCCCGCGAACCCCAGGTCACCGCCACGATCCTGGCGGCGGTGATCGGCACGGTTATCATGGCCCTGTGGGCGCGGCGACCATTCGCCATTGCGCCGTACATGAGCGAGAACGCCTTTGTCGCCTTTGTGGTGGTCAAGGGCATGGGCTATACCTGGCAGACGGCGCTGGGGGCGGTCTTCATCGCCGGTGTCTTATTCACTGTGCTTACGATCTTCAAGGTGCGCAGTTGGCTGGCCGTGGCAATACCGATGTCGCTCAAGGCGAGCTTTGCGGTGGGGATCGGTCTGTTTCTGACTTTTATCGGC
This sequence comes from Desulfuromonadaceae bacterium, assembly GCA_036504875.1. Taxonomy (GTDB): domain Bacteria; phylum Desulfobacterota; class Desulfuromonadia; order Geobacterales; family Pseudopelobacteraceae; genus JACPFJ01. Next base: position 29,203 of record DASXUK010000029.1, read on the forward strand.
CTGAACGAGACCGGCCTGGTTGTTTTGGGGGTGGCGGGCGCGCCGGTCAAGCTGGGTAACCTGGCCCAACCGCCGGTGCTATTGGCCCTGGCCGGCCTGACCCTGGTGGTGGTGCTGCTGGCCCGCAGGATCCACGGTGCCCTGATGATCGGGATCGTGGCCACCACCCTGGCGTCCATCGCCATGGGTATCACTCCGCTGCCGGAGCGCATCGTGAGCCTGCCGCCGGCGCTGACTCCGATTTTACTCAAGCTGGATATTTCCGGTGCCCTTGATATTCATTTCCTGCCGGTGGTGATGGTGATCTTCATCATGGCTTTCCTTGATACCATCGGCACCCTGCTGGGGCTTTCGATGCGGGCCGATCTGCTGGATGAGCACGGCAACCTGCCGGAGATCGAGCGCCCCATGCTGGCCGATGCGTTGGCAACCATGGTGGCCCCGCTCCTGGGAACCACCACCACCGGTGCCTATATCGAATCGGCCGCCGGCATCGAAGAGGGTGGCCGCACCGGTTTCTCAGCCCTGGTGGTGGCGGCATTCTTCGCCCTGTCGCTGTTCCTGGCACCGCTGTTCACCATTGTGCCGCCCCACGCCTACGGTATTGCATTGATAGTAATCGGCTCGTTCATGATCCGCCCGGTCACCCACATCAATTTCGACGACCTGACCGAGCTGATCCCCGCCTTTCTGACCATTGTATTGATGATATTCACCTACAACATCGGGGTTGGCATGACCAGTGGTCTGATCATGTATCCCTTGCTGAAACTCTTTACCGGCCGACACCGTGAGGTGTCAGCCGGTATGTGGGTGCTGGCGGCACTGTCGGTGGTGTTTTTTGTGTTTCTTCCTAAAATGTGATGGTGATTGGGTGTTGGGGTTGGTTACAATTAGATCTTTTTGTTCTAAATTCTCTGTTTACTTTGGCTAATCGATAAGATCGAGGCCTTAATTGGGACATCCCTCTTTCTAACAAAAACTGGGGAGTGTCCCTATTTTCTCCTATTTTCTCCTCCTTAGCCCCTCCGGAATCTTGAATCACGTTTCCAGCTTTATTGCCGCACATCCTCTAAAATCTATTTCCAAGCCTTGGTTTATTAGATTAACTTTTTCTTGTCAATCAAACAAAATTCCCGGTTTTGCAAGTTTTTTAGACTGTAAAATCCCATTGAAGAAAAAGGTCAATAAAGAATGTGGAATGAAAGTCGAGGTGTGAGCAGGAGGAGGTATTAAGATGAGTAAAAAATAATTCAGAAGTGGTGGTGATGAGGCCGAAATGAGGTTTGCCTCGTTTTTGATTATTTCAATGCTTGCAAATCAATAAGCTGAAATATATACTTCAAATATATATTATGCGGAGGTGGACCATGAAAACGGCAAAGATCTTTCAAAATGGGCAAAGCCAAGCAGTCAGGTTGCCCAAAGAGTTTCGCTTTGATGACAGCGAAGTATTCATTAAAAAGACCGGTAACGTTGTGCAGTTGATTCCTCGTACTGATTCATGGAATTCCCTCTTTGGAAGTCTAAAAAAGTTTTCACGCGATTTCATGGGTGATCGCGTACAGCCAGAGCTGGACAAGCGGGAGAGTTTCTGATGAAACTGATGCTCGACACAAATATCTGCATTTACATCATCAAACAACAGCCGGCTAACGTGCTAAAGCGTTTTCTCGAGTACCAGATTGGCGATATCGGCATTTCTTCTATTACTCTTTCAGAGTTACGGTATGGAGTTGCCAAGAGTACGCATAAAGAGAAAAATACCAAAGCCCTGGATGAGTTTATTACACCTTTGGAAGTTGTCTCCTTTGACGAAGAGGCGGCTCTTGTTTACGGCGATATTCGAGCGACACTTGAAAAGGTTGGCACACCAATTGGCGCTATGGATATGTTGATTGCAGCTCACGCCGTTTCGCTAGGAATACCCCTGGTTACTAATAATGCCCGAGAATTCAAGCGTATCCCCGCCCTTAACATTATCGATTGGCTGGCCTAGCTTTTCGATGTCAATCAAGTACGTTACTTGCTTAAAAACTCCAGCACTTCGGCCGGATGCAGCTCTGCTTTAGCGACCTTGGTCCAATGCTTCTTCACAATCCCGTCGGGCCCCACAATCACTGTGGAGCGGATCGTGCCGGTGGTTTTCTTGCCGCACATGACCTTTTCGCCGTAGGCCTGGTAGGCCTGCATCATGGCGTTATCCGGGTCGGACAGCAGTACGAAGGGCAGGTTGTGGTTGGTGATGAATTTGCCGTGGGAGCCGAGACTGTCTTTGCTGATCCCGAAAAGCACCACACCGCGCTTCAGCAATTCGCTATAGCTGTCCCGAAAGCCGCAGGCCTCCTTGGTGCAGCCGGGTGTACTGTCCTTGGGATAAAAGTAGATCACCACTGTCTTGCCCAGATAATCCTGCAAAGCATGTTGTTGCCCATCGCTTCCTTCCAGTGAAAAACCGGGTGCTTTTTTACCTTCCAATGACATGCTGTTCTCCTTCCTTTGCTTAATCGGACAAATTTGGTCCAATTTAGCATTTCGTTCTCAAAGATCAACCATTAAGTAGGGACTTTATGATAAAAGAAAGGATTATTGATCTTGGTCAAATCTTTTAATTTCATTTTGCAAGAAAAACAGGGCGAGGAATATTGCATGAACATCACTCGTAAAGACTTCTTTAGAAAAAGCCTGTTCTCGGTAGGTGAGGCGGTCAGCGCAGTTAGGGATGCCTTGAGTGCACCGGCTGCTGAACCGCTCCATGATCAACCGGAAGAAGAATTTGTCCCGCTTGTTAGGGATGACCAGGTGGCGGTTGCCCGTAACGAGCACTGCCTGGCAAGAAATTGCGGCTGTTTTGCCTGCTTCGAACGTTGCGAGCCCAAGGCTATTCTGGTGGTGATGGGGGAGGGGATTAGGATCGACGCAACCCGTTGCACCGGTTGCGGCACCTGCGAGTATATCTGTCCCTCAATGCCCAAGGCTGTTGGCCTGGAACTGCATAAGTAAAATTTCTGCACTTGCATGATTTGTAACAATCAAAGGAGGATGATTATGAAGGAGAAAAGTCTGGTTTTTGCGGCTATTGCTGTTGGGGCGGCTTGCCTGCTGTCAATTCCCGCCTTGACTACCGCCGCCAAGAGTGCCCCGGCTGTCAAAGCGCTTAAAAACGACGGACGGGCCAAGTGCTATGAATGCCATGAGGAGATCAAGGCGCTCAAGGAAGGATCAAAGCATGCCGCTTTGTCTTGTAAATCATGCCATGACAAGCTCGATGCGCATATGAACGACCCGGAAAAGAACCGGCCGGTCACGCTGATTGATCAGGCTCTGTGCGGCAAGTGTCACAAGGACCAGTACGACAGCTTCTATAAGGTTAATTACGAGGCGGCAGCCCGCAAGGAAAAAGGGGCTCCCACCGGACGTTCGCCGCTGCAGGACAAACTCCTGGCCCCTTACGGCTTTACCTTTGAACATAACGAACCGCGCGGCCACGCCTTCATGGTCATTGATCAGTTTGTGGTGGACCGCTTTCAGGGCGGCCGCTTTCAGTTCAAGAATGGCTGGCAGGGTGCCAGTGCCACCGGCAAAACCTGGGATGTCCTGACTGACAAGGTTGAAGGCAACAAGGAGTGGAAGCCGCTCTCGCAAAGCGCCATGGCCGGGAATCCGACCTGCATCCAATGCAAGACCTCCGACCATATCCTCAAGTGGAAATTTCTGGGGGACAAGGATCCCAAGGCCAAGTGGAGCCGCGAGTCCAACATCGTCGAGGTGGCCAAGGACACCCATAACCCGGTCGGCTGCATCCATTGCCACGACCCGCATGGCGCCCAGGCCCGTATCGTCCGTGACGAGCTGATCAATCAGATCGACAAGGGCAACAAGATGTTTGCGGGCAAGGATGGCAAGACCGATCTGAAGGTGATCAGTTTTCGGGATGGTTTCCGCAAGATCGGGATCATGAAGAAGAGCGACTCGCGCATGCTATGCGCCCAGTGCCATGTGGAGTATGCCTGCGGCAAGGGTTACGAGTTCGGCAGCGCCAAGGGGATCGGTTATGACGATCCGCGCACCAACCATATGCCGCTCAAGCAGGTCAAGCAGCTCCTGGAACACTACCGGCAGCTCAATTTCTTCGACTTCAAGCACGAGGTCACCGGTGCCCAACTGGTCAAACTGCAGCACCCCGAGGCAGAGACCTATTCCGGTAGCATCCACGACAAGGCCGGGGTTACCTGCTCGGACTGTCATATGCCCAAGCAGAAGGGTAAAAACGGCAAAATGTTTTCAACACATGGCGTGGTGCGCCCAAAAAACCACATCAAAGAATCTTGCCTCGGCTGCCATCCCAAGGATTCTGTCGAGAAAAAGCAGTATGAGATGGAGTCGGCCCAGAACTATGTGCGCGGCAAAATGCGCAAGGCTGAATACTGGCTGGGGCAGTTGATTGATTCCTATGCCGCTGCCCAGCGCCTGGGGGTTGCGCCGACCATACTGGATCAGGCCCGCGCCAAGCATGAAGAGGCCCATGTGTTGTGGGAATGGTGGACCGCCGAGAATTCGGACGGCTTCCATAACCCTGACCTGGCCCGCGACAGCCTGACCGCATCGATCACCGCCTCCAAAACGGGAGTCAAGCTGTTGAATGATGCCATGACAGTGGTCAAGAAGGAAGAGACGAAGAAGTAGAATAAATTTCCAGATTGTTTGCGCTAAGCCCTGTTCCGAAAGGAATGGGGCTTTTTTCGCAGGAGCTGAATATAGACAATCATGTCATTCCTGCTACAATGCAGGCAATTGAATCTATTTCCCCAGTTCCAGCCGTTATATTGGCTGATTTAAGATTGCATTTAAACAGGAGGTTTTATGCGAGCCATTTTATCTGTTTCCACTCTGGTTCTGTTGGCGCTCCTCTCCGGCTGCGCTTTTAATATGCCGCTGATACCGCCTCCCCAGCCTTTGCAGGAACAGGTGCTGGAAGGGGAGGGGCATAAGAAAATTCTGCTCCTGGATATCAGCGGGACTATCTCGGAGGAGGAGAAAGCGGGCGGACTTTTAGGGCGCTCATCTTCTTCCATGGTATCGGTGATCCGTGAATCGCTCCACAAGGCCGAGAAGGACGAGGATCTGGCCGGCATTATTCTGCGGATCAACTCCCCCGGCGGGACTGTGACTGCCAGCGATATCATCCACCACGATCTCCTGGAATTCAAAAAGCGCAAAAAGGTGCCGGTTCTGGCCTGCATCATGAGCGTTGGCGCCTCAGGCGGTTATTATGTGGCGGCGGCGGCCGATGAGATCGTGGCCCATCCGACCGCCATTACCGGATCGATCGGCGTGATCATGATGAAGTTCAATGTCGAAGGGTTGTTGGGCAAGATCGGCGTGGAGGAGCAGACTGTAAAGTCGGGAGATAAAAAGGACATCCTGTCTCCTTTCCGCAAGGCCACCCCCGAGGAGGTCAAGCTGGCCCAGGAGATAATTGATCAGCTTTATGGTCGTTTTATGGACATAGCCCTGGCGCGGCCTGGCAACAAGCTGTCGCGGGATGAGTTGCGCAAGTTGGCCGATGGCCGGATCTACACCGCCGGGCAGGCCTTGGAGGCCAGGCTGATTGATCGGATCGGATATCTGGATGATGTCATTGCTACCATCCGGAAGCAGGCCGGTGACGACAAGGCGCGGGTAGTGAGCTACTACCGTCCCGGCAACTACAAGGGCAGCATCTATGCCGGAGCGGGTGAAAGAGATGGTCTGGTGGATACGCTGAGCGGATTTAGCAGCTTTTCAGGCGGAAGTTTCATGTATCTTTGGCGACCATAAGAAAATTATCCAGCAGCCGGGCGGATACCTGACAGTACTCTACCTTGCGGGCCCGCCAGGCGTTCAATAACTCCTCGGTGCGCACCTTGGTGGCCGGGTCCCAGGCGCACCAGTCGCGGATAATGGTTTCAGTTACTTCGGGATGAAACTGCAGTCCCCAGGCTGTGCGGCCAAAGCGGAAAGCTTGATGCGGGCAGGCCGGGCTGGAGGCTAACAGCAGAGCCCCCTCCGGAAGATCAAAGCTGTCGTGATGCCACTGAAAGGTGGTCAACAGCTTCCCAATATTTTTAAGAAGCGGATCCTGGCAGCCAGCCTGGTTGAGCGTAACCTCCAGTGTCCCCAGTTCTTCCCAACGGTTGGAGACCACTTTGGCGCCCAGCGCCGCTGCCAGGAGCTGACCCCCCAGACAAACCCCCAGATAAGGAATCCCCTGCTCGACAATCTCCCCGATAAACTTTTTCAGTGGGCTTAGAAACGGAAACTTTGTATCTTCATTGGCGCCCATGGCGCCTCCCAGGACGATCACCGCTGTAATCAGCGATGGCTCGGGCAGCGCCTCCTCGCGCCAGGTTTGGACCAGTGACCAGCGCTGTTTCAAGCGGTCAAGCTGGTCTGCCAGCAGACCAGGTGGAACTTGCGGGTCGTTTTGAATGATATGGATCATGCGCTATCCTTCATGGGTGTGATGGGCTCCAGCCTTTGTCCGGAAACAGATGCTACATCTAAAATTGGTGTCTGTCGACCCCCAGCTTCAGTCCTTAGTAAAAATTAAACAAAAATAATCTTTTGATGTTGCTAGGTGGAAAAATGCTGATTACTGTCCGGTTTTGGCATATGATGACTAAACAACTTTTTAATAATGAATAACTCGAGGAGTAAGACGTGCCGAAGACACTTCCCAAAATGCTCTATGCCGACCAACGGGGCAATATCTTTGATCATCCTGAACTCTGTATGGCCGGGATGAGCGCCAATGAGCCGGTATTGCCGGAAGATGTTGAGCTGATCCCGCTGCCCGAAGACAGCAAACTATTCACTATGCCGGATATGCCACCGGTGGCTTGGGATGCCAGGAAGAAGAGTTTTGTTACTGTTCCGGAGGTGCGCGAAGGGCGCAGAAGTCAGCCGATCCAAGCAGTGGCGGCTTTTATGGCCCCTGGTTATGCGCGTACGCTGCTTCCGGCCTGCGATTACTTCGCCAAGACTACCCATTTGCCGCTCTGGTCCTACACTGCCGTGGGTTGGGATGAAGCGCGCGACTGTTTTGTTGTGGCAGCCAGCAAGGTCGATAATAACAGTAACTGGAATCCCTGCAATTATGACGACCGGACCCTGGACCCGCTTGTGCGCCAAATGTTGCAGGAAATGCCCGGTAATCGCCTGCTGGAGCAGTTGTCTCGTTGCGCCGTGGATTACCATTGTTTTGCCGCCAAGAATCTTTTCTACCGTCGCTGGGAGGCCCCGCTGCCGACCTCGCCAATCTGCAATTCAGCCTGTCTCGGCTGCATCAGCTTGCAACCCTCCGAGTGCTGTCCCGCCAACCACGAGCGGATCAGCTTCGTGCCCACACCGGAAGAGATCGTCGAAATTGCCCTGCCGCATCTGGAACAGGCCGAACAGGCGATTGTCTCCTATGGCCAGGGCTGCGAAGGCGACCCAATCCTGCAGGCCGATACCATTGCTATTGCCACCCGGCGTCTTAAACAGGCTACCAGCGGTGGCACGGTCAACTTCAACTCCAACGGCTCGATTCCGGAGCGGGTGCAGCTTCTCTGTGATAGCGGCATGGACTCGTTTCGCTTTTCGATGAATTCGGTCCAGGAAGAGCTTTACAACCGCTACTATCGCCCAAAGGGCTACACGTTTGCGGACGTTATAAAATCCGTGAAAACGGCCAAACAAGCCGGCCGCTTCACCATGATCAACTATCTGATTTCCCCCGGTGTTTCCGATTCCCCTCAAGAGGTGCAGGCTCTGCTACAGTTTGTGGCCGAAACCGGGCTGGACATGATCCAGATGCGCAATTTGTCGATAGACCCTGATTATTACAATCGTGAAATGGGGGCGACTTCTAAGGGAATCGGCATGTACCGTCTGTTGCAACAGTTGAAAAAGGAATTTCCGCGCCTGCAATTTGGCTATTACAACCGGACCCGAGAAAATTTTTATCCCCCCGATCTGGAAAAGAGCTGGCCGCTAGCAGAAGTTTAGCAGGAGCGGCAGTGAGTGGTGGCCTCTTCTAATTATCCGAGGCAATTAAATGCGGCAGGTTTCACTGCTTGAATGCTGTCCAGTTGACAATTTTTTTAAATTCTGAAAGAATTTAACAGCGTTCTATTTCTTAAACTTAGCCGTCTTCAAATCGCAGGGCCGCTGACCAAATGGAGACGCCGATGATTGCTAATTCAAGCCCTCAGAGAAGCAACCCGGTAATCGATGATGCCCTTCTCCTGGAGATCCTTCAGGGTACGCCAATCCCGACTTTTGTCATTGATTCCGAACATACCATCACCCACTGGAACACGGCCTGCGAAAACACCACCGGCTTTTCGGCCCGCCAAATGGTCGGCACAAAGGAGCATTGGAAGGCTTTTTATACGCAGGCCCGGCCGTTGATGATCGATCTAATACTGGATAAGGCGACCGAGGAGGAAATCAGTCGCAATTATAGCCACTGGCGCTGCTCAAAAATGGTTCCCGGGGCCTATGAAGCCGAGGACTATTTCGCTAGCATGGGCAAGGCTGGAACCTGGCTTTATTTTACAGCCGCACTGCTGCGGAACGTGCAGGGTCAGGTTATCGGGGCAATTGAAACCCTTCAGGATATCAGCGACCGCAAGCGGGCCGAGGACAGACTTAAAAACTATAACGACCAGCTTGAGGAACAGGTGCGGCAACGGACCAGCGAACTGTCTGAGGTAAACTGGCAGCTGCTGATCGAGATCAACGCGCATCAAGAGGCAAGGGACAAGTTGCATCAAGCCCATCAAGAGCTGTCTCTGGAAGCTGCTGCCCTGGCACTGACCAATGAAGATTTGACTCAATATGCCTCGACAGTATCGCATGACCTGCGTTCCCCGCTGCGTGCAATCCGCTTCTATGCCGATATCTTGCAGGAGGAGCTGGAGGGTGTTCTAAACGAAAAACAGGCAAAACACTTCTGCGGCTTGAAAAAAGCGTTGGTCCGTGGAGAAGATCTGGTGCGCGACCTGTTGGAATATTCGCAGGTCACAAAGAAAGAGATCTTTTCGCAACGTATCGAGCCTGAGCTGGTTTTTAAGGAACTGATTTCAGCCAAGCATATAGCTGACGACGTAGAGGTGCTGATGCATGACGATTGGCCGCTGATAGCGTGTGATCAGACTCTTTTTGAACAGATTTTCTGTAATCTGATCAGCAATGCGCTCAAGTTTAACGGTTCACAGAAAAAAATCCTCGAATTGGGTTGGCTGAAGCAGGATAACGGCCGCTGCGAATTGTTTGTTCGCGACAACGGCATCGGCATTGAAGCCCGCTATCATGAGCAGGTCTTCCAGATGTTGCAGAGGCTGCACACCCAACAGGAATATGAGGGGACCGGCATTGGTCTGGCTATCGTGCGCAAGGCGGCTGAAAGATTAAACGGCTCGGTGCGGCTGGAATCGCTGCCGGAGCAAGGGAGCACGTTTTATGTTTCCTTACCCCTGTGGAAAAGCAGTTAGTAATGGTGCAGCTGTTTCCGAAAATAATCCAACTTTGTGGCAACTGACGAGCTCTCGGAGGTGACACATGAAAAAGGATCCCATGTTGCTGCGCATACTTTTGGTGGAGGACAATGAGCATGATCAACTGGCTTTTTGCAGCGCTTTCCGAAAAAGCGGGATCAACTGCAAGGTAACCGATTGTACCAATGTGCCACACGCATTGGGCTTAATTATGGGCGATGCCACAAATTACGATGTGGTGGTGATAGATCATCACCTGCCCGGGATCTATGGGCTGGATCTGTGCGCCGAGTTGCTTAGCCGCCAGATAGCCATCCCGCTGGTTATCCTCACCGGTTACGGATCCGAGCAGGTAGCGGTCGAGGCCCTCAAGATGGGGGTCTACGAGTACATCATCAAAGACTCAGAGAACAATTATCTAGCGATGCTGCCGGTGCTGATCCCGGATGTGGTCCGCAAATATGGTGAGCGGCTGGCACGTGAGCGGGCCGAGGAAGAGTTGCGGGAAAGCCGCGAAAGACTGGCCCAGATCGTGGAAGGCTTCTCGGTACCAACCTTTGTTATTGATGAGCATCATATTATTACCCATTGGAACCGGGCCTGTGCCAATACCACCGGCTTGGCGGCCTCCGAGGTGATCGGCACCAGCAATCACTGGCGTGCCTTTTATCCGTCCGAACGTCCGATTATGGCCGATCTGATCGTTGACGGCGCTGATGAAGAGGTTTTTAACCGGCATTATCAGGGCAAGTGCCGCCGCTCTACAGTAATCGATAAGGCCTACGAGGCTGAGGATTATTTCCCCCATTTTGGTGAGAACGGTAGGTGGCTGTACTTCACGGCGGCTCCCTCACTAAATCGTGACGGCAAGATTATCGGAGCCATTGAGACCCTGCAGGATATTACCGAGCGCAAGCAGGCCGAAGAGGCGCTGCGAGCCAGCGAACATCGCTATCACGAACTCAGTATCACCGATGGCCTGACCAGGCTTTTTAACTCGCGCCACTTTTATGGTCAGATCGAGGTCGAGATGGAGCGCGCCCAGCGCTATCAGCATCCCTTGTCATTGATGATGCTGGATGTTGATAATTTCAAGTGCTTCAACGATACCTACGGGCATCTGGAAGGGGACCGCGTGCTGAGCGAACTGGCCCTGGTAATTCGTGACTGTATCCGGCTGTCCGACTCAGCCTACCGTTACGGCGGGGAGGAGTTTGTTGTTCTTCTGCCGGAGACTGACAGCGAAGAGGCGCTTCGGGTGGCGGAACGGCTGCGGATCGCCTTTGCAGATAAGCTGTTCTACCCCGCCAGTGACATCGGTGTTAATATGACCATCAGCATTGGAGTCGGCCTGTACCGGTCAGGCGATGATGCCCGGACCTTTATCAGCCGAATTGACGCATGTACTTATGCAGCCAAGGGGCAAGGCAAAAACAGGGTGGTGTCCAATGAAAATCGAGGATTTTTAAAACTTTAACAGGTGCTTATTGATAGTGTTTCAGGGGGATCGGTTTGTTGTGAGCCGGTTCCTTTTTTATTTTATGTCTATGACTAAAACATCCTTACAACCTGATGTTGTAAGCGTTTATGCCTGATGGTCTCCGAATCAACGTTCGCAACTCTATCCCCGCATGTAAACTTTTCTCCCTAAGGTCTTAAATATAAAGTTCGCCTAAAATAGCCAAAGGTTTTGATTTTAACTACAACCCTCGACAGCCCCAAAAAGCCTGATATTAGTATAAATGAAAAATTTGTAATTAATATCCTGAGCAACCAAACCATTTATGAGAATGGGTCGGAAAGCAACCGATCTGTCTGATTCAAATCTTCACATCAATAGCAACACATCTTTTTTTAGTCAACTGACAGCTAAGCTGCAACATATATCTTTTTTTACATAATATTTAACTTTAGCTTGATAGTTAAGTGCTTACAATGACTTGGTATACCACCAGTATCATTGCTACTTATCAAAATATAAGGGTATGTCTTGTTTTATGGACTCGCCAAAGGTCTGTTTTATTAAGAAATTCATCCCAGTAGAAAGGAGGTTTTAGACCATATACGCTTACTAAATAAATTTAAAACAATCGTAAATTAAATGTTTACTGTAAATAACTCTTAAGAAAGGAGATATCAAATGGTGAAAAGTAGAGTCTTTTATTTCTTTTGTTTTTTGATAGGGCTAGGGCTGGCTGTCCTTGCCTGCGGAGTTGATCAAGCACGTGCACAATCTTCAAAAGATGTGCAATCGCAAGCAGTGCAATCAACGCTTCAGAGTACACAAAAATCAGGGCACCAGAGGAGGCAAGAAGCAAAAAAAAGACTTCAGGAAGCCATCGAAGCGCGAAAAGCCGAGAGGCTAGCAGCACCTGACAAAGCAGCTCCTGACAAATACGCCAAGGGGGTGCAGAATGAATAATCGGAGTATCTTCTTACGGATAATCATAGCTTTGGCCATATTAACGTTAGCCGCACCAATGGCCATTGCGGCGACCCCCACCGGTATCAACCCGGCAGTTGACATTACATTGCCCAATTACGCCAACAGCCCGAACATCAGGAAGTTCGTCGATTCCCTGGCTGGCCTGGGAGTCAACCATAAGAACAACCTGGGACAATACATCCCTCTGGCTGTTCCGGATATAAACAGCTATCCGGGATCGGATTACTATGAGATCGGCTTGAAGGACCACCCTGAGCAGATGAACTCGGATCTGCCCCCTACCAAGATCAGGGGCTATTATCAGATCAACACGACTGATCCCAACGTGGCGGCACCGCATTATCTGGGCCCGCTGATCATCGCCCAGCGCGACCGGGCCGTGCGCTTTAAGTTCTTCAACCAACTGAGTACCGGCCCCCTGGGTAATCTCTCCCTGCCGGTCGATACCACTGTCATGGGGGCCGGCATGGGCCCCTTGGGCGGCACTGAAATGTACACGCAGAACCGCGCCACCATCCACCTCCACGGCGGTCTGACCCCCTGGATCAGCGATGGCACGCCCCACCAGTGGGTTACCCCCGCCTTTGATCCCACCTCTTACAAAAAGGGGGTCAGCTTCCAGAACGTGCCTGACATGGTTAACGGTTCCGGAATCCCCTGCATCGGCGGTGCAACCTGCTTCACGCCGTCGTTGAATGATGGGACCGGGACTTACTACTATCCCAACCAGCAGAGCGCCCGCCTGATGTTCTACCATGACCATGCCTACGGTATTACCCGGCTGAATGTCTACGCCGGCGAGGCAGCCGGCTACCTCTTGGTAGACCAGGCCGAGAAAGACCTGATCGAGGGAAATGTATCGGCAGCCAATCCGACCGGCGCCAAGATCTTGCCCGACTTAGGAATACCGGAATACAAGTACGGCATTCCCCTGATCATTCAGGACAAGACCTTCGTGAACGATGCTACTACCCCCCTACACGCCAACTTCGCGGCAACCGGAGCAATCCCCACTCCCAAGACCGCAGCCGTAGATCCTCTCTGGTACACCTATGTGCCGGGTAGCATCGGCGGAAGCTTGTGGTTGCCGCATGAGTATCTGCCGAACGAGAACATCTATGATCCGACCGGATTCAATGTCATGGGCAGATGGGATTATGCTCCGTGGATGATACCGCCGATGTTGGCATTGAACAATACCCTGCCGAGCCCGACAATCGTCCCGGAAGCCTTCATGGATACCCCGGTTGTCAACGGCACTGCCTTCCCCTACCTCGAATTGCCGCCGACAGCGGTCCGTTTCCGAATTCTGAATGCCTGCAATGACCGCATGCTCAACCTGCAGCTGTATAAGGCGGAACCGCTGACTGTCGTTGTTACCACGGGAGGCGCCGGGTACAGTGCTCCTGTTGTTACCTTCTCCGCCCCCCCGACTGGTGTTACGGCCACCGGAACGGCAACGATGGCCAATGGAATTATTACCGGGATTACGGTCACCAACCCGGGGTCCGGCTACACCTCTGCGCCTCTTGTAACCATTACGGGTGGCGCCGGCACGGGTGCAACCGCCTATGCTACGGTGGGAACTGAAGTCAGCATGGTTCCTGCGATCCCCAACCCAGCCTATCCGACCTGGCCGGTGGATGGCAGAGCCGGCGGCGTGCCCGACCCGGTCACTGCCGGCCCGACCATGATCCAGATTGGCAACGAAGCAGGGTTCTTGGCGAAGGTTGCGGTGATACCGCCGCATCCGGTGGATTTCGACTATAGTCGCCGAAGCGTCACCTTCGGAGGCGTCACAAGTAAAGCACTGTACATGCCGCCGGCAGTACGCGCGGATATCATCGTCGACTTCTCCTCGTACAAAGACGGTGACACGCTCATTCTTTACAACGACGCACCCGCACCCATGCCGCTGTATGATACGCGCTACGATTACTTCACCGGCGCCCCGGATCTGACCGCAATCGGCGGCGCGCCCTCAACCACGGCCGGTTTCGGCCCCAACACCCGGACCATCATGCAGATTCGCATCAAGGGGACTGCAACAGCACCCTTCAACCTGGCCGCGCTGCAGACCGCCTTGCCGAAGGCCTTTGCAGCTTCCCAGGATGCTCCTCTTGTGCCGGCTGCCGCTTATAACGCCGCCTACGGCACCAAATATCAGGATATCTATGCCAACAGCGTGGCCGAAACCTTGAATGTGACCGGCACACCTCAGCCGGTTGTCAAGGTAATGACCGAGCTCCCCGGCCTAGGTTATACCACGCCTCCGACGGTCTCTTTTTATGGCGGCTTTCCTGCCGGTTGTGTCGCTCCTGCCTGCACACCCGCTAGGGCCACGGCCACGCTTAACGGTGTTACCGGCGTTACGCTGGTAACTTCCGGTAGCGGTTGCTCAGCGCCTCCTGCCGTTACCCTTACCCCGCCGGGCGCTACCGCCACGGCAATCATATCAGGCGGCGTCGTTACCACCGTTGCCATCACAAATCCAGGCTCGAATTACCTTGTGGCTCCCACAGTTACCTTCAACGGAGGCTGCACCACGCTCCCTACAGCCACAGCCAATGTGACCCTCGGTTCGGTTGGCGCCATCAATCTGACCAATCCAGGCTCGGGTTACATCTCTGCTCCCCGGATTTATCTGACCGGCGGAGGCGGCACAGGCGCCATGGCGGCTGCCATGCTCAACGGAGCATTGGTGATGAATGGGAAGAACCTGGTTGAGGGCTTTGACATGGAATTCGGACGAATGAACGCCGTGCTCGGCTCGACCCCCAACCCACTTGCGCCGACTGTCGGCGCCGGTCCGATTATCGGTGCCAATTTTTATGTTGACCCACCCACCGAGATCTTGAAGACGGGCGAAACCGTCCTGTGGCGCCTGAATCACCTGGGTGTCGACTCGCATGCGATCCATTTTCATCTGTTCAATGTGCAGGTGGTCAACCGGGTGGACTGGACCAACACCATCAAGCCCCCCTACGACGATGAGTTGGGCTGGAAGGAGACCATCCGCACCAACCCCTTCGAAGATATCATCGTGGCAATCCGCCCGGTGGCGATGAATCTCCCCTTTGCACTTCCCGACAGCAATCGGCTGCTGGACGTGACGTCACCGGCCGGTTCCACAGCCATGTTCCTGCCGGTAGCACCTCCGCCAGGTATTCCAGCGGTGGCCCAGACCACCAATGTAATGACTAACTTCGGCTGGGAATATGTCTGGCACTGCCATTTGCTAGGTCATGAAGAAAACGACATGATGCGCCCGATCGTCTTTCTGCCGGGTGCACCCGTAGCAAATGCAGCGCCGACAACGCTGGTTTTCGGAAACCAAGTGGTGAATACGACCAGTTTGGCAAAAACAGTGACCTTGACTAATAAGGGAGCAGCCGGTACTCAATCGCTGATTATCAAGAGTATCGGTCTTACCGGAACAAATGCCGCCGACTTTGCCCAGGCTAACAATTGCGGCCCCGGCCTGGCTCCAGGCGCCAGTTGTGCCATCAACGTCACCTTCAGTCCGAGCCTAATCAATGCGCGAAGCGCTACGCTGGCAATCGCCAGCAATGATCCCGTCAATGCAACTCTGAATGTTCCTTTGGGAGGCACTGGCACTGTGCTTCCGCTGCCGGCGCCCTGGCAGACCCGCGACATTGGTACCGTTGGCGTGGTCGGTGGTGCCAGCTATCTGAACAATGTCTTTTCAGTATTCGGGGCAGGATTCGACATATGGGGCACCACCGATGCCTTCCGTTACGTTTATCAACCAATGACCGGCGACGGTCAGATAGTTGCGCATGTTGCATCAATTCAGAATACTAATACAGCGGCCAAAGCCGGTGTCATGATGCGCGAAACCCTGACCAACAATTCAATCTATGCGATGATGGTACTTTCTCCGGCCAAAGCGGCCAACTTCCAGCGGCGCCTGACCACCGGGGGAACTCATACCGCTACCGCCGGAGCAATGGTAACCGCTCCATACTGGGTCAAGCTGGTACGTAGCGGCAGCACCATCAGCGGCTTTATATCCGCGGATGGTACTACCTGGATTCAGGTTGGCAGTGACACAATCACTATGGCCAGCACGATTTATGTAGGCTTGCCGGTGACTAGTCACGATTCTACCAGGCTTTGTACCGCGACCTTTGACGGAATCAATGTAACAACCGGAGGCGCTACTCTTCCCACGGCCAGCATTACCGCTCCCGCCAACGGTGCGGCGTTTGTTGCACCGGCGAGTATTCCGATAGCAGCCACTGCAACAGCCGGCTCGGGAGCTACAATCAACAAGGTTGAATTTTTCAACGGCACCACACTGCTCGGGACTGCCACAACCAGCCCCTACAGCTATACCTGGAGCAACGTTGCTGCCGGCAGCTACTCATTAACGTCCAAGACCACCAATTCTCAGGGGTTGACAGCGACATCCGCTCCTGTGGCAATCACGGTAGGCAGTACCCTCCCGGGTCTTCCAACTCCCTGGGTCTTCCGTGATATTGCCAGCACTGGTGTGCCAGGCAGCGCCACTTATGCCAATGGCGTTTTTACAGTAAAAGGGGCAGGTTGGGACATCTGGGGAACGGCAGACTCCTTCGGGTATACTTACCAGCCATGGACCGGTAACGGCCAGATAGTAGCGCGGGTTGCTTCATTGCAAAATACCGATCCGTCAGCCAAAGGCGGGGTCATGATGCGCGAAACCCTGACCAGCGGTTCCACCTATGCCATGATGGGTCTTTCACCCGGCAAGGCGGCCAACTTCCAGCGGCGCCTTACCACCGGGGCGTCCTATGTGCCTACCGCCGGACCAATGGTAACCGCTCCCTACTGGGTCAAGCTGGTGCGTAGCGGCAACATCTTCAGCGGCTATATATCGCCGGATGGAGTGACCTGGACTTTGGTGGGAAGTGACACAATCCCGATGGCCAACACGATCTACGTTGGTCTTCCGGTGACCAGTCACAATGCTGCGGTACTCTGCACGGCCACGTTTGATGGAGTGGTTGTGCAATAATTCCCAATAATTCTGATGATTAATTTTAATCTGAGTACCCTCAGCGGGTACTCAGATTTTTTTGGATATTAGGGGGATGGGAGTGGGATAAAATAAAAGGAGCAGAACCTTGGAAGTTAACCTTGATCCTACTGAAAAAGGAGGTAACCTTCAGGGGTTTTCTACTCCGTCTCCTGGCGTTTCAAATACGCCTTCTGTGCTCGTCGTCTGCGTCGCCCTCCCAGAAAGCACTCCTCGATTATGATCGCTATAAAACAAACAGCAAACAGCCCTAAAACTATCCCCAAAATAATTTCGCGCACCTGCTTAATCCCCCCTTTAACCTAATTCAGCTTTTATCCAGCATCACTGTAAGCTTTGCCGGAACAGGCTTGCAATAGATTTTTTTAAAAGCATACACTGGACTTTTTATAGAGCCCGGATTATTTTCAGCGAAGAGGAAACCAGAAATGTGTTCATATATTTTCAAAGGCGCAACAGTCGTCGATGGCTCCGGTGCACCACCATATAGCGCCGATGTGGCTATAAAAGGCGATCGGATTGTAGAATTGGCCCTCTGTGTTGGCAGTGGGTCAGGCACTGTAATCAATGCCAGTGGGCTGGTCCTGGCGCCAGGTTTCATTGATATCCACAGCCATAGCGACATGACGCTGTTCAAGTATCCGCTGTGTGAGAGCAAGATCTTTCAGGGGGTGACTACCGAGGTGACCGGCAATTGCGGGTTAAGCCTTTTTCCAATGCAGGCTGGGCGCGAACAGGATCTGATCGATTTTCTAGGCCTACATGACTTCAGTCTGCCTGAGGAAGGTTTGGTCTGGAACGATTTGGCCCAGCATGCCGCTTATATCGAACATCATGGTGCCGGAATTAATCTAGCACCGCTGGTTGGTCATTGCGTTCTTCGGATTGCTGCCATGGGAATGGATGACCGGCGGCCGACAGCCGCTGAAATGGAACGCATGCAGGAGCTGCTGGAACTGGCCCTAAAACAAGGCGCCTGGGGCATGTCGACCGGCTTGATCTATCCGCCTGGCAGCTATGCCGCTACTGAGGAGCTGGTCGGGCTGGCAAAAACACTGGCTTCTTTTGATGCCCTTTACACTAGCCACATCCGCAGTGAAACCGAACGACTATTCGAGGCCATTGAAGAAGCAATTGCCATCGGCCGGGAGAGTGGTGCCCGGATCCAGATTTCGCACCTGAAGGCGATGGGGAAGGGTAACCGCGGCCGCGCTGCAGAGGCGCTGAACAGGCTGGCACAGGCGCGTTTGAGCGGGGTGGATGTGGCTGCCGACCAGTATCCCTATGAGGCATCGGCTACTACTTTGACGGCGGTGGTGCCGCAATGGGCGCACGAGGGGGGCGCGGCAGCCATGCTGCAACGCTTGCGTGACCCGGCGCTGCAGGAACGGATTAAAGATGATATCGGTCGGGAAATGGCTGCCCGTGAAGGGGCCGCAGGGATTATGATTTCTAACTGCGGCTCGGCAAAAAATCATCATCTTTCAGGTAAGACTATTGCCGCTATTTCTGTAGCTTGGGAATGCCCGGTGGAGGAGGTGGTTATCCGGTTGATCGATCAGGAACAGGGGGCGGTTGGGGCAATCTTCTTTTCAATGGCAGTGGAGGATGTGGCCACCATCCTGGCTGATCCGCAGGTGGCGGTCGGTTCCGACGGCCATGGCCTGAATGCCGCTCAAGCGGCTGGTGAGACAACCCATCCTCGTTCTTATGGAAGCTTTGCCCGCGTACTGGGACGCTCGGTCCGCGAAGACAACCTGCTCTCGTTGCCGATTGCGGTTCATAAGATGACCGGGCTGCCGGCCGCTCGCCTGGGATTTAGCGACCGCGGTCTGATTCGGCCCGGTTTTGCTGCCGATCTGGTGCTGTTTGACCCGGCCACCATTCACGATTGCTCCGAATATGCCGATCCCCATCACTACGCCGGCGGGGTGATCCATGTCTTTATCAATGGTCAGCCGGTTTTAAGAGATGGGGAGCATACAGGTATCAAGTCCGGAAAAGTCTTGAAAAGGGGAAATTAGATGAATCCAGAAATCTGGTGGGGTTTGCTGGGGCTGGCCCCGCTTCTGATTTACATAATCCTGGTATTCCGCGACGTCGATATCCTGGCAGCCACTGCGATTTGCGTGGTGGTCGGGGCTGTGCTTTCCGGCCAGACCCTGCTCTCGTTCGGGACCGCCCTGGCCGCCAGTATGGGCTCTTTCCTGGCGCTGGTGGGATTGATCATCATGCTGGGACGCGGGCTGGGGGAGGTTCTTAACGCCACCCGGGTCTCTCATACCATCGTGCATCGCATTATTCATACCATCGGTGTTGATACCGAAAAAAAGGCCATGCTTGGTATTATGTCGGCCTGTCTGATTATGGTCGGGCTGCTGGGAACTATGGCCGGCGGGAATGCCATCATTGCGCCGATAGTGGTGCCGATAGCCGCCGCGGTCGGTCTGTCACGCAGCACTGTGGCGGTCATCTTCCAGGCGGTCGGTGAAGAGGCTCTGATACTGGGGCCGTTCACCCCGCCGGTTATCACCCTGCTCGGACTGACCGGGATCGGCTATGGTCAAATGCTGTTGTTTGTCTCCGGTCCGGTGGCTCTGATCACCTTTGCTGCCACCTGGATCATGATTCAACGTATCCAGGCCAGAACCAGGGATTTGCTTCCTTATGAGCAGCCGGACGAACTGGAACGTTTTGAGCCTACTCCGCAAAGTCATCGCGCGACGTTGGTATTTGCCGGTTGTTTTCTGGCTGCAGTGGTCTACGGCATCATTGTCAAGGCGCCGACCTCGTTTGTGGTGGTTATCATGTTGGGTCTGTCGCTGGTAACCGGTTTAGCGGGGGGCCTGAAGTTAGATCGGATATTGCAGCTGGTGGTCCATGGCATGGCGGGCAATGTCAGTCTGTTTTTATTATTTCTTCTGTTGGACCCGTTCATTTTCTTTGTGGAAAAGGCGGGCGGTTTTGCCGCTTTGGGCACTCTGCTGAAACCGATCGTGGCCATTGGTGAAAAACCTGCCATTGTCATAGCTGGCGGATTTCTAGGGGCTTTCGGCATCAGCGGCGCAACAGTGGCGACAATGAAACTGCTCAATGAAATGTTCCACCCGCTACTCGGTAAATTTGGCGTTTCAATGCTGGCCTGGTCGCTGGCTTTGGTGGTGGCAACCCGGGTCAATAACTTTGTTTTCCCAGGTGCCAATATGGTCAGCTCACTAGGTTTTGCCGAGTCCGAGGATATGAAATCAATGCTCAGAAATGGATGGGTGGTGGCTGGCTGTCAACTTGTCTTCCTGATCCTGTTCAGCCTGTACATCGCTTGACCGAATGGGAACATCACTCTTTGCCAATACCCGGAGGTCAGGCGGTCTGCTTGTGGCGCTTTTTCTCGAGGTACATCTTGGCATCGGCCTCTTTTATCAGCTGATCCAGTTTTTGACCTGAACCGGGGTAGACTGCCGAGCCAATGCTGGCGTTTATCTTGAGCTGATGGCCTTCATGATTAATGGGCTGAATGATGAATGTCCGCAATCTTTCGATCAGTTCCTCTAATCCGGCACCGGCCCCTGTATCGGGAAGTAATACTACGAACTCATCTCCTCCGATCCGGGCCACGAAATCGGATTCCCGCAAGGCCTTTCTCGCGCAATGGGCCACATTTACCAGAACGGCGTCCCCCGCTTTATGGCCGTACTCATCGTTGATGTCCTTGAAATAATCCAGGTCGAGATGCAAAATGGTAAACTCACTTTGGTTTCGTTTGGCAAAAGCTATCTGGGAATCTGCCATGGCCTCAAGATAGCGACGGTTGGGGAGGCTGGTAAGCGGATCATGCAAAGCCAGTGATTTGATCGTAATGTGCGCCTTAAAGATCAACCAGACTGATAATCCGCAACCGATCGCCAGGATGATGCCCACCATGTGGCGCATCTTGCGGCGCGCAGCGGCATCCATGAGGTCATTGGCAGGCTGTCCGGCCAACTGCCAGACGCCTCCCGGCACGCTTACATCCATTACTATGGCCCGGGGATCATTGAAAACGTCCTGCTCGCCCCAAAGCATGTCCCCTCTCGCCCCGTTGATATTCTTGCCTCGCAAGGCAAAGGTAAAATCCTGGCTGTTTAATCCGGCCGCTGAATAAAGCGGTATAGGATCAATTGCAATCGAGGCCATGCCCCAGTAGTAGTAGCGGCCGTTTTTGTCGAGCGGGAAAATCGGAATACGATTCACCAGCCCTTGGCCCCCTTGAGCAAACTTTAAACCGGCCAAGACCGATTGTTTCTCTTTCATTGCCCTTAGTACGGCATCCCGCTGGCTCGGATCCTTTAGATAATCAAGGCCCAAAATTTTTTCGTTATCATTGAGTGGATAAACATAGCGCACAACATTGCCGGGGGCCAGGGCAACATGATGAATGCTGGCATGAAGGCTTACCAGGGTGGCGGCCATGCGATTGAATTGCCCGGGACTGAATTCAGGGGTGGCGCTGACAAACGAGCTGAGGCCCAGTCCAAGATACATGGTGCGATTGATTTCCGTCTCGAGTTTGGCCCGCACAAGTCCGACCGCAGTATAGTTGCGGGCTTTCATGGTTTGATAGTCGCGGTCGTATTCCAGCCAGACCAGGTATTCAACAATAATCAGAAAGATGAGCAATGTAAGAATGCCGGCAATGACTGGAAGATAAGAAATTTTTTTGGTCAAGAAGGTTGCCTTTCTATGGTTTTTTTTCTTAATTAATATAGATTTTAAATAAAAGAAGCAAGCATGCGTTGCTCAGGCTAGCCACTACAGTTCAAGGTTACCATCTAAACCGGCCAAAACCAGTTGCAATAGGGAGCTCATGCGGATCGGGTTGATGAAATGCGGTCTGTCTGGTTTTAGCTTGTTTGGGAATAGTAGTCGGAGAATGTTGCAGTATTATTCATCAAGGATCATCTGGAAGGAATTGTCCCAACTAGAAAAAACTCTTGAAGCAAAGAAGATCAGGTTCAGTGATGCTGGTGCTATTGCGGAGATTTCTTTTGCCTAAAGGTCACATTTCCGCCAGTTTTTTCTCCCAGCGCCAGGCATCTGCCACGATGGTTTTCAGATCGGCATGCTTCGGACGCCAGCCGGTCAGCAGCCCGATTTTATCTGCCTGAGCCACCAGCGAAGCCGGGTCGCCCGGCCTGCGCTCGGCTTCGATAACCTGAAAATCCACGCCGCTGACCGCCTTGACCAGTTTCAGCACTTCACGCACGCTGCTGCCGCGGCCATAACCGACATTCATAATTGCCGGTGCTCCGCCATCCTTCAGATAATTCAATGCCGCCAGATGCGCCGCAGCCAGATCTTCTACATGAATGTAATCGCGGATACCGGTTCCATCGGGAGTAGGATAGTCGGTACCATAGATGGCAATGCTATTGCGCATTCCTAAAGCAGCCTGACAGGCTACCTTGATCAGGTGAGTAGCCTCGGGTGTGCGCTGACCCATGCGGGCTTGGGGGTCAGCACCAGCCACATTAAAATACCGCAAAGCCACGTAGTTCATGCCATAGGCGCTTGCAGCATCCCGCAGCATCCACTCACTCATCAGCTTGGAGGTGCCGTACGGGTTAATTGGCGCTGGAGCGCTTTCCTCAGAGGCTACGCCGCCTTCCGGAAAGCCATAGACCGCGGCCGTGCTGGAGAAGATAAAACGCTGGACCTTGTGCCTGACGCAGGTCTCCAGCAGTCCGAGGGTGTTGCGGGTGTTGTTGGCATAATATTGTAAGGGCTTGGAGACCGATTCCGGGGCCACGATAGAGGCGGCAAAATGCAGAACGGTTGAGAAATGGTATTTCTGGAAGGCTTTATCCAGCGCATCTCGATCAGCCAAATCGGCTTCGATAAGACCTTCGCCATGAAGGGCATCGCGGAAACCGGTAGAAAGGTTGTCGTAGACAATTACGGTGTGACCTGCTTCGGAGAGCTGACGGGTGACATGGCTGCCGATGTAGCCACAGCCACCGGTGACGAGGATGATTTCGGACATGATTTCCTTCATTCTGAGTTAATTCCGGCCATCATACCAAAAAGGCGATGATGGTCCAGTCGCTGCTCTGAAAGGGTAAAAAAGTAAGGCGAACTTAGAGGTACTTTGCGATGCTATTCAGCGCCCGCTCCAGTCGTTTTTGGCTGTGAGCCTCAATGGTCCAGACTGAATCAGGGGCAAATTGCTTGAGCAATCCAAAGAATTTCTGAAAATCGATTTGGCCTTCGCCCAGCGGCAGATGTTCATCAGCTTGGCCGTGGTTGTCATGGATATGACTTTCAGCAATGTAAGAACCTAATTCGCTGAACCAGTTTTCCATGGTGACAGTGGTAAACATATTCCAGTGTCCGGTGTCGAAGCAGTGCTTGAAATGAGGATCGTCAATCGCCTCGAACAGGCCGCGCAGGGTGGATGGTTCCTTTTCGAAGATGTTCTCAATGGCGATGATCAGGCCCAGCTCTTTGGCCCGCGGGAGAAACTCCTGCCAAAACGCGATGCTGTTTTTTAGCCAGGCCATGCGGCTGTCCCCATAACGAAGCTCGTCATAGCCGGGATGGAAGACGATCACCCGCGGGCGCAACAGCTCGGCCGCTTTAAAAACCTGTTGAAAGCGAGACCGGGTGGCCTCACGAATGGTCGGATCGAGGGCTCCCGGATTCAGATCCATAAACGGGGCATGGATGGTGGTCATCAGTCCGGCGTCATGAATTGCCTGGGCATTTGAGGCCAACTCTTCCCAGATCATCTGGTCAAGCGCCTCGGCCGGCAGAAATATCTCAGGATTAAGGTGCTGCGCCAAGATATAGCCCAGGTAGCTGGATAGCTGCGGATAAGGAACATGAACATGGATTTTTTCAGGCATTGGCTTTTAACTCACGATGTTTTTGAATTAAGGCGTCAGTGATCGTACGCCCCACCAGGTCTTCCAGTTTTGTGATGGCATTTGGTTCGCCCAGAATGATCAGGGTATCGCCGCTTTCCACCTTTGATTGCGAGTGCGGGTTGAAGACCATTTTGCCATGCGATTTTTTAATACCGACAATGATAACGCCGATCTCCTTGCGAAAACCGGAGCTCATCAAAGTTTCACCCACAAAGGCCGAATGGTCCGGAATGGTAATCTCCTCCATCTGCAGGTCAAGATGGTCGCTACCGGTAGCAATTTCGATGAAGTCTACTACATTGGGGCGCAAAATTGATTGGGCCATCCTGCTGCCACCGATGAAATAGGGCGAAACCACCTTGTTGGCCCCGGCTCTTTTCAGCTTTATATCCGAGCCATCTTCCCCGGAGCGGGCCAGAATATAAAGATCCGGGTTGAGACCACGGGCGGTCAGGGTGATGTAGACATTGGATGTATCCGAGGTGACTACCGAGATCAGGCCTTTGGCGCGCTTGATGCCGGCCTTTAGCAGAGTTTCATCCATAGTGGCGTCACCCTTGAGGAACAGGTAGTTTTCTTCCTCCAGTTTTTCAAGGGCTTCCGGGTCTTTTTCCGCTACTACGAAGGGCAGGTTATTGGCTGTAAACTCCTTGCAGATCAGTGAGCCGATCCGTCCGAAGCCGCAGATGATGTAATGATCCTCTAGCGCCCCTATTTTCTTTTCCACCTTTTTCCTCCCGATTACCCTTTGAATCTGCCCTTCAAACATGATTTGCGCCAGGCTGCCGACGATGTAACCCAGTACGCTAACGCCCACTATAATCAGGGATATTGTGAATACTTTACCACTATCGGTTAATTCGTGCACCTCCCTGAAACCGACGGTTCCCAGGGTGATTATCGTCATGTAAAAGGCGTCCAGAAATCGCCATTTTTCTATGGCCATGAATCCGAAGGTGCCGGCTGACATCAGTACGAGCAGGATCAACATTGAAATTTTGAGATGTCGTACCGGATCCATATTGCCTCTGCGAGTCTGAATTTAAACAATGAACCTGATATAAATAGCTGAAATATTCGTCTTTGTGCAGATTACCTGCTGGAGCGCCAAAATTCAAGGCAGATTTTGCCGGAATGTCGTCAATTTATTTTTTGCGGAAGTTAATCAACGTAAATATATTTGATGCAAACCTGTACGCAAAAATACGTAAAACCAGAAGGTTACAGTTGACAAATGCTGCATACTGTATACAATGAGGCAAAATTAAACCGGGGTTTCCATTCAATGATAAAACATATCGAAAAGCATCTCACCTTACGGGAAAAAATACTTGAAAATATACGTGATGCCATAATTGCAGGCTCACTCAAAGCTGGTAGTCGCGTTTCGGAGCCGGATCTGGCCGAACGCTATGGAATCAGCCGCACTCCGATTCGTGAAGCATTTCGTCAGCTGGAATCAGAGGGCTATCTGACAGTGATTCCCCGGCGCGGAGCAATAGTCAGAGAGTTTAGCCCGAAGGATGTAGAAGAATTTTATGCAATCAAAAGTATTTTGGAAGGATATGCCGCTCGTATGGCCTGCGAAAAGCTGACCGAGAAAGAACTTGTCAAGCTGCAGACCATCAACAATCGTCTGGCGGAATTAGCTAGCCACAATGACATCAAGAATTTTTTCAAGGTACACAGTGATTTTCATGATCTTTTTATAAAGGCCGCCGACAATGAGAAATTGCGGGAGTTGATTGACAGCCTGGTGAATCGCTTTCAGCGCTTGCGGCTGATGTCGCTTTCCATGCCTGGCCGCATGAGAATCTCTATTCAGGAACATGAAAAAATCATTGATGCTTTCCGCAGAAAAGATGCCACCACAGCTGAAAGGCTGGTACGCAAAAATGCCGAGTATGGCGGCCTTGTTCTTATGGATGGTAGCGCTTCGCCACCAACCTGTGACATCTGAGGATAAGCATGGCTGATAATGTACAGGATGTGCTGAGGCAGATCCCGAAAGTGGATCGTGTTCTGGAATGGCCTGAGATCGCTGCACTGCTCGAGCTTACTCCCCGGAGTGAGATTGTCGCTGCCATACGCAAATATCTGGATGAGTTGCGGGGACAGGTGCGCTCCGGTGCCGTCAGTTCGCTTCCGGGGCATGAAGATCTGGTCGCCAAGATCGTTTTTGAACTGGAACAGCGCTCATCCAGCAGTCTGCGGCCGGTGATCAACGGAACCGGTGTCGTTGTCCATACCAATCTGGGGCGCTCACCTTTGGCCGATAAGGCCGAGGAAGCCATTCGCAAGATCTCAGGCGGCTATTCCAATCTCGAATACAATCTCATCAGCGGTGAACGCGGCACGCGCTATTCCCATGTTGAAGCCTTGATCTGTGAGCTGACCGGAGCAGAAGCGGCCTTGGTGGTGAACAATAACGCTGCGGCGGTTATGCTGGCGCTCTCAAGCCTGGCACAGGGACGTGAGGTGGTGGTTTCACGCGGGGAATTGGTCGAGATCGGTGGATCTTTCCGTATTCCGGATGTAATGCGCCAAAGCGGTGCCCGCTTGGTTGAGGTGGGGACCACCAACCGCACCCATTTCCGTGATTTCGAGTCAGCTATCTCCGATTCAACCGCTTTGCTCCTTAAGGTTCATACTAGCAATTTCGCCATAGTGGGATTCACCGCCGACACAAGCATTGCCGAGATGTCGGTTCTTGGACGCCAGGCAGGTGTTCCGGTTATGCTGGATGCCGGCAGTGGCTGTCTGATTGACCTGAGTCCCTACGGGATCAGCGGTGAACCGACCATCCGCCAGTATTTGGCTGAGGGGGCCGGGGTAGTGACCTTTAGCGGCGACAAGTTGCTGGGTGGCCCGCAAGCCGGAATCATCGCCGGACAGCGCGATCTGCTTGAGCCGATGAAACGGCATTCGCTGTTAAGGGCGGTGCGGATCGACAAGCTTACTCTGGCTGCTCTGGAGGCGACCCTCAAGCTTTATCGGGATGATCGTGGCGCTCTGCAATCGATTCCCACCCTGCGGATGCTGACTGCACCGGCCGAACTCCTGGCCAAGACCGCCGATCAGATAATCCGCCGTTTCAGACGCACGCTGCCTGAGGCAGTGTCCCTTTCAAAGCATTCAGGTGAATCTAGTGCTGGCGGTGGTTCTTTTCCTCTGCTACAATTACCCACTTCGCTGATTGAGGTGCAGATAGCCAATGTCTCCCCGCAGCAAATTGAAGCTGCCCTGCGCCGGGCCCCTGTTCCGGTTGTAGGGCGTATTCAGCGTGACAGGTTCCTATTAGATGTGCGTACCATTCTTGAACGCGATCTGACGGCTCTGTCCGAATCACTTGCCTGGGCTATGAACTACCTGATAAAAGGATCAAGATGAAAAGCTTCAAGTCATTTGCCGTTATTCCGGCCGCCGGAATGGGCAAACGCATGGGCGCCTCGATAAACAAGCAATACCTGAAGCTGGCTGATGCGCCTATTGTTGCTCGTACCATAGCTGTTTTTGAACAGTCCCCCCTGATTGATGGCATTATTCTGGTTACCCCTGAGGAAGAGATCCCTTACTGCCGTGAGCATGTGGTGGAAGCCAGCTGTTTTCGCAAAGTGCTGGAGATAGTTCCAGGTGGACGAGAGCGACAGAATTCGGTCATGAACGGTCTGATGGCTCTCAAAAACCGGATCGGCCAGGATGATGTGGTCTTAATCCATGACGGCGTCAGGCCATTCATAACGGCTGAGATTCTGCAGGAGTCAATCGCGGTTGCCAGAAACTACGATGGCGCATTGGTAGCGGTTCCAGTCAAGGACACTATCAAGAGCGTGCGCGACGGTAAGGTCGTTGACACCCCACCCAGGGAAAACTTGTGGCAGGCGCAAACCCCGCAATCATTTCGTTTCAGGATTATCTATGATGCCCACTGCCGTGCCGAACAGGCTGGTTTCATGGGGACTGATGATGCCTCACTGGTAGAGCGTTTAGGCGGCATTGTCGGGATAGTAGCCGGAAGTTACCGCAATATCAAGATCACCACCCCCGAAGACCTGGTTTTAGGCGAAGCCTTTCTGGCCAACCCATAGGAGTATTTGTGACAGTACAAGCCAATGACCGCATACTGATCGTTGACGATGAGCCTGATATAGCTCTCATACTCAAGTTGCATCTGGAAGATGCCGGCTACAGTACCGCCTGGGCCCAGGACGGCAAAAAAGCCCTGGCAATGCTCGCTGAAGGTGAATATTCCCTTGTGCTGCTTGATATCCGGCTGCCGCGTCTGGGCGGGGTGGAGGTTTTGCGCTGTGTCCGTGAGTCAGGCAATAATGTGGCGGTAATCATGATGACCGCCCACGGCAGTGAGGATCTGGCGGTTGAATGCATGAAAGCGGGTGCAATCGATTATTTTCCGAAGCCGTTTGCACTTGATGACATGTTGCCGAGGGTCCAGCGAGCGATTGCCTATCGCAGAGCATTACTGGAAAAACAACGCCTTGAACAGGAGAAGGCAAATTTTGTATCTATGCTGTCTCACGATCTGAAAAACCCGATCACGGCCGTAATCGGGTCGATCGATATCATGCGTGAAGGCCGCCTGGGACCGGTAAACAGCGAGCAGGTCGAATACCTGGAATCAGCCATTGACAGCTGCAATGAAGTAGTTGCCATGATCGATAATCTGCTCGATATTCATCGTTTTGAAGCCGGCAAGATGCAGATGAATATCAGCATCTACAACCCGGTAGACATCATTACTACGGTGGCTAGAAGATTTTCCAAGGCCGCCGCTCATGAACAGATCCGATTTGTTGTCGAGATAGCCAAGGAACTCCCGCCGGTAGCTGTTGACCGGAGTGCCTTGACCAGAGTCATAGCGAACCTGCTTGGCAACGCAATCAAATTTACCCCGCAAGAGGGGGAGATTATCCTTTCCTGCCAGAGAGTCAGACAAAAAGAGCTGCCTGAGAAGCTGAAGTTGCCCGAATATCTTAACATCCCTGAAGAATTTTTCCGCCACAGACAGTACGTGAATCTAAACATTACCGACAATGGCGCTGGAATAGCTGATGAAGATCTCGCCCGCGTATTCGAGAGATTCTACCAGTCCAAACGCGCAGGTAACGAGCGGGGCGGTGCGGGTCTGGGGCTGGCCTATTGCAAGATGGCCATTGAAAAAATGGGTGGAGAAATCTGGGTGGAGAGTGAACTTGGCAAGGGGAGTATATTCAGAATAGTTTTACCTTGTAAGGAAGATATATGAAATTGAATCCAAGGAGTTCCCTATGCTGTTAAAAGCATTTGTAGCACTGATCGTGACGACAACTTTGTGGATGACTACTCCCGCAGCGGCTTCAGAAATTGATTTCAGCAAAGCAGTGGTGGTTGGCTCCGGCTCCAAAACCGTGGTGGAATTTACCGATCCCGACTGCCCCTTTTGCCGCAAGGCATCCACATATTTTGATGCCAGGCCGGAAATAAAGCGCTACGTCTTCTTTTACCCGCTCCCCCGCCACCCAAAGGCCAAGGAAAAGGTGCAGCATATCCTGTCTCTGCCAGAAAATGAGCGGGCCCTAGCCTACCATGATGCCATGTCCGGCAAGTTTGATAATATTCAAGTTTTGCATGTCACCCCCAAAGGTATCAAGCTACAAGAAGAGCAGATGGAGATTGTCAGAAAAAATAAGGTTAATGCCACACCTACTTTTATGATCAATGGGCGAGTGATTGAGGGGCTTGATCAGAAGAGGGTTGAGGAGGCTCTGGGAAAGTAAGCTGAAAATAAAATTTCATTTAAAAAGCCCATTCATGCTGTTCAATGGCATAAACGGGCTTTTTTCTTGTTTTAAAGTCAGGCTTGAAGGTTAAAACTCCATTGGCATGGCCTTGACCTGTTTAGCGGTAAAGACCGGTCCATCCTTGCAGACATAGACATTGCCGACATTACAGCGGCCGCATTTGCCCAGGCCGCACTTCATGCGGTTTTCCAGGGTGGTATAGACCTGCTCATCGGTGAAGCCAAGCTTTTCCAACACCGGCAGGGTGAACTTGATCATGATCGGCGGTCCGCAAACCAGGGCGATAGTATTATCCGCGCTGGGTGCCGCCTCCTCCAGAACATTTGGAACAAAACCGACCTTACCATCCCATGCGGGACTGTTACCACCTGGATCAACCGTCTTGACCAGCCGGACGTCGGCCCGAGTTGTCCATTCCTCAAGCTCACGCTTGTACACCAGATCACTTTCTGTACGGGCACCGTACACAATCGTAATGTCGCCGAACTTGTCTCGCCAGTCCAGGCAGTTCCAGATCAGCGTCCTAAGCGGGGGCAGAGCAATTCCGCCTGCCACGAATACCAGGTTCTTGCCGAAGAACTCTTCGATCGGGAACGAATTACCATAAGGGCCACGTACGCCCATGGTGTCACCCACCTCCAGTCGTCGCAATTCCTCCGTCACCCTGCCCACCGAGCGAAAGCAGCACTCAATGTGCCCTTTTCGTGTCGGTGAAGAAGCGATGCAAAAAGTCGATTCTCCAGCCCCGAAGGCAGAGTACTCGCCGAACTGCCCGGCGCGGAAGCTGAATTCCTCACGGACTTTTTCGTCCTGGAAGACCAGTCGCAGGGTACGCACATCGGGGGTCTCGTCGATAATCTCCTCGACAGTGGCTAGAAAGGGTAAATAGATATTTTTTTTATTATCGCACATGGTTAAAACCTTTTCACCACGAAGGCACGAAGAGCACGAAGGAAATCAAAAGATACAAAAGATACAAAAGGGTTTTGTCTCCTCAAAAAGGATTTGCCTTTCTTCGTGTCCTTCGTGCCTTCGTGGTCAGATGCTTTGAATTTATTTTTTATTTATTTCTTCCACGATGGCAGCAATATCGATTCCGACCGGGCAGAGGCGAATGCACCTGCCGCAGCCGGTGCAGAGGGTCTGGCCGAACTTGTCGTCATAGTACTTGAACTTGTGCATGATGCGGTTACGGTAGCGCTTTGGTTGCAGGTCACGCGGGTTGTGCCCGGAGGCGTGATGAGTGAACTTCCAGAACCCGCAGGCGTCCCAGTTCTTGCGACGCGAGCCTTTCTTTTCAGTGCCCTCGTCCACGATGTCGAAACAGTGGCAGGCCGGGCAGACAAAGGCGCAGGAACCGCAGCCGACGCAGCGCACCGCAATCGAATCCCAGGAGGGATCCTCGAAATGCTCGTCCAGCCAGGCCTTGATTTTTTTGAGGTCGAACTTCTCAGTCTGCGGCTCGGCCAGCGGCAGAACTTTGGCATTGCCAGGCTCGTCAAAAAGCCCGTCATGGCTGTTGATCAAGCTCTCGCCCTTTTCGCCAAAGGTCTCGCAGGCATAACCGCCCCCTTCCAGCGGTGTCAGGAACAGGTCGCTGCCCTTGGCTTCGGCTGGCGAGAGGCCCACGGCAGTGCAGAAACAGGCATCATCGGCCTTGGTACAGGCCAGCCCGATAATGGTGGTTTTCCTGCGGCGCTCCAGGAAGAACTCATCCTTGTAGTCCCAGGAGAAAACAGCATCCAGAACCGGTATGGCGGCTGCATCACAAGGGCGGACTCCGACCAGCACGGTTTCCGGAAATGAACTGGGATCAACATCCTGCAGGTCGATCTTCTGCCCCTCCTTCTGGTAGGACATGATGTCCTCGCAGACCGGGAAAAAGGCCTCTTTGGCGGAACGGCGCGGAAATTTGTTGAGTACCAGCTCTGCCGAAGAGGAAAGAGGCTCGTAGAGCGGAGTCCCGGCATTCATGCGGGGTGCCACCACCCGTTTGCCCTCTTTGATCAGGCTGTCGAGCAGGGCGTTCAGGTTTTTTTCAGAGATATGTTTTTGCATTTAAAACCTTTTTTCATAACAATCATTTTATAAACGACTGATCATCTTTCTCGTCATAGCTGGACAGAGGCCCTTTTTCCTTTGCCTCAAATCCGGCTTCATAGTCGTACAACTCCTTCAACTCCTTGGCCATCTTACGGTTCAACAGGTTCAAGGGGATATCCATGGGACAGACCCGCTCGCATTCGGCGCAACCGGCGCAGCGACCAGCCAGGTGCATGGCCCTCACAATGTGCCAGGCGGTATTGCCGGCCGGACGCGGAGTGCTCTCCACCATCTGCGGCTTGTTGCGGTCGCACAGGCATTGCTCGCAGAAGCAGAACGGGCAGACCTGGCGGCAGGCATAGCATTTGATGCACTTGGCAAATTGTCCCTTCCAATAGGCCCAGCGTTCTGACGGTGTCAGTGCCTCCAGACGGGCAATCTCATTGGAATAGCTGGCTTCCATTTCGGGGGTTGCCGCTAGCTGGACCGATGGTACAAAGTCGGCTCCCTTTGGCAGATGGGCATCGCATTCGCGGCATTTGGAGGCGATGCTGTCAGTAGTCAGTTCCTGGGCGGGATTGATAGTCGAGGCCAGGACTCCGGCACAGGGTACGCCGATCAGGTAGAGGTCATCACGCTTGAGCTGTGATTCCCCCATTAAACCGACCAGGGCCTTTAAATCGCAGCCTTTGACGACGATACCGATCTTGCCGGTCTTGGGAATCTCTTTCTTGGCCTTGGTCAGATATACGGCCAGATTGTTGACGCAGGCCGGGGAAAAGATCAGCTTGTCTGCATCGGCAGCATTGCTGATGACGACCGGCTGGGCCGAGCCCTTGCGGCGGGCGGCGGTATAGCCGACAATGGCCGAGACCTGACCTTCGGATAGAATCCGATGGGCCTCGGTCTGGATTGCTTTGGTAATGGCGGCGTAGATGGATGTGTCGATTGGTAGTGTCATGTAAAACCCTTTAACTGCACATAATCAAATAAGCCTGTCTCACGCAGAGCCGCAGAGAACTCCTCTAAAAATAAAAAGCCAAATACTGTTCCAATCCCTGTCCAATACTGACCTTACTCGCCTTACGCTTTTGACTTTCTCCGCGTCTTTGCGTCTCTGCGCGAGTAAAG
Organism: Desulfuromonadaceae bacterium; assembly: GCA_036504875.1. GTDB lineage: Bacteria > Desulfobacterota > Desulfuromonadia > Geobacterales > Pseudopelobacteraceae > JACPFJ01. The sequence goes on from DASXUK010000029.1 coordinate 62,088, forward strand.
AATTTGACTTTGATCGTGCTGGCTCTAATCAGATCGCGTTATAAGCCTCTTTCAGTTCCGGTGTGTCAAGTTTGCCCGACCATTGTTCTTCCAGGGCCAGTTCCTTGAACTCCTGCATCGCTCCCATGGCCCGCACCTTTTCGGTCAGCTCCGTAACCACTTCGACCCATTTGCCACCTTCGGCGGCCGAGACCCAGGAAAACTGCAGGCGGTTGAGATCGACGCCGACGAACTCGAGGAGTTTCCTGAAAGCGGCAAAGCGTCTTCTTGCATGGAAGTTGCCGGCAATGTAGTGGCAGTCGCCCGGATGGCAGCCGGAGACCAGTACTCCGTCGGCCCCCTGCTGAAAGGCCTTGAGGATGAAGACCGGATCGATGCGGCCGGTGCAGGGAAACTTGAGTACCCGCACATTGGCCGGATACTGCATTCGGCTGGTGCCGGCCAGATCGGCCCCGGCGTAGGTGCACCAGGTGCAGACAAAGGCGATAATCTTCGGTTCGAAGGTGTGTTTTTGTTTTTCAGGGTGCATGGAAAGTCCTAAGCCGTTTTCACCACGAAGACACGAGGGGCACGAAGTAAACCCACCCAGTGTAAAAAGTTAAACTAAAAGACAAGGTTTTTATCTTTTGCCTTTCTTCGTGCTCTTCGTGGCTTCGTGGTAAATTCTATTTGTTTATAACGCCTCTATCATTGCAACGATCTGCTCATCCGTGTAGCCATCCAATTCCACCGATTTCGATGGACAGGTGGCCTGGCAGGTGCCGCAACCGCCGCAAACGCCGGGGTTGACATAGGCCACGACCTTGATCAGGTTGCCCTGACGGTCGCGGATTTCCTTCTCTTCCACCGCACCATAGGGGCAGACCTTCTTGCAGTAGAAGCAGCCCACGCAGCCGGCCTCGCGTACCTTGGCCACAATCGGCTCGCGCTCGAGCTGGTCCTTGGCAAACAGGGTCATGACTTTGGCTGCGGCAGCACTGGCCTGGGAAACGGTTTCAGGGATGTCTTTGGGGCCCTGGCAGGCGCCGGCCAGGTAGATGCCGGCCGTGGCACACTCCACCGGGCGCAGCTTGGCATGGGCTTCGGAGTAGAAGTTGTACTTGTCGTAGGAGATGCCCAGCTTCTGAGCCAGGGTATCGGCCCCTTTCTGAGGCATGACCGCTGTGGCCAGCACGACCATATCGGCCTCGATCTCGACCTGCACGCCGACCGCGATGTCGCTGCCCATGACTACGATCTTGTCACCCTTCTGGTACAGGCGCGAGACCATGCCGCGGATATAAACCGCCTCTTCCTCCTCAATCGAGCGGCGCCAGAATTCGTCATAGCTCTTGCCCGGTGTGCGGGCATCCATGAAGAAAACATACGCCTGGCCGTCGTGCACCTTGTGGTGGTAGAGCATGGTATGCTTGGCGGTGTACATGCAGCAGATCTTTGAGCAATAGGAGATGCCTTTTTCACGGGCGCGCGAGCCGATGCACTGGATGAAGACAATCTGCTTGGGCTCCTTGCCGTCCGAGGGGCGCAGAATTTTACCACCGGTCGGGCCAGAGGCCGAAGCCAGGCGCTCGAAGGTCATGCCGTCAATTACGTCCGGGATCTTGCCGTGGCCGAATTCGCCATAGCCCTTGATCATTGAGCCCTTTGGTTTTTCATCAATGGAATAGAGATCAAAGCCGGTGGCGACCACGATTGCGCCGACCGGTTCAACGATCAGCTGGTCTTCCTGCTCGTAATCCACCGCGCCGGGGCCGCAGACCTTCTGACACAGGCCGCATTTGCCGGTCTTGAACATGGTGCAATTTTCGCGGTCAATGACTGGGGTATTAGGCACGGCCTGGGGGAAGGGGACGTAGATGGCCGGGCGCATTCCCAGGTTCTGGTCGAATTTGTTGGGGATTTTCTTGATCGGGCACTTCGCCATGCACACCCCGCAGCCGGTGCACTTATTCTCGTCAACCGAGCGGGCCTTTTTCTTGATCGTGACCTGGAAGTTGCCGATGTAGCCTTCCACCAGTTCGATCTCGGAGTAGGTGTAGAGCTTGATCTTGGGATGATTGGCAACATCGACCATCTTGGGGGTCATGATGCATTGGGAACAGTCGAGCGTTGGGAAGGTTTCGGAGAGCTGCGCCATGTGCCCGCCAATGGAAGGCTCGCGCTCAACCAGGATGACCTCGTGCCCGCAGTCGGCGATATCAAGGGCGGCCTGAATCCCGGCAATACCCCCGCCAATCACCAGCGAGCGCTTGGTAACCGGCACGGTGATGGTCGGGAGAACACGATTCTTTTTAACTCGTTCGACCATCATGCCGACGATCTCGATCGCTTTTACGGTGGCCTCTTCCTTGTCCTCATGGACCCAGGAACAGTGTTCACGGATATTGGCCATCTCGCACAGGAACGGGTTCAGACCGGCCGCTTCAACAGCCTTCCTGAAGGTTTTCTCATGCATGCGCGGCGAGCAGGCTGCCACCACGATGTGGGAGAGCTTCTGTTCCTGGATGGCTTTCTTCAAGAGGTTCTGGCCCGGATCTGAGCACATGTACTTATAATCGGTGGCGAAAGCAACACCGGGCATTTTACCGACTTCGGTCGCGACCCGTTCTACATCCACGGTCCGGGAAATGTTCTCGCCGCAATGGCAGATGAATACACCGATTCTTGACATCTACAATAAACCTTTCTCTTTCAAAAGCGGCATCGGGCTAACAATCAGGGCGTCCAGGCCGAGCTTGCCGGCTGAGAGTCCGGTTGCCAGTCCGACCAGCTGGGTGATGTAAAAGACCGGCAGTCCGTAGGCGGTTTGGTAAACCCCTTCAATCTCTTTTTGACGAATGTCGAGGTTGCCATGGCACAAGGGACAGGCGACCATGATACAGTTAGCACCGGCTGCTTTGGCTGATTCAAGGATGGCGTTCGAGAGTTGCACAACCACGCCGGGACGCGAGAGGGTGAAGTTGGCCCCGCAGCATTCCATGCGGTGGGTCCAGGCAACGGTTTCGGCACCAACCGCCTTGAGTACGTCCTCCATGATAGTGGGGGCCTCAACGCAGTCCAGATTGGGAACCTCGGGTGGACGGGTCAAGAGACAGCCGTAATAGCAGGCCACCTTAAGTCCCGCAAGGGGCTTGTCCACCGATGCTGCCAGGCGCTCAAGACCGAGGTCTTTGGCAAGGATCTCCAGCAGGTGTTTGACGTGGCCCTCCAGCTTCACCGGGGCGTCGATCGCTTTTTCCACCTGTTTGCGTTTGGTGTCGTTCTCTTCCAGGGTGTGCTGGGTGAACTTGAGCCGCGAAAAACAGGCCGCGCAGGCAACCGCCAGATCGCCTTCCACCTTTTCAGCCAATTCCAGGTTTTTGGCGCACAAAGACAAGGAGAGCAGTTCATCCACGTTATGGGCCGGGGTGGCGCCGCAGCAGAACCAATCCGGCACCTCGGTCAGCCCGATCTTGAGCTTCTTGAACAATTCACGGGTGGAAAGGTCGTATTCACCGGCCGAGGCATGCAGGGAACAACCGGGATAATAGGCATACTTCAGGTCGCTCATAAAGCCTCACCTTTTTTTCTCATCTCTTCTATTCGTGTAAATATTTTTTCAATCTCGGACATGTTCTTGTTTTTGCTGTGGAACATTTTGAGTTTGCCCTTGGCCATCAGCTTGGGTCCCAACATCAGGTCTTTCAGAAACTGGCCGCTCTTGACATTGAAAACAGCTGCCAGGCGCATCTCATACTGGCGTCCATAGGTGCGGATATTTTGCAGGAAGAGTTTGTTGGCCAACTGCACGTAACTTTCCTTGGAAGGCCCTTCGGCATCCCAGGACAGCTTGCGCAGTGCATCCATGATCGAGGCCAGATGGACTTTGTTGGGACAGCGGGTGGAGCAGGTCTCACAGGAGGCGCAGTACCAAATTGAGCGCCCGGACAAGATGCGCTGCCATTGGCCCAGTTGCAGCAGGCGCACTACGCGGTTGGGGGGGTGCTCCATAAAAGTGGCCATGGGACAGCCGGCCGAGCATTTGCCGCACTGAAAGCAGCGCCGTACAGAGGTGCCTGAAAGTGCTTCGACCTTACGAACGAAATTGACGTCCATGGTCTCTTGCGAGATGACCATCTTTTTCTTTTTCACGGATAACACCTTTTATTATTGCTAAATATCGGCGAGACCCACACGAACATTGGATGGGAGTTGGGGGACTGGCGCTTTGCTGATGTTAAAACAGATTTTTATTACGTATTTTTTATACAATTGCTGCGGAAAAAGCAAGATTAAAAATATTATTAAAAATAAAAAATGTAAAAAATTTAGTAAGAGTAAAAAATATCATCCTTCATGAAACAGCTTTCAGTCCTTCATTTAATAACATCTACCGTTTAATCTTTCAGCGGTTACCTAGCCACGCAGGGAGTAAGCTCCCTGGATTTTTGCGTGGCTAGTAGTTTCGTTGGCTTGGCAGCCGAAAGGAAAGGCCTAATCAGGACCTTTGGCGACGCAGCAGGACGCTTTCATCGTGTTGTCAGTGTGATCGCATTCCCGGTCCTCGCAAAGCTTTATAAGGGGCGAAGATTTGAAAATTCCCCCCAGGCCAGATAAGAGAGTGGAGCTTCCATAAACTCATAGATATTTTCAATCCTGTTGAGATGCTCTTTCTCATCAGCCACCACCCGCTCCAAAACCCTGCGCATCTGATCATGCGGTTCGTTAGAGGCCAGGCCCTCCAGAGTACTGATAATCTCTTCCTCTGTGGTGACAACATGCCAAAAGGCATCCTGATCGTTGCGTAGCATCTGAAAGAAATTTTGTCTATTGAGTAATTTGTCAAAGCCATTTACCAATTCAGCCTTTACCTCCATTGAGGCCAGCTCACTTGTGCTTAGATTGCTCTTTATAGTCTGCAAGGCCATCAGGTGACTTTTTTGGCTGTCAGCCAAGAGCGCAAACATGTCTTTTAATTCCTGGTTGATGGCTTCCCGGCTCAGCATTTCGTAAAGCTGCAGGCCATCTTCTTCGGCTTTGATCATGAAATCAATGGCATTTAACATCGTGCTCACCTCCTGTTCGATGAATATATTTTAGCACATTAAAACCATATAGGATCATTTTTATCTTTAATGGATTTGAAAAATGCGCGAGGTATGGTTATTGGACGGAAAGTATTAGCGTAACGAACAGCGGAAACAGGTTGAGATAAGAGAAGAGGGCTTTTTCAGAGCGGATCAGGAGCATCACAATCAGGGGCAGGGGCAGGAGGGCGTACCAGAGGCCCATGTAACGCTCCAAAACGCCTAAAGCGGGCAGCAGCATGGCGGCTGCGGCCAGGGCAATGATCCAGAGCGCAAAGAGACCGGAAAGGGCCGTGTCTGGGCCGTTTATCCTCAGAAGCGGCAGCCCGGCTCTTTGATAATCGAGGGCATATCTTCTCTGGAAAAGCCAGAAGTGAGGCACCTGCCACAGGTACATGAGCCCAGCCAGGAGTACGATCCGGTAGTCAGCAGCTGCGCCTCCTGCCAGGCACCAGCCGATGATCGGCGGTAGCGTCCCGCACAGCGCCCCGATCGGTAGGGCAAAGCATGTGCGGCGCTTGAGCGGGGTGTAGACCACAAGATACCAGATCAGGGCCAAGCCTCCCAGGAACGGAGGCAGCAGACCGCCTATAAGCCACAGATGTGCCAAGCCCGCCAGGATTGTCGCAGCACCCAAGGCAAGGGCGGCCTGTGGCGTAAGGTCCTTTCGGGGCAGGGGGCGCATCCTGGTCCGTTCCATCAGCCGATCCAGGTCCTGTTCCAGTACCTGATTAAGGGCCGAGCCGCCGGCAGCCAAAAGCGCCACTCCGCAAAAGGTAGCTAAAAGTGGTGCTGTCTCAACCTTGGCAGGAAAGAGAAGGTAACCCCCAATTCCGGCAACACCATTCAATAGCGCCAGCCGCAAGCGGAATAATCTGTACAGCGCCCGGATCATTTCAGCCCCTTGATGTACTCGATCATGGCTTGCAGGTCGCTATTGCTCAGATCAGTCGTCGGCATGATCGGCTGGAAACCAACCACGATGGTTGCTGTTGGTTGGCGGATCGATTCTTTAAGAAAGGCCTCGTCGGCCGTAACTGTTTCCGGGCGGTTGTTTCGCAGGACTTTGACCTGGCTGCCGAAAAGCGCCTTAAAGGTAGGGCCGACGCCGGGACTGCCATCCAGCGAGTGGCAGCCCAGGCAGCCATGTTTCTCCAGGAGCGTCTTACCGTCCAAGTTTCCGGCTGCTTTGGTCTGTTGCAGCCAAAGATTGAATTCCGCCTCGGGCAGCGCCTCGACCGTGCTGATCATGGCTGAATGACCGCTACCGCAATACGATGAACAAAACAGGTCGTAGCTGCCCGGCTTGGTGGCGACGAACCAGACCTGGTTGTTCATGCCCGGCACCACATCCCGCTTAACCCGAAAGGCCGGCAGGTAAAACCCGTGGATCACATCCTTTGAAACAAGTCTCACCTTAACCGGCTTGTTGACCGGCACGTACAGTTTGGAAGCGCTCTGGCCGTTGGGATAGCTGAAACTCCACGACCACATGCGAGCAGTGGCAGTCACCTCCAAAGCGTCTTTGGGGACATTGCGCAGTGCCAGGTATCCTGCCCAGCCGTAATAGAACATGACCAGAACCAGTATAGTTGGGAGTACTGTCCAGACGATCTCCAGCCATATATTACCAGCCACCTGCGAGGTCGGTTCTGGAGACCGCGAGCGGTGATAGCGGATGACAAACCCGATCATCACGGCCGTAATGCCGACCAACAGAACCAGACAGGTTCCGAAGATGAACATGAAGACCGGGTCGATGGCCTCGGTTGTGGTTGTCAAATAGGCAGGATTCACAGGTACCTCAGCCCTTATAAGCAGGATAAGTACGTTCATGAAATCATTTCTGCAAAATGCCACAGAAATTTATTTCTAACCGTACTAACGGTAGAGCACGTCAAAAAATGTAAAGCCGATATAGGTGGCCAGTGTAGTCAGGGCCAGGAACAGTAGCCCCCGCAAAAGCCGATTTTCGTACTTCATGTGCATGAAGAAGGCGATTATCAGCCCCGCCTTGAGGCAGGCGATTGTCAGCGCTCCCAGCACCTTCCAGCCACCCAGGTCGATGCGGGTGATGCTGACCGTCAGGCCGCTCAGGGTCAAAAGAATTAGCCAGATGCCGGTCAGTTTGCCGTAGCTCAGGATGTGGTGTTGTTCGCCCATCAGAGCGCCTCTAAAGTATCAAATAATACAACGGGAAGATAAAAATCCAGATCAGATCCACCAGGTGCCAGTACAGGGCTCCATTCTCCAGCAGGATGTAGTTATCGGCAGTGACCGCTCCGCTTTTAACTTTTGCTGCGATCCAGGCCAAAAGCGTCCCGCCGATGAGCACGTGCAGTCCGTGGATGCCGGTGGTCATGAAATACAGGCTGAAGAAGACCGATTCCCCGGGCGGGCCGGCTTTGAGATGTTCGGAACCGGGATAGATGCCGTGTCCGATCTTGGCGCTCCACTCGAAGTACTTGATAACAATGAATGCAGCGGCGCAGAGGATCGTCCCGCCGATCAGTCCCATGACCCGGCGCACTTGGTTGCGCTGCACGGCCGTGACCGCCATGGCTGCAAACAGACTGCTGGTCAACAAAATGATGGTATTGGCCGTCCCCAGTATCCAGTTCAACTGCCGTCCAGCAGCGGCAAATTCGCGCGGAAAGTGCGCCAGGTAGACCGAAAAAAGCAGGAACAGGCCGCCGAACAGCAGCAGTTCCGTGAACAGGAACAGCCACATGCCTAGTTTTGCGCCGAAGTAGTCTTTGTGTGGTGAATGAGTCATCTATAGCATCCTGTTACAATCAAAGGCGGCCTCACGCGGAGGCGCGGAGACGCAGAGAACTTCAAATTCAGGATTAAAGGATAAACATTATCTGAATCACCTAAAGCCATTAGTCCTGTTAATTTGATTATATTTCCTTGATACTCAGGGTTTCTCTGCGTCTTTGCGTCTCTGCGTGACCATGTTTTTTATCTTCAAAATTTTTCCCCGCCTGAGCCCCCGCCTTTCAAAGCCCTAAAATCGTAAGGTCCATGGGTCACCACCGGTTCCTCGGCAAAGTTTTCCGTTGGTGGCGGGGTCGGGATGCTCCATTCCAGGGTGGCGCCCCCCCACGGGTTGCTGCCTATTCTTTCGCCGTAAAACAGCCCCCGGAACAGGTTTACCAGCATGATCACCAGCCCGACTGCCAGGATCCAGCTGCCGATGGTTGAGATCAGGTTGAGGGTGGCGAATTCCGGCAGGTAATCGTAGTAGCGGCGTGGCATGCCCTTCATCCCGAGCACCTTCATGCTTAAGAACGTGATGTTGAAGCCGATAAACATCAGTGCCCAGGCGACTATGGCCGGTTTCTCGGCATATCTGCGGCCATAGAACTTGGGCAGCCAGTAGTGCATGGCGGCAAAGAAGGCAAAGCCGGAGCCGCCAAACATGACATAGTGGAAATGCCCTACCACAAAATGCGTGTCGTGCACGTGGATATTGGTGGCGGCGGCACCCAGGATCAGGCCGGTCAATCCGCCGATCGAGAAGAGCAGGATGAACGTTAGCGCGAACAGCATCGGCGCTTCCAGCGAAATTGAGCCTTTGTAGAGGGTCGAGACCCAGTTGAAGACTTTGATGGCCGAGGGGATCGCCACGATGAAGGTCAAAAAGGAAAACACCAGGATGGCTCGATCGCTCATGCCGCTGGTGAACATGTGATGTCCCCATACCAGGGAACCGGCCGCCGCGATGGCCAAGCTGGAGAAGGCGATCATCTTGTAGCCGAAGATCGGTTTGCGGGAAAAGACCGGGATGATGTCCGAGATGACTCCCATGGCCGGCAGTATCATGATGTAGACCGCCGGATGGGAATAGATCCAGAACAGATGCTGATACATAAGCGGATCGCCTCCGCGGGCCGGGTCAAACAGCCCGACGCCCAGGACTCGCTCGGCCATGATCAGCACCAGGGTGATGGCGAGAATCGGCGTGGCCAGGATCTGCACCCAGGCCGTGGCGTACAGGGACCAGACGAACAGCGGCAGCCGGCCCCAGGTCATTCCTTCCGCCCGCAGCCGATGGATGGTGGTAATGAAATTGAGCCCGGTCAGGATGGCTGAAAAGCCGATGATAAATACCCCCAGTACAGCCAGGGTCACATTGGTGGCGGTGCGGGCGCTGAAGGGGAGATAAAAGGTCCAGCCGGTGTCGGGCGGGCCGCCCCCGGTGAAGAGCGAGGTCAGGATGATGACGGCGCCGCTGATGTAAAGCCACCAGGAAAACAGGTTCAGGCGCGGGAAGGCAACGTCCTGGGCGCCGATCTGGATCGGCATGACCAGATTGCCGAAAGCGCCCGGCAAACCGGGCAGGATAAAGAGAAAGATCATCACCACGCCATGCACGGTGAAAAGGGCGTTATAGGCATCCGGGCCCATGATGGTGCGCCCCGGCGCCATCAGCTCGATCCGCATTATGAGCCCCAGCACCACCCCGACCAGAAAAAAAGTGAAAGTGCTGTAGAGATAGAGCAGTCCGATCCTTTTGTGGTCGGTGGAGAATATCCAGGCCGTGATGCCGGTTTTGCCGGTATCACTCCAAAAGCCCCCTTTTACCGGTGTATGGGACTGTTCAGCCAAGTCCATTTACCCTCCATTCAATAACAAAAGCGCCACACACGAAGCTCAAAGACGCAAAGAAATTAAATTTTAAACCATTTCAATTCATTAGAGTTTTTCTCCCCAGCGGGGTCAATGCATTTATATCATGTTTTCAAGGAGAATCCCTTGGAGAACTTTGTGCCTTTGTGTGAGACGATCTTCGGTTTCTTTTCCCGCCAAAGATCAAAAACGCCAGAAAAGCCCCGCAAACCAGAATAATCACCGTGGCGCTGACTCGTAAGAGATTGAAGACATAGGTTTTGTTGGCCGGATCAAAGCTGAAACAATAATCGACCACCTTGCGGATCGAGGCGCCGACTACCCCGCTGCGCGCCTCGGCCAAGGCCAGCGTTACATCCTTGGAAAGGAAGGTCGTGCCATACAGGTAGCGCACAATGGTTCCGTCTCCGCTAACCACCAGGCTGACGACCGGATGGACATAGTCGCGACCCTTGCGTTGGAAGTGGTAACCGGCTGCATCGGTCAGGCGCCGAATACTGTTGCTATCGCCGGTAAGAAAATGCCAGCCATCCTCCGGAAAAGGGGCGTTCATCGAGGCCAGGTACATCTTCTTATACCTGGCAGCCAGCGCTGGCGTCTCGGTCTCGTCGAAACTGATCGATATAACCCGGTATTCGCTGCCGGGGCTGTTTTTTATGGTCGGTAGGATGCGGGCCAGGCCACCCTGAAGGTAGTTACAGACATTGGTGCAGCTGTAATAGACCGGCAGGATTATGGTCGGCCGGTTGATCAGGTCACCCAGGCGGACCTGCTGTCCGGTTTCATCACGGAAGAAAATGTCGAGGGGGATTCGTTTGCCGAGCTGTTCTTCCAGGCCGATCCCGGTCTGTTGCGCATCTTGTGGATCGTGGCCGAGAAGCGCAACAGGAAAAGATGCTAACATAAGGAAACAGGACAGCATGACAAACAGCCGGTGCCGGCCCATCAGTGCCGATCTAAAGAGATTTTTCATGGTCAGGTGTTGCTTCCCTCGTTGTAATAACAATCATACTGCTACGGATTTTGAGACTGATTTACGAATCGCTCAACGGGTTGTCGGTATGTATGCCGGCACAAAAGGCCAGAATCTCTTCCACCCGCACTACAAAACGGATCAGAATTTGTGGTTCGCCGGGCGGCTCCGCTCCCGGTACATAGCCGTCCAGTATGGCGGAATCGTATCTGTCTGCCACTGTGCCGATAAACTGGTAGCCGATCTCGGAATCCTGAGCCATTACCGCGACCGATACCTGTGGATTTCTGGCGACATTTGCAATAGTGGTCCGGCAGAACCAGTTTTCAAAAACCAGGTGGTTATCATCCAGGACCTGTATCTCGCTGCCAAGAGCCAAATGTGGTTTCCCGGCACTATCTGAAGAGGCTACAATCGCGAATTTTTTTTCCTCGATGAAACGTCTGATATCCCCGGTAATCATGGCAAGGCCTCTCTCTTCTTCGGCGATTGTAGCCCCCAGCTTTAATCGGTCCAATGAATACAACTCACCGGACAACTGTCCATGGCCTCCTGAATTTTTTCAGGCGGCGCCCCCTCAGGGTCATGAACCTCGGCCACCGCATCTTCAGTCATGCGGAAAACCTCGGAAACCATGTTTGCACAAACCTCACAGCCGATACATACATCCTGGTCAACATAAGGTCTTGCCATGCAGGTACCTCCCCTCGTTAGGATTTTATCTTTCAGCTGACGCTATAACCGGCTTGTTTCCATGACTCTATGCCCCCTAGCAGGGCGTAAACGTTTTGGTATCCCTGCTCCATGTACTTTGCTGCCAGACCGGCAGACGTACGCTCTTCGGGTCAGGCACAGTAAAAGACGACCTCCTGACTTTTGTCCATCGAAGGTAATACCTTGGCTTCAAAATCCTGCAGTGACAAGGCTCCCTTCAGCCGGTTGCGCTGGCATAGTTCCTCACTTTCATAGGCGCAGACTAAAGGTGCTCCGGAAGCTATTTTTTCTCGGGCAATTGGCGGCGCGATGCGTTTGACTTCTGCCATGGAAACCTCCTTTTTTTAAAGTTCTCCATGAAAGTCTAGCTTTGGTTTTGTGATAGTCAACCTACGGTCGGGGCTGATTTAGGAGCCTGTCGGACTTAGGGTAAATCTGCTGCAAATCCATCTGGACGGTCCATATTTCGCCGCTTTATTGGTCAATAGAACAACTATTGACCTGCAAAATCGACAAAATCTGTCCTCGCCCAGCCGAATTTTCGCTTAGATTTCCTAAGTCCGACAGGCTCCTAGAGCTCATCTTCAGTGTCATAGGTTTTCTTAAGCAGATACAGCAGCAGGGCCGTGACAAGAGCGACGGTAACTGCCAGCAGCCCGGCCACTTTTCGCTTCCTGTGGGTGTCATCCAGTTTTTGCAGTTCAACTTGTAATGTCTTCAAATCGCTGTTGATCTCACCCGCGTGGATTTTCACCTTTTCTGCATTCACCTCGTGGAACAGGACATGAAAGCGGTTTCGAGCCGCAAACAGACCCTTTTCCATGTGCTCGCAATCAACACCTATCTGTTTATAACCGCCGATCTTTTTTTCGATACCGGCAATCAGGTCGTCGGTCTGTTGCATGGTGTTCTTCATGAGCCGCGCCCGATCATAGCTATGGCAGCGGCTGCAGCTTTTTTCGTTGATCAGCTCCAGTGAGGCCTTTACAATCAGATGATTGCCATGGCAGGTGACGCAGGTGGGCCCACCCCGGCCCAGCGCCCTACCGTGAGCGCTGTACAGGTAGTCGTTCATTACACCAATATGGCAGCGGCCACAGAAGGCTGGAATTGCCTTTTCCTGAGGGGCTCCCAGAAAACCGCGCTCAGGGGTCATAGCATTTGCTGCATCCCTGGGATCACCGCCGTGGCAGTTATTACAGGCAATCCCGTTCTCGGCATGGATGCTGCCCCGCCAGTCCTTGACCGGTTGGCCGAGTCTTTCCGGCAGGCCGGAGTGGCACTGGATGCAGACGATAAGAGTCGGTTCAGTTGCAAACGACACAATCGGGGCGGCAAACATAATCAGCGCCAATATTAATGGAAGATATCCGCGGCATCTTGTCATGAAAAATACCCCCAGATGGATAAGCCGATCCAAAGCAAGATCCCCCCTATTGAACAGGCCATGAAAACAGGGCGTTTGAGAGGGTGCCGCTCCGGACTGCGGTCGACGAAGGGGAACAGTCCCAAGAATGTCATGGCCGCACCCTGCAGAGACAGCCCGATAAATTCATTGGGAAAGATTTTCAGGGTCTGGTAATTAGCCAGAAAATACCATTCCGGCTTGATGTGGGCCGGTGTCAGATAAGGATTGGCAGGTACAAAGGCATCTGGAGGAAAGAAGATATTGGGGGCGAAAAAGACAATCACCAGCAACAGAGCCATGTAGAGCGCCATGGAGCACAAGTCCTGGAGCGCGTAGTTGGGGAAAAAGGGGATGCCGCCGGCATGCTCTTCATGTTTGAAACAGGCCGCCTGCCACTTGTTTTCGGTGTCCTTGCGACCAAAGGGTGGGGCGGATATGCCGATCCTTTCCAGGAGAAACAGGTGCAGGGCGATCAGGGCCGCAATTGCCAAAGGCATCACCGCTACATGCAGAGCAAAAAAACGTCCCAGGGTAGCCGGACCGACCAGCTTGCCACCGCGCAGGAACTCGACCAGCTGCTGACCGATAATGGGAATAGCGCCGATACTGTTGGTGGCAACGGTTGTAGCCCAGAATGAGAGCTGGCTCCAGGGTAACAGATAACCGGTCAGGCAGATGCCGGTAACCAGGTTGAAAAGAATGAAACCTGAGAGCCAGTTGAGCTCGCGGGGTTTTTTGTAGCTGCCCATGAACAATACCGACAGCATGTGGAACAGAAGCACCAACACCATCAGACTCGAACCGACCACATGGCACATGCGGATTAGCCAGCCGAATGGTACGCTGTTCATGATCAAGGTGACGCTTTTAAAGGCCTTGTCGGCGTCGGGCACATAATAAATCAGGAGCAGGATGCCGGTCACTACCTGGATTTTAAAGATCAACAACAGCACGCTGCCCAGGGAATACCAGCCATTTATGTTGCGTGGCAGGAGGTAGCCGGTAAGATGCCTTTCCACCAGCTCATTTGTGCCGAGACGCACGTCAATCCAGCCGTTAATCCTTCTTAAAAACGACATTCAACCTCCTGGGACGGAAAGAACGGATCACGGGTCACCCTATGACAATCATGTCATTATCAACGATGAAGGGGAGTTTCGTAAGTGATCGTGGGGGCGGGCCGGAGATAACAGATCCATCTTTTGTGTAACGTCCGGCGTGGCAGGGGCAGAGAAAAGCCTGTTTTTCCTTCTCCCATTGGATTATGCACCCCAGGTGGCTGCAAACCGCGGAGAGGGCAATTATTTCACTGCCGGTTTTTACGACGACCGCGGCAGAACCGGCGTATTCAAAAAACTTCACTCCTCCATCCGGGATCTCTTTGGCTGCAATGTTTATTTTTTTTGATGAATTGGTATCAGAGCGAGGAGCCAGATATCGAAAAATCGGATAAAGAACTGCAGCGATAGTGGTAGCTGCCAATCCACCCAGGCACACTCCCAGAAACTTTCTCCTGCCGTTCTCCATGGCGCCTCCTTGGAAGTTAGAAAATGTGTGTTAGCATAACAATATTAAGAAAAATATTGCAAGCATAAGAACCTTTGCCAACACTGGCGAGCACCAAGCGGTTGCTTTTGAAGTTGAAAAATATGATCTGGATGCAAAATTGGAGCGATGGTCGGCGTTATCCTGTAGAAGAAATGGGCCAAGAAGGTTTTTTGCTATTGACACATAACTTAGGCTTGTGATAATTATCCTCTGCTTTTCACATTCCCCATTAGCTCAGTCGGTAGAGCAGGTGACTGTTAATCACCTTGTCCGTGGTTCGAGTCCGCGATGGGGAGCCAACAAATTCAGGCACCTACAAGATTTCTTGTAGGTGCCTTTTTTGTTATTCTGTCTGTGCAACCTCTCATGCAACCTCAAGTGTGTCGGCTAGGGGTAAAATGGGCGGAGGAAATTATACTCCCTGTCATTGCCTTTCTGCCTTCTTATCTGCCTTGTGGTTGCCTTTTTATCCCTCCCAGTGCCAAGCCCCTAAATAATGCCTTTGTTGACATATGATTTCTCTTGATTCTGGGACGTGGCAAGCGTATACGGAATAATCATTGGAAAACATTTATAATTGTCTTGCCCCCACCCCTCAAAATTCCGACAGGGGGGGCTGTTTTGGGAAGGCAGGGTGTTAGATCGAACACAGGAAACAGAAACTTTAATTCCAAAATGAAGTCCCTAAAAAATTCCCAGAAAAAATTTACCTGAATGAAAATATTATATTCTGCTCTTGCCTACAGTAAATTAATAAATCAGATAGCGGTGGTTTTGTATGGATAATGTTTCCGTGTCCTGGTTGGAATTACCCCTTATTGATTATACAACGTTTCTACTGATTCAATAATTTGTGATGGGGAGATTTGAAGGGCTTTTGCAAGTTGGAAAATAGTGACAAGAGATGGTTGCCTGAAGCCACATTCGATCTGGGAAATGTACGAACGGTCAAGGCCACTTTCGAATGAAAGTTTTTCTTGAGAGAGACCCTTTTCAGTCCGTAATTGTTTAATCACATTTCCAAATGCAGCTTCCAGCGTCATGTGCACCTCACGGTGACAGTAGCAAAAGCAGCAAAAAGTATCTGTTGACTATGGTCAACAAACAATTTACTTATATTCATGTGAGATTTAAATTAGAAATGTCTATATTCAAAACTACCGAATCGAACAGCATGCAGTTAGGGTGGTGGGATTATGGATCTTGTATAACAGGAGGCAATATGAAAAAGCTAATTGTGGGGTTTATGCTGTTGTTGGTGGCAGGGTGTGGTGGTGGAGGCGGCACGACAGGAGCGGGGACAACAACTCAGCCAAGTGTGGCTAAAGAGGGGATATTTGTAGACGCTCCGGTGGATGGACTACATTACAAGACCGCAACACAGGAAGGTGATACGTCAGGCGGTGGGAAGTTCAAATATATTGACGGAGAAACGGTAACATTCTCTGTTGGCGAGGTTACTCTAGGTTCACAGACAGCGAAAACTGCAATGACGCCAATAGATTTGGTTCCAGGAGCAACCGATACCACAAATTCAAAGGTGATAAATATTGTTCAGTTGCTAAAGGGGCTAGATGATAAGAGCAATAGCACAAAAATAACCATAAATGCTGTAATAAGAACAAAACTTACCTCTGCCAATTTTGGCGGATACACCGACATTAAGAATATATCTGGAGAGGCAGTTATAAGTTCTTTCGTGTCAATGCTCGGCAGCGGCTACGTTATGCCGACCGCAGCAGAAGCTAAGGATCATATAGATAGTAGCATAGCAACAGCATGTAACGATTCTTCAATGTCGTCAAGCATATCGGTGTGTTCATCCTCGCTGACAACACCAACACCAACACCAACACCAACACCAACACCAACACCAACACCAACACCAACACCAACACCAACACCAACACCAACACCAACTCTCACCTCAATAGCAATAACGCCTGCAAACTCGTCAGTAGCTTATGGCCTGACCAAGCAGTTGACAGCAACAGGAAATTATAGTGATGGTACATCTACAATATTGTCTGCGGGAATAACTTGGAGTTCCGTGAACGTCTGTACCCTCGCTAGCTTAAATGCCTACACTCCCATTGCAAACAACTCGATGCTCCTTGGGAATTTGTCCCCTTTAACAACGGCAGATAAATATACAGAAGCGCGCACACAATTCACCAATATTTCTAATAGCGCCAAACTAGGTGATACCACAGCAATCGATGAATTACAGAGTATATCAACAATATTTCTTACTTTGAGCCAACAAATGTATGCATCAAGCGTAGCTTACCAAAATGACTTAACTACTGTTAAAAACGCACTGACTGAGACTACCTCGCTCGGACTAAGGAATGTAGCTGCCGCTGCCGCGAACGCCTGTGGACTCGCTAGTCTGCGTGCATTTACATCCAGCTTGATCCTTGGCACTTTAGGCGGCTTATCACCCGAGAACAAACTGGCTGAAGCACGCGCTCAATTCACCGATATTTCTAATCGTGCCAAATTATATGGTGATACTGAGGCTAACTGGCAGGTAAATGTTGTAGCTACAGTATTTTTAAATGCGAGCAATTATTACTATGGAGGTGGGGCTGGTTACGTCACCGATTTCAATTGGGTACAACTGGTTTTGTCACAAATTCAAGCGCGTGTATTTCCTATTGCCCCATCTGCAATTGCAAACAGTAGCAACGGGCTTGCAATAGGTGTGGCTTTGGGCACTTCAAGAATCACTGCTACTTCAGGTGCAATATCAGGAAACACTACACTGATCACAACAGTTCCGTAGGTTGAGTGCGATAATGATCATGTATCTAGCGATTAGCTGCCAGTGACGAAACTGATAAGGCACACCCTCACTGTACACATTTGAAGGAGGTATGATGAATACTGCAATTTACACTATATTGGTAATCTTGATCTTTTCAGTTTTGGCGCAAGCAGAGACATATTGTGGAGAAGTTAATCGTACAGGATATGTTAATAATGCCGCCCCACTTGCAAAGAATATGAATAAATGGTTGGCACGAAAAGGGGCTAAATATAGAGAAAACTCAAAAGGAATAACGAGGGGTATCAAAGCTTATTGCAAGTCTTCTCCTAATGCTTCTGTTGATGAAGTAACTCAATTTTTAGTGAATGGGGTCAATATTATTGCTGAAAGCGAAAGAATGTAAGATGCAGCTAGTTGTAAATGACAATGTAAGTTATAAATCATGATAGTACTTCACAACGATAATAAATATACAACCACCTAAAAACAGCATATATAATCTGTATAAATGCTACGTGGTCCAATGATTAAATAATCAGGTCACGATATAAGCCTTAAGAAATTCCAAAAATAGCACGTCATTTGCCACAGAATAAGTGAAAACAGTTACCTAAGACTCATTACGGCGTCCAAGTAAATTTCTCCTGAAATGCAAACGCAACAGTGGAAGTTTGGGGATTTGTAGAAAAGGAGCTATTTATGGCTTTAATCACTTGCCCAGAGTGCAATAAAGAAATATCAGATAAGGCGGCTGCCGAGCCTATAAAATAGATTGTGTAAATGGCCAAAATCGGTTGAAATCCCAAATCACTGGAGGGACCGATGGCCACGACCGACGAACTGCTCGATATTTTGATGAAAGACTACAAGAAGCCCGAAGATCTTATTGGTGAAAA
>DASXUK010000030.1:0-6271 GCA_036504875.1 Desulfuromonadaceae bacterium
ACCTTGAACTTGTAATACCATTCCAGCAGTTTCTCCTGGGCCGGCAATCCATTTCCTGATATCTGACCGTAGGCAACAGCGGTCACGTCATCCGCCCGGCCCGGGATCAGCCCGGTGTACTGCAGACCGGCACTCCAGGAGCGATTGGTCAGGTAGATGCTACGCTCGCGCTGGGCATAGCGTCCGAAGATGCTCAGCTTGCCGGTCAACTGCTGGTCGATGCTGAATCCATAATTGTAGGCATTTTTCTGTTTCAGTTTGATGACATTATCCGGGAGGGCACCGTCCAGCGCACCATAGACCCGATAGTTTCCCTCCAGATCATTCATCTTGAGCTTGTAATCAAGCTCGGCAATGCCAAAACCATGGTCGAGGATATCGTCTCCGGTCGGAACCCCATCGGCATCCACATTTCCGGCGCCATAGCCAAGGCCGAAGACCAGCGGCTCGGCCAGTTTGAACTGCATTCTGGCACCCGGACCCTTCTCGGGCAGGGAGAGCGCATGGGCGTTAACAAAGGCGGAAGAGAGGAACTGGGAATTTTCATCATTGGCCACGGCGTTGGCGTCAAAATAGTTGGCTAGATCGATCTTGCCAACAGTTGCCAGCATGCGGTCGCTGAACAGTGATTGCTCGACCCAGGCCTGACGGAAACGGACCCGGTCCTTGGTTGATCCGGCGACACCGTTCAAACCGCTGAAATTGGGGATACGGGGATCGAGGCCATCGCCGCCGGTAGCCTCCACATCAATGACGGCGGTGGTGGTATCGCTGATCTTGAAACTGAACACCAGATCGCCACGCCCGACCACGGCGGAATGGTTGCGCGGCTTGAGACCAACGCTACTCTGAAAGACGCCGACCATCTGTCCGCTCAGGCTGATGGTGCTGGTCAAAGGGTGCAGCAGCGTGCCGAGTGTTTCATTGCGCTGTTGAAAGGCGCGCGTATGGACAAGCAGCATCTCCGCCCGCAGATCTTCCCGGATCTCATCCAGTGTTTGCAGATCTTTCCTGTCTACTGAAGCAGAACCTTCCTTGACAACCTTCTCGGCCAGTTTTTCGGTCAACAGTTCCACTGAGGCCGCCAGTTCAACCCGATTTAAATGCTGCTTGCCTTCCTCAAAGTCCTTGGGAAACATCCCTTCAATAGAGTATTTCTTGGCAATAGCGGAGAGAGCCTGGCAGGCCTCGTGCTTCATCTCGACCTTTTCCGGTATCTGCAGCTCGGGGTGGAGCGCAAAAGAGGTAGCGCTCAGAGCCAGTGTCAGGCATGTAGCCAGCAGCAGACATAAAACCAACTTCTTGCGAATCATCAATCCCTCCGGTTCCAATTTATAACCCGGCCTGGCCGGTACACGATCAAGCAATCTCGCCCTACAGGCTCTTTTAAAATGTGTCGGGGGTCAGCTTCTCTGGCTGCAAACCGGGCAGCCTTGCATGGAAAAAGGCCTTTCCAGCCGGCATTGCGCAAGCAAGGCATCATCGCGGAAAATATCCCGGGTGGGGCCATCAGCCCGGATCTTCCCCTCGTGCAGAACAATCGTCCGGTCGCACAGTTCCAGGACCATGTCGAGGTCATGGCTGGTGAATATCTTGGTATGGTGAAAATCACTGAGCAGTGCCAGCAACTGGCGCCGCGCATAGGGATCGAGGCCGCTGGTCGGCTCGTCCATGACCAGGATATCCGGCGACATGGAGAGCACCGTGGCAATGGCGACCCGCTTCTTTTCGCCTCCCGAGAGTCGATAAGGGGGCTTGCACCGCAGATGCGCGGCGCCGACCCGCTCCAGGGCCTGCATTACCCGCTGCTCCGCCTCCGGGCCGGGCAGCCCCTGATTAAGTGGTCCAAAGGCTACATCATCATAAACCGTCGGCATGAAGAGCTGATCGTCCGGGTCCTGGAAAACAACTCCTACGGTGCGTCGAATCTCGGGCAGGGTGCTCCTGGTCAAAGGGGTGTCGCCGATGCGCACTTCTCCTGATGATGGGGTCAGGTAGCCGTTCAGATGGAGCATCAGCGTTGATTTTCCTGCTCCGTTGGCACCAATCAGGGCAACCGACTCGCCATGGGTAATCCGAAAGGAGACGCCATCCAGGGCAACGGTCCCGTCGGGATAGACATGGTGGAGGTCTTTAACCTCGACAATATGATGACTCATGGCAATATCCTTATGAACAGTGCTCCGCAAAGTTGGGAACAGTTATTGAGCCTGAGAAGAGCGAAAACTGCGGTCCAGCCCAACAGGAAGAGTATTTCCCGCTTGCCGAAACGGAACTCGTTGCGCGTGTGAAATTCACCCGTAAATCCTCTGGTCAACATGGCCATGTGGATGCGCTCGGCCCGCGACCAGGTTCGGAGCAGGAGATGGCCCAACAGGGGGCCGTATGCTTTCATACCCAGGCCCTTGACGCCGAAGGAGCGCAGCTCACGTGCCCGCGCCATCCTGGCCCCCTCGTCGGTTAGGACGAAGATGTATCGGTAGAGAAAAACCAGTTGCACAGCGAACGCCTGGGGCATCCCCAACCGCTCCAGGGCCCAGCATATGGCTGGAAAACCGGTCAGCCCCACCAGGATCAGCGCCACACTGACCGTGAGAGCGGAACGGGCTATGATGGAGGCGAAAGATATCCACCCCCCGGAAATCCCGATCGGACCGAATTGAACCAGGATCGTCCGGTCGAAGATCGGATTGAATACTCCGACCATCAGGACAAAGGGACACAGCAGCATTATTTTCTTTACGATATATAGGGGGGGGAGATTGCCGAGCGCAACCATGACTACCGGGAAGATGAAGAACGGCGCCATGGCAGTCAGCTCGTATCTGCCGAACGATATCACCGAGACGATGAATACCAGGGTAACCAGCACCTTGGCCCGTGGGTCAAGATGATGAATGGCCGTATCACCCGTAGCCAACTGGTCAAGGCGCTTGAAATCCAGTAATGCCCCTTCAATAGATGGCATGGGTCTCCCGGTACTTCATGAATTGCACCTCAGACAGCCTGGCCGCGCTTCTTCAGGAGAAAGCCGCAGAGGAAGGCCAGAACCAGGACCATCAAACTGCCGAGAAGGCCCGAGACGCTTGTGCCGAGTTTGCTCCCGTCATCCTTCTTCTGTTCACCCTGGGGCCGGGCTTGGTCCTTTTTCAGCTCACCGGCAGGCATCGCCGCTTCCTTTGGTTCGGCAGATTTTTTGAATGAATAATCCGGCAGGAAGGCGGTAGCCTCCTGCAAAGCAGCCAAGGCGCCATGCAGCCCCTGTTTTGATCCCTCCAAATCCGCTTTTCCGGTTACCTTGGTAATGGCCCATTCCAACCCGTCGGGATTCTTGGAGGCATACCAGGAGACAACTCCCCCGGCCAGAAAGGCAGCCACCAGGAAGGTCAGCACCACGTTACGCACAGGTTGGCCGCCGATCGGACGGGCTTCCAGTGCACCTTTCAGAATCTCGGGGCGGGCCTTGAAAACGAAAGAAACAACGGCAACGGTGACAACACCTTCAATAATCCCGATTGCCAGATGGATCGGCTGCATCAGTAGCACGAACGTCGAAAACGGTAACGAGGAAATTCCAGAGAACAGCGTCTCCAGTACCACACCGAACGGCCCCAACTGCAACCCGATGATGGCCGAGAGCATAGTGGCAGCTGCCAGCCGCGCCTGACTCGGTTCATTGCCGACGATCCTTTTATGGATCAAAGGATAGACGATAAACGCCGGGATGAATCCCATGTTGAAGATGTTGCAGCCTAGCGCCAGCAGGCCGCCGTCGGCGAAAAAAAGGGCCTGCACAACCAGGACTGAAGCGATTGTGAGAAAGGCGGCATGCGGCCCCAGCAGTATCGTCAGCAGCAATCCGCCCCCCAGGTGGCCGCTGGAGCCGGTGGCCGGGATGGTGAAGTTGATCATCTGGGCGGCAAAGAGGAACGCACCCAGCACCCCCATCAGCGGGACCTTCCGGTCGTCAAGTTCCTTGCGGACCTTTTGCGAGCTGAAGGCGATGGCGCCGGCCGAAACAGCCCACATTGCGCCGCCGACTGCCGGAGAGAGAAGCGCGTCTGCCATGTGCATGATCATATCCAGTGTTACTGTTTTTTAAAATAGTAGCACGTTTTAGTTACGATAATAAATAAGGTTATGTCAATATCATTTTTAAATCAGCACAGACAACCGGTCGCAGCAAAGCTAAGGAGTGTTTTTTTGGACTTGAACGAACCAGGTGTTTGACATAGTATTCCGTTTGGCTGCAATCAGGACATTCAAATTTGCAAGGGGCTATTATGGGTGAAACCGTCAGATTCGGCATTTCGATTGATGCGGACTTATTGGACAGCTTTGATCAACTGATCGAGCAAAAAAAATACATGAACCGTTCCGAGGCGATCCGCGACCTGATCCGCTCCTCACTGATCGAGACCAAGTGGGAGGTGGGCGAGGAAGAGATCGTCGGCACCATCACCATTGTCTATAACCACCACGTGCGCGACCTGTCCGACAAGCTGACCGAACACCAGCATGCCTATCACCATCAGATCGTCTCGGCTCTGCATGTGCACCTGGACGCCCATAATTGTCTGGAAGTTCTGGTGGTGAGAGGCAAAGCCAGGGAGGTCAAGAAAATCGCCGACGAACTGATCGGAGTTAAGGGGGTCAAGCATGGTAAACTGGTTATGACGACCACAGGAGAGGAACTGCATTAATACAAAGAATGGCCGTCAGTAAATAATTATATAACCATGCTCCTCAGCGATTTTTCTCACCTGGTCCTTGTCATTGATCCGATAAGTCTTACCTTCCAGCTTGAAGATATAACCACCATCGCCATCTTCGACTGCATCCGCCAATAACGCCTCAAATGTTGCCGTCTTTACCATCTTGATCACCCCTTTGTTTTCAGGCTTGTCTCTTGAATCGCCTGTTTGACCGCCTCAACCAGCAAGGCCACATCCTCTTCCGTTGTTTGCCAGGAGCACATAAAGCGCGCCCCGCCAGCGCCGATAAAGGAATAGAAACGCCAGCCGGCTTCCCGCAGGGCAAGTGCCGCCGGTTCAGGTAGTTTTACAAACACTGAATTGGCCTGGCGCTGGTACATGATACTCACGCCGCTGATCCCCCCCAACCCGCTTTCCAGAATTGCGGCGCAGCGATTGGCGTGTTGTGCGTTACGCAGCCAGGCTCCGCCTTCCATCATCCCGATCCAGGGCGCGGACATGAAACGCATTTTGGATGCCAGCTGACCCGCCTGTTTGCAGCGATACTCGAATTCATAGGCCAGCCCGCTGTCAAAAAAAACTACCGCTTCTCCCAGGGCCATACCGTTTTTAGCGCCCCCCAAACAGAGTACATCCACCCCTGCCTTCCAGGATATTTCAGCCGGAGACACCTGCAGCGAGGCCACGGCGTTGGCGAAACGTGAGCCATCCATATGCAGCTTGAGTCCGTATTTTTTGGCCAACTCACTGGCAGCTCGGATCTCATCCGCGCAATAGACCGTCCCCAGTTCAGTAGCCTGGGTCAGGCTGAGCACATGCGGCTTGGGATAATGGATATCGCTGCGTCGGATGATGAGCTGCTCAACCGCTGTCAGGTCCAGCTTGCCGGCATTACCCGGGGCTAAGAGGATTTTGGTTCCGTTGGAGAAAAACTCAGGAGCCCCGCATTCATCGGTTTCAATATGGGCCAGCTCGTGGCAGATCACGCTATGATAGGAGCGACACAGTGAAGCCAGCGCCAGCGAGTTGGCAGCCGTACCGTTGAAGACAAAAAATACCTGGCAATCGGTTTCAAACAGGTCGCGCAGGCATTGGCAGGCCCGTTCGGTCCAGGCATCATCGCCGTAAGAGGGGCAAAAACCTGAGTTGGCTTGTTGGATGGCTTCAAAGGCCTCGCTGCAGATCCCGGCATAATTATCGCTGGCAAATTGGTTATAAATCCGATCAGCTGTGGAGTTTTTCGTTGTACGGGCGGTCATGGTATCTCCCACAAATGCATTTAGTCGGAGACTAATTTACCACAGGGGAACATGGAGGAAAGAAAAAAACATCGAGGAATATTAAAACCAACCCCGCCAAGGGTGCGCATAGGGCCACTCAAACCGCCCGGCTCAGCAGGCATTTACGAGCTTGAGCATGACAAAGACTTGAATGTCGAACAATTACCGCCTAGAATGCAATCATGCATTGCGTTAGAGAAAGAGGATAAGGGTATGCGCTACAGCCGGATGCGGCTATCACACAAGATCGTGTTGATTACATTTTTTACTTCAATT
>DASXUK010000031.1:0-3819 GCA_036504875.1 Desulfuromonadaceae bacterium
TGTGTTTAACCGCTTCGATGTCTTCATGTGTAGGATGCTCAACAGAGAATGGACAGATCGGGCAAGTATATCCACCGGTCGATATTTTAAATGGCTGGATAAACTTTTTAGATTTACATGATGAACAAATGAATTGATGGGACTTTTTATCCACAAAGACTCCTAACCCTTGCAGAAACTTATACTTTGGTCGTTGGAGAATAATATATGACGCTAACAGGAAGCATACTGCTAATAGCGAGAATGATAATATTGACCATGGTAACGCTCCTATTCGCTCGATTTCAGTTACCGGAATTATCTTTTTCAGAAATGTGGCCAACGTGGCAGAAAGGATTCCTAACAGGCACATTAGTTTCGCTACTAGCTCATCTAATATTTTCTTTTTAATTTGTTCTAGGGCAGACATTTAAGCCTCATTAGCAACAGTTATTTTCTGTATCGGGATCTATCTATTTCGGCTTCACAGGGTCTTCGGTTCCTTTTTTTCCGGTGTACGGATTGATATTTCCTTTGGTGTCGTAATTGTTGTAACGGGACTTATCGGGTGAACTTTTATAGTGGGGTTGTACGTATGTTCCGTTTTTTCGCATCTTGCCCTTAACCCGTACTGTCTTGGCTTCACAGAATGAATTTTCTGCAAGTATGAAGGATGAAAGAATGAAAATTATCGCGGCTAGTCGCATGGTTATCTTCCTTAATGAATTATTTAATATCGTACTCAATCAGCTCATACCAAGGCTTGCTGTCTTTTTTTTCATGATCCATTCTGACCATACCGACATTAGGCGCAAAATATGTAATAATACCAAAACCTTTGGCAAGCTTCCATTTGCCATTTTCTTTTGAATACATCATACAGGATCGTTTTATGACGTTTTTAAATGTACCCGCTTTGACGGTAAAAGAATTGACTAGATCAAGACTGCATCTGCATTCTTCGCCGCCTGAAGTTTCATATTTCCATTTGGTGTTTTTTTTAAGAGGAGAAACGAGTTCAATTATAGGGTTGTCAAGTCTTTCGAGGTTATTCATTGCTTTGCCTTCAAAGCTGTTTTGGCGTGCGATATGTAATAGCTTATTGCCTCTTCTCTCGAAAACATCCTTAAACCCTAGCTTTGCTGCTGTTAGCGACATAAATAATTCGTCATTGGATTCAATGATTTTAGTCTTCGCACCAGTATCGCCTGCCATGCTGCCTTCATAAACCCATGAGCTATCGATACTGGAAGGATAGTATGTTTTTAAATCGTCGTATTTCTCCGCTGACCATGCAGCAACAGGCAACAAACAGAAGTAAAATGATGCAACCAATAATTTTTTCATGCCGTTAATCCTCCTCTTTTTTTGGTGGTATAACGGGCATGGCTTTGACCCGCCGGTCTTTTAGAGCGGGTCGTAAGCCTTGTTGGAATCATTCTTGATTTCAGTTGACTACGTTGCGAAATTCTTCACTAGCCTACATAGCAAGCAGCGTCCTTTCAGTTTTTCGGTTTATCAAATTCTTTTTCTTTCCGAGCGACTATATTTTTCAGTTTTTTACCCAAGTTTACACGCTCTTTGCCGTAATGAAGATTGCGATGACAGTTGGGGCACAGCGCCGCTGTATTGTTCGGTGTGTCCGCTCCGCGCACGGACAGCGCAACTAAGTGATGCGATTCTAAAAATGGTTTTTGATCTTCAGTGAAAAACGGAGCAGATGTTTTGCAGAGTTCGCAGCGACCCTCCGCGCGTTGAAGAATCCAAGCTCTAACTTTGGGATCGCGAAAGAAAAAGCCAGTATTGGTTTGTACCATGGCAGGCTTGGGGACGCCCTCTGGCCGCCGGACACGGCCTCGCGCTTGGAGTCGGTTCGCTCGACTTAGATATTCAGAAAAATTCGTTGTCGGCTCTGATTCAAGTGGTGAATCATCAAGCGGTGTGCAAATTTTGCAGCGGTTTGCTTCGCCAATTTTAAGCGTCGGGAGGTTCTCCTTAGCCCAAGCGATCAGTTCATGGAAAGTATCCGCAGTAACTTTGGAATAGAAATTTCCTGTTCTGGGATTGTGCGTGTCTGGGTTGGAACGGTCGGGTAGCTTGCACGTCGCGCGATGAATTCTGAAATACCTGGGCTTGGGGCGCTTGTATACATTGGCCTGAAAACCGTCTGGGTGCTCAGAGAGCCAGAGCTCGTAACCATCGTCATTATCTTCCCACAGTTTTAGAGTCATTTGTGTCTCCCTTTTACTAGGGTGTCATAAGCACTTGTCGCCAACTCGTTAATCACCGGTTAGAACCGAGTTTATACATGTAGAAGCAAGCTTATAATAATAGAAACTTGTTTATATATTTGGTTCGTCTCGGTAATCAGTAAGTAATTTTGTTCTTTAACAATTGAAAAGCATGAGTTCCATCAGGTAGTTATGGAAGCGCGACCGACCATTCTATCTGAAAGAGGAACCCATGCTTATCAAACAGCTTATCCGCGAGACACTTGAGTTGCAAGGATTTCGCATCGAATCCGTTGAGAA
Source organism: Desulfuromonadaceae bacterium (assembly GCA_036504875.1). Classification (GTDB taxonomy): domain Bacteria; phylum Desulfobacterota; class Desulfuromonadia; order Geobacterales; family Pseudopelobacteraceae; genus JACPFJ01. The sequence continues at coordinate 2,511 of DASXUK010000031.1, forward strand.
GAAGGATTCCGGACTACTCGTCACTATCCAGGCTGACCTCCGTTACCACCCTCGCTGTGGTGTGTGCGGGACTACCGGTGACTATCGCGATACCTTGTCGGAACGCCGCTTTCGCCATGTACCGATCTGGGGTATCGATGTGAATCTGATATACACTCCCTGTCGTGTCAGTTGCGAAGAGTGTGGCGGCATCCATGTTGAACTGATGCCCTGGGCTGCTGGCAAGAAGCGACTCACCAGGGCACTTGCTGTCACCATCGCTACCTGGGCACGACAACTGACCTGGCAACAGGTTGCCAGACAGTTTGGTTGCTCGTGGGGTACGGTAGCAACAGCGGTTGCCTATGTGGTTGCCTTTGGGTTGGCACGCCGTGATTTGTCGGGAATCACCCATATCGGTATCGATGAGATCTCAAGGCAAAAAGGTCATGTCTATCTCACCAATGTCTATGACCTTAAAACCGGAACACTCATCTGGAGTGGAGAAGGTCGTTCAATAGAAAGCCTTGAGGCCTTCTTCAGCTTCTTCGGGCCAGAGAGGACCAAACAACTGCGAGGCATCTGTTGCGATATGTGGCCAGCCTTTATCAACGCGGTCAAGGCCAAGGCACCACAAGCAACATTGGTCTTCGACAAGTTCCACATCGTCAGGAAACTCACTGAAGCGGTTGATACGGTGCGCCGCCAGGAGATCACTGAAAAAGGCAAAGAGCACAAGAAACTGGTTGCCGGCAGTCGATACATCTGGCTCAAGAACCCTTGGAATCTCACGGATGGGCAGAAAGCTTCACTGAGCACCCTGGAAAAACTGAACCTGACCATTCACCGTGCCTATCTGCTCAAGGAATCCTTCAGGGATTTCTGGCAGTCACCGACAAAAGAGGACGCTGCCAAGTACCTTCAACAATGGTACTCATGGGCTGATGAATCAGAGATCAAACCGATACAGGAAGTCGCCAAGCTGATCAGGCGTCATGAGGATAACATCCTCACCTACTTCGATATGCCGATCTCAAACGGAATCGCAGAAGGTCTCAACAATAAGGCCAAGGTAATCAGTCACCGAGCCTACGGATTCAGAACTGCAAAGAGCTATATACTCAATCTGTATCACTGCATGGGCGATCTAGCCATGCCATCTACTTTGCACAGTTATGTGTGAGGAACCATATATTTATAAACCAGAAAGGTTTCTATTATTATAAACTTTTACCCATTTTTGTTCTTATCCAAGGTTTCTAATACTATAAGCTTTTCCAGCTTTGTACCCGCGATACATCCGTAACGCACCAGCCATACCCGTTGAGCT
>DASXUK010000032.1:0-9256 GCA_036504875.1 Desulfuromonadaceae bacterium
CGTAGTGACATCTTTGATTACATCGAAATGTTTTACAATCCGGTGCGCAGGCACGGACATGTTGGAAATGTGTCTCCAGTCGAGTTTGAGCGACAACATCTTAGACAACTTTCGAGTGTCTAGCAAAAAAGGTTCGATTCAAAGAAGCCTGATGGGTTTCTTATATAGGAAACTTATGTAGGTTTACCACGTTTCATGAATTCTTCTGGGATCCTAGATTCTAAAACTGTATTGCGAATAAACTTATACGGTGCCAGCCACATTTTTATTTGGGGATCCCATTTTGCGCGTGCCTTACGTAGTTTTTCACGCAAATCTGTTTCATTATAAGCTACCGCAATAGGGACAATATCACCATCTTTGAAGCGAAATGGTGGTTGCCATGATTTTTCATCAACCACAAGCTCAACTGTTTTTATCCGTACCCCGCGTTGCTCATCATACCGGGGGAAAATAGGGGGAAAATAGGGACACTTCCCTATTTATATACAATTTTTTTCGGCCGACCTCGCGGTTTCAGCCTAAGCGATGATGCAATCATGTACTCGAGATTATCCACAAATAAATCAGTGCCCAAGGGCCTTCCTGTAGTTGTTTTCTTACGAATCAGTGATTCCTCTTCTTCTGACGGAGTCGTCAAAAAATCCCCAAATTGATCTCGCTGTTCCGCAGCCAGCCAGGCTGTGTCAGAAATGATTGGATCGAAAGCACCGCAGACATGAGCAGAAGCGCTGGACCAACGATACAATTCTGCCGCAGGAACAAGTCCTGCCTTTACTGGATTCCTCACTATATACCGCACGACCGACCACAGATAAATGTCGCTTTCCACCGCGCATGAAAAGAACCTGTTCTGCCACACCCTGCCAGAGTTGCCGAGCTTCCGGTTGAGATATTGAGTATAAAGCAGGTTTGTGACCCCGATGCCGCGTGAAAGCGACTCCCCTTTCCTCGGGACCGCGAGAAGATGTATATGGTTTGTCATCAAGCAGTAAGACCAGATTTCGAGGGAGTATTTTCGGCTGTAGCGAATGAGGGTGTCACAGTAGAACTTACGGTCATCGTCATCGAAGAAGACGTCAGAACGATTATTCCCGCGTTGAGTTATGTGGTGCGGGTAGCCGATGGCTACCGCGCGGGCAATACGTGGCATAGCCGGATATTAAGCGTGATTTAATTATTTGTCAATAATTGCAGGGGCCCCGAGCGCTCGGTTAAAAAATAGGGAAGTGTCCCTATTTTAAGCCATCTCCTACCAATTTTACCCCTCCAAATCCATCAACCCAAAATCAGCGATCCGCCGATCCAAAGTACGCCGGGAAATCCCTAAAATAGCGGCGGCGCGGCTTTTGTGGTAGTTGGTCCCTTTAAGAACCGCCTCGATATGATTGCGCTCCATCTCCTCCAACGCAACCAGTTCCGATTTGGTAGCGGCGGCCGCAACAGTGGCCGGGGCTGGCGGTGCAGCCTTGACCCCTCCTTGCAGAGGGATTACGGCGGCGGTGATGGCGTTGCCTTTGGTCAGGATCACGGCCCGCTCGATCACGTTTTCCAGTTCGCGCACGTTGCCGGGCCAGTGATAACCCTGCAGGGCCTGCAAGGCTTGCGGCTCGATGGTGTAGATACTCTTGGCCATTCGCCCGGCGTAGCGCTTGAGAAAATGGTGCGCCAGCGGCTCGATATCCTGAGGCCTTTCCCTGAGCGGCGGCAACGGGATGGTGATGACATTCACACGGTAATAGAGATCCTCGCGGAAACGCCCTTCCTGCACCTCGCGCTGCAGGTCCTTGTTGGTGGCGGCCACAAAGCGCACATCGACCTTCTTGGGCCGAGTGGAACCGACCGGCATGAAATCACGCTCCTGGATGACCCGCAACAGCTTGGCCTGCAAGGCGGGACTGACATCACCAATCTCGTCCAGGAACAGCGTACCTCCATCAGCCTCTTCCAATAAGCCTTTTTGGTTGCTGAGCGCACCGGTGAAGGCGCCGCGCAGATGGCCGAAAAGCTGGCTCTCCAGCAGGGTTTCGGTCAGGGCGGCACAATTGAGCGACACAAACGGGTGGTCGCGCCTCAGGCTGTTGCGGTGCAGGGCGCCGGCAATCAGCTCCTTGCCGGTCCCGGACTCCCCCAGGATCAGGATGTTGGCATCACTGGCCGCCACCTGCAGGGTCAGATCAAACACCTCGCGGAATGCGGGACTGGCAAAGACGATCGACTCACCGACCGCGCTGCCGTTCAGCTCCTCGCGCAGACGCCGATTTTCAGTAGCCAGGCGACGCATCTCGAGCACGTTTTCAACCATGCCCAGCACCTTCTCCTTGGGAAACGGTTTTGTCAGATAATCATAGGCGCCCAGCTTGATGGCCTGGACCGCGTCGTCCACGGTTCCGAAGGCGGTCATGATGATCACCGGCAGCTCGGGACGGGCCTTTTTGGCGCGCTTCAATACCTGCACACCATCCATGTCCGGCATGCGCACATCCTGCAGCAGCAGGTCGACATCCTCGCCGGCCGTCGACTCCAACCGCGCCAGCATATCGCTGCCACGGCTAAAGATTTCCACCTGGTAATCCTTCATCAGCTTTTTCAGATAACGCAGGATACCTTCCTCATCATCGCAGATGAAAATTTTAGGCATTTGGCACCTCCTGAGATTCCCCCTGCCTAGCCATGGGCGGCTTGGGCGTTTTTGTACATTATTGGACAGAAATGCACAAACTTCAAGACAAACATGTCCCGCCTCCCCATTACCGATCCGGCTTAACAACCCGTAAAATCTGGCGGAAACCTCGTTTTCCCTTCCTGTAAACGCTATTGGCATACTAACTGCTGTATACGCCCGTTTTGTTGAAATAAAGGCCAAAATGCCTATCTGGATAAGGAAAGGAGTATCAGAGTATGGGAATGTCACGAAGACAGTTCCTCAAAGGGGGCGTACTGGCAGCTGCCGGCGTAACCCTGTCCGGCAAGCCGGGTGAGGCAAGTGTCGATGCGCCGGAGATGCGCACCAAGGGGCTGAAGGCCTCCACCACCATCTGCCCGTTCTGTGCGGTCGGTTGCGGACTTTTAGTGCACACCAAAAAGGGGAAAGTAGTCAACATCGAGGGTGATCCGCAACACCCGATCAACCAGGGCGCGCTCTGTTCCAAGGGGAGTTCCCTGTTTCAGATCGCCAATAATGAGCGGCGACTGCAGAAGGTCATGTACCGCGCCCCAGGTTCGGACCGCTTCGAAGAGAAGAGCTGGGACTGGGCGCTTGATCGGATCGCCGTACGCATGAAGGAGACCCGCGACAAAAGCTTCAAGGTCAAAGAGATCAATAAAAAGGATAAACAGGAATACCTGGTTAACCGCACCGATGGCATGGCCTTCTTTGGCGGAGCCGGTCTGGACAACGAGGAATGCTACCTGTGGTCCAAGTTTTCCCGGGCCATGGGAGTCGGCCAGCTCGAACATCAGGCCCGATTATGACACTCCTCAACAGTCGCCGGTCTGGCGGCTTCATTCGGTCGTGGTGCCATGACCAACCATTGGATAGACCTGAAAAATAGTGACGCCATCTTCATCATCGGTTGCAACCCGGCCGAGAATCACCCGATCTCCTTCAAATGGATCGAAAAAGCCATGGAGGATGGCGGCAAGCTGATCGTTGTAGACCCCCGCTATACCCGTAGCGCCTCCAAGGCCGATATCTATGCCCAGGTCCGCCCCGGCACCGACATCGCTTTTCTAGGGGGCATGATCCATTACGCCCTGCAGAACAACCTGATCCAGGAGGAGTACGTTCGCGAATACACCAACGCCTCCTTTATCATCAACGATAAATACACCTTTGAGGATGGCCTGTTCTGCTCCTTTGACGACCAGGAGAAAACGTATGATCCCAAGGCTTGGGCCTATGAGATGGATGCTAGCGGCAAGCCCAAGCGCGACCTGTCAATGAAGGACCCCCGTTGCGTCCTGCAACTGCTCAAGAAGCATTATTCTCGCTATGATATCGAAATGGTCTGTTCCATCACCGGCACCAAGATGGAGGACTACCTCAAGGTGACCAAAGCGTTCTGCGCCACTGGCCGTCCCGACAAGGCCGGCACGATCCTGTACGCCATGGGCATCACCCAATCGACCCACGGAACCCAGAACGTGCGCGCCGTTGCCATGCTGCAGATGCTGCTGGGTAACATCGGCATCGCCGGCGGCGGGGTCAACGCCCTGCGCGGTGAATCCAACGTGCAAGGCTCGACCGATTACGGTCTGCTCTTCCATCTCCTGCCCGGCTATCTGAAGTCGCCCGAGTTCGATAACCTGGATCTCAAGGCCTACACCGAAAAGTGGACCCCCAAGACCAAGGATCCCAAGAGCGCCAACTGGTGGGGCAACACCCCCAAGTACATCACCAGTCTGCTCAAGGCCTGGTACGGCGATCACGCCACTAAAGAAAACGACTTCTGTTACGATTACCTGCCCAAACGGATGGGCAACTACGCCTACAACAAGATTCTGGAAAAAATGGGCAAGGGCGAGCTAGAGGGTCTGGTCTGCATGGGCATGAACCCGGCCGTGGGGGGCCCTGATTCAGGCAGTGCCCGCGAGGCGCTAGGGAAACTCAAGTGGTTGGTAACGGCCGACCTGTGGGAGACCGAGACCTCCATCTTCTGGAAACGTCCCGGGGTCAATCCCAAGGATATCCAGACCGAGGTCTTCATGCTGCCGGCCGCCTCCTCCGTCGAGAAGGAGGGTTCCATCTCCAACTCCGGGCGCTGGGCCCAGTGGCGCTATAAGGCTGTCGAACCGGCCGGCGATTCCAAAACCGACCTGTGGATCATCGACCAGTTCTTCAAGCGGGTGCGCAACCTGTACAGCAAGGGTCAGGGCGCCTTCCCGGAGCCGATCACCAAGCTGGCCTGGAATTACGGTGAAGGGCACGAGCCGGAAGTCAACCTGGTGGCCAAGGAGATCAACGGCTACTTCACCAAAGACATGACCATTGTCGACAAGGACAAGACCCTTGAGTTCAAGAAGGGTGACCAAGTCCCGATGTTCAAATACCTACAGGACGATGGTTCCACCACCAGCGGCTGCTGGATCTACTGCGGCTCCTTCACCAAGGAGGGCAACCAGATGGCCCGCCGCGATCTGGCTGACCCGACCGGCCTGGGTCTGTTCCCGAAATGGTCGTGGTGCTGGCCGGTCAACCGCCGCATCATCTATAACCGCGCCTCGGTCAACACCGCCGGTGAACCGCTCAACCCCAAACGGGCCCTGATCGCCTGGGACGCCCTGGAAAAGAAGTGGAAGGGTGATGTACCGGACGGCCCCTGGCCGCCAATGAAGGACGACAAGGAGGGGCGTTACCCCTTTATCATGCTGCCCGAAGGACATGCCCGGCTGTATGCCCTGGACCTGAAGGATGGACCGTTCCCCGAGCATTACGAACCGGCCGAGAGCCCGGCCAAAAACCTGCTCTCCAGGGTGCAGACCAACCCGGTCGTCAAGCTGCCCAAGAATGTCAGCAGCAACACCGCTAAGTTTCCGCTGATCGGCACCACCTACCGTATGACCGAGCATTGGCAGACCGGCGGCATGACCCGCAGCCTGCCCTGGCTGGTGGAACTGGTGCCGGACATGTTCGTTGAGATCAGCGAGACCTTGGCCAAGCAGAAGGGCATTAAAAAAGGGGACAAGGTCAAGGTGACCACCGAGCGCGGCTCGATCGAGGCCATGGCCCTGATCACCTCGCGCCTCAAGCCGTTCAACGTGGATGGCAAGCAGGTTGAACAAGTCGGCATGCCCTGGCACTTCGGCTATGCCGGTCTGGCCAAGGGGGACAGCAGTAACATGCTGACGCCGTCGGTTGGTTGCGCCAACACGAGCATCCCCGAATTCAAGGCGTTTCTCTGCAATATCGAGAAGGGGGGTAACAAGGCATGAGCAGCGCACCTGTAAATTTTGACAAGACCAAGGCATTCCTGATCGACACCACCAAGTGCACCGGTTGTCGCGGCTGCCAGGTCGCCTGTAAGCAATGGAACCAGCTCAAGGCTGAAAAGACGGTTTTTTTCAGCGGCGAGGGTTATCAAAACCCACCCTTGATGTCCGAGTTTACCTTTACCCGGGTCAAGTTCAAGGACTACCAGAAGAATGGCCAGAACGAGTTTGCCTTCTACAAAGAGATGTGCATGCACTGCAACGAGCCGGCCTGCGCCTCGGTTTGCCCGGTAGGGGCCTTCAAGAAGACTGCCGAAGGTCCGGTGGTCTATAACACCGAGCGCTGCATCGGCTGCCGTTTCTGCATGGTGGCCTGCCCGTTCGGGGTGCCCAAGTACGAGTGGAGCAAGGCCTTTCCGCTGGTCAGAAAGTGCACCGGCTGCTACAGCCGGATCAAAGAGGGTCTGCAGCCGGCCTGCGCCACTGCCTGCCCGACCGCCATCACCTACGGCACCCGCGCTGAATTGATCAAAGAGGCGGAAAAGCGGCTCAAAAACCGCCCCGAGCGTTACTTCCAGACCATCTACGGCAAGGAAGAGGCGGGCGGCACCAGCATCCTGTACCTGACCCATCAGCCGCTGGATGAGCTCGGCTTCAAGCCGGTCACCAAACGCCCGCTCCCTTCCTACACCTGGCAGGCGCTGCGGCTGGTGCCAGGCATCTTCCTGACCGTGGGGGGTTCGCTTTCGCTGCTGTCCTGGTTTACCCACCGCAAAGAACGCATCAAGCGGGAAGAGGCCTTCAAGAGCAGCAAAGTTGTGGCACCCGAGCAGCCCGAACAGAAGGAGGATCACCAATGACCGCCGCAGCCCGCATCATAATCAATGAGATCAAGGGTTATCACCGCTTCTTGAAATTCATGATCGCCCTGGTAGTTCTCGGGGCGCTGGCCTCCCTGGTCCGTTTCATCTTTGGCCTGGGAGTCACCACCAACCTGAACGACACCTACCCATGGGGGTTGTGGATCTCCTTCGATGTGGTCACGGCCGTGCCGCTGGCGGCCGGGGCCTTTACCCTGGGGGCCATCGTGCACTGCTTTCACATCAAAAAGCTGGAGCCGCTGGTACGACCGGCCATCGTGACCGGTTTTCTGGGCTACTCACTGGTCAGCGTCGGGCTGCTGCTCGACTTGGGGCAGCCCCAGCGCTGCTGGCACACCATGGTCTACTGGAATGTCCATTCGCCGATGTTTGAGGTTTCCATGTGCATCATGGCCTATACCACGGTCCTGTTTATGGAGTTCCTCTCGCCGGTGTGCGAGAAACTGGGCTACCACCTGCCGCTCAGGGTGCTGCGCTGGCTGGAAATGCCGCTGGTAATTGCGGCGGCCGCCATCTCGACCCTGCATCAGTCCTCGCTGGGAACCTTCTTCCTGATCGCGGTCGACAAGCTGCATAACCTCTGGTACAACCCGCTCCTGCCGCTGCAGTTCTGGATCTCGGCCATCTTCACCGGCATCTCGATCATCATTCTGGAAGCGACCATGGTGCACCGTTACCTGGGCCAACCGGACGAGTCGGAACTGCTCGAGATCCTGACCGGCATCCTCCCTTGGATCCTGGGGCTTTACCTGGCGGTCAAGTTTGCCGCGCTGGCCTTCCTCTCCCACGGACCGCTCTTTGATCGCCCCGGACTTTTGATTCTGTTTCTGGTGGAGATCATTGCGGGGGTGGTTGTGCCGATGTTCATGTTCATGCGCAAGGCCAATCGCCAGGACGACCGCAAGCAGCTGCGCGGGGCCTGCCTGGTGATCTTCGGCCTGGTTCTGAACCGCTTCAATGTCTCGATGTTCGGCATGGAGCAGGCCGACCAGGTGATCTATTACCCTTCGCTCGTCGAGTCGCTGGTCACGATCGGCATTATCGCCGCCCATGTTTTGTTCTTCGTGTTGTTGGCCAAGTATTTCCCGATCTTCGAGCATCACCCCGAGACTGTTGATTACGCTCTGCCGGATAGTTTTCATAAGGTGGAAGGGGAGACTCACGGCAAGGGTGCTGAGGCGCAAAGGCAATAGAACGCGGATATCTCCCCCTCCCTTGACGGGAGGGGGAGATATCCGCGTTCCATTAAAGGTTTACAAAATGAACCATCCTACAAAAAAAACAACCATCCCCGGAGTCACCGGCGTAATCCTGGCCGGGGGCCAATCCAGCCGTATGGGGAGCAACAAGGCGTTGCTCCCCTACCGCGGCGGGCGCTTTATCGAAGCCATCCACCGGCAGCTTACCGAGCTGTTCGATGAGGTCATCCTGGTCACCAACAGCCCGGAACAGTACCTCTTTCTCCACTGTCGCAAGACTCCCGATCTGTTTCCCGGTATGGGAGCTTTGGCCGGGCTGCATTCCGGGCTGCAGCATGCTACTAACCCGTACATCTTTGCCGTGGCTTGTGACATGCCTTATCTTAATAACACGCTGATCAGAAGGCTGGTCCGGCTGCGAAGTAGCGCGGCGGTTGTTATTCCCGAGGGTGAGGGCGGCCTGGAACCATTGCACGCCGTGTATGGCAAACAATGCCTGACTTCGATGGAACAGGCGCTGACCAGCGGGCGAAAACGGATCATCTCCTTTTTCCCGGAGGTTTCGGTCTGCCGTTTCCCGCATCAGGAAGTGGCGGTCATTGATCCGACCTTTGATTCCTTCCGGAACATCAACACCCCCGTGGACTACTTCAATCTGCGCGATGGTGAGCGCAGTATAACCATGCCGGTACCAGCAGAAATCTGTGTGGCTCGCACCAACGGCTGAACAATCTTAGCAAGGAGCAATCACTATGTTTGGATTCGGTATGCCGGAGATGTTTATCATTCTTGCCATCCTGCTGGTCGTAGCCGGCCCTGCAAAGCTTCCCCAGTTGGGACAGGCCCTCGGCAGCAGCATCAGAAATTTCAAAAAAGGCTGTACCGGTGAGGATGAGCCATCACCAATTGAGCATAAAGAAAGGCCTGATTCCCTCTGAATCAGCTGTCGTTAGTCTTTGTGATAAAGAAAACGCCCTGCCAGGAATTCCCCGACAGGGCGTTTTTTGCGTTCTTTCGTGAGATCTGAAAAGAAAAAAACTTTCTCTCACTCGCTCACTTTCGTTCGCTAAAGCTCACAGAGACACAGAGAAAAACAAGGAAAACATCATTAGTGTCCGGAATAATTTCAGAACAACTTCAGCTGTTTAGGTTTTAAGATCATGTTGCTTTTGTAATCGTAAAATGTAAGCAGTTGGTTTAGTTCCGTTCTTTCAAAAACCGATACGCTCAAAATCTGTAGAATTG
>DASXUK010000033.1:0-65680 GCA_036504875.1 Desulfuromonadaceae bacterium
CCGGGACAGAAGGTCAAGACCGATCGTGAAGGCCGGGTTACGATAGAATTTGAGGCTTCCGGCGAGATGGAACTGGTGGCCTGGATCCTTTCCTACGGCGCCCATGCCGAGGTGCTGGAACCGCCGGAACTGCGGCGCGAGCTGAAGCGGCAGGTCAAGGAGATGCGCGAGCATTACCGCAGTAAGGATAAAAAATAATCTAATAGAACGAATCTTTCGTAATCAAAACTCCCCCCTCCTCACCTCCCCCCGCTGGGTGGAGGAATGGTTCAGGAATTGTTCCCTCTCCAGGAGGGCCAGGGAGGGGGGAAGAACGATGCTACATTTTCCCGACCAGCGGCCGAATATTAGTGCTAGTCAGAAAAAATAATAACAGGCGGTTAAGAGCAGAAGTTGCTTTATTGGCCGGATAACATTAAAACATAACAATTGGTGATCAGGTGAAAATGCTATTTTCATGACGCGGTATAGGAGGGAAGGATGGATGTACTTGTGCGGCATACGCTTCTGGTTCTGTTTGTGTGGCTGATGTTGGCGGGGGTCTGCCTTGGTAAGCAGGTGTATTTGAAGGATGGCGGCATCATCGACAGCCAATCGGCTTGGCAACGGGGCGACAAGGTGTTCGTCAAGATCAATCGGGATATCATCGCCGATTTTAATCTGAATGAAATCGACCTGCTCCGCACCTTCCCCAAAGCCAAATCATCCTCACGTCACCTGCGCCGCAAAATCAGCACACGAGCGGCTACCGTGGCCTTAGCGCCTAAGCCTGTCTCTGCTCCGGTTGTGCCAGCCCCAGTTGTCGCGCCGCCGCCTAAACCTGCCGCTCAACCTGCCCCGACTTCCGCGCCTGTAAAAGAGACTCTCCCGCCGGCAGCAACCTCGACAGCGCCTGCCGAGGCTGCACCGCCCCCTGATAAGGCCGAACTGGAACGCAGGAAGCAAGAGGCCGTAAAAATGATGACCGATGACGTGTTGAAAAAAGATCCCGAATTGATGAAGAAGGCGCTTGAGATGCAGAAGAGCGCCATGCCGCAGCAGGGAGCTGCGATGCAGCAGAAGGCCGGCATTCCGCTCTACTTGCCGCTGATGCTCCTGGTGGCCTGCCTCCTGATCATTATCGCCCAGTGGATCATCTTTGAGCGGGCCGGTCAGGCTGGCTGGAAGTGTCTGATACCGTTCTACGGCATGTACATCCTGATGGAAATAGCCGGCAAACCGGGCTGGTGGATGTTTCTGTTATTGATACCGCTGGTTGGCGTCGTGATATTACTTCTATCCATGCTGGCCCTGGCTAAGAAATTCAGGAGAAGCGAGCTGTTCGGTGTGGGGATTTTCCTTTTGCCAATGATCTTTTTCCCGGTGCTGGCCTTTGGTGGTTCGGAGTATGAGGGGTAGGGGGGATGTGGGATAAATCTGCAGGACTGTGCAAGGGTTTGCGTCTTCATCGTGCATTTTTATGAGTATTGGAGCCGCGGCCCAAACGGATTTATTCTTCCCGGTCATCCCCAATTTGGAGTGTTGGCCGGTTTTTGATCCAGTGATTACGAGTTGTGTTGCTTTGATACTTTTTAATGTTAACCGAATAAATGTTCCATTTGGGTAGATCACCGGTTCACGCGCGCGCCTGAACGGTCAATAACGAGTTGAGCAAATAAAAAAACAGGCCATAAAAGACAATGAAAAACCAATACGTTGCGGACATTAATGATTATCGAAAGTATGGGCTTCTTCGCATCCTCTCTGGCAGCGGCAAGATCCGAACTGGCGTATGTTGGATGCTTACCCCGGATGACAACCGCACTGACGGGCAGTTCACACGCTACTTGAACTTGCCGGAGCAGTGGAAGCAATACGATTCTTCACTATTTGAGCACCTGGCTGATTGCATCCGGGACGGTCAACGGCATGTCAGCCGCATCGAGTCAGCAGGAGTTCTCCAGAATGCAATCTATCATTGCAACTTACTCTCTGACATCCCGGAGGAGCGGAGTCGGTACTTTAAGGACATGCACGAGCGGTTACAAGGAGTAGATTTGATGTTTTTCGATCCAGACAATGGACTCGAAATCAAATCGCGCCCTTACGGGCGCAAGCAATCATCAAAGTTCCTGTATTGGCACGAATTGACTCATGCATTTAGTGCAGGCAAATCTATTCTTCTATATCAACATTTCATACGAGAAAACCGGGAACAATTCATAACACGCCTATCATCGGAGCTTTGCAGGCGGCTAGACGTTCCAGAAGTAATCTCATTCCGAACCCCACATGTTGTCTTCTTTCTTGTTTCTCAGCCTGAACACGCACAACTTTTTGAGGAGAGAACTGCCGTAGTAGCAGAGCAGTGGGGCAAGCAGATTCATGTCTCAGCGCATAGGCAAGCTCAACATGCGCTCGGATCGTGACCGGGCGAAAAGCCGCCCGCCAGATCAAGCGCGAAACCGTGTGCGCCCGGCAGGGCGCGTGTCGCGAAAGCGACATATGATCAACTGTGGTGGTTGATCGTTGACTTGGAGGTGCAAGTCCTCTACGGACCCTGATGGTGGGAACCGTTAGCCGGACGGCAAGGGTGTCCGTCGTGAGGCGGAATCTGAAGGAAGCCGCAGGCAAAGTCCTGGCCCGACGAACAGAAATCGCATATGAGGCAGTCGTATCCGGGCGAGAAGGCACGTGACTTCAAAGCCCGATAACCATCCAGAGGGTGCGGCTGTAAATGCGGCGGGTATATGGGATGAAGGTCACGCGCATTACCCGGGGAGGTCTGTCGTCCCGCACTGGGCGAAATCCGGTGCAGGGGAGCTGAAAAGCAGCTCCCTCATGTTCGGCAGAAGTCAGCAGAAGCCATAGTAGTCGGCCTGACCAGCCGATGAAGGGCGGAACATGAAACGACGAAAGGGAAACCAGAATTTCGATGACGACAGGAGCAGCAGAAGGCCGGGAAGAGATACCCGGCGCCAACCCGGAGTGGAGCGGCCGGAAGCCGAAGGGTGCCGGGGCTGGTGCGGCAAGCGTCACGGGAAGGATGGAACAATCCACTTTCGAGGCGGAGCGGCTGATGGAGGTAATTGTCAGTCGCGGCAACATGATGGCGGCCCACTCGCGAGTGATAGCCAACAAGGGTGCGCCGGGCGTCGATGAGATGCCGGTAACAGCCTTGAAGGGCTATTTACAGCAAGAGTGGCCGCGCATCAAAGAAGAGCTGCTGGCGGGCAAGTATCGCCCGCAACCGGTTCTGAAGGTAGAAATACCGAAGCCGGGAGGCGGCACAAGGATGCTGGGGATACCTACTGTTCTTGATCGTCTCATCCAGCAGGCAGTGCATCAGGTGTTGAGTCCGTTGTTCGATCTGGACTTCTCCGAAAGCTCCTACGGGTTCCGACCCGGACGGAGCGCCCATCAGGCAGTGCTTGCCGCTCGCCGGTTTGTCATAAGCGGCCGGCGTTGGGTGGTCGATATCGACCTGGAGAAATTCTTTGACTGTGTCAATCACGACATCCTTATGTCGTTGGTCAGACGCAAGGTTAAAGACCGGCAGGTGCTGAAGCTGATTGACAGCTACCTGAAGGTCGGGATGTTTGAAGGAGGGATACTGTCACCACGGCAGGAGGGGACACCGCAAGGTGGCCCGCTCTCGCCGCTTCTATCAAACATCTTGCTGGACGAACTGGACAAGGAACTGGAAAGGCGGGGGCATGCCTTCTGCCGTTACGCCGACGACTGCAACATCTACGTTGCCAGCAAGGCGAGCGGCGAGCGAGTCATGGTGTCGGTGACCCAATTCCTGTCCGAACGGCTCAAGCTCACGGTCAACCAAGCCAAAAGCGCGGTAGACCGGCCGTGGCGCAGAATCTTCCTTGGGTACACCCTGTCCTGGCATCCGACGAAGGCCCGCCTGAAAGTGGGGGATAAAGCGGTAGCAAAGTTCAAGGCTAACCTGCGGAACATTTGCAAGTACGGGCGGGGATGGAGCATGTCTCGAACCATTAAGGAGGCGAATCCGAAGCTGCGGGGATGGGTGAATTACTTCCACCTTGCAGGGAACACGACCATCTTTCAGGAACTGGACAGCTGGCTTCGGCGGAAACTGCGGGCCATCCTGTGGCGGCAGTGGAAACGGAACATTACCCGAGCAAAGAACCTGATCAAACTGGGGTTTTCTGGCGATGCAGCATGGCGATTCGTCAAAGTTCACCGCGGTCCTTGGGCCACGGCTGGAACCTTCAACATGCACCGGCTTCTCAAGAACTCCTACTTCGACAGCCTGGGACTGGTTTCGCTTCAGAACCAGTACCAGCGACTACAGCGCGTTTCATGAACCGCCGTGTACGGAACCGTACGCACGGTGGTGTGGGAGGACGGCGGGGAGACCCCGCCTCCTACCCGATTAGCTCAGAAAATGAGGGATAAATGAAAAAGGTGATCTTGCTCGGATGTATTGTGTCTTGCTTTGGATTCGCTGCCAGTGTCTATGCGGGATTTTCAATGAACGAAGTGGCCGGCGAAAATGTCACTATCGATGCCCAGAAGTATGTGAAGCTCCAAGCGACCCTGAATAAATTCGAACCGAAGAAAACAATATGGGTGCTGAAAGAAGCCAGACTTACTGATGAAGATATTGATGCAGCCTATGTAGATAGCATAGAAACCGTTGAAGATGCCTTTGCTGTTCCTCCAAAGGTCATAGATAGACAGCCTGCTGTCAAAATAAAATTCAAGGATACCTCAAGAAGAAAGCTTGAAAAATTCACTTCCGAAAACATCAATAAAATAGTCGCCATAATTCTGGATGGCGAAATATTGGTTGCGCCAAAGGGATACGAGCAAATTACAGATGGCATCATTCTGATCAACGGAAATTGGACAGCGCAAGAGGTCGCTCGCATCGTCAACAGGATAAACGAGATAGCAAAGGTGAAGGGCAAGAGCTAACCAGGCGGCGGCACACAGGCGCTGACGGAGAGTTCCGGGTGAGATAAGTATGGTGTCCCCAGAATTTCTGTCCAAAATTTCAGAACGGATAAGATGCAGAGGTAGATTCATCAAAGAAAACGACTCAAAATCGGCTAGGCACCATTTTGCCTATTGACTAACAGGGGCCTTATAAGAGTTATCCAGCGTACGGTCCTCTTATAGAAACTGGCACTGTAGCTCAATATTAGCGTCCAGGGGTAACTGGCAATGAAGTGGGCTGTTGAAATACAAAAGACCGACCTGGATCGTAGAAATCTTACTGATCTACTTGATGGCCTAGGTTTCAAGGTGATCGATGGAATACAGTTTCCTGCGTTCACATCGCCAGAAATAGACAGATGCGTAACAGCCGCAGACGTCTACGACAGGGCAAAACAGCTTCGCGCAGCAATAGCCGGGCCTGCGCAGATTGATCCGGATTTTGCATTGGGAGTTGTCATAGATTTTTCTACCGATCCACCCAAACAACATGGCTTTCTGGAGGTGGAATCATTGATCTCGAAGTCAACTATCGGAAATATCACGTTAACAATAGCGCCACCGAATGGGCTATCCGTAGCCGAACTTGAGAGGTGGGAAAGGGAACGCGACGAGCAGCTGTACCAGAACAAGTTGGAAGACCAACGAGCGAGACTCGAACCAGCATTTCGAAGCTCAAGGGCCGCGAAAGTGCTTCAATTACTTTCTATTGAGATGCCATCCGGTGAAACGCTCAATAAGATCTACGAACTAGCTGAAGGGCACCCAGACAATCGAGTCGCTTTTCTCCATCAGGTTGGGGTATCAAGAGAACAGTTTCGTCGTTTTCAAGATGCTGTACATAACCCTAGGGTCAGTGGCGATTGGGCTCGACATGGGTACGACGACATTCCGAAAACGAATAACCCGATGTCGAGAGCTGAAGCAGAGCAGTTTGTTCGCCAGATTGCTGCCGAATGGCTACATTTCGTACGAACCTCTGGAAGGTAAAGGGACCCTGGAGGGGGTCAGCCCTTGATACGAGACAAAAGTAAAGAGCGAGTGTCCAACCAGGCAGAAGCACCGGCCTAAAACCGCCGGTGTTCTCCCAAACCGTTGCACGACAAGAAATAGGAATAATTTAGAGGTATTATCAACATGGAACTAAAACTACATTGTTTCAAGATTGATCGGCCAAACGCAAAGACAATGATTGAAGGTTTTCGTGACAAAGATGGCAATCTTGTACGTCAATCGATCTGGCTTGACGTTAGAAGCAAACAATTTCCCATGCTTGTAACCCTGAACAGAACCCCTACAAAATTCAGATCAGACTTGAGCGATTGTGGAATAAAGCTGAACTCAGACGATTTCTCGATAAATCACAAGTTCATAGTACATCTGGATTCCGTGTACTTTGTTAAAAATGACATGTCTTTATGGAATGACGTTTGTTCAAACGGACTTTTTAATATCTGGAAGCCAGAAGCACCTTTTTCAAGATTCAAAGATTCAGAGAGCGATGCCGCTAACTATAGAATATGTTTACTGAGATTGTATGAAATATACGAAGAATTCAAATCACATGAAATAGTTGCAGTATCCAGTAGAATCGATCATTTAAAGCCACCGAACCGAGTTGTTACCATAAAAAAGGCTATATTATCAGACGAGGAATTTAGAAAAACAAGGAAACTTCTTGAAGACTCAGTTTGCAAGTACCTGCTTAAAGATCCAATCAAATATCCTGAGTTAGAAATTACAGAGGAGTCCTTATTTTTAACACCTGACGAGGTTTCAGATGATGCAACTCTATACGAAGGAGCAAAACTTCAAATAACCGTTAACGCCTACGAACGGAATCCAGAAGCACGACATAAGTGTATTGCTCATTACGGAACAACTTGTTTCGTTTGTGGTTTTGATTTTGGTCTGACTTACGGCGAGGTGGGTCGTGGTTTTATTCATTCACATCACTTACACCAACTTTCCGACATTGGTGAAGAGTACGTAATTGATCCAATAAATGATTTGCGACCGGTCTGTCCTAATTGCCATGCAATAATCCATAAACGTAAACCACCATACAGCATTGATGAGGTCAAATCTCTTTTGTACCAGAAGAGTCGATAGTTCTAATCAAGAGATAAGGATAATGTCCAACTAGCGCCAGGACCGGCCCAAAAAACAGGCCGCTCAGGCTTATGGCGTTAGACAGACAGGAGCGATAATGACAGAAAACAAATGGATCATTAGGATTGTTGCGTTGCTCTTTTATGGACTAGTAGTTGGGACCGTTGGAAGCTTGTCGGAGGCAAAATTTAGCAAGACAACAAAAACAGAAGTCTTTGCATCAAAAGACTATGAACAGGTTGTGACTCTTATTCGAGAAAAGAAACTGGACCCTCGGAAAATTAAGACAGCTTATGTCAATGAACATGGATTTGCAGAATTCTATTTTGGTTCAATTTTGACGTTGCTTTTTCTCTCTGCGCCATATGTGTTATTGAAATGGATCATCAGTAGGATACTTCGACAAAGAACAGGCCGGTCTAACAAGGGGCTGGTGACGGATGCCGCAACAGACGCGGCCCCGCACATCCCCTGAGCCGTTCATTGCTATGCAAAAAATTTATTATTTAACAAGGAGGAGCCATGCCAGAGCAGCTGACCATCATCTGTCCTCACTGCACCTTTTCCAAGGACGTTCCCAAAAGCGCGATCCCGGAAGGCGCCCGGCAAGTCACCTGCCCCAAGTGCAAGCAGGCCTTTCCCCTTAGCAGCGAAAACATGCGCACGTCGGCAGCGCATCCGGCCCTTTCCGTTGTTATGGCTGCGGTTCCTGCGCCTTCTTCTGCGCCGCCTCCACAGCCGCCCATTCCCGCTCAGCCATCTCCAAGGTCCGTTCCTAGCACACTCGCTTTTGCGTTTCACGGCACTGCTCGTGACTATTTCGGCATCTGGGTCGTTAATACCCTGCTTAAGCTTATGACCGCCGGTATTTATTCCGCCTGGGCCAAGGTGCGCAAGCGCTGCTTCTTTTACGGCAGTACGACCCTAGCCGGCCAGCCGTTCGAATACCTGGCCAACCCAATGGCACTCTTCAGGGGCTGGCTGATTGCTGCCGCAGCCTTTATTCTGTACAGTATCGGCACCCGGATCAGTCCGATCCTGAGCGGCGTAATCGCGTTGATAGTGTTTCTGGCGTTTCCGTGGCTGGTGGTTCGTTCGCGGATTTTCAATGCCGTCAACTCATCCTATCGCAACATCCGTTTCGGTTTCCTGCCTGATTACCAGCAGGCGTACCTGGTATTCGTTGCGCTGCCTATCTGCACGATTTTGAGCCTAGGCCTCTTGGCACCCTATATGCTCTATCGCCAGAAAATGTTTATGGTCGAAAACAGCAGCTACGGGGCTACGCAATTCAGCTTTAACGCTACGGTGAAGGATTTCTATGTCCTTTCCCTTAAGATCGGACTCGGTTTCCTCTCTATCGTAGGCCTGATCGGCATCATCGTGGGGATGGCCGGAAGCGGCTTTGTTTCTTCGCTCTCCACAGGTGGGGGATTGAAGGCGTTGCCGGGGTTGGCGATCATACCGGTTGTGGCGTTGCCGCTGGTCTATTTCATCATGATAGTCTACGGCCAGACCGCAATGGCCAACCTGAGCTGGAACGGCACACGCCTGGCGAGCGGCAGTTTCCGCAGCACCCTCCGCACGCGCGACATGGCCCTGCTGTTCGTGACCAATGCGCTGGCAATCATGTTCAGTCTGGGGTTAATGGTACCGTGGGCCACTATCCGCCTGGCACGTTACCGTTTCGAACATCTCGAGCTGGAAACCGTGGGCGGTCTGGATTATATGGTGGCCGCCGCCGGCAGCAGCTCTGCGGTCGGTGCAACAGGCGACGAGATCGGCGATGTGTTCGACATGCAGTTGGACATAGCTTTGTGATAAAAAGTTCCCCTCCCTTGGCGGGAGGGGGAGTAAAGGACTAAATGAAATCAGTTACGGTTGCATATTTCGACGGAAAAGTTTCAACCCGCCGGGACGTTGTATTCACCCTTGACGGGGAGCAGGTGACCATTCGCGGCGAAGGGGTGGAACTCGCCTATCCACTGGCGGCCCTCACGATACCGCCCGGGGTGGGCTCTGTCCGCCGCACGGTCCGGCTGCCGGACGGCGGTGTCTGCGAGCTGGAGGATGCGGAGCTGTTGGCAGCGTTGGAAAAGCCGGGCGGCGGTACCAATGCCGGTCGCCTGCTGCACCGCTGGGAAAAGAGCCTGCCGTTGGCCTTGGCGGCGGTAGCGCTGACCACCCTGGTGGTGCT
This sequence comes from Desulfuromonadaceae bacterium, assembly GCA_036504875.1. GTDB lineage: Bacteria > Desulfobacterota > Desulfuromonadia > Geobacterales > Pseudopelobacteraceae > JACPFJ01. The sequence goes on from DASXUK010000033.1 coordinate 9,263, forward strand.
GCTGTTTTTACGCTATGGCGTGCCCTCCCTGGCCCGTCGTGCCGCCCTGGCCCTGCCGACCGCCACCGAAAACACCCTCGGGCGCGAGTCGCTGGCCACCCTGGACCGGATCCTGATGAAGCCCTCCACTATCAAAAAGGAGCGCCGGGCTGAACTGACAACCCTGTTCCGGCGCGTGGCTGGTCCGGGAGCAGACGCAGCCGGCTATCGTCTGGAATTCCGCTCCTGCCCGGCAATCGGGGCCAATGCCTTTGCGCTCCCTTCCGGGATCGTGATCATCACCGACGACCTGGTTGAGCTGGCCAAGAATGACGACGAGATCGCCGCCATCCTGGCCCATGAGCTGGGACACGTGCGTGGTCGCCACATCCTGCGTCACGTCCTCCAAAGCTCCGTAGCCGGCCTGGTAGTGGCTACTCTGACCGGGGACCTGGTGTCGATCACCTCGCTGGCGGCCACCCTGCCTACGGTCTTGGTGGATGCCTCGTTTTCGCGTGAATTTGAACGCGAGGCGGACGATGCGGCCCTGGCCTGGATGAAGTCAGCCGGAGTCACGTCGCGACGCTATGCCGAGATCCTGGGGCGCCTGCAGGCCCAGCTTGATGTCCGCCGCGGCGAGTCAGCCGGCAATAAAGATCCAGGCCGCAATTATCTTTCGACCCACCCGGAGACCGGCGAGCGAATTCGTCGAATATTGCGGGATGGGAAATGATGCACAGCTGTTCAAGAGTCCTTATGAACATGAACAAGACCGGATAAAGCTTGACATTGCCGGTTGCATTATTAAGATGAAGATCCTTGCCAATGCGCAATAATAAATCCCCTGATTGAGAGCTGCTCCAAATATGACCGAAAATACACAACTCAACGATATCATCGCCGCCCGCATCGCCGAACAGGGACCGATCACCTTTGCCGCCTTCATGGAGGCCTGCCTGTACGAGCCAGGCCTGGGTTATTATACCTCCCCCGGACGCAAGGTCGGTGCCGAGGGGGATTTTTATACCAGTATCTCGGTGCATGCCGCCTTTGGGCGGGTGATTGCCCGGGAGATCGCCCAGATGTGGCGCAGCATGGGGAATCCTTCGGATTTTTCACTGGTGGAATGTGGCGCCGGTAACGGTCGTCTGGCCTGCGACATAATGGATTACCTGGCGGAGCGCGAGCCGGACATGTACCGCCAACTGACCCTGACCTTGGTCGAAAAAGAGCCGTCACTGGAATCGGCGCAGGCTCAGATGCTGTCACAACACCAAGAGCGGGTCCAGTGGTTGACGCCGGAAAAACTGATTGGTAGCAGTTTCAGCGGCTGTCTCTATTCCAATGAGCTGATCGACGCCCTGCCGGTGCATCGGGTTGTGATGACTGCCGAAGGTTTGCAGGAGATTTATGTTACTCTTAAAGAGGGTCAATTGGCCGAACAGGCCGGTCCGCTCTCAACCATAGCCATAAGTGAGTACCTGGCCCGCATCAATGTTGAGCTTCATCCCGGCCAGCAGGCCGAGATCAATCTGGCGGCGCCGGAATGGCTGGCATTGGCTGCCCAAGCGCTGAAGCAGGGCTTTATCCTGACCATCGACTATGGTTATCAAGCGGCCGAGCTGTATGCGCCGCAAAGAAACCGCGGTACTCTGCTCTGTTATTACCGGCACCAGACAGAGGAAAATCCTTACATCCGTCTCGGCCAGCAGGATATAACCGCCCATGTTGACTTTACCACGCTGGTAAAACGGGGCGAGGAACTGGGGCTGCAACCGGTCTGGTTCGGGGAGCAGTACCGTTTTATGTTGGCCGCCGGAATCATAGAGGAGCTGCAAGATATTGAAGGTTCGGATTCTTCCGAAGAGGACAAGCTGCGGCTGCGCTTGGCCCTTAAAAAACTGATCCTGCCGGAAGGGGGCATGGGAGACACCTTCCGGGTGCTGATCCAGTCCAAAGGGGTCGCTGAACCTGGCCTGCTCTGTCAGCGCAGGATCGGGGGCTGAATGCAGAGCTACCGTCCCTCCGATATTCGCGGCATGGTCTTTGATCTGGATGGCACCTTGTATGTTTCATCCGCTTTTGCGGCCACAATTCAAGATGAGGCTGTTGTTTACATGGCTGGTGTCATGGGTGTCACTAAAGCCGAGGCCGCTCTGGTCATGTCAGACACACGCCGCCGGATGGCTGAGGAAAGCGGCACGGTTCAGACACTATCCGCTGTCTGCACCGAGCTGGGTGGCAATGTGCGGGACCTGCACGCATTTTTTGAAGAGCGGCTTGTTCCTGAGAACTATCTGGTGCGGGACGAACGGGTTATTGAGCTTCTTCAAGGCCTGAGCAAACGGTTCAAGCTGTATATCTACACCAATAACAATCATGTCCTGGCCACTAGGATAATTGAGCTTCTTGGTTTTGAGGGCCTGTTCGAGCGGGTGTTTGCGATCGACGACGAATGGCGGGCCAAGCCGGATGAATATGTGCTGGAGCAGGTATTAAAGGTCACCGCTATCCCGCCGGCACAATTGCTTTTTATCGGTGATCGGTATGATGTCGACCTGCGCCTGCCGGAGCAGAAAGGGTGCCCGGTCTTTCTGACTCAGAATGTCGACCAACTGCTGCGGTTAAAGGATTTAATCAGATAAAAGGAGACAGACATGGGTGAAAACAAGGAAATGCTTGATGCAATCATGCGTGCTATTGAGCTGGAGAAGGAGACCTTTGATTACTATATCAAGGCCGAGCACAAGACCTTTAATCCGGCCGGCAAGCGGATTTTCAAGTGGCTGGCCAAGACCGAGGAAAACCATTACCTGAAGCTGACCGAGCTCTATAATTCACTCAATGAAGGCGGCCGCTGGGTCTTCTACGGCGGATCAACCTTTGAATTGGCACCGGCTGGCGATGATGAACATCAGGTTACTTTTGAAACAGATGATATTGAGGCGCTCAAAATCGCCCAGGACATCGAGAAAAAAGGGATCGACTTTTACCAGAATATGCTTGGCAGTACCCCCAATCCTGAGGGAAAGGCGATGCTGGAGACGTTGCGCAGCGAGGAGGTCGAGCATCTGCGGGTGATAAGCGAAAAGTTGCAGCAGCTGGAAGGTTGATCATTTCAAAAATTTGACGGAAGCAAGAGCGCGAGAAAGGGACCTTTTGTTGAGGGTCCCTTTTTGTTTAAGTCTGATAAACCTAAAATCGGTTGTTAACCACGGTCCAACCTAAAGGAGTCCAGGCGGGGCACAAGGCCCCGCCTGGAAATAACTCATTACATTTGATGTCAGTTTGCTACCACATACTCGTAGCAAGTTGTCTGCCGTAGCTATCCCATGCCCCCAGCCAAATCCCGCCACCTGTTATGGTAAAGGTTTGCCCGGTACTTGTTACCGGGTTCAGCGTAAAAGACTTGCTGGTGTCCGTTGGCAAGAGTGAAGCTTCAAAACGGGCAGAATTGCCAGTGTTGTCATTTATCTGGACGTCCAGCCAGTCGTTGGTGAGTCCGGTCGGCAAGGTCCAACTGACTGTTGCGTTTCCGCCGGTAAAAGCGTGCAACTGGGCCAAGGTTGGCGAGGTGATGGTCGGGAAGCTGGCAGAGGTCAATTCGGTGTTCAGGTACGGCCGCTTTTTGAGTTTTTCGGTGTAGGTAGCTGCCAATGTGGTGCCGATATACAGTTTAACGGTGTAGTTTTCTCCTGTATCAGCTATTCCACCAATGGCCGTATCAGGCATGGAGTAAAGATTATTGCCATTTTGTCCCTGAATTTCAAAGTAGTGGTTCGCAATGTTATTGATTATTGTGACACCAGCAGAGGGAAGGCCGGCTCCGGTCACCAATGCCGACGTAATACCCTTGCCGCCACGGTCTTTAATATCAAGACGCAAGCCGGTAAAAATCTGGTTCACAGTATCAGACACATGATATTCCGCCACGGGCTCAACTTTGACTTGGGCGATGTATTGGTCCCCCTGCATGTACCATTTACCATCTGCCTTTTTGATTATGTGGAATGGTTTCGGCCCGGCATTGGCTGCCTTGCCGTTCTGCATCACATCAATCGCAACTATGGCCGTAAGGTTTGACATCGACAGGATGGATATTTTGGCAAACGATATGCCAATCATGCTTTTATCGGTAGTTATATCAGAGATGAAAGATGCCAGGTTTTGCCCCTCATGCATGAAGGTGGCGCTGTCAAACAGCCCCAGCAGAGTTGCGTTGGTTTCGCTGGGAAGGCTGGTTGCAAAAAGATCGGAGAATGTCTTGAACCCTGCGCTGATCATCTGGATGTCTGTAGCAGCGGTTGCAACGCCAGTCGTGTCTGTAATAGCGCCCGTATAGGTTCCCGTAGTGATATTCGAGGTCATCTGCTGCTGGGTGATGATATTTGTAATGGTTGCAACACCTGTGGTTGTATCTGTCGATACCCTGAGCATGTCCAGGGCCGCATCCAGACCGGTATGATCGGCGCTGAACGAGGCCCGCAGCAGGTCGATCGAGTCGCTGACGCCCACTGCCTGTAGAACCGGCAGGAGCTTGGCCTTAAGGGCATCAGTCTGTGCGGTCAACTGGGCTGCGGTAAGTCCTGTGAAGCTGCCGTTGTCAAAATAGCTCTTGGCAACCGACCCGGCGATGTTCGCCACAATCAGGTCGGTGAGCGGGGTGACATTGATCGTGCCTCCCACATCCGCCGATGTTCCGGCCGAGTACAGGTGATATTCGTTGCCGCCGACATAGCCATCAGCCCGCACCATATAAGGTGCCTTCAAACCGGTGACATCCACCGTGTACTTCCCGTCGGCTGCGATGGGAACTGTTTTTGTCAGGGCAGTGGGTGTCGTGCTGTCTTTGATGGTTACGCTGCCGATGATAGGAGCCCCTGCCGCCGCCACCCCCGACACCGTCGTAGCGGGGGTACTCGACGAGCCGCCACCCCCGCAGGCCACAAGAATCATGGCAGTCACCGCGCCTAACACCCCCAGTTTAACCACATTCCACAATTGCCTCATTTTTGTCTCCTCCTTATCATGTTAGTTGGACACACTGGAACTTCCAATCTCCGATATTTCCAAAACGCTTGCAATTCCCCCCTTCTTTATTGATGTCCTAAGTTTCCCTGAATTAAACCTTGTAGGCATTCGATCATTGCTTTTTTCGGGGTGGGAAATATTAATGATGCAAGATTTTAATGGCAGATCGCTTTTTATTGAAAGTCGTCTATATGTCAACCGGACTGAATCATTTGTTCTTTTTGTCAACTTTTTTGTAAACTATTATGTTATTTTCATTTTAATTCATTATAAGGCTTGCCATATGGGCGCAAATTCATATCTTGCAATTCTACGATTCTCCATTTTCATCCTCTGGCTCCTCGCCTTTCCCATGAACGGCTTCCTCATGGGGAAAACTGGCCCCGAACATGCCTTTCTGTTTTTTGTTATCCCCCATGCACTTGCCCTTTTAGCTATAAACTTTATTATTAAAAATCGAATTTTTCCGATGGTGGTAAACGCCGCGATCGGCACCGTCATCGCCGGTACGGCGCTCTTCCCCTACGTCGGCTATCGGGCTCTGCCTCTTCTCGTACTACTCGGGGTTGCCGCTGCTGGTCTGTTAGTCAAGTTGATTGGGGATATGGGTCGTGTCGCCAACCCGCCTCTGGCCGGGGCCATCTGTATGGCCGGTGGAAATCTGGCGCTGCTGTTACTCATGAAGTTGCCGTTGACACCCCAGGCCATCCACCTCTTGCTGGCGCTGCTGCTCTTCGTTCCCCTGTTTTCAGCAACTCCCCGTTGCGGACCGGAGGAAAAGGATTCGTTTGCCGGGTATCTGCCGTTCCTGTTCGTGTATGAGCTGGTGAGCGGCGTCATGTACGGCTCTCTCATGGCCATGTACAACCGGCACGCTTTCCTTGACGGAATAGAGCTTCTCTTCTATGCGGGGACTGCGTTTATCGGTGCGTATCTGGTACGCAAGGGAAAGGATACGCTTCTGGTGCTCGGTATCCTGGGGGGAATGCTCTCCTTTTCCCTGTTCCAGATCAGGGGGGGACTCTCCGTCAACCTGAGCATGTTCGCGTTTCAGAGTTCAGCGGGCTTTATCGATCTCTTTATCCTCGTTCTTCTGTTCACCCGCGCCGACTCCCTCCGTGCTGCCGGCCCGGTTTTCGGGACCGCCTGTGCCGGGATTGCCGGTGGATATATCATATCCGGCAACACCAACGGAGAGGGAAATCTGGTCGTCGGTTCGGCTAATCTGATATTGACGGTCACCGTCTTTATCTTTGTTTTCTTTGTCAGGAAGAGGGAAACGGAAAAGGAGGCTCGTCCCGGGCCAGAAGAAATGCCGGTACAACAGCCCGGCATCACTCTCTCTCCGATCCTCAAAAAGCGTCTGTCGGAACGTGAACAGGCTGTCCTCGACTGCGTGCTCCGGAAAAAGACCTTCCGTGAAACCGCAGAGGACCTCTCCCTTTCCGAATCTTCCGTCAAGACCTATATGAAAAGAATCTATGAAAAGACAGGGGTTACCGGTAAAGAAGAGCTCTTTACGATGCTTGCCAACAGTGGAGGTGGAACTGGCGGTGAGGAGGGATAAACTAGTGCGTGCGGAATTTCACAAACGAAGAAGGTGAACCCGGCAGGGGCTCACTCCAGCAGATGATAATGATTGTCATGAGGCAGTGAGCCTGGATTGTTACGCCATAACGGGTTACGGATGACTCCAGGTACAAGAGGAAATCGTTCCCGATCGCAATGGCTCTTGAAGATCTCTTTCTGCTCATTGCCCCGAGCGGGGGTATGTAGTATCGAATAGCAGGTCTGAACACTTTGATAAGTTCACCTTGTATTCATTATGTTTAATGATTTACATGCCATTGGGTTTATTCAAGCTTTTTTCGTAGATATTCGACAATCGCCACCATATCCTCGGGGATCTCGGCTGTAAACTCCATGTATTCCCCGCTGCTGGGATGGATGAAGCCCAAAGTGCGGGCATGCAGTGCCTGACGGCCGAGGTTGTTGATCATCTTGCGCAACAGAGTATCAGTGAGATTGTTGAGTTTGCCGCCATCGCTGTAAACCGGATCACCCAGAAGCGGGAAACCGGCTTCACTCAGATGGACCCTGATCTGATGGGTGCGGCCGGTCTCCAGGCGCAGTTCCACCAGAGTGATCCGGTTGTAGCGTTCGATTACACGCCAGCGGGTGACGGCATGTTTTCCGTGTCTGGCCTTTCCCGAAAGCCGTAGCCGCTCGGTGGGGTGCCGTCCGATAATCCCCTCGATCTTGCCCTTATCCTCCTTGGGGCTTCCGTAGACTACCGCCTGATAGATCCGCTTGATGGAATGGACACTGAACTGGGCTGATAGCGCCTGGTGGCTACGGTCGTTCTTGGCCGCGACCAGCACCCCGGAGGTCCCTTTATCCAAGCGATGGACAATACCGGGGCGTAATTCTCCGCCGATGCCGGACAGGTCCTGGCAGTGAGCCAACAGGGCATTCACGAGGGTGCCGTTGTAGTTGCCGGCCCCCGGGTGTACGACCATGCCGGCCGACTTGTTGATCACGATCAGATCGCTGTCCTCGTAAAGAACTTCCAGCGGGATCGCCTCGGGCTGCGGTTCCGAGACCTTGAGCGGCGGGATCTCCACCGAAATGTTTTCGCCCCCCTTTAGCTTAAGCGACGCCTTCGCCTGTTGTCGGTCTACCAGTACATGGCCAGCCTCGATCAGGCGCTGAACTGATGCCCGGGTTTCGCTTTCCAGCTCCTGGGCCAGATACAGGTCGAGTCTGGCCGGTTCGGCGTCAGCGGGATATGTCAGTAAAATTGGCTCCATTTATTACACCTATGCTTTGTTACAAAAGTTTTAGCGTGACTTTGGGGGGTGACTTGGTAATTTGGATCACATTCAAAAAAAACAAGGCGCACCCGATGCGAGCGCGCCTTGATATCAGGTTACGGGTGCCAAACTACCAGATAGACGACTCGATCTTTCCGGCCCGCTTGATAAGTACATCCACCACGGCCAGATCAAAGATCAGCTGCGGGCTGAGGTCGGCAGGGACCCGCGAGAAAAAATGCTGGCGCCCCTCTTCCAGTTCCTCCTGCAGGATCTCGAAGATGTTGTCATTTTTGATGCCGGTTTCGACCTTTTCCTTATTATACAAGGCCACATCGGAAATGATGGCCCGCGCCAGGCGCTTGGCCTGTTCTGGATTGTCTACCATGTTCATGGTTGCTCTTTCCTTAACCGTTAGGTGGTTACTGTAGTCTTAAAGCAAAATAGATGCTTGCATCGCCGCGCCGGACCAAAAGCGTCAGGCTGTCGCCACTCAAAGCCTGCTGAATGAGGCGTTGATATTCGGCCAGATTGGAAACTTTTTTACGATTTACAGAAACTATAACGTCACCTCGTCGCAAACCAGCCTCTGCAGCAACGCTGCCTGAAGTAACATCTATAACCACAACCCCGCTACCCTGCTCGACTTCGTTAACAATCAGTCCGAGTGGATCGCTCTGCCCCGGCGGCTGCTTGCCGCCCCCTTCGCGCTTCACTTTGGGTATATTTTCAGCATTGACAAGGGTGATGCTCAACTCGAGTGACTTGCCTTCCCTGAATACTTTAACCTTGGCAGGCTTGCCCAGACCGGCATCCGCGACCAGACGTTGCAGATGAGAGGGATCTTTGACCTCACTGCCGCTAAAGGTGGTAATGATATCACCTTGCCGGATACCGGCCTTTTCCGCAGGACTACCCTTCATGATATCGTTAACCAAAGCCCCCTTGGATTGTTTGAGCCCAAAGGATTTGGCCAGCTCCTCGGTGACCGGCTGAATAGTGACTCCCATCCAGCCGCGGCTGACATTGCCGGTCTTAATCAGTTGCGTAAAGACCAGCTTGGCTGTGTTGACCGGGATTGCAAAACCGATCCCCTGTCCGGCAGCCACGATAGCCGTATTGATGCCGATTACCTCGCCAAAAACATTCAGCAGCGGGCCGCCTGAGTTACCGGGATTGATGGAGGCATCGGTCTGGATGAAGTTTTCATAGGTCTCGATGCCCATATTGGAGCGCCCGGTGGCTGAAATCACTCCAACGGTCATGGTTCGGTCAAGGCCAAAGGGGTTGCCAATGGCAATCGCCCACTGGCCCACATCCAGCTTGTCCGAATCACCCAGTACAGCAGTCGGGAGATCATTGGCCGCGATCTTTATCACGGCCACATCGGTTTTTTGATCGCCTCCGATGACCTTGGCCTGATAGACCTTATCATTGGAAAGCTTGACCTGTATGGTTTCCGCGTCCCTGACCACATGATCATTGGTGACGATATAGCCATCCTTGCTGATGATAATGCCGGAACCGAGGCTCTTGTCGCGGCGGTATTGAGGGGCGCCGAAGAAATCCTCGAAAAAAGGGGACATCTCAAAGAAAGGCTGAACCATCTTTTTTTTGCTTATGGTGGAGATGTTGACTACGCAAGGAGTCACCTTCTTGGAAACATTGCTGAAGGCTTTTTGCGCGGAGAGGATGTCGGAGGGGACATCCTTGACCGGTGCTTCCGCTTGACCCCCCTGGCGCTTTGATTCGAAGAAAAGCGGTGAATCAGCTTTTTTAGAGCAGCCCCACAAGCCGGACAGAGCCACGAGGCAGAGCAGCGTATGTATTAGCGGGCGGAATAATAATCGCATTTTTCTCTGCTAAAGAAGAAGGGATAGGATGAAAACGTTAAAATAATAGCAGAGTTACAGGTTATGTCAACGGAAATTCAAGACGGGCGACATTGTTAAACATTGTTTTACTGATCAGAATAATGTTATTGAATCGCGGCTCGAGATTGTGTAAACATAAACCTCCAGATATAAATAAACGGAGGAAGTATGGGCGACATTAAGGCACAGATCAAGGAATTCCGGATTGGAAACAAAGTTAGGACGCTTCGCCAGCAAAAACGACTGACTTTGCAGGAGCTGTCAAATCTGACTACCCTGTCCAAGCCTCTTTTGTCGCAGATCGAGAATGAGCAAGTTGTCCCACCGCTGGCCACAATGCTGAAAATAGCCAAAGGCTTGAATGTAGACATCCATTTCTTTTTTGAGGATGAGGGCAACCGGCAGAAATACATATTGACCAAACGGGAGGATGTCCGCGCAAGTGCCCCTCTGCCTCGCAAGGTAGTCAATGCCGCCCGACCTTACCTGTATCATTCCCTGGCCCAGGGTTTGCGCCACAAGCATATGGAGCCTTTTCTGGTGGAATTTGAGAAAGGGGATTGGGACGACAAGCTGCTCTTCAAACACGAGGGGGATGAGGAATTTCTTTACGTTACCGAGGGCGACCTTGATTTCCATTTCAATAACGAAGTCATTCGCCTGCGAACAGGCGACAGCATCTACTACGACTCCGGCCAGCCTCACGGTCTGGTAGCGGTAGGCAAAGGCAAGGCGAGGGCCATTGCTGTTTTGTATACCGGCGGTTGAGTTTGCCTCAACCTGAAGTCGAGCCTTTATCCGGGGCGGGTTTTAATCCCGCCCCGTTTCTTTTGCGGCCAGATCCCTCAGCCGGGCTATGCGCTTGACTGCCGGAGGATGTGAATAATAAAAGGAAGCGTACAAAGGATGAGGGAACAGGTTGGATAAATTTTCTGTGGAAAGCTTTACCAGTGCCGAAGCCAGGTCCTGCGGAGTTTTAGTCAGGTCGGCAGCGTAGCAGTCAGCCTCTTGTTCGTGACGGCGGGAAACCCAGGCTGACAGCGGGGTCAGCGGAAATATCACCAGTGATCCGATGAAGCCCAGCATAACCATCCTGGCAGGAAAAGTTATATCAATTGGAAGGCCCAAAAGCCCCGGCAGTCCCGGCCAATTCAGGGCCTGATATGCCAGCCAGGCCCCCGCCAGTGCCAGGATTTCAATCACAACCAGCCTTTTCCAGATGTGTCCCTTTTTCCAATGTCCGATCTCGTGGGCTAATACCGCCACGATCTCGCCATGAGTCATCTGGCTGATCAGTGTATCAAACAGCACGATCCGTTTAACCCTTCCGATGCCGGTGAAGTAGGCATTGGAGTGTTTGCTGCGCTTGGAGGCATCCATCTGCATCACCCGACCCACCTTCAACCCGGCCTTTTCCATCATGACGCGGATATCATCTTCCAGCCCCGGTTCGGTAACCGGCTCAAACTTGTTGAATAGCGGCTCGATCACATAGGGGGAGATGAACATCATGAACAGGCTGAAGATGGCCATGAAGGCCCACACCCAGATCCACCAGTGTTGAGGGCTCCACTGAATCAATCCGAAAACCGCCCCGGTCAGGAACACCAACAGCACGGAACCAATCGCCTGCGACTTGAGCATATCCACTACCCACAGCCGCGGAGTGGTGGTGTTAAAGCCGTAGCGAGTTTCAATCACAAAGGTGGAATAGACATTGAATGGAATATTCAGCAGCGTCTGCCCCCAGGTCAATATCAAAAAGAACAGGATTCCATTAGTGATGAAAGAGCCGCTTATATTGCTGATGAACTGATCATAGAGACCGATCAGGCCCAAGAACAGGAAAATGACCAGCAGGCTGTTGTCGAACAGCGATTCCCACAAGCCGATCCTGCTGCTGTCAAAGGTGTAGGCGCTGGAAGTGCGCAGTTTGTTTTCGTCAATAGCGCCTTCAAATCCTTCCGGAATGCGGTGGCCATTTCTTTTCAAGTGCTGGAGATTGATATACCTGAGCCAGTAGGTAAAGGCGGTTATGCCGACAAAGAGCAGAAACAGCGTTAACTTCATTTAAAGGCCTTTCGTAAAGCTGCAGACGATAAAGAAGGCACGGAGGTAAATGCCGTGCCTTCAGCGGAAATACTGTAAACAGTCAGTTTTTTTGACATTGTGGCTGAAATTTCAGGCCATTGCAATAACTTCCCGCACACAGCGGTCGATTCCGTCACATACTTCGCTGATATGACCGGCCAGCATATAGGCCGGTGTGGACACGATCTTGTTCTTGCGATCGATGACGATTTCTCTCATGGCGCAATCCTGATGGCGGGCACCGGTTTTCTCGATTTCGGCGGCTGTACCGCTGTCATTGCCGATCGTCAGGGTTGGCTCCAGTTCCCTGCCAAGCACTGCTGCGATTAAGGCTGGAGATATGCAGATCGCTCCGATCGGTTTGCCGGCTGCGACAATTTCCAGCACAAGTCGGGCTATTTCGGGATGAACCGAGGCAGCGGCTCCTTGCATGGCAAAATCGCACAGGTTCTTGGCAGCGCCATAACCGCCCGGAAAGATGATCGCGTCCAGTTGATCGGCTTTTACTTCCTGGATATCTTGAATTTTGCCGCGGGCAATGCGGGCGGATTCCACCAGCGCATTACGTTTATCACCGCTTTCCTGCATGACGAGGTGATTGGTGGCCGGAAAATCCGCATTGGGAGCCATGCAGACCGCCTCCGCCCCCATACGATCAATGGCTAACAGAGTAAAAACCGCCTCATGGATCTCGCTGCCATCGGCTACTCCACATCCTGAAAGAACAACACCGATCTTCTTCATTGCAGTTCCTCTCCTTTTAAGTTGGTTTCAGTTTTTCCTTTTCCTTTTCCTTTTTCTCGGCCAAGGCCTGTTTCAGCGCCTCTTGATAAGGGGTAAGGCGGAGCGGGATCAGGTCGCGGATACCTGACTCACGACAGATCACCTCGTTGCTCAGCCCTTCTATCAACGGCATGGAAACCGAAGGGGACACCGGACTGAACAGGCCGACCCAGTAGGAGGAGAGTTTTGGCGTCAGTACCGGTACCGGCACGATCAGCAGGCGCCTTCCGATCAGAGCGGCAAAGCGCACCATCATCTCTCGATAGGTCATGATCTCGGGACCGCCGATATCGAAAACCCGTCCGGCAGTGCGTTCGTCGGCCAGGCAGCCGACCAGATAAGAAATCACGTCTTTTACAGCGATCGGCTGACAGCGGGTCGATACCCAGCGGGGAGTAATCATTACCGGCAGGCGTTCCACCAGTCCCTTGACAAGCTCGTAAGAAGCACCACCGGCCCCTATTATTACAGCGGCCCGCAGAAAGGTGGTGGCGAATTTGCCGGAACGGAGGATATCGGCTACTTCCAATCTGCTTTTCAAATGTTCGGAGAGGTTGTCGCCGGTCTCCCCCAGCCCCCCCAGATAGATTACCCGCCTGATTTTGGCTTTTTCTGCAGCAGCTACGAAATTTTCGGCGGCCTTGCGATCGCGCCTCTCAAAGCCTGCCCGACCGGCGGCCATGGCGTGTACCAGGTAAAAAGCGGTATCAACGTCTTCCATTGCAGCAGCCAGGCTGGTTCTATCCAGCAGATCAGCCTGTACAATTTCCGCTCCGGCAGGCAGGTCGGCAGTCTCCTTGCGGATCATGCAGCGGATGTTGTAGCCCTGCTCCACAAGCGCCCGGGTGAGTCTTCTGCCGATAAAACCTGTTGTTCCGGTGACCAGAACCTTGCCCTCGCATGTTTTCATAAGTGTCCTTATTTTGCCACAACTGCTCAAGATTGCAATAAATCCTCTCTTGGCAACCAGTTGTGATTTGTTAATCTTTCCTGAAACCTGGATTTGATCAGTTCAGCACAATTTCCTGCGGCAGTCGATAAGTGCCACAGGAAAAAAGGTTTGCAATAGGTGATCCAGATGGCAGAATGAAAAAACAAAGCAGGTAAAGATCAAGGAGCAGCGTATATGCAGACTGAAATCCGCAACTCCGCCTACTGGATCAGCAAACTCGATCTGGCCCGTCATCCCGAAGGTGGCTTTTTTAAAGAATCGTATCGTTCAGCCGAAGTGATCCCTCTCTGCGGCTTGCCCGAACGTTTTGATGAGGAGCGCTCCTTCTCTACCGCGATTTATTTCCTTCTGAACGGGGACGATATCTCGGCCCTGCATCGCATAAAATCGGATGAGCTTTGGCACTTTTATGACGGTGTATCGCTGGCGCTGCAGATCATCGATCTTCAAGGCAGTCACTACAGCATCCTTTTGGGGCGGGATTTGGAAAAGGGGGAACAGCTCCAGGCGGTGGTGCCGGCTGGGTGCTGGTTCGGGGCCGAGCTGGCCGACTCTGATGATTATGCCCTGGTGGGTTGCAGCGTTGCCCCCGGCTTTGACTTCAATGATTTCGAATTGGCTACAAACACTGAGCTGGTTGCGCTATTCCCGCAACACGAGGCGCTAATCGGTCGTTTGACCAGGAGTTGAAGATGCCTGTTCCCCGCCCACAAGAGATCGCCTGCCAGCAGGTACTGGTTGATGATGCCTCGGTTTTTTCGATCCAGTCGACTGTTTTACCTCACCTCCTGGCAAAGGGAGTCACGGCTGAATTTCTTTTAGATCGCTATCTGGCATATATCCGCAGCTTCACCGCTTCTATCATTCGCCCTGTTTGCAAGCCTGAAGGGGTAGAGTTTCGCTTGTTGGGCAGCTCTCTCAGTCTGATCAATTTTCAGGTTCCGGTACAGGAAGGAGAGACCCTGGTACTGCGTATCAGTGGTGGTTTGCTGGTGCAGCCGCAGCAGTGCCAGCGAGGTGAGCTAAGCTTTGCAGTCGAGCCTCAGGTCGACGGTATCCGTGTTTCATTGGAACTTAAGGATTACTGCCCGCTGATCCTGGGTAGTTCCCCTTCCATCATTCGTCGCTGGCTCTACAGTTTCACCCAGGCAGCTGTTCATCGTCTGGTAACGGTGCGTTTTCTGGCAATGCTTTACCGGGAGTTGAGCGGTCATAAAGCCTGTGTCAAGGTGGTCAGGGCAAATGTCCGTAAGGGCCGGCCAATTTAGTTCGATCCGAAAAGGTTTATTTTCCCTCTGGTGCCGTTAATCTTGGCTGACGGTAAGAAACCACCAGACTTTAAATATCCCTTAGAGTATGGTATGTTTTTCTAAAGAATTGAACGTCAAAGGAAACTTATCCTATGCCCCATAGCAATATAGAAATCCCCGAAAAAATACCACTTTACACACAATTGGAAATGGTACCATTTCCCTATATGATTTTCCCTGTATATGTGAATGATCGAGAGTTGTTGACATTTACCGAGGCAGATAAATACGAGAAGTATGTGGGCATGGTCCTGCGTCGCACAGAGGCTAATGGAAATCATCTTACTGATATCCATCATATCGGCACGCTTTGCCACGTGAATCAGATCAAGAAGATGGGCGACGAAAAGTTCAAGGTAACCCTGGAAGGAGTGGCCCGTTTACGCATAATTGATGTGGAAACCAGCGGCAACATCACTCTGGCCCATGGTGAGGTCGTGCGGGAGTTTGTGGAAAAGAACCTTGTGTCGGACGCCCTGGTGCAGAGCTTGAACGCCTTGCTCAAGATATCACTTTCCTATGGCAAACCCCTGCCGGATGATGTAATGAAGATGATTGACTACATCGACAATCCGGCCCGCCTGTCCGACCTGGTGGCGCTGTATGTAAACCTGCCTGTGGCTGATCTGCAGGAATTGCTGGAGACGGTTGATCCGCTGGAACGGCTTAAAAAGGTTTATGTGCATCTGACCAACGAGGTACAGAGGATTCAGGTTAAAAATGAGGTAACCAGCGAGGTCACCCGCAAAGTCGGCAAGAATCAGAAAGAATACATACTGCGTGAGCAGATGAAACACATTCAGGAGGAGTTGGGTGAGGAGGATCCGCGCTTATCGGATATGAACGAGCTGCGCAAGCGGATCGATGAAGCCGGGTTGCCGGAGGAGGTAAAAAAGATCGCTGACACGGAGATCAAGCGTCTGGAGCGGATCAATCCGGCCTCGCCCGAGTACACCGTCTCCCGGACCTACCTCGACTATCTGGCTGGCATGCCTTGGGCCAAGGCTACCATTGACAGCCTGGATATGGTCAGGGCTGAAGAGATCCTGAATGAAGACCATTATGATCTGGAGAAGGTAAAGGAACGCATCATGGAGTTCCTGGCGGTGCGTTCACTCAAGGAAAATATGAAGGGGCCGGTTCTCTGTTTTGTCGGCCCCCCGGGTGTTGGCAAGACCAGTCTGGGCAAGTCAATTGCCCGGTCGCTGGGGCGCAAATTCGTGCGTATTTCGCTGGGCGGGGTTCGGGATGAAGCCGAGATCCGCGGCCATCGCCGCACTTATATCGGAGCACTGCCGGGCCGGATCATTAAAGAAATCTTCCGTTGTGGCTCCAATAATCCTGTATTCATGCTGGACGAGGTCGACAAGCTCGGTCTGGATTTTCGGGGCGATCCGGCCTCGGCGCTCCTGGAGGTGCTTGACCCGGAGCAGAATTTCTCATTCAACGACCACTACCTGGATGTCCCCTTTGATCTTTCCAGGGTAATGTTCATCACCACCGCCAATCAACTCGATCCGATCCCCGGACCGCTCAAAGACCGCATGGAGGTCATCCGCCTGGCCGGCTACAGTTCAGAGGAAAAGCTGCACATCGCCCGCAACTTCATCATCGGGCGTGAAATCGAGGAAAACGGGCTGACTAAAACTCCACTTGAGTTTGCCGATGAGGCCATCAACAAGATCATCGTCGATTATACCCGTGAAGCGGGTGTGCGCAATATGCAGCGCACCATCGCCTCAATCTGCCGTAAAGTAGCCAAAGAGATCACCCAGAAAAAAGAGCTCCGCAAGAACATTACTCCCGAAGTGGTGGCCGAGCTGCTTGGTCCACGCAAGTTTCACAATGAGGTGGCGGCCGAAAACGACCGCATTGGCGTGGTTACCGGCATGGCCTGGACCGAGACCGGCGGAGATATTCTGTTTGTAGAGGCAACCTGCATGCCGGGAAAGCCGGAGCTGATTTTGACCGGTTCACTGGGGGAAGTCATGAAGGAGTCGGCCCGGGCGGCGCTTTCCTACGTTGAGGCACATTATGCTGATTTTGGAATTGCTCCGAATGCCTTTGAAAACAGGATCATCCACATCCATGTCCCCTCTGGCGCCATACCCAAGGATGGCCCTTCGGCCGGGGTCACCATGGTGACTGCCCTGGTCTCGCTATTAACTGACAGACCCGCAAAACGCGGCGTGGCCATGACCGGTGAGATCACCCTGACCGGTCGGGTGCTGGCGATCGGCGGGCTTAAAGAAAAAGTGCTTGCCGCGCACCGGGCCGGTGTGCGCAGGATTGTTGCTCCCGACCGAAATCGGGATGACCTGGAGGATATCCCCGACAATGTGCGCAAGGAGCTTGAGTTCTCCTTCATTCTTGAGGCGGCCGAAGCGGTGGCGATAGCCTTTTAGCGGCGATTCTCGCAGAAAACACAGAGCCGCAGAAACCGGAAATAAAAATCGGTTAAATCTCCGGCATCATCAGATTCCATTTCAAGGTACAATAAAAACAGACAGGGGATACGACTTTCTCCACGCTCACCTGAGCTCCGTGAGAAACAGATTTTTCATGAATATTGCCATCATTGACAAGATTATTTTGCAATTCTTCGCCGACCTGCAAAATTATTTCCTGCTGGCCGGACAGATGTTTGTGCGGATGTTCCGGCGTCCATTCTACTATCGTGAATTTGTGGTTCAGTTCGACAAGCTCGGGTTCTCATCGCTATTCATCTGTATTTTAACCGGCCTGTTTACCGGCATGGTCATGGCGCTGCAGGCCTTGATACAGCTCAAGCCATTTGCCGCTACCAGTTATGTGGGAGGAATGGTGGCGGTCACCATGATCAAGGAACTGGGGCCGGTACTGGCCTCTTTGATGGTGGCCGGCCGGGTAGGTTCGGCTATTACAGCCGAATTGGGCACGATGGTGGTTACCGAGCAGGTGGATGCCATGCGGGTTGAGGGTACTGACATACTTCAGCGCCTGGCGACGCCGCGGGTAAAGGCCATGCTGCTGGCAATGCCGCTTTTGACGGTGGTGGCCGATAGCATCTCGCTTTTGGGGGGCTACATCATCGCCTCGACCTATAGCATCAACCCCACCATGTACGTCAGGGGCATCCCGCAATTCATGGTGTTTCAGGATCTGATCGAAGGCCTGATCAAACCGACCATCTTCGGAATGTTGATTACCGTGACCGGCTGTTATGTAGGCCTCAATACCAAAGGCGGGGCCGAAGGGGTAGGGGCGGCCGCCAAACAGGCCGTGGTGCTGTCGTCGGTCTTGATCCTGGTAACCGACTTCTTTCTGACCAAGATTTTTGTGGCATTCAGGGGCTAGCATGAATTACTGGCTCTTCAAAAGCGAACCGGGCTGTTTTTCCTTTGACGATCTCAAGGCCCGGCCCGCCATGACCGAACACTGGGATGGGGTCCGCAATTACCAGGCCCGCAACTTTCTGCGCGACCAAGTCAAGCCGGGCGACCGGGTGCTGTTCTATCACAGTAATATCCCCGAACCATGTATTGTTGGTCTGGCCGAGGTGGTTAGAGAGGGTTATCCCGATTTCACCGCCCTTGATCCTGACAGTGAGCATTTTGATCCCAAACAATCGCCGCAGAACCCGATCTGGTACATGGTAGATGTCCGCTATGTTGCTCCGTTGCCTCGCCCGGTTACCCTGGAGAGCATCCGGAATAACCCGCTTCTGGCCGGAATGCCATTGGTCAGGCGCAGCCGTCTTTCGATCCAGCCGGTTGCCGTGGAAGAATGGCGCATCATCCTCACTATGGGGGGACTGAAACCAGATGAGCATCGGTGATTCGATCCGCATGGAGAAGGTCTGCTACTCCATTGGCGGCCGCAAGATTCTTGAAGATTTCGACTTCTGTCTGGAACGGGGTGTCAATCGCACCATCCTGGGGGTCAGCGGGGCCGGCAAGACTACCATTCTCAAGCTGCTGCTGGGATTGTTGCAAACTTACTCCGGCCGGGTTTGCGTCGGTGATGTCTGTATCACCGGGCTCCCCGAATCGCACTTCATGGAGCAGCGCAAGCGGATCGCAATCGTTTTCCAGGGCGGCGCCCTGTTCGACTCAATGAGTGTCGGGGAAAATGTGGGTTATCGGCTGTTGGAGGCCGGTCAGCTCTCCGAACCGGAGATCGAACGGATCGTGATCGAGAAGCTCAGTTTCGTCGGAGTGGAGCATGCCGTGAATCTCTATCCGGCCGAGCTATCCGGCGGCATGAAAAAACGGGTGGCCATTGCCCGGGCCTTGGCGGCCGATCCGGACTATATCTTCTTTGATGAACCGACCACCGGCCTTGATCCGATCGGGGTCTATAATATCTGCAATCTGATGCAAAGGCTCCAGGCTGAGGGCAAAACCACCCTCATGGTCACTCACGATCTGTTAACTGCTTTTGCCACCTCGGAGCGTTTCACCTTTCTGCATCAGGCGCGCATGATCTTCGAGGGAACCGAAATAGAGATGAAGGCCAGCTCGATACCCGAGGTTAAAGAATTCCTGCTGCCGACTAAAAACTCTTTATTCGCTTGATGTTTTTTTAGCCGTTCAAATAGCATAATGTGAGGCGGAAGACTGTTCGTCTCTCGATTACCAGGGGTAATAGAATGGAACGGAGCAATCGAATAGGATGGGCGCAGGTGCGGGCCGGGGTGTTCATCTTGGTGGCCCTGGTCTTTTTGGCTGGCGGGGTGTTGCTGATGGGGCAGAAGACCAAGATGTTCATCCCTAAAGGCAAGCTGCGGATTGTGATGGAAGATGTGGCCGGTCTCAAAGAGGGCGCCCCGGTCTGGCTGGCAGGGGTGGATGTAGGGGTTGTTACCGATATCCGCTTCGCCAATCCTGAAAAGACCAACGAGGTTGACATCAGTTTGGAGGTCAGCAACAACGCCCTGAAAAAGATCGGTCCCGACTCGCGGATCACCATTAAAACCAGGGGATTGATGGGCGAGAAATATGTCGATGTCACTCCTTCCCAGAACTACTTTGAAAAACCGGCCACTGTCTTGCGAGGCACGCCGGCGGTCAAGCTGGACGATGTGCTTCAGAAGGCTGGGGCTACATTTGACCGTATGAATACTATCGTAGAGAATGTTTATCAGGGCAAGGGCACGCTCGGGCGACTATCCACCGACCCCTCTCTTTACACCAACATCGTTAAATTAACTGAAGAGCTGCATTCCCTGACCGTGACAATAAACCGCGGTGAAGGAACTCTGGGTAAGCTAAACCGCAGCCCCGAGCCCTACAACAAGCTGATCAGCATTCTCAACCGCGCTGATAAAACGCTTCTGGATATCCAGGCCTCGGAAGGGACCCTGAACCGGCTGATCTATGACAAGACGCTTTATAACAAGCTCACTGAGCTGGCTGACAAAAGCAATCAGGCCGCCGAGGATGTCCGTGAGCTGAATCGCAAGATAACTTCCAAGGAAGGTACCTTGGGCATGCTGATCAATGACCGGACGGTCTATGAAAAAGGGGTCACCCTACTGAATCGGGCTGACAGTTCAGTCAAATCAATCGAAGAGGTGGCATCCAAGATCAACAAGGGAGAGGGCACGGTCGGCAAGCTGGTTGCGGAAAAGGATCTGTACGAGCGGATGAATCGCATGGTGGACGATGTTGACGCGTTGGTGAAGGATTTCAAGGAGCATCCGCGCAAGTATATTAAATTTTCTGTTTTTTAACCGGTCATACAATCAGCACAATTAAAGAGGATTGCTATGAAAAAAATCTTTTTGATCATTTTTGCACTGTGTCAGTTCACCACCTCACTTGAGGCCGCCAACCTTGAGGATAAGGTTGTCGAGCACACCTTCAAGAACGGCATGAAGCTTTTGATGGTGGAGCGGCACACCTCACCGACTGTCTCGGCCTGGATCCGCTTTAAGGTCGGCAGCGTGAATGAACGCAGTGATGAGCGAGGCATTGCCCATCTCCTGGAACATATGCTTTTTAAAGGGACCACCACCCTTGGGACCAAGGACTATGCTGCTGAAAAACCGGTTCTCGACGAGATCGAGAAGACCGCCCAAGCCATGATTGCCGAGAAGGCCAAGCGCGACAAGGCCGACAAAACCAAAGTTGGCGAGCTGGAGAAACAGCTGGCTGAATTGGAGTCTCAGGCCTCCAAGTTTGTTATCAAGGACGAGTTTTTCGAGATCTACTCCAAGAATGGAGGGGTCGGCTATAATGCCTTTACGAGCCGGGACGGTACCACCTACCTGATCAGTCTCCCCTCTAACAAGCTGGAGCTGTGGGCAGCTATCGAATCCGACCGGATGCAGAATGCTGTGTTGAGGGAATTTTACTCCGAGCGTTCGGTGGTAATGGAGGAGCGGCGACGTTCCACCGATGCCGAGCCAGAGGGCAAATTGTGGGAGAACTTCCTGGCGACCAGCTTCCTGGCTCACCCTTACGGGCAGCCCACCATCGGCTGGATGTCTGACATCGAGAACCTGACCCGCACCAAGGCCGAGCAATTCTTTCACACCTACTACGGCCCCCATAGTGCCATTGTTGCCATTGTGGGTGATATAAATCCCAAAGAAACGATTGCCCTGGTTGAGCGATATTTCGGGTCCATAAAGCCCGGCAAGCAGCCGGCTCAGGTCACGGCCGAAGAACCGAGGCAGGAGGGAGAACGGCGCATTGAACAGATAGCCGAGGCCGAACCGACCCTGGTAATCGGCTTTCATAAGCCGGCCATCACTGCTCCGGATGACTATGTTTTTGATGTCATCAACATGATCCTCGGCAGCGGGCGGACCTCGCGCCTTTACAAGAAACTGATCCTGGAAAAACAGATCGCCAGCGATGTTAGCGTTTTCGATGCACCTGGCAGCCGCTTTCCCAATCTTTTTCTGGTGAATGCCACCCCGCGCGCACCACATGCCATTAAAGAGGTGGAGGCGGCCATCCTGGAAGAGCTGGAGCGGCTGAAGACCGAGCCGGTTACCGAGCGTGAATTGCAGCGTAATCTCAACAAGATCGAATTCGAGGAGGCCCGCCGCATGGGGACTAATGGCGGTCTGGCCCGCAATCTCACCGAGTATGAGGCAACTACCGGCAGTTGGCGCTACATGATCGAGTATCGTCGCAAGGTGGCCCAGGTTACTGCTAGTGACATCCAGCGGGTAGCGCGACAATATCTCACCCGCGAAAACCGCCTGACCGGGTTCATAACCACCAAGGGAGGAGAAATTAAATGAGAAGAATATTGATTTCCCTTTTGATCCTGATCAGCTCAGTGACAACTGTTTTGGCGGCTGAAGCCGGCCGGGCCAATCCAAGAAATATGACTTTTCCGGAGCTTGATTTCGTGATTCCGACCGCCGAGCGGGTGGTGCTGGAATGTGGTATGCCGGTTTATCTGCTGCGCGATCCGGAGCTGCCGATTGTGAATATCTCCGCCATGGTCCGCACCGGCTCGGTTTATGAGCCGGCCACGAAATCCGGTTTGGCTGCCCTGACCGGCAGTGTCATGCGTAGCGGGGGCGCCGCCGGATTATCGCCGGAAAAGATGGATGACGAATTGGAGTTTATGGCTTCCAGTGTGGAGAGTAGTATCAATTCCGATATCGGCATGGTCTCGATGACTAGTTTGACCAAAAATTTTAGCCGAACCCTGAAAATTTTTCGCGACGTGCTGCTCATGCCCGGCTTTGACGAACAACGGATCAAGATCGGTCGCCAGCATCTGATTGAAGGAATCCGTCGCCAGAATGATGACCCCAAGGAAATAGCCGGACGCGAGATCATCAAGGCCATTTACGCCGGTCATCCGCTGGGACAAGTTCCCACCTTTGAATCGGTCAAATCCATTACACGCCAGGATCTGATTGATTTTCACCGCCGCTTTTTCAGGGTAGATAATATGATTCTGGCCATCTCCGGAGATTTCGACCGTTCCAAAATAGTGGCTGAGCTGAATACCATCTTTGGCAAATATGAAAAGAACAGCCCTCTGCAACTGCCCGAGATACCACAGCCTCAAGCGCTCTTCTCCTCAGAGGTTCTTCTGGCAAAAAAGGATGTCAATCAGACTGTGATCCGGATGGGGCATCTGGGCATCACCAAGGACAATCCCGACCTTTATGCCGTGCGGATCCTCGATTACATACTGGGAGGCAGCTTTACCTCGCGGCTGACCATGGAGATTCGCAGTAATCAAGGCTTGGCCTATAATGTTGACAGCCATTTTGATGTCGGACGTCGTTTCACCGGCAGCTTTATTGCCGAGACTGAAACCAAGGTCGAATCCAGCGCCAAGACCATCAGCCTGATGAAAAAATTGATTGCCGACATGACTACAGATCCGGTTACTGATCAGGAACTGAAATCGGCCAAGGAATATATCATCAACTCCTTCATGTTCGGTTTCACCAGTCCGGCAGCCATAGTCACCCAACGCGCCCGGCTGGAATTCTATGACTACCCTTCCGATTACCTGGAAAACTATCGCGCCAATATCAATAAGGTGACCAAGGTGGATGTACTGAGTGCCGGCAGAAAATATCTTAAGCCGGAACAGTTCAAATATGTTGTGGTCGGGGACCCGAATAAATTTGACAAACCGCTTTCAAACTTTGGTAAAGTACGCGAGTTGGATTTGAAACAGAACGTTCAATGATAAAGGATATAGCATGGCTATAGAATGGGACGACAAGCTGGCCCTGAACATTCCGCAGATTGATGAACAGCACAAACAGCTAATTTCGCTGATCAGCGACCTGGAGATCGCCGACCAGGAAGGCACCGGAGGACTCAGGGTGAGCTACGTGCTTCAGGAGCTGATCCGCTATATTGCCGTGCATTTTGGCGAGGAAGAACGCCTGATGATGCTGCATAACTTTCATGGACTGGCCAGTCATCGCAAGGAACATGATTTCTATGTGATGAAACTGAAACATATTCAGGAAAACTATCGGGATGGGGATGCGCTTAGTAAGGAAACCCTTGATTTTCTCAAAGACTGGATATCCTGCCATATCATGGGGACCGACCAGATCTATGCCGCCTTTATCCGTGGCGAGGACCGGCCGGATTAAAGATTTCAGGAAAATTTCCGATATTATAGTAAACAAGAACATGTACGGGGAAGGTCATGAAAATAGAAAATACTAAAAATCTGTACAATCCGGCGCTGGATGCTTCGAAAAAACCAGCTTCACTACCGGTGGGTGAATCTGCTCAACCCGCCAAAGCGGATGGAGATGCCTTCAGTGTTGCTCTCTCTTCGGCGGTAGAAAAATTGAAAACAGCACCTGAACCGGAAGATGACCAGGCTCGCCGCGATAAAGTACAGGCGATCAGGCAGCAACTGGCCTCCGGCACCTACAACTTAAGCGGCAAGGATGTCGCCAACAAAATCGTCAACAACCTCAAAGGATGAGACCAAGCCCCGCCGGAAAAGGCGGGGCTTTTTTTATTTGTGCTTCTTCAAAACGTTCCCGGGGGCGCTGATGCGATAGATGTCGCCGGTTGAGTAATCAGCCAGATAAAGTTCCCCAGCCTCATCCTCGCCAAAAGTAGAAATCCCGAAATCAGTATCAATCAGCAGCTTATTCTCCCATGAGACACCATTAAATCTAAGCCCCCAGATCCGTCCGCTACAGAAATCGCCATAAATGTAGATTCCTTGGAGTGCCGTGTTGCTGCCATGGTAGACATAGCCGCCGGTACTATTGCAAGCCATCACCACCAGAATAACCAGCCCGGCCCACAGGTATCAGGTCATGAATCGTCTTTGCCACTTCCGGGAACCTGCCATCCTCCCATCGGTTGCTCGTTCTCCTGGCCTCTACACAACAGGCAGTGGTTCCGGGGCACACAGGTTCTTGGCTTCATTGGCCTTGGCGCCGCAGTTGCTGCATTCGAAAGCCGGGTTATCGGACAGTGTTTGTATGCATTCAGTTTTTCCTTCCGATTTAAGTTCACACATGTGCATTTTGTGGGATTCTATATCGCAACTCATGATGTCTCCTTTTGTTGGTTTAATTCCCAATTTCAAATCAAGACTCTAAGGTCGTCTTGCTGCTAGTAATCCGTCCACATTTGATATTGGTAAATACTCGTCTGATTGAGTATTTGTATAAATTTTAACAAGCTTTCCAATCACTGCAACTGTGCCTGGCGGTGCAGCTCAGGCAACTCAATGCTTTGACCTTCAACAGAAAATATTTGACAAGTGCTGGTTGTTATGGCACCGCAGGTATCAGAATTTCAATAATAAGGAGAAACAAGATGAACAATTGCCCTTGCGGAAGCGGCGCTGCCTATTCCCAATGCTGCGAACTGATTATTAGCGGGAAGCAGCCGGCCGAAACAGCTGAAAAACTAATGCGGGCGCGCTATGCGGCCTATGTTGGTGCTAAGATGGATTTTATCTTTGAAAGCACCCATCCTGATCATCGCCAGGGATATGACCACCAAGGAACAAAGGAATGGGCTGAGGGGGCCGACTGGCAGGGGCTTGAGATTATCGACACCAACAAGGGTGGTAAGGACGATAGTGTTGGAGAGGTGGAATTTGTCGCTCGTTTCAACGAAAAAGGGGCTCCGCGCGAGCATCGTGAATGCGCCCAGTTCAAACGCAAGGATGGACAGTGGTTCTTTACCGATGGCAAGATGATTCGGCAGAAGCCGATCATTGCCAACAAGATCGGCCGCAATGATCCCTGTAACTGCGGGAGCGGTCTTAAGTACAAGAAGTGCTGCGGTAAGTAAGCATTCTAAAACATGTCTCGCACAAAGCTCATAAAGTTCACAAAGAAGTTCTTAAAAACTTTTTTTCTGTGGCTTGTGAGCTCTAGTGAACGTAGTGAGCGAGTGGGGGATAGTTTTTTTTACTTCTTATGTTGGAGTCTGAAAGTCAAATCCAATTTATCACAGCTCACAGATGTACAGAGAGATTCAATACCAAGATATTTTCTTTGTGCCCTTGTGTGAGCCGACTCTTTTTTACTCTTCAGCGTCGCGCCATCTCCACCGCCATCCGGATCGCAGCCAGCAGGCTTTGCTCAGAGGCCTTTCCGGTGCCGGCCAGATCGTAAGCGGTGCCGTGATCGACCGAGGTGCGGATGATCGGCAGCCCCAAAGTCACATTGACCCCGTCGTCAAAATGCAGCATCTTGAGCGGGATCAGACCCTGATCGTGGTACATGGCCACCACCCCATCATAGGCCCCTTGCTGGGCAAAATGGAATAAGGTGTCAGCCGAGAACGGGCCTACCGCATTGATTCCCTCGCCCCGCGCCGCTTGTGTGGCTGGGGCGATGAATTCGTTTTCCTCGTTGCCGAACATACCCCCCTCGCCGCAATGAGGATTCAGCGCCAATATCGCCAGCTTGGGCCGGGGAATACCGGTCAACCGCCTGATTCCGGCCTCGGTCACGCGGATGGTCTTCAGCACCTGTTCAAAAGTTATCAGGCCAGGCACATCCTTCAAGGCCTCGTGAATCGTCACCAGGCTGACCCGCAACACATCACCCGCCAGCATCATCACGTAATCATCTGTCCCGCATAGCTCAGCCAGCAATTCGGTATGGCCGGGATAGTCATGGCCGGCCTTGTGCATGGCCTCCTTGCTGATTGGGGCGGTAGCCATGGCGGCCACACGACCATCCAGGCAAAAACGGGCAGCACTGCAGATGTAGTTGTAGACGGCGTTTCCGCTGGCAGCGGTTGGACGGCCGTAGTGCAGGTCTTCGAGAGTCAGGTTTGAGAGTGGCAGGAGTGGAATCGTTCCAGGGGGAGCTAGCAAGGCATCTTCGGGCTGACCGATCTGATGGATGGTCATGGATGAGCCGCAGATGGACAGGGCTCGTTCCATCGCCGCTCTATCCCCAATTACTATCGGTGTGCAGAGATCAACCACCCCATGGCTCTGCAGCGCCTTGACTATTATCTCCGGGCCGACTCCGCAGGGATCACCCATGCTGATGGCAATAACAGGCTTGCTGTTCATATCAAACTTCCTTCTCCGCCACCGCCAGGGTGGCATTTTCCGATTTGACCTTTTTCAACAGCAGACTGCCGCCTTTAGAGGCAAGCAGTGCGGCAGGTTCGGCCACGCCAACGGCGCCAATGGCGTTGAAGGCATGCTGTGACGGGGGTGACGGTACCGTCATGTGGTTCAACTGCTCACTCTCGTAACAAACCAGGGGCACGCCAAGCTGTTCGGCAAAAGCAACCAGCCCTGGTTCGTCCTGTTTGGCCACAGCCGTGGCAATGCAGGCTACGCTCTTAATCGAGAGAAACAGCCTTTTCAGGTGGCTGGTGACCAAGCTTTCGATCTCCTCAAGCGGAGTACCGCGGTTGCAGCCAATTCCCAATACCAGGTTGCGGGGTCGCAGTATTAGCAGTTTTTCCGGCTGGATGTGGGGAGGCAGGTGCCGATTGGTGACAAACAAAAAACCGCTGGCCCGGCTCTTGATCGCCTCGTCAAAGGAATCATAGAAGCTAAGCTTGCCGCGACCGTGAAACCAGCAGCGGGTCTGGCCGCTCGAATCGACCACGGCAATCTCTTCG
This sequence comes from Desulfuromonadaceae bacterium, assembly GCA_036504875.1. Lineage (GTDB taxonomy): Bacteria > Desulfobacterota > Desulfuromonadia > Geobacterales > Pseudopelobacteraceae > JACPFJ01. The sequence continues at coordinate 36,653 of DASXUK010000033.1, forward strand.
CCATCCAAAAGCAGGCTGTTAAGGGTCTTGATCCGGCTGATGTCATCGATGACCCAATCCAGCTCCTTGGCCAGCATGTCGAAGGAGGGCAGTCCATTGGCATCGGTGGCGGTGGTGATGACTGCCCGTGCTCCGCATGCAAATGCGCAGCGCTCGGCCAGTTCGTTGGCCCCTCCGAGATGGCCCGAAACCAGAGAAATGGCAAATTTACCGGCATCATCCATTACCACTACGGCCGGGTCTTTATCCTTGGATTCCAACAGCGGCGCAATCATTCGCACCACAATTCCGCTGGCCATGATGAAAACCAGGCCGTTATATTCCGACCAGAGTGAGGCCACCAGTTGCGAAAGGCCAGAGGGATCGAAAGTCTGGCGGTCGGTTCCGGCCTGACCGGCATAGCGGCTGGAAACGAACAGCTGCGTAGACGCCAGCCCCTTGGCTAGCTTTTGCCCCAGAATGGCACCATTGCGGGTTATAGCAACAATAGCGATCTTCATCCTCAGGCGGTTGTGTTGCCGCGGAAGCCATGGCTGAAATCACCATCGTACAACAGCGACCTGGCCTTGAGTCCCTCGCGCCTGGCCGCCAGCACATTCCCCACGATAATCAGAGCCTGGCGGTCGATTCCGGTGGATCGAACCTTGGAGACGATGTCGGCCAGAGTCCCCTCGATAACAAGTTCATCCTCCCAGGATGCCCGACAAACCACGGCTGCACCGGTCTCAGAAGTATAGGCCCCGCTTAAAAGCTCTTCCACCACCTTCTCGATCATACCCACCGAGAGGTAGATCACCATAGTGGCTCCGATTTCGGCAATCTGGCGCAGGCTTTCGCGTTCCGGTACCGGTGTGCGCCCCTCTACCCGAGTCAGGATGACGGTTTGCGAAACCTCCGGTAGGGTCAGCTCCTGCTTGAGCGTAGCGGCCGCGGCAAAGGCGCTGGTCACGCCGGGACAGACCTGGTAATCGACACCGACTCGATCCAGGGCCTCCATCTGCTCCTGAATGGCCCCGTAGATGGAGGGGTCGCCAGTATGCAGCCGGACAACCGATTTATCAGCTGCAATGGCATCTATGATAACCGTAATCACGTCGCCCAGTGTCATGCCGGCTGAGTCAAAGACATCGGCGTTGACAGCATAATGCTGGACCAGCTTGAGGTCCACCAGGCTGCCGGCATAAATGATCACATCGGCCAGGCGCAACAGTTCGGCGCCTCGCACGGTAATCAGGTCGGCCGCTCCGGGTCCGGCACCGACAAACCATACCTTTGATGACATCTAATCTCCAATCAAAAAAGAATCGGTTTTTAAGGCAACCACTGATTTTGTAGTCTGAAACCGGTATTATGTCAAGCTGGAGCCGTTTAAAGTCTAGCTTATGGAGTAATATAAAAAAACTAGAGTTGACACATTAAATAATTTAAATTAATTTATTCGCTTTGCGTTTGTTCTAAGTCTTAGTTCCTCGGCTAACCACACCATGTTACCACGTGCGGCGTTAGGTCAATGGCGGTTTTTCATGATGATGAAGATCGTCTGGAACACCTTCGTTTCATGAGCGAGGAGACGGCGCGATTTGGAGTTGAAATTCTTTCCTGGTGCCTCATGACCAACCATGTCCATTTCGTAGGGAGGCACATCGCAGATACACACGGATGAGGAATTTTGCCGAAGGCGTCAGAGGGTATCTTTCAAGGGCGATTCGGCTCATGCGTATTGGACGAATGGCATCTTCTCGCCGCAGTCCGATATGTGGAGTTGAATCCGGGGCGGGCAATGCTGGTAAAGTTTCCGTGGGAATACCAATGGTCAAGTGCAGCGTTTCATGCAGGGTTACAGAAATCGGACCCACTGGTCATGGACAAGACGTTAAGGGGACTTGTAAAGGATTGGCGTGAATTTCTTCTTCAAGGCGTGAGCAAGGAGGAAGAAATTCGGTTGGCCATGAAGACTGGGTTGCCGGCATGTAGCGAAGAGTTTACGCCTATGATTGAGAAGCTGACAGGGCGCGATCTGAGCAGAGGCAAGCGAGGGCGTCCCAGGAAAGGGGGAGGATAAATTGCATTATGTCCCAAATCTGTCCCCTTTTCCTTTTTTTCTTTTCCGCTTTTTCCGTTTCCGAATTTAAAGGAGCAAGACTTTTATGATAGGCAATATCATGATACTAGGAATGGCAGTAGGTATAATATGGTATGTAAAAAAGGTATTAAAATCAGAGTTATCAAAAAAACCGCAATACCTGTGGTCAGCGGTTGCGGTTGCGCTTGTTCTTCTTTTCTCAATTATTATACCGAACATTGACTTTATTAAGGCTCCATTTTCACCGGAAATACTAGGTCAAGTTATAAACAGTAAATCAAAAGAACCTATTTCAGGAGCAACAGTAATAATAGATTGGTACTATTATTTTGGAGAATTTCCTATGCATAGTAGTGTTACATCAACAAAACAGGTAGTATTTACAACAAATGCAACTGGTAAATTTAATGTACCTAAGCAATTAAGATGCTTAGCAATCAACTTATTCCCATTGTATTCAAGAGAATCTAGTGGTGTAGCAATTATTACACTTCATCCGGATTATAAATACGGAACAAAAACTGAAAAGTTTAATGGTGTTCAATATATCAAAATGACAAACTATTCTAATATTAGTGAAATGACAAAAGATTATAATGATCTTATTCAATTGGCTGATGCTAAAGCTAAGAGAGGACAGCGTGATACAGCTGATGTCATTAGAAAAATAGCAACAGAAAAAGATATCAAAATTAAAATGTATTTTGGTTATAAGGGGGAGCAAAAATGAAAATTTTCTTTACAATCTTTCTTATTTTACTGAGTTTACAATTTCCCACGATCGCCATTGCCTATAATACAGAAGATAGTATTGCTTTTGATGATAATGGAAGAGAGTTAAAAGGTGGTCATGAGAAAATGGCCGATTGGTCATTTAGACAAAGAGGGATTACTCTCTCAATTAATGCAACGGCAATAAGACTCGGTACTCGTGATGAAGATAATGGGACCAATCCATTAAGACACTTCTATAACCCATCTACTGGAAACGGATTGCCAGGTTTTCAGAACGCAAAAGAACGCGCCAGGGATTGGTATGAAAAGGCAGTTAGAACATATACAAGCGGCGGAACAACTGCTTTTTACGAGTTAGGCCATGCTTTGCATTTATTACAAGATATGGCGGCTCCTGCACATGCCAATGCATCACCCCATTCATGGCAAAGTCAAATTGCGAAAAGTGGTTATGAATGGTGGGTTACAAGAAATTGGGACGGCAAAATTGACCCGTTTTTATCATACCTCCAGAGTGGCAGTTGGCTAGATCCTATTATTGCTGGCAATATGGAAGGATATATGGATGTAATGGCCACTCAAACATATTATGGCGGTTTTGAATATGATAGAGACATTGTGCCGTTAGTAGATTTTTACACAGTTGCTCCCGGAGATTCAGAGGCAATGTCAATGTTTCTAGTCCCGGCAGCGATTAAAATGGGTAGTGGTCTACTTAAAACATTTTGTCGACAGGTGGGATGCGAAGGTCCATATTTGCTTCCTTCTTATTCACCGCCCCCCGGCGGCGGCAACCCCGACGACAACTTCGACGTATCCTCCCGCCTGATCGAGTTGGAAGAACTGGATGTCACCAAGCAGGGCTGGAAGGACCTGTACGGCCGCACCGGTATCAAGAAAGGATACAACGGTCTCTTTCTGGAGAAGGTCGTCACCGAGGCATATTCCAAGCTGGCCGCCACAACAAGCGAAGCAGATTACAACCTCGCCGCTCAGCAATTCGGCCTTGTCCTTGACCGCGCCCAGAAGGAAGCCAAACATTCCTTCGAGGACACCTACTATGCCTCCGCCGACATCGCTGTGCTCTCAGAAGGCTTCGTGGATAATGCCGCCGAGCTGCTGCTCAAGCGTTTGAAAGAGCCGATCCGCGAGGTGAAGGAGACTTTCGTTCCTTCGTCACTGTTACCTACCCAGCCGGTACTGGTGCTTCCATCCGGCTCGCTTGCCGGCTATGAAAACTCCACTCTCCTCAAATCCACCCTGGACGAATACGTAAAGAACGGTGGCACCCTCGTTGTCTTCGCCCAAGCCCACGGCTACGACTACGCCAACCTTCCCACCCCGGACGGTACGCCCATCACCGCCTACGGCTGGGACGAGGATCAGAACTGCTTTTCGGATGCCGTTGCCATCGAAACCTGGCACCAGATGCTCTCAGGCCAGAACAGGGCCACCCCTACCATCAATGTGGACGGTTACTTCATGGGCTATCCCCAGAACAGCACCGTCCTTCTCAAACGGACCGCCAACGGCCAGCCTGCCGTGATCATGTACGATCATGGCAAGGGAAGGGTAATCGCCACCAGCATGTATTCTGACTGGGCCTATGGCCACGGGCAGGCCTCCGCAGAGGAAATTGCCTTGGTGCGGGATATGCTGGCCTGGGCGAAGAAGCCGGTGCTACTGCCGGAGAACAAGGCGGGGGAGATGGCCAATGTTCAGCTCGCCGTCACCAATACTACGGCGACGGATGCGGTCCAAGTCAAGGCTATCGTCCTCAACCCCGACCGCTCATCCACCATCTTCGAACAGACCTTGTCTCAGCCGCTTGACGCCGGACAGAGCGGGATCGTCAATATGGTCATCGCTACCGATTCAAGCTGGCTTTTGGGCATTCATCATGTAGATTACCTGCTGCTGGACAGCAAGGGAAACGTGATCCAGCCCCAAGCTGAAACCGACTCGGGCCGATTTGCCGTGATCAGTCCGCCCTCGATCCAGGCCCCGGAACCCGGCATTCGCTTCTCGATTACTTCCCCCACCCAGCAGGTCTTCTTCAACGAACCGTTCATCTACACCTTTCATGTCTTCAACGACACAGCTACGGCCCGCAATCTGACGATCAAAACCTGGCTTCCGCATACCAATCGCAGGCACGAATGGACCGTCACTGCAAACCCAAATAGCGAGGCCCAAATCACCGGCTCCGACCTCTTTCTCGATACCTACTGGATGTTCGAGACCCTGCGGGCGTACCTGTATGACGAAAACGGCACGCAGATTGGTAGCTACATGCTGAGCTTCAAGGGGCTGTATCCATCTGTACAGGTTACTACCACCCTTGATAAGACACAACACGCTAAAGGTGATACGGTTGCCATGACTGTGAACCTCCGCAATATACAAGGGGCCGCAGCCACGACTAACCTGGACGTGCGGGTGACCGACCCTGCCAACGGGCTGATGTATGGCGCTATGCAGCCGGTTTCCCTCGGGCCCAATTCTAACGAAACAAGAACTATCACTTTCCCCATCCCTGCCACGGCCCAAGGCGGCACCTACACCGTATCCAGTGAGGTTTTCGATCCTTCGGCAACCAAAATCGGTGGAGATTCGGCCTCCTTCGAGCTTTCGCTCAGCCAGGTATCCGTCACCCCGGCGCTTCCCCCGGTCCTTGCCGCAGGTTCCAACACCATCACCATGAATCTCGCCAACAGCGGCAAGGTAGCAGTGAACTCCGGGATACTTGACGTGACTCTGAAGGACCCGGATGGTGTGATCCTGACAACGGCCTCATTCCCTTTCAGCCTCGCTGTGGCGCAGAACAGATCTATTGATTTTCCAGTAAATTTTCCCGTGCTCAAATTCGGCGTTTATACCCTTTCATACACCGAGAACGACGAGACCAAGAGCGGAAAGCCTGCAACGTTTCCTATCTCCAACAGCAACCTCACCGTTGCGACCTTCGACAAGCCCTCCTACCGCGTCAGGGAAACAGCCAATTTGGCTGTTAACATCTCCAACAGCGGCCGATTCAATCAAGAAAATGTCGCCGTGACCATAGCCGTGCCGGATGCCGGTTATTCGGATACTAAATCATTGAATATCGCGCAGGGACAAGCCTTGCCTCTGCAATATGCCGTGCCTCTTCCCGACATCATGACAGCCGGGAAGCACGCAGCTACCGTTACACTCACCCTGCCGGGCGGCTCATCCGCTACCTCGAATTTTACTCTCTCAATTCCTCAGCCGTCACTGACCCTGACGCTCAATCAGACCGCCTATATTGCCGGGTCGATCATCACCCCCGTGATCGCCAACAACGGTGGGGTGGATACCCAGGCGCAATACCGGATAAGCCTCTATGACGCCAAATCGGCACTGATCGCGGATAAAAGCCTGACAGAGACCGTTTTTGCAAATGGCACGTTCACCATGAATCTCCCCGTTCCTGTCGGGGCGATGGACGGCGGCTATACTCTCGTAATGGCATATAGCGACCTGAAAACCAGCAAGAGCGAACTCGTTCAGAGGAATCTTACAATAACAGGCATCAAGACGGCACTTGCGGTACAGACCGACAGGCAAACCTATCTGACCACCGAAGGCATCACCGCATTGAGCAACATCATCAACAGCGGCACTGCGCTTCAAGGGGGAAATCTCCATCTTCAGGTCTCTACTGCTGTAGGCAGCCAGAAACAGAAAACATGGACTAACCAGTTCGACTTTCAGCAAGGGGTACGGGATGGCGTGGATACTTATGGCGTGAATGACTGGATCATTCCGGACGATGACTTTAGCGCAGCAACATTAGACTTGAATAAATGGAGCACCTGGGGCAGCGTTAGCATCCAGGGAGGGAAGCTTTTCGTAGACAGCACCTCGACGGGATCCGGTCTAAATAGCAAATGGTACCTTGACGGCGACTTCGACATACAGGTCGATTTTGAATCCAACAATAGCTGCGGAAGTGAGGGAGCAGAGTTTGTAGTCACCGACGGTATATTCTGGTTTTACACCAAGAATACCTCCTCTGGACCCGAAGCCGGAGTAACCATAAATGGTGGATGGGCAGGATGGACCGCGATAGGAGGCCATCAGAGTTCCGGCAAAATGAGGATAGTGAAAAACAGTACAACAATTATAGCTTTTTACTGGAATGGTTCCGGATGGAGTGAGTTACTGCGCAGTTCCAATTCCCAATATGGAGGCAAGCCTTATGTAGTGACTCATGTCTGGCGGGGGAGTGGTTGCGCGGCTACTTCTAAGTTCGACAACTTAACGATCAATTCAGGTCGAATTCTCAAGCAGAACGAAACCGTGGACTCTGCACGTCTGCTGCAGTTCAGCGACAACTTCGACGATGGTGTTACCAATACCGACCGCTGGTCGGTTCGTAGCTCGGGGAACGTTAATACCAATGAAATCAACGGCAGTCTTGTGACCAAGGATGCACAGGCGGGAGCCCAGTCGTATTCGAACGTTGCAGGCCGTTTCCCACTGGAGGGAGATTTTGACATCTCCGTGGATTGGAAGACACCTGTAGCGCCAGCTTCTGGAGACTGGGGTGCAATTTTTCAGATCAAAGAGTTTGACCAGAATGCCGTCTCGGATAACAATCTCGTCGGGAATGCCCTGCAGATCAAAAGAGCCTACATTAACGGCCATGGCCACATCTATCAGACGGGTCATTACAACGGCAACAGCTGGGATTCGTGGAGCAGTCCGGTCACTACCACTGACACTTCCGGGAAGTTCCGCATTAAAAAGATTGGTTCGATAGTCACCGTTTGGTACTGGAACAGTACTCTGAACCGGTGGGAATGGAACGGCGATACGGCAGGTTATACATGGAGCAGCGTCTGGACCACACCCTCCTACGTTCAAATAGGAATATCGAATAATCTTCCGGATATGCCGGCTGCGGAGACCGACTGGAACAATTTCAGAATTATTAGTGGTGCCGCATACATCAGCAAAGGAACGATCCGCCTGAAGCAGGATGCGGGTCAACCCAGCAACTGGCAGACTATTACCTGGAATTCCACCGAACCTATCGGGACTTCCGTAAAGTTCCGCACGCGAACCGGGGAAAGTGAGGGCAATCTTTCCAATGCACCATGGAGCGGCTACGTCACGAGCGGATCTCCGATAACCAGTCCAAAAGGGCGCTGGATCGAGCTTGAAGCGACGCTTGCGACAACTAATATCTCAGTTACCCCTCTTCTTAACGATGTGACGGTCATTTATGGGAGCAGTCAGGGCGACATCCTTTGGCAGGCCGATGTTCCGCTCAATCTGGCGCAAGAAGCGGTTTCCGATTTTAACAACAGTGTCGGCACACTGGGGAATGCAGGGAAATACTATCTCCAGGGTGCCGTTACCTCCACCACAGGACAGACGGTTGCGACTTACGAATACCCGTTCTTCGTAGCCCATGGGAATACGGCCCTCAGCATCTCACCGGACAAGAGAGCTTACAAACCGGGTGAAACGGTCACCATATCCGGGGAAGTAAAGAACTTCGCAACCGTGGAAGCAGCGAACCTTTCTCTCCTTCTCAAGGGAAAACCTTCTGGCGGAGTGGAACAGACCCTGGACACCAAGACTTTCACCATCCCGGCAGGCGGCAGCCATCCCTTCACAGTCATAACCACGGCAGGTGCTGAAGGAACCGTAACGCTTTACAGCACCGTTACCCAGAACGGTTCCATTCTGGCCGAAATCGCCGATCAGTATGAGGTTGCGGCTCCGAAGCTTACGGCAACGTACACTGCGCCTGACACGGCGGGTAACGATCCATTTACAATAAGCCTCCAACTCACAAACAGCGGCAAGACGGACGCAACTGTCATGGTTGGCAAATCATTCTCCACAACACCAGAGACAGTGATGGTTCCCGCTGGACGGACACAGCTTCTCCAGTACCCACAGCAAATCAGTGTCGACACAGCCTATTCATTTACCTTGGATGGCGACCTTAGTCAGACGATCACCAAGACGATAAAATACGGCCTTGGTGGGAGCATTTCCCTCACCCCCCAGGCCCTCTACCCAAAAGGAAAGGTCGCCATTCCGGCAGCCATAATAAACAGCGGCCTGCTGGACGGGCAATTCGGCGTCAGTTATCAGTTGACGCAGGCAGACAATGTGTTGAATCAACAGGCTGCGAGCTATTACATCGCCAAGGGAGGCAATGCAGCCGATACCCTGAATTATGACCTCACGGAAGGCGCTTACCAACTGATTGCTACAGGTCAACTTCCGGCGCTGGCCTCAACAACCACCTTCGTTGTAAGAAAAGAAATTAAGGCGGACCTGACTCAGACGATTGGCGCGCAGAACGGGACAAACCTCCCGGTTACCGTCAATGTCACCAATATTGGATTCAACGCCATCTCCGGCATTGTGCGCCTGTCGCTGATTGACGCTCAGGGTAGTGCAGTCTGGAGCGCCGCCCAAGATGTAAACCTGCCCCAATCCCAGTCCCCCGCTCCCCAGTCCCTGGCTTTCACCATCAACCTGGCCGCCGTCAAACCGGGAGATTACACGGTGAAGGCCGAGCTTCTCGACCCCGGCAACCTGCAACTGGCAGCACAGGCAGCGCCGTTCCCGCTCCTTGCGCCGATCTTTGCCCTGTCCCAGGTTCCTCCCTATCAGACCTTCCAGGCTGGCGGAAACGGGACGTTCAGCTTCAAAATCAAGAACAACGGCAACCGCGAGGGGGCCTGCACCCTGGCGCTCAAGGCCGCAGACTTGACAGACGCGAGCCGCACAGAGTGGCTCAAGCCGGGCGAGGAAAGGGATATCGCCTTCACGGTCACGCTTCCTGCGGACCTGGAGGAAAAGGACTACACCGCAGCCTACCGTCTGACCGGCAACGGGATTACAGTGGCCGAAGATGTGCTTCGTTTCGGGGTAACCGGGATCAAGCTTTCTGTTACAGCTGCCCTCGACCGGCAGCAGTACCGACCCGGCGAGAGCGCTACTCTGATACTCACCATCAGCCAGCCAGTGGGCGCGGCCTCACAGGAGCTATTTGCCCGAGTTCACTACAACGACTTCGACGGGAAACAGGATTTTCTCCTCTCCGGCAGCCAGACCCTGACTTTCGCCGTGCCGCTCACGGCCATCACTGGTGAGAAGTTCTTTTACGGCATCTATCACCAGTCCGGGCGTTCCATCCACCTGAACACCATTTATATTTACCCGGCAAACGATATGCTGGCGGTGATCACCGACAAGCAGGTCTACAGCCCCGGCGAGACTGTGACTGCCACAATCACCGGCAGCGCCGCTGGAACCCTGTTGTTGAGTGGCCCCGGCGATTTCAGCGATACTTTAACCTTCGGCGGTACGGCAGCACGAAATATTCCTCTACTGCCCGACTTGACCGCCGGAACTTTCAAGATTACCGCAACAGTTACCACCGCCACAGGTGAAAAGGTGATGGCGGAACATCCCATCGATGTAGCCGGCCTTAAAATAACAATCAAGGAGGCTCGCCTCGACAAGGTGGTCTATGCCGCCACCGATATCATGAGATTGACCGTCACTGTTGAGAGTAACCGCGACCTCCCTGCCACCCTGCGCAGCTGGGTGGTGGACCCGACCGGGACCTATACCCCGGCAGGAGAAAGCGCGATTAGTCTTACAGCTGCTTCGCCTACACTCCTCACACTTAATTCCTCACTCCTCACCGGATCAATGGGTATCCACAAGCTGGTGTATGGCATCTATCGCGGCAACGACCTGATCGTCTCCGGCGCCAAGGCATTTGATATCGGCAATGCGCTGGTGAACTCAGTTGCAACTGACAAAAAGGAGTATCCAACGATCTCCGAAGCGGTGTCGGTAAAGACGGAACTGTTCGGCACGGCAACCGGCGATCTGGCGATCCAACTGGACGGGACGACCATCCAGACCACATCAGTTTCCCTGAGCGGCTTCAGCACGCAAACCTCGCTGCTGCCCGCTAACTCCGTTACGCCGGGGCGGCATACAATCAAGGCGCTCCTCGCGTCCGACGGCCTCACATCGGCCCGCGAGACTGAGTTCATCTTCGGGACCTCTTTGCCTGACCTGGCGGCGCGTCTGACTGTCCAACCGCCCAAAGGACAGGAGGCGCTTATCACCGTCAATGTCGCTAATCAGGGTAAGAGCACAGCCGGACCTAGCAGCCTGGCGCTCTATGATGGCGATCCGGCATCCGGCGGCACTGTCATCGCCGTGCTGCCTGCGCCGGCGCTTGACGCGAATGGCTCGGCAACGGTCACATTCAATTGGAACATCCTCGGAAAGGCGGGCGAACATCTGATCTACGCCGTTGCCGATAGCGGCAGCACTGTTTCCGAATTCGACGAGCGAAACAATACGGCAAAAACTCCTATTACCCTGCCAGACTTCAGTTTCTTCGTCACAACCGGCAAGAAGGCCTATGCCGCCAATGAAGAGGCGGCCTTCTCCGTGGCGTTGGCGAATCTATCGGCAACGAGCGCCTATCTTGACGCGGCCGTGGAACTGAAATTAACCGACCCGGCGGGGATGGTAAAAAATCTCTTGGTCAAGGCATTGCCGCTGCAACCGGCCTATGCGGCCAATTTCATCACCTCCTGGAATACCGGAAGCAATATGCCTGGGGAATACACCTTGAGAGGACGGCTGTTGTCGGGAACAACCGAACTGGCGGCCCAGGATGCCGGTTTCACCATTCAGCCGACCGTGGCGATTACCGGCAGTTTCACGCTATCTAAAGACGAGGTCATACTCGGTACTCCTTTGGGCATCGCGACCACAGTGATCAACAACGGGAATGCAGATGTAACGAGGGGTGAAATCCTGGTCGAGATTGTCGACAAAGCGACTGGAATGACTGTCCAGTCTCTTGCCCAGACCTTTGAGCGTCTTGTTGTCCAAGCTAAGGCTGAACAGACGATTTTACTGAGCAAGGTTGAAGTGCAGCCGGGTGATTATCTGCTGCGCGTAACGGCGGTGTCTGCCGGCCAGCGTTTTGGTTGGGGGGAGAAGCCGCTTAGGGTGCTGCCGCCGCTGGAGGTCACACACGGTTTTGATCTCTCGCCGCGTGTGCTGGTTTTGGTGGGCAGGACAGGGAATGCTGCCGGTGATCCGGACCCGGTGGAGCAGCAGATCCGTCGGGCATTGAATGGATATGCTGCTTCTTTTACCATTATTGGCGAAGTAGACGCATTCCGGCGAGAAATGCGCTCCGGGATGTACAATACTTATATTCTGGCCGGCGCAAGGCCACTTGTGGATCATCTGGAAAGCGAGCTTGGCGAACGGGTCAACTCCGGCGAGGGACTGATCCTCTTCGGTTACGATAAAATCGAAGATGTCAAACTGCGTGATATCACGAACCTCAAGGCCGAGGGACGTCTCCCCGCCGGTGTGCGGCCAATGACATTGCTGCCAGGCCCTATGACCCACGCTGGAAGCGATCAAGTCGATGGCACGCCGCTGAAGCTGCGGTTAATTTCTACCACGGTGCAGGTTGCCGCTATTGTCGCCGATAAAGGTAACGCCTGGCCCATGATCGTTCTGAATCCCTATGGGGCCGGCAAGGTGGTTGTATTTGCTTCCGATCTCAGCGGCAATCTTCTGCGAAGCGCCTTGACATACGTTGCGTCTGCACAAGGTGACAGCATTCCCGGCGCGCCACTCAATGCTGCGATAACTCTCAAAAGCCTCGGCGCCCTGTTTGATCTGCGGGTTAAGGAAAATGTACCTGTATCGCTGCCGATCCTGTCGATCAGTCCTTTGGGATCACTAGATCAACATCTGATTTCATGGCCTGTCAATGTTGCGAAGGATGGTACGGCCATGCTTGCCTATTCAGTCGCATTGCCCGAGACAGGCGGCAGTTACGAGGCGAGCACGGAAGTGGCATTTGTAAGGAACGGTTCTTTGGAAACTTACAAGTCCATTTCACACTTGTTGGGTGCAGGGCGAAGTCTGGCCGATATCAGGAATGAAATTCTCTTCCGACTGCGAAATATGCCGGCTGTAGGGAAGGATGTAAATGAATTGCGCGAAGCGTTGAGGAGGTACGAAAATTTTCTCGTCATGCCGGATTATTCCGCCCCTCAGCTCGACAGAGCCATAAGACAGCTACTTGAGGTAGTGGAAGAGTTACGCGAAATGACAATGGATACGACAGCTGTCAGGCTGGAGCTCGACAGACTGCTCAAAGCGTATGGGAGGAAATGGGTGGATACAGGAAAATGACGTGACTCCCTTCCATTTGTCTGCATCATTGATTGGTTTGGCCTTCTAGGGCTCAAAATTTGAATTGACAAAAAAACATAATGTATTAAGATAAAAACAGTCCTATTATATTCAACCGAAAGGAGACCTTATTATGTGGACAGCAAGATTTAGGATTCGCCCGGTTTCCCATTGCAAAGAAGGCTGCCCTAGCCTGCCTGCCGCTTGACTGCGGCAGGCGATCAACAGAAAGCCTCGGTCCACGTGATCCGGGGCTTTTTTTATAATCATTTTTCGTAACCTTCTGCTATTATCCTGATCTATGTAATATCTGAACTAATTTCCCCTTTTGAGAGAATTCATGAAAAAATTTCTTCTGATTGCCGCATCTGTATTGATCGTGGCCGGAATTGCCGGCTATTTCTATATTAAGCGCACCCCTGAGATAACTTACAAAACAGCCAAAGTAGAACGCGGTCCAATCATAGCCAGCGTTTCAGCCACCGGTAATCTTAGTGCTGTAACAACTGTCCAGGTCGGTACACAGGTGTCAGGTACTATTCAGAAGCTTTATGTCGACTATAATTCGCGGGTCAAAAAAGGTCAGCCGATTGCCGAGATCGACCCATCTCTTTTCAGGGCGTCCGTGGAGCAGGCTCAAGGTAACTTTTTAAGTGCCGAGGCCAATCTGCAAAAGGCCAAAGTGACGCTGACCGATACCGAGCGCACCATGAAGAGGAATAAACAGCTCCTGACTCAGGGTATCATATCCCAAGGGGATTTTGATGTTGCCGAGACAGCCTGGCATTCAGCAAAAGCGGCGCTTTTGGCGGCCGAGGGTACGGTAGCCCAAATCCATGGCTCGCTGATGCAGGCCCGCACCAACCTTAACTATGCCATTATCCGCTCGCCTGTAGACGGAGTCGTCATCTCGAGGGCGATTGATGTTGGCCAGACTGTGGCCGCTTCCTTTCAGACCCCGACCTTGTTTACCATTGCCAAAGACCTTACCAAGATGCAGATCGAAGTCAGCGTGGACGAGGCCGACATCAGCCGGATCAAGCTTGATCAGAAAGCCTCTTTTACTGTCGATGCCTATCCGGAACAGTCCTTTGCCGGCAAGGTGGTGCAGATCCGCAGCGCTCCAATCGTCGCCCAGAATGTGGTTACCTATGTGGTGGTGGTTAATGTTGATAACAGCGACATGAAGCTCAAACCGGGTATGACCGCCAATGTTTCCATTGAAGTGGCCCGCCAGGACGATGTCCTTAAGCTGCCGCCGGCCGCGCTACGCTTCAAGCCCAAGGCAAAGGGGGATGAGTCCAAGACTAAGCGTCCCGCTCAATCCGAACCGGGTGCTAAAGGCCCCCGAAAAGGAGAACGGGGTCAGCAGGTTTATTTGCTTAAAGAGGGTAAGCCTGTAGCAGTCCCGGTCAAAACCGGCATCGGCAATAATACCTCTCTTGAATTGGTAGAAGGTGCGCTCAAGGAAGGGGATGAGGTGATCATCGAGCAGGTCGGGGGTGACAGCAAGAAAAAACCGAGCGGTGGCTCACCAATGGGACCACGTTTTTAGTATGAACGAAGTCATCTCTTTAAGCGGCATACGCCGGGTATTTATAATGGGGGACCAGCAGTTTGAGGCGCTTAAGGGCATCTCTTTTGCTGTTGCCGCAGGTGAATTCGTGGCCATCATGGGGGCTTCAGGAAGCGGCAAATCGACCTGCATGAATATCCTGGGCTGTCTGGATCGTCCCACTGCCGGGCAGTATCTGCTGGATGGACTCGATGTAGGGGGAATGGATGGCGATCAACTGGCTGCCATCCGCAACAAGAAGCTGGGCTTTGTCTTTCAGGGATTCAACCTTCTGGCCCGCACACCGGCAGTGGAAAATGTGGAGTTGCCCCTGGTGTATTCGGGCCTGCATTCCAAAGAGCGCCATCAAAAGGCGCTGGCCGCCCTGGAACAGGTTGGTCTGGCCGGCAAGGAGTTTAACCATCCCAGCCAGCTTTCCGGGGGGCAGCAGCAGCGGGTGGCAATTGCCCGCGCCCTGGTCAACAGTCCAGCGGTGATCCTGGCGGATGAACCTACCGGCAATCTCGACAGCTCCACCAGTGAGGAGATCATGAATCTTTTCACCAGCCTTAACCGGCAGGGGATCACGATCATCATGGTTACTCACGAGCCGGATGTAGCCGCCTATGCAGGGCGGAGGATCACATTCCGGGATGGTATGATCATCGGGGATACAAAGGCGAATCCGTAAAAAGTCCAACTGCTGCGTTACGCTCGTCACGGGACCCTCAACGTACCAATAGGTACGCCTCGCGCCCCGTTCCTCATAAGCCTTGCATTTGGAGCTTTTTTCAGATTCGTTGTTTTTAAGCTGAACGGGAATCAATTGTGGATTTACTTCAAACATTGAAAATCGCCCTGCGGGCCCTGCGCACCAACAAGATGCGCTCGTTTCTGACCATGCTCGGTATCATTATCGGTATCGCCGCGGTGATCGCCATGATGGCGGTCGGATCAGGGGCAAGCTACGTCATCTCCCAGCAGATAGCCAGCATCGGCAGCAACATCATCCTGATCATTCCAGGTTCCACGACCAGCGGCGGCCTGCGCACCGGCAGCGGCGGAGCCCAAACTCTGACCAGCGACGATGTCAAGGCGATCATGCTCGACTGCCCTTCGGTCGATATGGCCGCACCTACGGTCCGCAGCTCCGGCCTGGTAGTGTACGGTAACATGAACTGGTCCACCATAATCATGGGCACCACTCCGGAAATGTTCCAAATCCGCGAATGGGGTGTCATCAGCGGTCGTCCCGTCGGCCAGCAGGATGAGGATGGCGCCGCCAAGGTTTGTTTGCTGGGACAGACGGTGGCTGACAATCTGTTCGGCTCGTCCGATCCGGTCGGCAAGATCATTCGCATCAAAAAGGTACCCTTCACAATTATCGGCCTGCTTGACCGCAAGGGGCAATCACCCCAGGGACAGGATCAGGACGATACTATCTTCGTGCCGCTACGTACCGCCCAGCGCAATCTGGTCCGCTCCCAGTCAACCAATACTGTCGGCGCGGTAATGGTCAAGGCCAAGAGTGCCGAGCTGTTGGGCAAGGCCGAGGAGGAGATCAACAGCCTGCTCAAACAGCGCCACCGTATCACTAACGGTAAAGAGCCCGATTTTACCACCCGCAATCTGTCAGAAATTCTGGCCGTGGCGGAACAATCCTCCAAGGCCATGTCGTTGCTTCTGGGTGCAGTCGCCTCCATCTCGCTGATTGTTGGCGGCATCGGAATCATGAATATCATGCTGGTTTCGGTAACCGAACGGACCCGCGAGATCGGCATTCGCATGGCCATCGGGGCCCGAAAAAAAGATATTCTGCTGCAGTTCATGACCGAGGCGGTGCTTTTGACCATGATCGGGGGCCTGATCGGAATCCTGCTCGGGGGCATCGGTGCTACCATAGTATCGCGGATTTTATCCTGGCCAACGTTGATCTCTTTTGAGTCGATCACCCTGGCCTGTCTTTTTTCAGGGGCGGTGGGGATTTTTTTCGGATTTTATCCTGCCAAAAAGGCTGCCGGTTTAAATCCCATTGATGCCTTGCGCTACGAATAGGTTATTGCTTCGGTGACTAAACATTCAAACCCTGATGTAGGGGCGCTGCTTGCCGCGCCCCGATTGGGCGGAGCAAGCGCCGCCCCTACCGTTCACGCCAAAGAAGTGAGAGATGAATAAATGACAGACAGCCCGGTACTGGAACAGGAATTCCCGGTTCGTTACCATGAACTGGACAGCCACGGCAACATTCGGCCGGTGACCCTGCTCAATTATCTCCAGGATACGGCCGGGCTGCATGCTGCCCAACTGGGTGTTGCTGTGGCTGATTTGCGGGTGCACGGCTTGACCTGGGTGCTATCCCGCGTCCACCTGATAATCGAGCGTTATCCCCGGGCCGGGGAGCAAGTAGTCGTCCGCACCTGGCCCGCCACCCGCGAGGGGCTGTTTACCTGCCGCGAGTTCGAGCTTATCGATAGTGGTCCGGTCGGGCGCGCTACCACTTCGTGGGCAGTGCTCAATGTAGCCACCCGCCGCCCGGTCAAGCTGGAGGGACACCTGCCGATCTATCCGCTTTTGGCGCGCCGGGCCATCGAGGATGACTTCTCCCCCCTGCCGTTTTTCCAGGAACCGGCCGCGGCTGAGCTGGCTTTCCGGGTTCTGCGTGGCGACCTGGACATCAACCAGCATGTCAATAATGCTATTTACGTAGGTTGGGCACTGGAAGCGGTACCGGAAGAAATCGCGCTGGGATGCCTGACTGAGCTGGAAGTCTCCTTCCGGGCTGAGGCGCTCTACGGCGAAACAGTCCTGTCGCGCTGTAATGTAGTGCAATCGGGAACCTCGACCTGCTGCATCCATCAGATAATCAACCAACAGGATAACAGGGAACTGGCCCGCCTGCGGACAAGGTGGAGCGTCTAGTTTCAACTAAGAGAGAGTTTATGCCAAGCCTACCATGCCCTATGTGCAGCCGCTGGAATGATGACAGCGACCTGCGCATCATCGAATTCGATCATTCCTATGTGGTGCTGAATCGCGATCAGTTTTTTCCGGGATACTGTCTGCTCTTCACTAAAGAGCATGTTACCGAGTTGTTCCATCTGGATCGTGTTGTGCGGGCAGAGCTGATTGAAAATATCAATCAAGTTGCTCAGGCACTCTACACTGTTTTTCAACCGGACAAGCTTAACTACGAACTACTGGGAAACATGGTTCCGCACATGCACTGGCACCTGGTGCCGCGCTATGCGACCGAGCCGCTCTGGCCGCGCCCGATCTGGGCGGAACCGCACCTGGAATCTTACCTGAGGCCAGAAGAATACCATCAGCGCATCGAGCTGATCCGAAAGGCGCTGCAATGATCAAATCCTTTACCCAGACATTGCCCAATGGACTGCGGGTGGTATGCTGCGAGATGCCCCATCTGCATGCCGCTGAGCTGGCCGTTTATCTCAAGGTGGGGGGGCGCAACGACCCGGCCGGCAAGGAAGGGATTTCGCATTTTCTGGAGCATATTCTGTTCCGGGGGACCAAGGACTTTTCCTCTTCACTGGCCATTGAAACCGAATTCGAAGCTATTGGCGGGGCGCCCAATGCCGCTACGGATGCGGAATCGACCTGCTACTACTCGCGTGTCCATCCCAACCATTTTCGGCGCGGGATGGAGATCTTTGCCTCCATGCTGCTGAGGCCGCTCCTGGATGGGATTGAGATTGAGAAGCGTATCATCACCGAGGAGGCGCGCGAAGATCTGAATGAGAAAGGCCAGGAAATCAGTCCTGATAACATTGCCAGCCGTTTGCTCTGGCCGCGGCATCCTTTGGGTAATCCGACCATCGGCTCCCTTGACAGTATTGCCTCCATTGATCGCGCGGATCTCGAGGCGCACCTGGGCCGGTTTTATGTTGCCAATAATGCCGTGGTGGTAATTGCCGGAGCAGTATCCAGCCAGCAGGTTTTTGCTGCGGCGGGCGAGATTTTTGGGCTATGGCCGGCTCGGCAATTGCCCGCGGTTAATAATGTTTCCAAGCGCGACCACAAGCCGTTGATTCGTTTTGTCCGCGACTCGGATAGTCAAATAAACCTGCAGTTGGCTTTCCTTGGAATATCCCGCTCCGATCGGCACTTCATGGCCCTGCGCCTGTTACGCCGTATGCTGGCCGGCGGCGGCAGTTCGCGCCTGCACCTGCGCCTGCGCGAGGAGTTAGGAATTGTATACTCGGTGGAGGCTTCCCTGGCAGCCTATGACGAGACCGGTTGCCTGGCCATTGATCTCTCCACTGCGCCGGACACCCTGAACCTGGCAGTTGAGTCGACGCTAGCGGAGCTAAGGCTTGTTGTAACAGAGGGGGCCGTTCCGGAGGCCGAATTGGACAGGGTCAGGCAGGCCTACATCTTTGATCTCGATTACAGCCGCGACTCGGCTTACGAGATGGGGGTACGCTACGGCTGGGGCGAGTTAATGGGAATTTTACGGGGAATTGAAGAGGATCAGCAGGAGGCTCGCGGTATCATGGTGGCTGACCTGCAGGAGACCGCTCGCCTTATTCTGGCGCCGGAGAACCTGCGTCTGGTAGCGGTGGGTCCTTGGAAAAACAGCATGAAAAAACGGATTGGTGAGCTTGTGGAACAGTATGCAGGAGAGTTTAAAAAAATCTGAGGCAAAAAAACAATCTCTCACCCGCTCACTTCGTTCCGCTAGAGCTCACAAAGGCACGGAGAAACCTGCGAAGAACTTCTTTGTGAGCTTTGTGTGAGCAAATTTTGGCTTTTATCTTTGTTGCTTCAAAAAACCTACTAGCTCACCCCATTCTGTGAACTCTACGAGAATTGCCTTTAGTTTTTGTTTTAGTACTTGGTCTCCAGCACCGAAATCTTGATTTTGCCAATAATGGCGATGATCGGCGCCATATCGTTCGGTGTATGCCCCTCGAAGAATTTAAGATGGGTGGGATCGGCCGGTAACTGGTTGTAGGTCGGGTCAATAGCTACCCAATGTCCTTTCAGCCAACTTTCCGACCAGCTATGATACAGAAATCCCTTTCCTTCCAGATAGACCAGTCCGGAGACAAAACGGGTTGGTAGGCCGGCTGCGCGTGCCATGGCTGTATAAAGACGGGCATGGGTCTGGCAGTTACCGGTACGGGAGACAAAGCTGGTCTGCGCGCCGCCGCCGTCCTCGATGCTGTCATGTAACCATTCCGCCGTCCATGAGGACAGGATCTTGGCGATCTCTTCCTGAGAACTCTTCCCTGCAGTAATCTCCTTGACCTTGGCTATGATTTCAGGAGCATCAGATTCGATTTTTTCGGTCGGTTTGAGGTATTCCTCAGCCGGGGCAGTGACTGGAAGCTCGGGTGTGGCCGGGACCAATGAGCCGGTGCGGACGGTAATACGCCCTTCGCCACTCTTTTCAACCAGTTGCCCCCCTCCCTGCAGCAGAGGCAGCTCATCACTCCAGCCATTGATCATTACCGCCAGCCCTTTGAGCTTGCTCTGCTCCTTGATGGGGGGATCGACCCGCACCAGACTGAAGTCGTAAATCAGATCTTTCTTGGCCAGTGCCAGGTTTCCCACAAACTGCGCCAGCTCCTTGGGATCTTCGGCTTTGGTTACCACCAGTCCATCCCGCACTGATTCATAGATGCTGTTGCCCTGACCATCCATCCAGATGTCGTTGTTGACAAACGGGTACAGGTTGTTACGCAGTTTCAGGGCATTTTTCCCGCTAGGCGCCTTTTCGACCCCGATAACGTTGACTTTGACCTCCTTGATCTTGACCTCTTCCGGGTCAAAGGTCAGCAACTTGAAACTCTTGCCAGGAGCAATATCGCGCATCATCGGGTAGAGGTTAATGGCTGGCCCGGGGAAAACATCACCCTTGAACTTTAGCTGTGAATCAGTGGTTTTTTTGTTGTGCTCTTTCCGGATACGTATGGTTCCATCACCGACCCTTCCGGTAAGTTTTAGCGGAATATTGTTGATGTTCTGTTCGATTTCAAAGGACTTCAATGCCAGATTTTTTCCAACCAGATAGCTCTCCCTCATGGATGCCTCTTTGGAAAACCCCATGACCTTCATATGTACACTGCCATCCCCCTCCAGGCGATAGCCTTCCGGACTTTCGCTGATTTTCTGGCGATAAAAGCCAACCCTGTCATTATCGACATAAATGCCATACCACAATTCGCCAAGCGGCGGCTTGTCCAGCTTTTTAATTGATTGGGCGGCTGCCGGAAAATTAGCAGCTATGATTATGAAGATGGTGAAACAAAGCATTAAAAATTTTCGCATAAACCCCTCTAAATTCATTCTGCCAGTACCGTGGCCTATCAACAAATGAAAACGCCACTGAATCGTTTCTGCATAAGTGTCAGCAGCGATTAGGTGGCGTTTACTGCGGAGGGTCTGGCGGCTGTATTACTCCGTAAAAAAAGGACTTTTTTCGGCCTCGGGATGCTCTTCCGATTTTTTAATCTTGCATTGCGTAGCAGAAGATTGGTTGCTGTTGTTTTCAACCCCTGTTTTTCGTGCCAGCGAGGCGGCATAAGCCAAAAGTTCTTCTTTACCGGCTGGGTTGAGTTTCTTGAACTCCGCAAGCAGGCGTTGTTCGTCAAGCGTAAGATCCATTATATAGCTACTCCTTTATTTGCTTGGTCGGGCATAAAGCCTAATTCAACTCGATTTCTGCCATTTGTCTTGGCCCGGTAAAGTGCATCATCGGCTAAATTGATGAACGCGTCAACTGTTTCACAGCCGGTGGCAGGGAAGGTGGCAACCCCGAGACTGACGGTCAGGGTCAGAGGGGCCAAAGGACCCTCAAACTGGATCTCCTGAATCGACAGGCGGATACGGTCGGCAACGAAGGCTGCTTCCTTGAGGCTTGCATCCGGCAGAACAGCAATGAATTCTTCGCCACCATAACGTGCAGCGATATCGTAGGTGCGCAGTTCGTTTTTCAGATGCAAGGCTACCTTCTGCAAGACCACATCACCCTGCAGATGCCCGTAAGTATCATTTACCCGCTTGAAATGATCTATATCCAGGAGGATCAAGGACAGGCTGCCTCCTCTGCGGATGGTACGATGAACCTCTCGGTCCATTACATCCATCAGATAACGGCGATTGAAGAGCCTGGTAAGGTGGTCGGTGTTGGAGAGCTCCAGCAGCAGCTCGTTGGATTTTTTAAGATCATCCTGCAGGTGTTTGATCTTGAGGTGCACCTTGACCCGTGCTAACAGCTCTTCAGGGTCAAAGGGCTTGGTTATGAAGTCGATAGCGCCCTGCTTGAGTCCCTTGATCTTCAGTTCACGATCATTCATCCCGGTCAGAATGATAACCGGCACATCCTGCAGATCAGGGCGGGTTTTAAGCATATGCAGAAACTTGAAACCATCAATGCGTGGCATTTCCAGATCGCAAAGAATGATATCCACCGGCGAAGACAGCAGCTTCTTGAAGCCATCCAGACCATCTTCAGCCTCATAATAGCGGGCAAAGAAGTCAAATGACTCCAGGGTTTTTATGATGCGCTCTCGAACCGCCTGAGAGTCATCTATGATCAGTACGCTGTCGGACATAATTCGTATTACATTACCTTAATTTGATGATAAAGACAATTTTTTAAGTATACGGAACGGATGCAGGATAAAAGCGTTGAAAAGCTTTTAGAGCTGCGGCTCCTTCGCGAGCCGTTTCATGTCGGTGATGGTGGCAGTATAATCGGAACTGCCGAAAACAGCGCTTCCAGCTACAAAAACATCCGCCCCGGCTTGAGAGATCCGGCCTATGTTGGATGCCTTGACGCCCCCATCCACCTCCAGCTCTGCTTCACTGCCACGGCGGTCCAACATGGCCCGCAAAGCATGGATTTTAGGGTAGCAGGCTTCGATGAAACTCTGGCCGCCGAAACCGGGATTGACAGTCATCAACAGCACCAGGTCCAGGTCGTTCAGGACGTAATCCAGGCAGTTTAGCGGCGTGGCCGGATTGAGCGATACCCCGGCCCGCTTTCCCAGAGACTTGATCAGCTGCACGCTGCGGTGCAGATGGCAGCCCGCCTCAGCATGCACTACGATAATATCGGCGCCGGCCGCGGCAAACTCAGGTATGTACTGATCCGGGTTTTCAATCATCAGGTGCACATCCAGCGGCAGGCTGGTTACCCTTCGGGCCGCCTCGACGATCAGCGGTCCGATCGTGATATTGGGTACAAAATGACCATCCATAACATCAATGTGGATATAGTCTGCTCCGGCTGCTTCAACGGCGCGGATTTCATCGCCTAGCCGTGAAAAATCGGCGGAAAGTATGGAAGGTGCAATTTTTTTCATAGATGCTCCGGATGTATTATGACAGCCCACGCACAAAAAACTTTTCGCTAGTTCTTTTTTCTTAGACGGGCCGCAAAAAAGCCGTCCATACCATGGCGATGCGGCCAGGCCCGGAACATGCCTTGTTCGGTAAAAATCTCCCTGTCGGCAGGAAAAAGATCGTTCATGTTTTCTATCACGAAATCGGTTTGTTGCGAAAGAAAATCCCGCACGACCTCTTCATTTTCCTCTCTCGTGGTGGAGCAGGTGGAGTAGACTATCACTCCACCCGGTTTTAACATTTTCCCTGCATTTCTTATCAGTGCCTTTTGGGTGGCGGCCAGGCGAGTGATGTCGCTGGGTGTTATGCGCCACTTGGCTTCCGGGTTACGGCGAATCACCCCCAAACCTGAACAGGGGGCATCCAGCAGCACGCGATCAAAGGCATTGGCAGGAAAAGCGCTCGCCTGAAGAAGATCGGCTGCGCGTGTGTTAATGATGCTGATCCCCAGCCTGTGGGCGCTCTCTTTGATGAGCGGCAGCTTTGAGCTGGAGATATCCATGGCCAGGACTTCACCTTGATTTCCCATGATCTGGGCCAGATGAGTGGCCTTGCCGCCCGGGGCGGCGCAGGCATCCAGCAGTCGCTCCCCGGGCTGCGGAGCCAGAAATAGAGCGGCCATCTGCGAGGCTTCATCCTGCACTGCAAAAAACCCTTCATTGAAACCGGGCAGCCCGGGTATATGATGGCGACCCTCAACCTGAATTCCGTGGCGTGAAAAACGGCACGGGGCAACCGCAATGCCGTTATCTGTAAAACGTTTTAATAGCTCATCGCGGGTGATCCGCAGGGTGTTGGCGCGCAGGGTCAGCGGTGGCTGCCGGGAGGCGGCCTCGGCCAGCTGTTCAGCCTCTTGCGGGCCGAGCTGCTCAAGCCACTGGTTAACCAGCCAGACAGGTTGGGAATGCCGGGCTGCGATCGAGGCGGGCAGGTCGCTGGCGGGATCGGGGAACTTTATCAGGTCCTTGCGGCGCAGGTAGTTGCGCAGGACAGCATTGATCAGGCCCCCGGCGCGCGGGACAGATTGCTTGGCCAGATTGACCGATTCATTTACCGCGGCTGATTCCGGTATGCGATCCAGGTAAACCAGCTGGTACAAGCCCAGGCGCAGCAGAGCCCAAACCCTGGGCTCCAGCTTGGTCAGCGGTTGATCCAGCAGTTGGCCCAGGATATGATCCAGAGTGCCCTGACGGCGTAGTACACCGAATACCAGTTCGGCAAACAGCCCGCGATCAGGCCCTGACAGGCTGCCTTTGGCAAGTTCGCGATCCATCAGCTGGTCGGCAAAGGCCTGTTCTTTCTGGATACGCAACAGAACATCGCAGGCGGCCTGGCGCGGATTGGATGAGGTGGTTCCCTTGGCCATCAAAAGCTGCGCGTCCGTGCCATCTCTTGCAGCTTGGCTACCCTTTCCGCAATCGGCGGATGGGTGGAAAAGAGCGACATCAGGCTGCTGCCGGTCAGCGGATTGACAATGAACATATGGGCGGTGGCGGCATTGGCGTTCATGGGGATGGCGCGGTTGGCATTTTCCAGTTTTTGCAGGGCGCTAGCCAGAGAAAGAGGATTACCGCCGATACTGGCGCCGCCGGCATCGGCACCGAATTCGCGCGAGCGGGAAATGGCCATCTGAACCAGCATGGCAGCAATCGGGGCCAGGATGGCCATTAAAAGCGTGCCAAAGATGCCGCCTCCCTCATCGTCATCGTTTCGCCCGCCGCCAAAGATCGCTGCCCACTGCGCCATATGGGCCAGATAGGTAATTGCTCCGGCAAAGGTGGCCGCGATGGTCGAGATTAATATGTCGCGGTGCTTGACATGGGCCAGCTCATGGGCCATGACCCCGGCCAGCTCTTCCTCGTTCAGGATGCGCAGGATGCCGGTGGTGGCAGCCACCGCGGCATGATCGGGATTGCGGCCGGTGGCAAAGGCGTTAGGGGTGTCGGAGTCGATCAAATACACCTTGGGCATAGGCAAACCAGCGTGCTGGGCCAGCCGACAAATTATATTATAAAAACGAGGATCCTCATTCTCCTCGATCTGCCGGGCGCCGTACATCGACAGGACCATCTTGTCCGAGAACCAGTAGGAAAAGAAGTTCATGCCGGCCGCTATGATAAAGGCGAAGGTCATGCCTCCTTTTCCACCCAAGGCGCCACCCAGGATAACCAATAAAACGGTTAGCAGTGCCATTAGAAAGGTAGTTTTAAGCATGTTCATATATAACTCCTTCGCAGCTTCAGTCTATTTTGGGGGTGCAAATTTCCGTCACTTTACTTATCGATCATTCTTACCTAAAATCATAATCATTGCAGTTAAAAAGCGCAAGGGCAGGGTGGTGCAAAGGTCTCAAAACCCAAAAAACTTGACAATAAATGTATCCGGGTGGTATCAAAAGTGTTCATTTTTTAGATAAATACGGAGGATTCAATGGAACGGACATTCGCTATCATCAAGCCGGACGCAGTTGAGCGTAAACTGGCCGGTAAAATTCTGGACAGGATCGAAACCAGCGGTTTCAGCATCGTTGGAATGAAGAAGATCAAGCTGACCACAGAGCAGGCCGAGGGCTTTTACTATGTACACAAGGAACGCCCTTTCTTTAAAGACCTGTGCGCCTTCATGTCGCGCAGCCCGGTGATCGTGCTCTGTCTGGAGAAGGAAAATGCCATCGCCGACTGGCGCACCCTGATGGGTGCCACCAATCCGGCCAACGCCGAGCCCGGCACCATCCGTAAGGATTTTGCCATCAACATCGAGGAGAACTCCTCGCACGGCTCGGATGCTCCAGAAACCGCCGCCTTCGAGATCCCCTACTTTTTCAGCGCTCTGGAACTGGTTTAATAATTAATTTTCAACAAACGGCAAATCAAAAGGCCCTTCTCGCGGAGGGTCTTTTCTGTTTTTAGCAGCAACTTTGGAGCGGTTGATTTTATAGTTTTCAATCTTATAATTTACTTGTGGTTAGATTGATTGCATCCCCGGATGAAGCAAGGCAAAGAAAGGAGAAGGTTCCATGAAGGCAAAATATTTCGTTGCTGTAATGATAGCCGCTTCTGTGCTGATGATCCCTGGTCTGTCAGTGCAAGCGGCCGATCGGAACGACCCACCAGCAGATCAAACAATGGGTGAAAAGATTGACGACGCGGCCATAACTTCAAAAGTAAAAATGCAGTTAATGCGCAATCGTGCTACCAGTGCAATGCATACCGAAGTCGAGACCAACAGCGGCATAGTGACTTTGGCTGGCAAAGCCGGCAGCCGAGCTGAAAAGGAACTAGCTACCGAACTTGCCAAAAATGTAAAAGGGGTAATAAGGGTTAACAACCTGATGGTTATTGATACATCGAAATAATATCAAGATAACCAACTAAAAGGGCTGCACTCCGGAGCAGCCCTTTTAGTTGGTTCTGAAAAACCGGATTGCCAGCTCCTGTCAGAGTGTTTTCACGCGACGTATTCCCGGCCAGCCCTGATAATCTCAAGGGCCTCGGCCTGCGGGTCGCCGGCCCCGTTTACCCAGCGAATAACCACTCCTTTTTTCTCCATTCGTCTGAACCAGGTTTCCTGACGTTTAGCAAAATCATGGATGGCGCTGTTCAGCTTCTGAAACATGTCGTTAGCCGTTATTTCCCCCCGCAGAAAAGCCCCGCCAAAGCGGTACTCCAGGCCATAATAATCCAGTCGCTCCCAACTGATTCCGCTATCGTGCAGGCGCCGGACCTCCTCGACCATGCCCTGATCCAGTCTTTGGCGCAGGCGCTCGGTGATCCGGCGGCGCAGCTCGGGCCGCTCCCAGCGGATGCCGATCACCAGTGGCCGAATATCAGGCAGTGGTTCCACTTCTGAAACACTCTCAAGTTCGTGGCGCGCGATCTCGATGGCGCGGATGGTTCGCTCTCGATCCAGCAGATCAGTGGTGTTGTGTTGGCTGGGGCGCAGCTCTTGCAGCAGGGCTGCCAGCTCGAGATCCCTTTTTTCAGCCATTTCAGCTCTTAAAAGCTGATTCTCGGGTACTTCCACCAGCCGGTAGCGGCGCAATATGGCGTCCAGGTACAGTCCGGTGCCACCGCACAGGATCGGCAGCCTTTGCCGGGCGGTGATCTCCTCAAAGGCCTTGATAAACAGGCGCTGGAAGGTGAATAGGCTGAATTCCCGGCCTGCATCAAGGATATCGATCAGGTGGTAGGGCACCTGGCCATATTCGTGCAGATCCTTGCCGGTGCCGATATCCATGCCGCGAAACACCTGGCGCGAATCGGCCGAAATGATCTCGCCCCCCAGCTCGCTGGCAAGTGCCACGGCCAGACAGGTCTTGCCCGAGGCGGTTGGGCCGAGGATAGTGAGGAGGTTGAATGATCGAGAGATTGTCATGATGAACCGATAGTAGCAGAGTTTGAGTGTCCGGCAAAGCCAACAAAAAAGTGTTCTTAGCATTAATAAAATTAATTAATAAACGTAGTTTATTGGTAGGAATAACTATGCTATAACCCGGAGGGGTCATGAAAACGCGGCTAGTTCTCAAACCAGGCAAAGAGGGACCAAGCAATTGGCGGAGAAATACGGAGACGATTTGCTTTGCATACGATTCCGTTATGACGAGACAACTCGAAAACGGCTGAAGACGGTCGAACTGATTGTCGCGAAGAAGACTGGGACCCTCCACCGCCACGATATGCCCCGGATGTCCTTGTTCTGCTTTGCATCGAAGCCTCGAACATGACATTGCGAGCACAAGTCAAAGCAATGGGCGGGAAGTGGAACCCCGAGAAGCCGCTCTGGTTCGTGAGGTAGCCGGCACCTCGTTGGAAATGAATTGCCCCTAGTTTCATAGACACTCCTGAGTTATACAGAAATGATCTCAGGAGGTATTAATGAGCAGCAAACGTTACACCGAAGAATTCAAGATTGAAGCGGTTAAACAGGTTACGGAGCGTGGGCATGGCATCTACAGTGTCGCTGCCCGCCTCGGTATTACCCACAGCAGTCTTTACGCGTGGATTAAACGCTACGGCAACGGCCCTGTTCAGGAGGTCATTACAGACCAGCAAGCCGAGATAAACCGTCTCAAGGCTGAACTGCAAAGGGTCACGGAAGAACGAGATATCCTAAAAAAGGCCACCGCGTACTTCGCCAAAGAGTCCCTGTGAGGTACGCCTTCATCCAGGCGCATGAAGATCAGTATCCAGTTCGTACTCTGTGCCGGATGATGTCTGTCCACCGGAGCGGCTACTATGCCTGGCGCAAACAGCCACAGTCACCACGGCAAGTAGAGAATGCCCGCGTGCTGGGACTCATCAAGGAAGCATGGCTGGAAAGCGGCTGTGTCTATGGCTATCGCAAGATTCACCACGAATTGCGCAGCCTGGGCGAAAAGAGTTGCCGTAACCGTATTGCCAGGCTTATGAAACAGGAGAACCTGAAGGCTCAGGTTGGCTATAAGAAGCCCCGTTATCACGGCGGCACAGTAGCAACGTTGTCAGCAAATCTTCTCGAACAAAACTTCACCGTAGAAGGCCCAAACCAGGCTTGGGTTACCGACATCACCTATATTCGCACCGCTGAAGGCTGGTTATTCCTTGCCGTCGTTATCGATCTTTTTTCTCGTCAGGTTATCGGCTGGTCAATGCAGCCGCGCATGCATACAGATCTGGTGATACAAGCTCTGCTCATGGCAGTATGGCGCCGGAAACCCCAACAACGAGTAGTTGTACATTCCGATCAAGGCAGCCAATACACCAGTGAGGACTGGCGTGCCTTTCTGAAACTTCACAACCTGGAACCGAGTATGAGTCGGCGTGGCAACTGCTACGATAACGCTGTTGCCGAGAGCTTTTTCCAGCTGTTAAAGCGTGAAAGAATTAAACGCCGAATTTATAAAAACAGAGAAGATGCTCGTAGTGACATCTTTGATTACATCGAAATGTTTTACAATCCGGTGCGCAGGCACGGACATGTTGGAAATGTGTCTCCAGTCGAGTTTGAGCGACAACATCTTAGACAACTTTCGAGTGTCTAGCAAAAAAGGTTCGATTCA
>DASXUK010000034.1:0-25316 GCA_036504875.1 Desulfuromonadaceae bacterium
TTGGCGAGTATCAATATCGTTTCAACCGACGCTTCGATTTGGCCCGGATGCTCACCCGGTTGGTCACTGCAACTGCCCAGACAGGCAAACGTCCAGAGGCTTGGTTGCGATTAGCCGGAGATCAGTACTAATCAGGTTAATAAATCATAAATAGCGTTCATATATTAAATCCCTGTTGTTAAATCCAATGAAAATGCTATGTTATTTATAGCATGGCCACTTACAAAGATAAAGGTTATAGAGCTGTTGCCTGACTATTTCGGGAACCTGCTTAGGACCTATTTTCCAACTAAAGAAGGAGGATTTATGTGTAACAAGGATAAAAAACTGGCGGTGATGATGGTAATGGGTGGAATTATCGGTGCAGGTGTTGCTCTGCTCCTGGCGCCAAAATCAGGGCGTGAGACCCGTGAGGATATCGGGCGCCGAGTCAAAAAGGTAAAATCGCAAACTGAAGAAACAGTTGATGATCTTTCCAAAAATATCAGTGATATGGTCGATACGATCAGTCAGAAAACAGACGATCTGCTGGAAAGCGGCAAGAATATCGCCGGTTCGGCGCGTAAAGACCTGATCAGCCTTATTGAAGAAGGGGCTGCCAGGCTGGAGAAGTTTAGGACTAAACTAAAAAGGGTCTAGACCCTATGGATTTTGCGGCAAACCGGGAGCAGCCGGAACAGTAGATACAGGGTTCGGCTGCTCTTTTTGTATCAGTTCTTTTTGCGGTTCTTTCGGTAAAGACTCTTTAGGCTTTGGCTCTTTTATCCTGATATCTTCCTCTTTGGAAGTCGGAGCAATCGTAATATCTCCAAAATAACCGACTGCTGTCTCATGGGTATTATCGCTATCGCACATAAGGGCGATGGCGCCTACCTTGGGAGCTTCTTCTCCAAAGATCTTGCGGTAATCCTCGGCAAAATTTCTTTTGTGAAAAATCCAGTTTCCCGCCTGTTCATCACCTGAATCAACTGCTATCATTGCGAAATTATTGGTATTAGGGCTACGTGAGACTTCACCTTTGAGCATTGTGTTGCCCCACACATACTCAATTGCCCGAGTACTGGAAAAAAGCCCGCGAGGAAAAACAACATAGAGACGCGCTGCAAAATCGTTCCCTTCCTTGGTCTTTTCATTGGCTTTTTTAATGGTCTTTTCAATCTTCCAGGACCATTTTATGATTGGGTATGATTTTGGATCAATCTCGATTTTATACAGTTTACCCGAAGCAGAATTGACGGCCTTACCCATTAGTACAGGTTTGCCATTGTCCTGGACGAGTGTATAGGCGGTCTTCTTTGAACTGAAATAGGTCTGATCCTTCCAGCCGGTCAGGTCACCGGAGCTGAATTTGCCGATGCGCAGTTCAGGTTCGGCCGCCACGGCATTTGAATTGAGCAGGGCCAACATAGTGATGAAGATGGGAATTATCTTTAGAAACATTTTCGCCTTAGGGAAGTTTTATCGATGTTTGACCATGAGCTGGGATCAGACTATTAAAAAAGTCGATCGAAGTAAAGTGCTGCGATGACTTTCCTTCTATTCTTGAGCTGTAGCGTTTAATGTAGACAAGGTATTTTATTCCGAACCGTTTTGCTGTAGCAAGATTGGTTTCGCTATCTTCTCCCAGAAGCGTTCGAGATGGATCATAATTAATGAAATTTTGCAACGCCCCCCAGAAACCATTATCCTCTTTAGGAAGACCAACCTGATGAGCTGATATTATTCCGTCAAAATAAGGTCCCAGCAGGGTGGACTTCATTTTGAGCTCGAGGGTTTTGGAATGTGCATTTGTGACAAGCCATGTCTGCTTGCGATGCTGTTTGAGGAATAAGAGAAATTCAACAACAAAGGGATGCACGGCAATCAGATGTTCAACTTCTTTTTTAAGAAGGGGGATATCTAGATTCAGGCGATCGGACCAATAATCCAGGTCGGTCCAATTGAGGGTGTTTTCCTGGGACTTAAACATGACGTACAGGTGTCGGCGCGCTTCTTCTTCGCTAGTGCCATTACGAGCGGCCCAGCGCTTGGGAACGTGCTCGAGCCAAAAATGATCGTCAAAATGCCTGTCCAGCAGGGTGCCATCCATATCAAGCAGTACAGTATCGATAGTAGTCCAATCGAGGATCATTGCTTTTATTCCGGAATTTACAGATAGATTGTTAAAGGCTTTAGGATACGCACGCCAGCGGATTTGTCAATATCCAGAAAACAACTCCATCAGTGGCTGCCTGCTGAAACAGGATAACAATTGACTTAAGAAGTCTTTATCGCGTATGTTTATATATTTAATATGAATAGCAAACAACTTTACATAGAAACCTTCGGTTGCCAGATGAATGTCAACGATTCCAATCGTATCGTCGGCCTGCTGGCCGAGCTTGGCTATTGCGCCTCGCAAGAACCAGGCAGTGCCGACATGATTCTTCTCAATACCTGCAGCGTGCGCGGCGGGGCCGAGGAAAAGGTTTATCATCGTCTTGAGAATCTGCGTGTATTCAAAAGGTCGAATAAAAAGGTGATTATAGGAGTGGGTGGCTGCGTTGCCCAGCAGGAGGGGGAAGCATTACTGCTGAAATTTCCCTGGCTGGACCTGGTTTTTGGGACCCACAACCTGCACCTGCTGATGGATATGGTACGCAGCGCCGAAAATGGCCAACAACGGTGCGAAACAGCCTTTTTAGATAATGATCAGCGCCTGGACCTGTTCCCGCCGGTCAACGGCAATACCAGGCTAAGCAGTTTCGTGACTGTTATGCAAGGCTGCGATAACTACTGCTCCTATTGCATCGTTCCTTATGTACGCGGCCGAGAGATAAGCCGCCGCTCTTCTGAAATAATGAAAGAGGTCAGGCAGCTGGCCGAGAACGGCGTAAAAGAGGTGGTTTTGCTTGGTCAAAACGTTAATTCTTACGGATTAAAGGCTGCCGGCGAACCAAACTTTGCCGAGTTAGTCCGTCAGATTGCCGAAATTGACGAGATCAGCCGCATCCGATTCTTCACTTCTCATCCCAAGGACATTTCTACGGAGCTGATCGCCTGCTATCGTGAGGTACCCAAGCTGTGCGGACAAATACACCTGCCGGCTCAATCGGGCAGTGACGCAGTTTTATCCAATATGAATCGCGGCTATGACCGTAGTGGCTATTTGGAAAAGATCAAGGATTTAAGGGCCGCCAGACCTGACATTGCCATTACCGGTGATATGATTATTGGATTCCCCGGAGAGACCGAGGATGATTTTGAGCAGACGCTTTCCATGATGGAGGAAGTCCATTACATGGACCTGTTCTACTTTGTCTATTCACCACGTCCAGGCACCAAGTCAGCCGATCTGCCGGAAAAGCTCACCAGGCAACAAAAGCAAACGCGCCTGGAACGGTTACAAGACCTGCAGAGGCGTATCACGATGGATCTACACCAAGAACTTGTCGGTTCTGTACACTCGGTTATGGTTGAAGGGGAGGGGAAACGCCCCGGACAAATCTCAGGCCGGGCCGATAACGGGCGCTTTATAAACTTCATCGGGGACAAAAATATAATTGGAAGTTTTGTTGATGTCCGCATCACTACCGCACTTCAAAATTCGCTTTTGGGTGAGTTGATATAGTTTAGATCAAAGGGAGGTTAGCATGTCCACCGAATCCACACCGATAGTTAACAACTTCCTCCGCACTATTGTTGATGACGACCTGAAAACCGGTAAACACAGCACCATCGTAACCCGTTTCCCACCGGAACCGAACGGCTATCTTCATATCGGCCATGCCAAGTCGATTTGCCTTAACTTCGGGCTGGCGCGTGACTTTGGCGGGCGCTGCCACCTTCGCTTTGATGACACCAACCCAGTCAAGGAAGAGATGGAGTACATCGATTCGATCAAGGAAAGTGTCAAGTGGCTGGGATTCGACTGGGGTGATAATCTTTTCTACGCCTCCGATTATTTTGAACAGCTCTATCAGTGGGCCGAATATCTGATCCAGCAGGGTAAGGCCTACGTGGAGGATCTTTCTGCTGAAGAGATCCGCGCCTATCGTGGCACCTTGACCGAGCATGGCAAAAACAGCCCTTATCGCGATCGCAGTTCAGATCAAAATCTGGATCTGTTCCGCCGCATGCGTGAAGGCGAATTCGCCGATGGCGCCAAGGTACTGCGTGCCAAGATAGACATGGCCTCATCCAACATCACTCTACGTGACCCGGTTCTGTACCGCATCCTGCATGCTCCGCACCCACATGTCGGGGATGCCTGGTGCATCTATCCGATGTATGATTTCGCTCATGGCCAGTCGGATGCTATCGAGGGGATCACTCATTCGATCTGTACTCTTGAGTTCGAGGATCACAAGCCGCTCTACGAGTGGCTGCTGGATAACCTGCCGGTGCCAAACAGACCCCGCCAGTACGAGTTTGCCCGTCTCAATCTGACTTATACTGTGATGAGTAAACGCAAACTTTTGGAACTGGTAACCAGCAAAACCGTCAACGGCTGGGATGATCCGCGTTTGCCGACTCTGATGGGGATCAGGCGGCGCGGTTTCACACCCGAGGCGGTCCGCAATTTCTGCGAGCGGATCGGCGTCGGCCGGAGCGATTCCTGGATCGATATGTCGATTCTCGAGGAGTGTGTCCGCGAAGACCTGAATGAGCGGGCACCGCGGGCCTTGGCTGTGTTGCGTCCGCTAAAGGTTGTGATTGATAATTATCCCGAAGGGGAGGGGGAGGAATTTGAGGCGGCCAACCACCCTCAGAAGCCTGAAATGGGCAGTCGCAAGATCGTGTTTTTAAGGGAAATATATATTGAGCAGGACGATTTTTCGGAAGAACCACCAAAAGGTTTTTTCCGTATGGCACCCGGCAGCGAGGTGCGCCTGCGCTATGCCTACATCGTGCGCTGTACTGGAGTGATCAAGAATGAGAACGGTCAGATTGTAGAGGTGCATTGCGAGTATGATACCGCCTCCCGAGGGGGCTCGGCCGCTGACGGGAGAAAGATAAAGGGAACTATCCACTGGGTTTCAGCCCGGCATGCCATTAATGCCGAGGTACGCCTTTTTGATCGGTTATTCAGCGATCCTAACCCTGATCGCGGCGGGGTTGATTATAAACAGTTCCTGAATCCGCAGTCGGTGGAGGTAATACCTAATGCCAAGCTCGAGCCGGGCCTGTCTTCTATTGATAATGAAACCCGGCTACAGTTTGAGCGTCAGGGGTATTTTCGGGCTGATCCGCTGGACTCGACACCGGAAAAACCGGTTTTCAATCGGATTGTGACCCTCAAGGACAACTGGTCGTCAAAAAAATAACTTAATTGCTTTCCAGCTGATAAAAGCGGGGATGATGCGTCTGTTTTTGTTGTAACTAATTATGAAGTTTAAGATCAAAAGGTAAGAACCATCTATATGAAAAACAAGAACTTTAAATCTGGATTTGTCTCAATTATCGGCCGTCCCAATGTTGGCAAATCAACGCTCTTGAACCGGATTATCGGTGAAAAGATTGTGATTACATCGGATAAGCCCCAGACGACCCGTAACCGCATCCAGGGTATCCACAACATTCCCGGCGCACAGATCATCTTTATCGATACCCCGGGGATTCATGCCGGACGGTCGCGCCTGAATAAGAGCATGGTGGATGTGGCCTTGTCATCGATTAGCGGGGTGGACCTGTTGCTGCTGGTTGTGGATGCAACTTCCCAGATCGATGACAAGCTGGTTAAGGATATCCTGGCCGGGATAAAGACACCGGTGTTGCTGGCACTTAACAAGATCGATCTTGTTTCCGACAAAGGAATGGCCCTTGAAAAAATTGCTGCCTGGTCAGGTCTGCACTCTTTCCGCGAGATCGTGCCGATATCGGCCGGCAGCGGTGATGGTGTCGAGCACTTGGTGGATGTTATCAGCAGCTATTTGCCTGAAGGTCCGGCGCTTTTTCCGGAAGACATCCTGACTGACATGCCTGAGAAATTCATCTGCGCCGAGATGATCCGCGAAAAGGTCTTCCGCCTGACCCGCGATGAAATCCCATACTCCTCCGCTGTTGAGATTGAAGGGTTCCAGGAGCGGGAAAACGGCGTGGTTGCCATCACAGCAGCCATTATTGTAGAGCGGGTCACACAAAAAGGGATCGTCATTGGAAAGCGTGGCGACATGCTGAAACGAATCGGAAGCCAGGCCCGCCTGGATATCGAACGATTGCTGGGAACGCGGGTGTTTCTGGAGCTATTCGTAAAGGTAGAAGAAAATTGGAGTGAGCGGACCTCCAAGCTCAAAGAATATGGATATGAATGAAGTTAAAAGAAAGAAGAACAAATGAAACCTATTGTAGCCATAGTCGGACGTCCAAATGTTGGTAAATCAACTTTATTTAACCGCCTTTTAGGCCATCGCCGCGCAATCGTTGATGATACACCGGGTGTTACCCGAGACCGCAACTACGCCAACATTACCCGTTTTGAAAAACCGTTTATTCTGATTGATACCGGCGGGTTTGAACCGGTGACCGAAGATCGACTCCTTCAACAGATGCGTGAGCAGTCGCGATTGGCTATTGATGAGGCGGATGTAATCATTTTCATGATGGATGCCCGTAGCGGTTTGACCCCGGCTGATATCGAGGTTGCCGCTATGCTGCGCCGTGTCAAGAAACCTGTTTTCTACGTGATCAACAAGGTGGATGGCGATAAACTAGAGAATGAATCGGCTGAGTTTTATTCTCTGGGCATCGAGCAGTTTTTCACAATATCTGCCGAGCATAATCGGGGCGTCGGCGATCTGGTTGATAATCTCCTGGAGGTTTTTCCGGCTGCAGATCCAAATGAAACCCTTGAAGAGCTTACCAAAATAGCGGTAGTAGGGCGCCCTAATGTAGGGAAATCATCGCTGGTCAATCGCTTGTTGGGGTTTGAACGGGTAGTGGCCAATCCAACCGCCGGCACGACCCGCGATTCAGTCGACACCCTGTTTACCTTTAACAAGAAACCATATCTCCTTATCGACACGGCCGGTATCAGACGCAAAGGCAAGACTACTCAAAAGTTGGAGAAGTACAGCGTAGTCGACGCTTTGCGCAGCATCGAAAGGGCTGATGTCGTGCTGGTTGTTCTTAGTGCCGAGGATGGGGTTACCGAACAGGATGAGCGAATTGCCGGATATGTTCATGAAGCCGGTAAGGGTTGCGTCTTCGTGATCAATAAATGGGATACACTGGAAAAAGACAACGCCACGCTCGGCGTCTATGTCGATAAGGTCAGAACTGGTTTCAAATATCTGGCCTATGCGCCGATGGTCTTTGTGTCTGCTGCCAACGGTCAGCGCACCGGAAAGATCATTCCATTTGTGGATAGTGTCATGGAGCAATTCTCCCGTCGTATTACCACAGCCGACCTCAATCGGGTTTTTTCAGAAGCTATAGACAGGCACCACGCCCCCCTTGCTAATGGAAGACGAGTCAAATTTTACTTTTCCACCCAAGTCGGCACCCGGCCGCCCACCTTTGTAATCTTCACTAACCAGCCCGAAAACATTCATTTTTCCTACGAGCGTTTTTTAATTAATTCTTTCCGTGAGGCATTCGGTTTCGAGGGAACTCCGCTAAGGCTGATATTCCGTGGCAGAGATAAAAACGATGCTCACAGACGCCCCCACAACGCTGCATAAAGGCTTTACTTGCCCGTAGTGATGGGTTATTATCCTTCCGATTTGCCTGGACAAATACGCATCTATGGGGCACTACGCGAATGAGTCTTGTCGGAAACCTGGAAGATCTTGGACTTGGCGAGATATTCCAGATTGTCAGCTTAAGCAGAAAGACCGGCATCCTGGTTCTCAATAGCAGGGGGCGCGAAGGGACAATTGCTTTCCGGCTTGGACAAGTGGTTAGTGCCACCTCTACCACTTATCAGCAAAGCCTGGGCGAAGTGCTTATTCAAAAGGGGGTCATTCAGCTTGCCATACTACGGAAAGCCCTGGCACTCCAGCATGATGGGGGTTTTCGTGAACGGCTTGGCACCATTTTAATCAATAATTTCGGAATCGCCCAGGGAGTTATCGAGGAAGTTGTTGGAGAGCAAATTCAGAATGTGGTTTTTTCGCTGTTTGCCTGGATTGATGGTGAGTTCGAATTCAGGGGGCAGGATCAAATTGAAACTATTGATGGAACCAAGTTGGATCCGCTCCAGTTTATGCTTGATCAGGGGATCAATCCACAATTTCTAACAATAGAACGCACCAGAATTCTTGGTGAAAACGACAATCCTGTAAACATTGGCTCTGAAAATAGCAGCTTCATCGAAAATGCCGAACCAGGCTTTAGCCGTATAGCAGAAATTTCTGAGTCAGTGGCTCATAATAAACCACTGATTATAGTGGACGATGACGGTCCCACGTTGCGAGTCCTGGCTGAAGGGTTTATTGGTTACGGCTTTAAT
Source organism: Desulfuromonadaceae bacterium (assembly GCA_036504875.1). Lineage (GTDB taxonomy): Bacteria > Desulfobacterota > Desulfuromonadia > Geobacterales > Pseudopelobacteraceae > JACPFJ01. The sequence continues at coordinate 8,432 of DASXUK010000034.1, forward strand.
GTTCAAGCTATGACCCGCAGTGAAGATACTCTTATCAAGGTGGATGATCTTTACCGCGCGGGAGAACTCCCGACCGTGATAATTGATCTAATCATGCCAAAAATGGATGGATCCGGAGTATTGGGCGGCATTGAATTAATGGAATTGTTGCATAATAATTTCAAGGACCTACCCATAATTGTAATTTCAGATTATCAGCACGCTGAGGCAGAAAAAAGGGTGAGCGATCTTGGTTATGCCTTTGTTCTCAAGCCTCGGCGTACAGAACTGGACCAGCCCGAAATACTGCAGAGTTTCATCTCTTTATTGCTTCCGATTTTAAAACACGCCGCGCCTGATGAATCGACACTGACTGAATGGCAGGACAATTTCAATCTAGGCGATGAATTGCGATTCGAGATGGGGCATGATGAGCAAATCCTTGCCCAGGCAGATCCTTTTAAAAACAGCGGGTTATCTTTGTTAAAAGGTATGCTGGAGGAGTTAAACGATCCGGACCTGCAGGGCGGAGTAATGCTGCTTGTGCTGCGTTTTGCTTCAGAATTCATGAATCGGGCCATTTTATTTGTTTTGGAAGAGAATGTTATTTCGGGTATCGGTCAATTTGGTATATCAGGAGGGAAGAAGGGGGGTGATGAGCGAGTTCGCTCGATCCACTTCTCACTTGAATCCGGATCAATGTTTCTGGACCCGTTTCGAGCTGCACGGTCATCCACATTTAAACCTGACCCGACTCCGGTAGATGCATATGTTTTTGAACAACTGGGAGCCGGAATCCCGGAAGAGGTTTTCATCGGGCCAATTTGCCATGAGTCACGGGTTGTTGGTTTCCTGTATGGTGATAACCTGCCTGAGAAAAAACCGGTCAGGGACACCGAGAGCTTGGAAATTTTTCTATCGCAAGCTGGAATTGTCATGCAAAAAAGCTTGTTCGAACACAATAAAATTGAAAGGGTCCACCAGTGAGCACCAAGACAATCCTGATCGCTGATGACTCCATGGCCATGAGGGCCATGCTGACCTCAACCATTGAATCCCTTGATGATTATTGCATTGTTGAGGCTTCAAGCGGGTTTGAGGCTTTAAGACTATTGCCTCGTAAAAGAGTCGACTTGATCTTGACTGATATTAACATGCCCGATATCAACGGGCTGGAATTGATCAGCTACCTGCGCGACAATCCCAACTATCAGGACATTCCGGTGATTATAATTTCAACCGAGGGAAGTCAGAAGGATATTGAAAGAGGCAAACAACTGGGTGCCAACGAATATGTTGTGAAACCTTTTGACCCGGTTATGCTTCAGGAATTGATCCTGAAATATCTGAACAAGCCATAAATTTATGAGATGCCTGTGAGTGACCAGCTATGAGCGACAACAGTGCTGCCAAAAATAAAGCGGTCAAGGATTTCCTAGCAGAAGCCGAGGAGATTGCGGATCAGCTGGGGTCAGAGCTAGCTGATTTAGCGGACATGGCCGACAATGGTGATCTCAATCCTGATCTGCTCAACTCAATCTTCAGGGCGGCCCATTCCCTGAAAGGACTGGCAGGGATGTTCGGATTAAATGATATTTCCGAGTTATCCCATAACATGGAAAATCTATTGGATTGGCTTCGCCTGGGTAAGTTGAACTTTGATCAGAAGTTAATGTCGGTGCTATTCGGGGCTCACGAGCAATTGACAATCCTGATTCGTGCAGTTTCTGAAGGGGGCGGTGACAGCAATGCTGCTGAGATTGCTGCCTGTATTGCCCGAATCAACGCCTGTCTGGCTCCTCCTGATAAACCCAGCGGTGAATCTCCCCTTGAAATACTTGGCTTGCCTGAACGTATCCAGAGTGCATTGACGGAGTATGAGGAACACCGCCTTCTTGATAACCTGTCCAAAGGAAAAGCTATATTTTCCATACACACCTCGTTCGAACTCACTACTTTTGACCAGGAATTGGCCGAAGTTTCCGACCAGCTTAAAAAATGCGGCGAGGTTATCAGCACCCTGCCTAGCGTTGGTAGCAATATGGAAACGCATATAGACTTTGAGATCCTCTTTGGTAGCACTTCGAATTTGGATGATTTAAAAAATCAAATTGAAAACGATAATATCAGTATTACCTTTTTGGGTGAATCTACTGCAAAAAAACCATCCGTTCCTGAAGAAATAATACTGCCTGTCTCGGTTCAGCCGGTAATTCCTGCTAATCCTTCCCCTCCAGCAGCAGACGATTCGCAATCAGCCAAAAGCATGAGCCGCACTGTACGTGTTGATATTGGTAAACTGGACGAACTGATGAACATCGTGGGAGAGCTGGTGCTGGCACATTCTTCCATATCCGGGATTGCCACAAGAATGCGTACAGAGGGATTTTCTCGGATGGCCATAGACCTTGGCAAAGCCGCTAAAGGACTTGAGCGCAAATTGACCGACCTGCAAAAAGGGGTCATGGAAATCAGAATGATCCCGGTCGGACAGTTATATGAGAAGATGTCAAGAATCGTCCGAAAAATTTCAAGAGAGCAGGGGAAAAAAGTAGAGCTTAAATTTTTTGGTGCCGATACCGAGCTCGACAAGTTGATCGTGGAAGATATTTCCGACCCGATGATGCATATCATTAGAAACGCCATTGATCACGGCATAGAGACGCCTGAGTCGCGTCAGGCGGCCGGTAAGGATGAAAAGGGAATCATCAAAATTTCAGCCTATCAAAAGGGCAATCATGTTGTAATTGAGGTCGAGGATGACGGCAATGGCATAGACATCGATAAAATCAAGGCCAAGGCCTTGCAGAAGGGGTTAATCAGTGATGCAAACAGCCTGTCTGAAAAGGATGCTCTTGATCTGATTTTCCTGCCTGGATTCTCAACTACCGATATGGTTAGTGAAGTTTCCGGACGGGGAGTAGGCATGGATGTTGTCAAGAACAACATATCAGCTATCTCAGGTATGGTGGATATAGAAACCCGAAAAGGTGGCGGTACCCGTTTTATAATTACTCTACCGATCACCCTGGCGATCATAAAAGCACTGATCATCTCCTGTTGCGGAAGAACCTATGCTATTCCGATAACTTCAGTACTGGAATCACTTCTTTTAACTGTAGAAAATATAAAATCAGTAGAGAGAAAAGAGGTCATTCAGCTGAGGGAGACCACTCTGCCACTGTTGAAGCTGGATTCGTTTTTTCAAATAGAACGATCGACCCCACAGCTTGAGGAGTTCTATGTGGTGGTTGTCGGTGTGGCTGAAAAGCGGATGGGTTTGGTGGTAGATGACCTGCTTGGGCAACAGGACATCGTCATAAAGTCAATTGGTGAAGCATTTAAGCGCTTCAGGGGCATATCCGGGGCAGCTGATCTAGGAGATCAGCGTACTATTCTCGTCCTCGATGTTGGTGGTATGATCAACGAAGCAATGAGAAGCGGGAATTGACTTCATGTATAAAAACTATTTCGGCTTTAAAGAAAAACCTTTCAGTAAGACTCCTGATCCCCGCTTCCTCTTTCTTAGTAACGGTCATGAGGAAGCGCTCGCCCGTCTGGAGTTTGTGCTGGAAGAACGTGAAATTGCGGTTCTAACCGGAGAGATCGGCTGCGGCAAAACCACTATCTCACGCTCGCTTATGGATCGTTTAGGAGATAGTTACAAGTTCTGTTTCATTGTTAATCCTCGGCTGAATGCGGTTGAGTTTCTGCGCACAGTTGCCAGGCTGCTTGATATTGAACATCCGGCTCCCGCCAAGGATGATTTGCTCGAACAGATCAACGCTGTTGTTTACGAGAGTTATCAAAAAGGCATCTGTCCGGTTATTGTAGTTGATGAAGCACAGATGATTGTAGATGGTGCGGTATTCGACGAAATCAGACTTCTCACCAATTTCCAGCTGGATGATCGTAATCTTTTAGGCGTAATAATTATGGGGCAACCGGAACTGCGTGAGATGCTTGCCTTGCCACGTTACGAACCGCTGCGTCAGCGGATTGCACTCCATTATCACCTACAGGCGTTGTCTCTTGAAGAAACCATGGAATATCTTGATTTCAGGCTTGAGATCGCTGGTGGCGCCGCCGGTTTATTCACTCCGGATGCCGTTCAAAAAATCTATGAACTAACCGGTGGCGTTCCACGTAAGATCAACTCGATGGCTACCAATGCTTTGCTGGTCGCGTATGGAAACGATGCAGCGTTGATCGATTCGGCAATTGTAAATGAAATTAAAGATGAACTCATGATTTAGGCAGGGTACATGGATCTGGCAAAAATAAGACAAAAGGCCCGCCAAGGGCGAAATGAAAAACTACTGGTAGTTGACGTCCAACCACCCAAAGAAAATACGGTTGTCGCCAGCCCTGTTGAGGAAGTCCGACCGCCGATTCAAGCCGAATCGATGTACGACCTCTTCTTTGATCAGCCCTCAGGCAATGGTTCGGCTGTGCCTTCGAATAGAAACATCAGCCACCCTCGTAGAAAAACCCCTTTCAATCCGGTAGAAATATTACTTGCCGGTAGAGAAGCTGCAGGCTGTGATGAAGACCTTCAGCTAACCTCTGTCGAGCAGGCAGATGCCGCAGTAGAAGATTATGAAGAATTCCTTTGTATCCGTGTTTCCAATGAGATTTATGGCATCAATATCATGCAGATCAAAGAAATAATAAAACCACGTGAGGTGACTGAGATCCCGCGGTCACCTTCCTTTGTTTATGGGGTTATATCTCTGCGTGGGGTCATTATACCAATCGTTGATATGCTTGATCGTCTTGGTCTTGGTCATGAGACTGCTACCGGACGGGAACGAGTTGTCGTCGTGAAGCATGCTGATGAATTTACCGGTCTTCTAGTAGACGAAGTGATTCAGGTTGTCCGGATCGCCAAAGACAGCTTTGAGCCTGCACCTTCCGTGCTTGAAGGTATAAACCGGGACTTTGTTTGTGGCATCGGGCGAGCAGACAATCGAATGATCATAATGTTGAACCTTGATACTATTACGGATATCAATCTTTATTGACAGGAGCTGGTATGCAAAAGAAACATCATATTCTAATTGTAGAGGATGAAGAGAGCTTACTAAAGCTTGAGACCATTCTTTTGCAGGTCAAGGGTTATGACGTTACCGGCGCAGCCACCGGCCATGCTGCTCTTGCAAAGCTAGAGCAGAAAAATTTTGATCTGGTTCTCCTGGACATAATGTTGCCTGATATTGATGGTTTTGAAATCTGTTCCAGGATTAAGCAGGAACCTCACACTTCTAACATCCCTATAGTCATGCTGACTGCCAAAAAAAATCCGGAGGACCAGGCCCGAGGGGCTGCATGCGGAGCGAGTGCATACCTAACAAAGCCATTCAAATCGGCCTTGATCATTGAAGTCATTGATGGGTTATTGAACGACGGAGCAGACCCTAAACAATGAAAAAAGAAATTAAAGATATTCAGCTGGCTTGTTTCAGCCTTGAAGATAATCTTTTTGCTGTAGATATCATGCGCATTAAAGAGATCATTCAACCGCAAAAACTCTCTAATCTTCCACGGGCGTCACAACTTCTGGAGGGTGTCATAAACCTACGCGGCAATGTAATACCGGTAATGGACCTACGCAAAAGGTTCCAAATGTCTTCCTTGCCGGAAGGTAAAAATAGCAAACTGCTTATCGTAACGCTGGCCCGACAGATGCTGGCACTGGCAGTCGATGAGGTCATGGAGGTTGTCACCATTCCAGTCAAGGAAATCAAGCCCCCACCTGACGTGGATGAAGGAGTAGAAATCGAATTCCTCTTAGGTGTCTGCTTGCATCAGGAACAGGTTTTTATGATTCTTGACATAGATGCCCTGCTTGGTCCGACTGATTATCGTGAAACCAATGATAACCTGAGTCAAAACAACAATATCTGAGGAGAATCAGGTGAAAAGCCTGCCTAATATACAAAAATTACTACGATCCTTACATGAAGAAACCCGGCATGGCGCCATTCAGGCCCTGAGAGATCGCCTTTTGCCTGAAATCTGTGACCTTTTGTTCTTTGCCATGGCAGATGAAAGTTGGCGGGTTCGTAAAGAAGCTGTTGATGTTTTTGTCGCCGCAAACCCTGATGAGGCGGCCATAGATGGACTTCTTGAACTATTGCGCAATGAAGACAATGCCGGCCTAAGAAACTCCGCTGCTGAAGCCGTGTCCAGAATAGGCACACGCGCAGCAAAATCCCTACAGGCGCTAGCCCAGGATAAAGACGAAGATGTTCGCAAATTTATAATAGATGTTATGGGTATTATAGGAAGCCCTGATTTTGTTCCTACATTACTAGTTTCACTAGGTGATCCGGATGTGAATGTTGCCTCTGCGGCAGCAGAACATCTTGGTAATATAGGTGATGAGAGAGCAGTCCCGGATCTGATCAAAGCTATTGTCGATAATGATGCTGTTTTTTTTCGCTTCAGTGCTCTCACTGCTTTAAGTAAATTCACCTCTCATCTTCCTGTACCCAGTGAGATAATCCGGCTGGCCGAGCAGAACATCCTTCAAAAAAGTGTCTATGACTGCTTAGGCAGCATTGGAGATGATGCTGTAATTCCGATACTCTTGGAGGGTTTTCGCTCCCGCAAAAAAAGCTGTCGGAATTCCGCCATAAAATCCTGGTATAGGATTTTTTCCAGATCAAGAGGCACCGTCCGTCTGAAATTGCAGGAGGACCTGCAGAGCCACTCAGGCAGCGACCTTGTCCCGATCCTGATTGACTCTTTTGACCTGCAGGACATTGCTTTGTCCGAGGCAATAACCACTCTACTTGGGATCATTGGTGATATACGGGGCGCTGAAGCTCTATTAAAAGCTTTTTCCTGTGAACGCATATCCGGTAGTGCACTTGCATCCCTTAAGTGCCTTGGCTCCCATGGAGTGAATCATTTGATTTCACTTTATCCTAGCTGCGAAGAAAGCGGGCGTTGTGCCATTTGCACGGTTGTCGGACAGATCGGTTACAGGGACGGAGATGTCGTTAGGAAGGGACTGGACGACTCATCTGATCAGGTAAAGCTTTGTGCATTAAAGGCTGCCGGTAAATTGGGTCTTACTGACTGTATACCTGGAGTTGTAAAGCTATTAGAAGAAAATGACGCTGAATTAAGAGCCGCTGTTATTTCCTGCCTGTGTAGTCTGGCGTGCTTCCATCGCGGTGCCATTCAAGAGGTCGCCCGACGTCTGGAAGGTTCGGATCAGTCTGAACAAAGGCTTGAAGCTGTAATTCTAAACGCCGCACTTGGTGATAACGAGCGTTTGGAATTATTGTTGAAAGATGAAAATGCTTTTGTAAGACAGGCGGCTGTCACTGCCATTGGAAAACAAAGGATAGCATCAGGCAGCAGTGTGCTTTTGATGGCGTTGGTTGATGAAGATGTCGAGGTCAGAATCGCAGCTGCGGAGGCAATTGGAAAAGTTGGTGACGCTGAAGCGATACCCTATCTTGTTCTTGCACTAAATGATGATGACTGTTGGGTGCAGTGCGAGGCACTTAAAAGTATTGCCCGGATCGATAAAGAACGAATATTCCCCTCAATCCAGCCCATCTTTGTTAATGCGAAAGGTTTTCTACTGAAAACCTGCCTCGAACTGCTGGAAGCAGTTGGTAGTCGTGCGAGCTTCGAACAGGTCGAAACTGTCCTGGATAAAGCTGATGGTGAAGCTTTTTCATTAGCAATGTCGATCCTAGTTCGACAGGGAGGTGAATGGGTACTATCCAATGTTGATCGACTCATGTCACACCCTCGTACCGAAGTTCGCACTGCCTGGGCAGGCGTATTAGCCGAACTCCCCCCCCAGCAGGCTAAGCGTCATCTTATACACGCCATGAAACATGAAAAGGATATTAATATAAAAACTCTTATTCAAGATTTATTGAAAGGGATTGCGTGATATTTTTGCAAAATCCCGAACAATTTATGACAGATGAGGAGTTTTATCTCTTTAGGGACTGCATTTATAGTCATTGCGGCATTTATTTCGATTATGAATCAAAATATTTACTGGAAAAGCGTCTCGCCAGACGGCTGACCACCTTAAACCTTCCTTCTTTCCGCGATTATTATCATTACTTGAAGTACAATCGCAAGAAGGACCAGGAATTAATGGATATCATGGATGTCCTGACAACCAACGAAACCTACTTTTTTCGTGAAGCTTTCCAACTAAAGGCCTTTACTGATGAGATACTGCCGGAATTACTGAAAAATAAAAAGGCGTCTGGCGATCATACTATCAGAATCTGGAGCGCCGGCTGCTCAACAGGAGAGGAGCCGTATTCCATTGCAATGCTGCTGCTTGACATCAAGGAGCTTTACGGCTGGAAGGTCGAGATAATTGCCACCGACATCAGCCAAAGGGTTCTGCAGGTAGCGCGGCGCGGAATTTATGGGAAGTCGTCTTTTCGTGCCACTGAAGATTACTATGTAAAAAAATTCTTTAAGCAGCAGGATGATGGCCTGAGAATTAATGATGAGGTGCGAGGGCTTGTCAGCATCAGTCATCTTAATCTTTTTGACTCGCAACGAATGATGATGCTCGGCAGAATGGATATTATATTTTGCCGGAATGTTATCATTTATTTCGATTCAATCGCTAAAAAACAAGTAGTGGAATCGTTCCATAATGCTCTCCATGACGGAGGTTTTCTTCTGTTGGGGCATTCGGAATCGCTAATGAATATCACTACCCTTTTTACTCTTAGGCATTTCAAGAACGACATGATCTATCAAAAGCCCGAACGGTTGGCACCAGGAGGGCTGATATGAAGAAAATCAAGGTAGTGGTAGTTGATGATTCTGCCTTCAGCCGGCGCAGTATCGGAAAAATGCTTGAAGGTATCAATGAAATAGAGGTAGTGGGTTACGCCACAAATGGCGAAGAAGGAATTCAGAAGGTTATCGCTCTAAAACCTGATTTGGTTACGGTTGATCTTGAAATGCCGAAAATGGACGGCTTCACGCTACTGCGTATCCTGACAACCAGGTTTTCAGTACCTGTCATTGTAATCAGTGCCCTTACCGGCGCTGACAAAGTTTTTAAAGCTTTGGAACTGGGAGCATTTGATTTTGTTGCCAAGCCGTCAAACGGTGCCTCGGTTGACTTGCTGCAAATTCAAAGTGATCTGCAACAAAAGGTCCTTCAAGTTATTAAACATAAAATCGCTCTTAAAAAGATCTTGACCAATAGAACTATTGAAAAATCAGATAAGCCTCAAAAAACAGAACCTGCAAGCAGGCCGATACATCATTCAGTAGACATAGTAGCAATAGGGGCTTCTACCGGGGGACCTCCCGCACTTCAAAGCATTTTTTCTTCGTTTGATAAAAAGTTTCCCTTTGCCGTAGTGGTTTCTCAGCATATGCCTGCTGGTTTTACACGGGCCTTTGCCGAGCGCCTTAATCGTTCATCTCAGTTTGACGTAAAAGAAGCAGAGGATGGCGACCAGGTCCTTCACGGGAGAATTCTCATAGCCCCGGGAGGTCTTAATCTTGTTTTTGAAGTCTGTGGGGGACAAGTTATTGCTCGACTTGTCCAGCCCACAGCCGCTGATCGTTATGTTCCGTCGGTGGATGTAATGCTTGAATCGTGCGCTTCAATCTATCGCAAACGTCTGCTGGCGGTTATTCTTACCGGCATGGGCAATGATGGAAGCCAGGGTGTTCGTGCCGTTAAGGAACAAGGCGGTTATGTCTTTGCTGAATCTGATGAAACAGCGGTTGTTTATGGCATGCCAAGGGAAGCAGTAGCGACAAATCTTGTTGACCGGGTACTACCTCTTCATAAAATTGCTCGTGAAATTTTGCTTAAGGGTGCATTTGTTTAAGTCAAGCTTACGGTAAAATCATTGCGAAATGTTCATAATGAAGCTGAAACTAAATTAAGAGGGTGTGTTATGGATTTCAAAAGAACCTTAACGATTATTCTTGCATCTGCGTTACTTGTTTTTCCTTCTATAAGCAAAGCCGCAGACATCCAGAAAACCCTTTTTATTGCTACTCAAAAAGCCGGTAAGGTACCGTTTGAACATGACGCTCACCTTAAGCGCTTGGAGAGTAACTGTTCAGCCTGTCATAATTCCATTTTCCATGTAGTCCGCAAAAAAAACTTGACCTTTACAATGGCTGACATGGAAACCGGCAAATCTTGCGGTGCCTGTCATAAAAAAGAAAATCCAGGCGCAACCCAGCTTAGCAGCTGTACCAAGTGCCATCCTGTAGGAGATGTTCCAATCATAATTCCTGATTTTGGCACCCTTCTTTTCAGTCATGGCAAACATTTGGGCATGTATACCTGTGGCGATTGTCACAATGAACTTTTTAAAACCAATCGGGAAAATCCTCATTACAGCATGTCTCAAATGGAGCAGGGCAAGAGCTGTGGCGCCTGTCATGAGGGCAAAACAGCCTTTTCGGTAAAAGGTGACTGTGTTAAGTGCCACCAGGTGGGTGATGTCAAGATGGCCAGTGAATCACAATTCAGTCACAAGTTACATCTGGAATTTTCCTATAAATGCATAGATTGTCACAATAAATTGTTTATTCCTGGTCCAAATCGGTCGCATGAAACAATGCTAGACATGGAAGGGGGCAAGTCTTGTGGTGCCTGCCATGATGGAAAAACCGCTTTTTCTGTTAAAGGAGATTGTCAGAAGTGTCATAAAAACATCAATAACATTGATTTTAAAGCGTTTAACGGCCACTTCAATCATCCGACTCATATAGCGCTTTTTAAATGTAATGACTGTCACAGCTCCATTTTTGTCGGTGGCTCCAAGAGCATCCGGTATACCATGCCGCAGATGGAAAAAGGCAAGTCCTGTGGTGCCTGCCATGATGGAAAAACTGCTTTTGGGGTCACTTCCAATTGTGAGAAATGTCATCCAGGTTCACTCGCAGATATAACTTTTCAAATAAAACATTCCGGTATCGTTAAGTTTAGCCATGCCAAACATCGCAGTCTGTATGCTTGTGGAGATTGTCACAACGCCATTCTGGGCACCGGGGTTGCGGCCAAACGTTTCTCCATGGCAGACATGGACAAAGGTAAATCCTGCGGCGCCTGCCATGATGACAAGACCGCTTTCAGTGTTAAAAAGTGCAGCAAATGCCATCCGGTTAAAGAGATCTTATTCACTGAAGATGCACGATTCAACCATGATCGGCATCTCGCGATGTATTCCTGCACCGATTGCCACAATCAGCTTTTCAAGGCGGGACCAGATAATACACGTTTTACTATGGCTCAAATGGAAAAGGGCAATTCCTGTGGTGGATGCCATGAAGGAAAATCTGCTTTTAGCGTCAAGGGCGACTGTGATAAGTGTCATAAATCATCTGCAAATATAACCTTCACTACCAAAGAGGCCGGCAGCATTAATTTTAGCCACAAAATCCACACGGCTTTGTTCAAATGCTCTGACTGTCATAATGGCATTTTTATCGGAGGTAAGGGTCATAAACAAGCAAGCATGTCAGATATGGAAAAAGGCAAGTCTTGTGGGGCCTGTCATGAGGGTAAGACCGCCTTTGGTCTCAAAGATGGCTGCGCCCGTTGCCACCCCGTTAAAGAGATCAACTTTAAGCCAGGAAGTGCCGTCTTCAGCCACAAAGTTCATATTGCCGCCTACAGTTGTAAGGACTGCCATCCCAATCTGTTTATCCCGGGTCCAGGTAATAAACCCAGCTCGATGATACTGATGGAAAAAGGGCAGTCCTGCGGCTCCTGCCATGACGATAAAACTGTTTTTGGGGTCAAAGCTAACTGTCAAAAATGCCACCCCCGCAACCCCAAAACAATTCGCTTTGAACTTCCGGTAACTACCGGCAATGTAGATTTCAGTCACAAGGTTCATGTACTTAAGGGGTATAATTGCAATGATTGCCATTATACTATAGTTGCCTCGGGACTTAGTAATAAACGCTGGGTGATGAAAGAGATGGACCAAGGTGCCTTTTGCGGTGCTTGTCATGGCCTGAGCATGGCATTTAGTGTAAAAGATCCAATGGCTTGTGAGCGCTGCCACCAGAAGGAATCTGACTGGCGACCTCAGCCATTGCAACATTAAATCAAACTTATTAGTCGAGAAAGGAACAGTTGTGGATCAGAAGTATAACCCTCTAGATATTGAGCAGAAATGGCAGCACCATTGGGAAGAAGCTAAACCCTTTACGGTGACTGAAGATCCGGATCAGAAGAAATATTACCTGCTGGAGATGTTTCCCTATCCCTCCGGCCGGATTCATATGGGGCATGTACGCAACTATTCCATAGGAGATGTCATTGGAAGATTTAAAAGGATGCGCGGCTTTAATGTCCTTCATCCAATGGGGTGGGATGCCTTTGGAATGCCAGCTGAAAACGCAGCTATACAAAACAAGAGCCATCCCGCCAAGTGGACCTATGAAAATATAGATTACATGCGTGGCCAACTTAAGAAGATGGGTTTCTCTTATGATTGGAATCGCGAGCTGGCAACCTGTAATGTCGACTACTACCGTTGGGAACAGAAATTGTTTCTGCAGATGTTCGAGAAGGGGCTGGCCTACAAAAAAACCTCTTTTGTTAATTGGTGCCCGAAATGTGAGACAGTGCTGGCCAATGAACAGGTCGAAGATGGTTGTTGCTGGCGCTGTGACAGCGAGGTGAAGCAGAAGGAGCTGGATCAGTGGTTTTTTCGCATCACCGATTACGCCGATGAGCTTCTTGAGTGGACTAACCGTCTGCCGGGATGGCCAGAGCGAGTTTTGGTAATGCAGCGCAATTGGATCGGTAAAAGCTTTGGCTGCGAGATAGATTTTCCCGTTGAGGGTACTTCGGAGGCCATCAAAGTCTTTACCACCCGTCAGGATACAGTCTATGGGGCAACCTTTATGTCATTGGCTCCAGAGCATCCTCTGGCTCTGGCACTTACTGTTACTGAAAATAAAGATGCGGTGGATGCCTTTATCGACCGGGTCAAGAAAACCGACCGCATTAAACGTACTGCCGAGGATTTTGAGAAGGAGGGTGTTTTTACCGGTTCCTACTGTATCAATCCCTTGACCAAGGCACGCATGCCGATCTTCCTGGCCAATTTTGTACTGATGGAATACGGCACTGGCGCTGTTATGGCGGTCCCTACTCATGACCAGCGCGATTTTGAATTTGCAAAAAAATACGAGTTACCACTTAAGGTGGTTATTCAACCGGTTGGCGAGACCCTTGATCCTGCTGCCATGGGAGAAGCCTTCACCGATGCGGGTATTCTGGTTAATTCAGCCATTTTTGATGGTATGCGCAGCGATGCAGCCAAAGAGGCTATCGCTGATTTCCTTGAAAAGGAAGGCATCGGGAAAAAGACCGTCAACTTCAGGCTGCGTGACTGGGGTATCTCCCGCCAGCGTTACTGGGGCAATCCAATACCGATTGTCTATTGCGATACATGCGGGGTTGTGCCGGTACCGGATCAGGATCTGCCGGTTCAGCTTCCTATGGATGTAGAGTTCACCGGTGAAGGCGGCAGCCCGCTTGCAAAGCTGGATTCCTTTATTAGCTGCACCTGTCCCCGCTGCAATCAGCCGGCACGACGAGAAACCGATACCATGGATACCTTTGTCCAGTCATCCTGGTATTTTCTGCGTTACTGTTGTCCGGATGCACAGGATACCCCTCTGGATCGTAAGCGGGTTGATTACTGGATGTCCGTCGATCAATATATCGGCGGTATCGAACACGCCGTGCTACACCTGCTTTATGCCCGCTTCTTCACCAAGGTGCTGCGCGATCTTGGTTATATAAGTTGTGATGAACCTTTTACTAATTTGCTTACCCAGGGGATGGTCATCAAGGATGGCGCAAAGATGAGTAAATCCAAGGGTAATGTTGTTGATCCAAATGCTCTTATCGAACGTTACGGTGCCGATACGGCACGGCTATTCTCGCTTTTTGCGGCGCCTCCCGAAAAAGACCTAGACTGGAGTGATCAGGGCGTAGACGGTTCGTTCCGCTTTTTAAACCGGCTCTGGAAGCTGGTTCATGAGCGCATGGAAGTTTTCAGCAATACCAGAGTATTAAAGGTTTCCGAACTGACTCCAGAAGAACGTCTCTTGCGTTTTGCCGTACACAAGGCGATCAAGAAGGTCACAGAAGATATCGAAGATCGTTTCCATTTCAATACCGCCATTGCTGCTGTGATGGAACTCTTGAACGTGCTGCAGGGGCCTGAGTTGAAGAGCCCTCAATATGGCGCCGTTATGAGGGAAGCCCTGGACAGTATGGTCTTATTATTAGCTCCATTTGTCCCTCATATTACTGAGGAGCTTTGGCAGCGCATGGGACATAATGTGCCGCTTTCAAAAACCCCTTGGCCAGAATATGACCGGGACGCAATCGTTGCTGATGAAATGTTGGTGGTAGTACAGGTAAATGGCAAGTTGCGCTCCAAAATGACTGTGCCGGTTGATACAGATGAGGAAACTGTAAAATCAGCTGCCCTTGCTGATGATAAGGTTTTATCTTTTATGGAGGGAAAACAGGTGCGTAAGGTGATTTATGTACCTGGAAAACTGGTTAACATAGTGGTTGCATAAGGAGATTGTTTGTACTCGAATATTTTTTTCACCCGCTTTTTCCAAACAATAGTGATCTATTTAAGTATTGGCCTTATGCTGGGGGGATGCGGTTATAGGCTGCCTGGCTCGGCCGATAATCGTCTTGCCCCTGGCCAGCTGATCTGGGTTTCTTTCATTACTAATGAGAGCATTAGTTCGACGGCTCAAACTGTAATACGCCGGGCTCTTCTGGATGAGAGCCATGCCATGCGGGGTCTAGCTCCAGCAGCTAGTGAGGGGAGGGCGGAGTTAATCCTGTCCGGCAATCTGCGCTCGTATTACAATAAAGCAATCTCTTATACTGCCGCCGACCTGATTTGGGAATATCGCTTAAGCATCGAAGTGGAGCTGGAACTGCGTCGCAAAGGCACCCCATCACCTCTGTGGAAGGGCACAATCCTGGTTTCCCAAGACTATCCTGCCAACAACGACCTTGCTCTTCAACGGAATGCTGAGGAGGCGGCTTTGATTGCTGCTTCTCGTATTCTTGCTCAAAAGGTTCTTACTGCTGTTGAACAATCCTATTGATTATGACCTCGCAAGAATTTGAAATATCTCTGCAACAAGGCAAGCTCCCTTCTGTTTGCTTTCTTTATGGAGAAGAAACCTTTCTGGTTGATCGTGCTGTTCGTGCACTTCTTGATCGTGTCATTGATCCGGCTCTGAGAGATTTTAATTTTAATGTTTTCTATGGTAACGAGTCTAAAGGGGTGGATATTTTAGATGCTGCCCAGACTCTTCCCATGTTTGCCGATCGAAGGGCGGTACTGGTGAAACGATCGGAGGCTCTATCTGCAGCAGCTTGCGAAGTTTTGCTGCCATACATCCAAAATCCGGCACAAAGTACTTGTTTGATTTTAAGCGGTACCAAGATTGATCAACGGAAGAAATTTTTTCTGGAGCTTAAGAAAAAGGGAACGCTGGTCGAGTATAAACGCCTTTATGACAACAAGATAAGCGGCTTCATCCAAGCTGAGGCTGTTGCTCAAGGTAAATCTATTGAACCTGCCGCTGCTGAATTGCTCTCCTTTTTGATAGGCAATAATCTGCAGGAACTTTCATCGCAGATTGAAAAACTGGTGGCTTATGCGGGTTCACGTCAGAAAATAATGCTGGATGATGTGCGTGCCATCGCCAGCAGTTCCAAGGCCTTTTCCGCATTTGAGCTTGCACGTTATCTAGGCATGAAAGATTTGCAAAATTCCTTAAGATCGCTGGACACGCTCCTGCGGAATGGTGAAGAATCGTTCCAGATCATGGGTGCTCTTACTCGACATTTCAGGCAATTGTGGCGCATCAGGGAGCTGTTGGACCGAAAGGCGCCTCAAACAGAAATATGCAAGGAAACCGGTATTGCTCCATTTTTTGTGGGTGAGATGATGCAACAGGCCAGAAAATTTGATATTAATGAATTACAAGAGTTGTTTCATAAATTGTATTGTTGTGACGTAGGCTCAAAATCAGGCCAACATCCTTACACCCTTTTGCATGGACTTGTAGTCTGGATCTGCAGCAATCCAAAAATATAAACGCAAAAGGGGTCTAGGCCTTTTTTTGGGTAAATATCAATATCTTTCATTTTAATGCTGTGGCTATAGCATCAATAGCTGCTGCTGAGAGTCCTGATAATGATCCCATGCCACCAACGTTGTTCTGGATAGCACTTTGAATTCTGGCAGCTGTTGCACCGCACTTAGACGAGGTTGTCAGTGTGCCATGGCAGCCTGAGCAATTGTTTTGATATAAAATTGCACTTGTCAGAGGAGATGGTGTGATTGTATTTGTGGGAGTTGGTCTAGGTGTTACTTTTGGTGATGGTGTCGGTGTGGAAACCGGTTTTTCCCACCGTTTTTTATCCATATTTTTATCCATGGAATTCTCAGTTTCTTTTATCGTATCTTCTGCTCCATAACCTCGATTTTCTGTTCCTGCTCCGAAAGAATAGTCTTTGGCACATATCGGTAAAAATGAACTGCATATAAATAACAAGAGAAGTTTATTAATATTTTTACCCATGCAATACCTCCCCTATTATTATCGCGCTCTGAATTCTTGCTGTTAGTTGATAACAGACCATGGCAACCCGCGCAATTATTCTGGCTCATCTAAAAGCGTGTGTGGATTCGGTGTTGGTATTAGAGCCGGAATGTGAATCGGCATGCAATAATGACCCACCTTTGGCCCTAATCGGCGTCCAAAATTGACCCACCTCAGCACCCTCCTCCATACTCTCTGGAATTTCAGAGAGAGGAGTATCCAAAGGAGATGCTGAACGTGGAGACTATCC
>DASXUK010000035.1:0-4401 GCA_036504875.1 Desulfuromonadaceae bacterium
ACGACTTTCATTTAAGGTTTTTTTCGGGGTCGATTCCTTGATTTAGTCGATTATTTCTCGTTGATTGATGTTCTTTGAAAGCTTTTAGGCCGCTTTCCGGCCCTTATTTCGCCTTTTCGGCGGTCTTGCCCCCATCAGGTGGCACCGACCCCCAAGTTTCGCATTCGGACCAGATTGTAAGCCGCTACTGCTAAGGTGAAGTGCCAATTTATCTTCCTGACACCTTTATATCGAGTCTTGCGAAACAGTCCAACCGTCTTGAGCCAGCCGAATACCTCTTCAATTCGCTTGCGGAACTTCTGGCTCGCAGCGTAGCCGCTATGTCGGGTTGTTCGACGATCTATTGATGATCCGCCTTTCTTCCCGGTGTTCTGGGTAACATGGGGCGTAACGTTTAATTCCCGCATGGCCTTGACGAACCCATGGGTGTCGTAGTTCTTATCGGCTGCGACGCTGATGCGCCTCTTTTGGGGAGCTACCTTGGCAATCATGGCCTTGGCGGTCTCACGTTCAGCAAAGCCATCGGCAATGGTGACTGTACTCGCCACGACGAGCCCGTTGAGGTTCTCGGTCAGCAGATGAGCCGAAAATGACAGCCGGGGTTCATGGTTGATGCCTTTACGATAGAGCTTTGATTCCGGATCAGTGCTTGACACGTGAGTTTCGTTCGCCAGTTTCTCGCCTTGGAAATCTCGGGTCGGATTTTTACCAGCAGGTGGCAGTTGATCGTCGTTCCTAGGCTTGAAGCTCTTGAGAGAGGCCCATGCCTGGATCAGGGTGCCATCAACGCTGAAATGTTCTTTGGAGAGCAGCTTTGTTCGCTTTGCCTGCTCAAGAACCTCAGCCAGAAATCTTGTTGCAATGTCCGTCTGAATAAGACGCTCTTGGTTCGTGCTGAAACTGGAATGGTCCCATACCGGTTCATCAAGACCAAGCCCGAGGAACCAGCGAAACAGGATGCTGAAGTGGATCTGCTCTACCAGCTTAACGTTACTGGGAATCGAGAAGAGCACCTGAAGTAACATGGCTTTGAGCAACCGCTCCGGAGGAATAGAAGGCCTGCCAGTATGGGAGTACATCTGGACTGAGTACTGGAGAAAGACTATCCAATGCAGTATCTACCATCTGCCTGATTGGACGAAGCGGATGATCCTTTGGAATAAATGATTCAGGTGAAAGATAAACGAACAAAGCGTCAGATGGTTGATCAAAGCCGCCATATTTATTCTCCTGAATTATCAGCAAGATATGCGAGGCATAATAGCATAACTCAATGATAATTTGATAATAAATAGTATAACTTTTTCAAAGACCTGATATAGGTAACATGTTACTCATATAGGTAACTTGTCACTTATATAAGTAACCTAAAATTTCCTGCTTCCATTCAGAAACTCTTCCGGAATCCTTGCTTCGAGATCAGTTCCGCGAATCAGACGATATGGTGCCAACCACAGTTTTACCTGCGGGTCCCATTTTGCTCGCATTTTACGAAGCCTCTCACGCAATTCTGTCTCACCGAATCCTACTGTTATCGGCACTATGTCACCATCTTTAAAGTGGAATGGCTGTTGGCATGGCTTTTCTTCGACAATTAACTCAACGGTCTTGATTTTTACCCCGCGATTCGCATCATAGCGATAGCGTACACACAGAAGCGACTGCCCATATTGCTTCAAAAGGCGCTTGGTTCCGTTTTGTCCGGGCTTCAGGTGGCAGTATGACTTTATGTCTTTCAGCATGGCACCCCCAACATCACACATATTGCTTTTGGAAACATCGATCATGAGTGCAGTAATTTCAGGTACTTTTCGAAAATATACGCACACTTTAATATTATGTAAATTAAAAGTTTTAAAGTTAAATGTGGACAATGCTTCAGCTTCAGATTCAGCCCATCGCCCGCTAAGAAAATTGGTGGTCAGGATTTGACACGAGACAATGGAACAAAAAAAACGTCGTGAAAACCAATGTATGGTTTCACGACGTTTTTGATTATACCGCGAGTAACTTCCTGCACTCTTGATTTTTTTAAGAGGTGTTATTCCTCTGAATCTTCAGATAAAAGGTTAGCAGCATCTAAATCGCGCTCTTTTTCACAGATCGGGCAGACGTAAAAAGTCGCGGGAAGCTTCATGTCACAACAGGTCCATTCCGAAGAGTTGGCGAGCCGCTCAGCACCATCCCAAGGATAAGGGTCTCTTTCATAATTGTGTCCGATCTTTTTAGACATTGATTACTCCTTGGAAGGGCAACATTGCCACATTTCTTTGCGATATTTGATCATGTCCCATAGGTGCCGAGTGCAGTAAATTCAGGGGCTTCCACAAATATACGCATTCTTAAATGGTAAGTAAATAAAAAGGAAAGAAAGCTGATATTGTGTTCTGCCCTTGACACGAGACAAGTCGGACAAAAAAGACGTCGCGAAACCAATGTATGGTTTCAGGACGTCTTTGTGTTATCACCGCCTGGTTTGCTGGCTATGCGACCTTTTCAGGAGGCTGACTCGGGGTGAAGAGCGAGAACACCGCCCTTTGAGCATCCTGGAGTACGGCGAAGCGTCCCACCGTGGGGATGTCGGCGGCGCTCTTCATTATTTTGGCGCCCAGATTTTCAGCCTTGGCCGCGCTTGCGTCGCAATCAGCCACCATGAAATAGACCATCCAACTGGAGGGCACTTCCGGTCCGCACTCAGGTGGCATAGTCATCATCCCGGCTTGGCCCTCATTATTCTGCTTGAATATCGTATAAGGACCGGCCGCCGCTGGTTCCATTACCTCGGCCTTCCAGCCAAACAGCCTGGTGTAAAAGTTTGCCGCCTGGTCGATATCGCGGGTCAATAACTCGTTCCAGCAGATGCTGCCCGGTTCTCCCACCAGCCTGGCACCCATATGCTGGCGAGACTCCCACAGGGACAGGAGCGCGCCGCCCGGATCCTGGATGACAGCCATGCGGCCGGCCTCATGCACATCAAAGGGGGCGGCGATGATCCTGGCCCCCAGTTCTCTTGCCTTTCCCGCCGCTGCTTCAGCATCGGCTACTGAAACATAGGCTTGCCAGCGCGGCAGCCATCCCTTTCCTCTCTCTTTCTCATCCATCTGGTAAAGACCGGCCACCTCGCGGCCCCCAACCAGCGCCATGGTATAAACCATTCCCTCTTCTAACGGTATGTCCCTGAACTCCCATTGGAAAAGCTCTGTGTACAGCTTTTTTGCCTGACTCATGTCGGTGGTGCCCAGATCGGCCCAGCAGAACCTCCCTGGGGCGTAAGCGGTTATTTCGGCCATATTTGCCTCCTTGGCGATTACTTGTTTTATTGTCTCAGTTTCAATTGTAGCTGCAAGCGGCGCGGGTGCAACGTCGGATCGGTATCTGGTTTAGCAGCTTTCGATTCAGGCTAATTGGACTATACATTTGAGAAAATGTTCGTCATCGATAAAGTTGCAGGGTCAAATCACGAAAAGAACTGATCACGTATACCGTCAATGACATACTGGACCGCCATGAATGCAAGCAAAAACCCTATGATCCTGGTAATAATCTTCATTCCGAGAACACCGATCATACGAGCCAAATCATCGGCCCAGTGCAGGCAGAGATAAACAGCTGCAAATACAATGGCGGTACCGGTTACCAGGACGGCATAAGTCAAGAGGTCATGAGCCCTGGCGGCGAACACCAAGGAGGTTGCAATGGCTCCCGGACCGGCTAGTAGAGGAATTGCCAAGGGTGTTACTGATACATCCTCCTTTTCCCCGGCCAGGCGTTCTTCCAGATTGGTAGTCTCGGTCTGAGTGGTGCGGCCATACAGGAACTCGAGGGCGATCAGAAAGAGTAAAATTCCGCCGCAGATCTGGACTGCTGTTGTTTTAATGCCAAAATAACTTAACAGTGACGCCCCTGCCAGCAGGAAAAAAACTATGACTATAAAGGCGATAAAACAACTCCTGCGCGCCATGATCCGCCGCTCGGCCTTGGTTTTATGTGATGTGATGGCCAGGAATATCGGTATGCCGGCCAGTGGATCGACAATGATAAAGAGCTGAATCGTGTATATTGTCAACAGCTCCAGAAAACTCTTCATGCTTATCCCCTTTTAGCGGTAATTGTTATTGAAGGTTCTCCAGCTAAAAAGTATATCAAAGTTTAAGGCTTGGTCGTTTTCCAAATGTTTAAACACTCGAGGAGACATTTGTCACAGTATTATTATTTTAATTAATTTAAATAGTACTGTATTTGCAGAATAAGTAGCAAATGAGGCTCTTCGTCGTTTCAAGTGGGTTGAGCATATAGCTTGTTGAATTTGAGCTTGCCAGCAATGAGGTAGGCCATGGAAATCATGTTCTGTGGGTTTCGATATCCTCTGGCCCTTGCTTTGGCTGATTGGATCAGGCTATT
>DASXUK010000036.1:0-40753 GCA_036504875.1 Desulfuromonadaceae bacterium
CAATTCTACAGATTTTGAGCGTATCGGTTTTTGAAAGAACGGAACTAAACCAACTGCTTACATTTTACGATTACAAAAGCAACATGATCTTAAAACCTAAACAGCTGAAGTTGTTCTGAAATTATTCCGGACACTAATGATATAGCAACAAAAAAGGTATTCAGGAGGTGGATGGGTCATGAAAGCTGGTTCGCATCTCAAATCGGTTAGTAATGTCGATCAAAGAGGCACGCAACCGGTGACAGAGAGGTCGTCTGAAACCCGAAGAGGTAGCTGGTATGGCGCCACGAATGTACCCAGTTTTGTTGATAATATGGAACGGATGATGAACGAGTTTTTCCGCCGACCGTTCGGGTATGGTGTGGAACCGTTTCGTAATATGTTAAGCGAGTACCGTGGACCGGCTATAGATATCTATGAGGAAGAAGGGACCATCGTTGTTAAGGCTGACCTGCCTGGACTCAGCCGTGATGATATTGAGGTTAAATTGTATGATAACAACCTTGAAATCAGCGGTGAGAAAGTGACCGAACAGAAGACCGACAAAAGTGGTTATTTGCGATTGGAACGCTTCTCCGGCAGATTCAACAGAATTATTCCATTGCCGGAAGGACTGGACAGTGAACACGTTGATGCATCTTTTAATGATGGTGTTCTAGAAATTAGAATCCCGAGGGTGGGAGGTAAACCGACGGTGCAGCATATTGAGATCAAATAGTATAACTAAATATTAAGCAGAGAGATGGGACGGCAGATGCTGTCCCGTTTTTTTTCTTACCTCCTTTGGTTGCCTCTGAGCACGCTGAGTGAATATTTTAAAAATATAAAAATACGCCAGATCATGCAGAGGCAAAAATAGTTTTAAAAGAGCTTATACCGCCGATATCCTTGATTCATAAAGAACACATTACCTGCCTTACCAGATAATCGCCACCAACAACCAGATACTCACCTTCCCCCTTCAATATGCCAGGCAGCAGGTCGTTATAAAAAAAAATCTTGCAGAGCGGAACCTGCACCTCCCACACAGTTGAACCGAATTCCCAGGCCCGCTCCTCTTCGGAAGTAAATGATACCAGGTTGTTGATTCGTACAATCTGTTCGCGCTTGCCAACCTGTTCCAGCACATCATGCTCACTGGGATCATAAGTTCCCCTGAAAAGAGGTATGGTAGCTGTGGAGGGATGTTGGCGAGGCAGCTCAAACTGGCAATACTCATACAACAGGTCAAGCTGGGATTGAATGGCGTTTGTGCGGGCGCTGCCTTTCATTACATCCACTGAAAAATCAAAATAAGCCTGGCTGTGGATGCCGGTGATGCGGCAGCGATGGAAGGTAGGCCTGATGCCCATGCGGCTTTCAACCCAGCGCTTCAGTACCGCCCCCTCCACCGAATTGGAATCCATCATCCAGCCCCTTAAAAAGCGCAAATAACTATTTTTTATGCTTTTGCGTGCAGTAAGGGTGCTTTGGTCCTGCCAGTGATGCAGCTGAAACTTGACCGACATAAAATCATTAAAAATCAGGGCCCGTTCATTCTGTGAGGAGATAGCGGCCAACTTTTCAAAAAGAAACCGATTGGCCTCCTTGACCCCCTGAACCTCCAGCTGCTGCGGATTCTCATTGAAGAAACGCGAAGCGATCACCCATGGGGGCAAATTGCAGTAATTAAAGGAACCATTGTCCACTCGGCATCACCTCGTTGTGAAGATAAGGTAACCTCTGTTCATAGTATCTTCGCCAGTTCCAACAGTGTGGCCTTGATCGGTCCGCTGACCACAAAGGTCTCAATGCCCAGCTTGCTCATCTCCCCCTGGGGATGCTCCCCCATCTGGCAGCTGACTACCGCTCGACAGCCGGATAAGGCTTCGGTTATCTCCTGCAGCAGATGCCCGCGCAGCGGGTGCTCAGGATCATAACTGCAGTAACGCTGAACCTTCTTTTCATCGACCAGTTTGGCATCGCCATCGGTAATGTCATAAATCAGGAACCTTTCGGCATGCCCGAAATGCTGGTTGATTTCTTTGCCATCCTTTGATGCGACCGCAATCAGCATAGTTTACCTCCGGGAGGAACGAAAATTTCCGGAACCTGGCTTCGTTTTGCTTCCTCTCTCGTTGTGCGGCGTAGCTGCTACGCCTCCGCCGGATCGTTGCAAAGCCTTGCCAGAACCCGAATTTTCGCTCCTTTTGATCCAGTTATACCGTCAAAATACCACCGGCTCAAATTTGAAACATTTCTTAGAGCAGGTTCTGCCGCAGGCCTGGCAGCCGATGCAGTTGCCGGGGTTGTTCACCCTCATGAACATCTTGGCGGAATCGTCCTCATCCACCTCTTCAAATGCCAGTACATCATGTGCACAGACCTTATAGCACCGGCCACAGCCGATGCAGGTCTGCTCGTCAATGGAAACGATGAATTCAGGGGTATACTCGCTCTTGTTTCTTCTCAGTCCGGTGATATAGGCCATTTTCTCTCTCCTAACATGTTTGGGTTTTGATTGCTTCTGCATCCAATAAGTTGTTCAGTCTTCCAGGAATGACGTGGCCGGCCCCTGATTCATTGCCTTGCGCAACCAGGGGGGCGGATTGCCGCGCAGGACCTCCTGAATCCGCTCCACAGTCTCCTTGAGGTTTACTTCGGTATTGGTTTTCATGGGATGGATCTTCAGGGCCACCAGCTTGGCTGCGGCCGGGCCGCCGATCTGCATGGTGTAGACGATGGCACAGTCGGAAAGCAGTTTTGCACGGGCGGCAATTCGGTCCTCCTCGTCACTGCCATGTTCGCCGACGCTAACGGTCTCAAGAAAATGAGCCTCTTGAGGACCGACCTCCCAAACCTGAAAACTGTCACACTGACCAAAATGCTGATCGATCATTTCTCCGACACTGCTTGTGAAGGCGACTTTCATACCTACCCCCTGTTCTGGCTGATAACTGCTTCGGCAACAAAAAAACGGCGCTCCTCCCCGATCGGGAATGGCGCCGTTGCCAATACTTTATAATTCTTAGATGCTGCTGCCGCTGATTTACCTGTCATACGGAATAGCACAGGGCGTGCCAACAGCTATCATCCTGGAATTATTGAGACTGCACTGTAACGGGCAACCTCAAGTTCGTCAGTGAACAAGAAAACATGCTTAATTTTTAATCAGCAGTACGACTATATTGCCTGTTGAACATCCAGGGAGAAGAGCCAAAACATCAGCGCAGACGATAACCCACCCCTGGTTCGGTAATAAGGTGGGCCGGGCGGGAAGGGTTGTTTTCCAGCTTGCGCCGCAGATTGCTGATGTTGACTCGCAGCACGTGGGGCTGCTCCAGATAGCCAATGCCCCAGACCTGCTTGAGGATCTGGTTGTGCGTCAGAACCTTGCCGGCGTGTGTCACCAGGAGGCGCAGGATATCGTATTCGGTCGGAGTAAGCGATATATCAACCCCATTGACCGTCACTCGCCGATTGCTCAAATCCACCTGCAGCTGGTTGCTGACAAACAACGGTTCGGGTATCTCCTGCAACGAGCGACGCAGCGCTGCCCGGATGCGGGCCAGCAGTTCACCGACCCCGAACGGCTTGGTGAGATAGTCATCGGCCCCGACATCCAGGGCAGCGACCTTATCATCCTCCCGCTCGCGCACCGACAGCACGATGATCGGCACCTGCGACCATTCACGGATCCGCCTGATCACTTCAATGCCATCGATGTCCGGCAACCCCAGATCGAGCAGGATTACATCCGGCTTGAATCCAACTGCGGCCGCCAGTCCTGCATGGCCGTTTTCCGCTTCGTGCAGGACAAAATCGGTGTCGGATAGGACCGTGTGCAGAAAACGACGGATGGCCAGCTCATCGTCGACAACCAGGATGCGGGGCAGATTCAGGAAATTTTTTTCAATAGTCATGCTACTTCTCCTCGGGAGGGACCGGCAAACGCACCACGACCTTCAGCCCGCCAACCGGGCGATTCTCTGCAGCGATCTTGCCATCGTGGGCTTCGACAATCCCTTTGCAGATCGATAATCCCAGACCGGTGCCGCCGGCCCCTTCAGGAATCGGGATGCGGTAAAATTTGTCGAAGATCCGCGCCAGATCGTGGCCTGCTACACCAGGTCCTCGGTCGGCCACCTCTATCACCAGCCAGGTTGTTTCTATCGATGCCGATATTTCGATCGGTTGGTTGGGCGGTGAATATTTCAGGCTGTTATCCAGCAGATTGACCAACACATGGGTCATCAACACCAGATCCATAGGAACCAGCGGCAGTTCA
Organism: Desulfuromonadaceae bacterium; assembly: GCA_036504875.1. GTDB lineage: Bacteria > Desulfobacterota > Desulfuromonadia > Geobacterales > Pseudopelobacteraceae > JACPFJ01. The sequence goes on from DASXUK010000036.1 coordinate 4,268, forward strand.
TCGGGAAGCCTGACCCTAATCTCGCGATTACCGATGCGCTGTTCGATGGCTGCCAGGGCACAGCCGACCAGATCCTGTACATCGCACGACTCACGGTTCAACCTGACCGCCCCGGCTTCGATGCGGGTCATATCCAGCAGATTACCGACAAAACGATTGAGGCGTTCGGCCTCGCTGCAGGCGGTCTCCAGCAATTCTTGCCGTGCCCGGTCGCTAAGGTGTGCGCCCTCTTCCTTCAGACTGGAGAGGACGCCGGTCACGGTGGAGAGCGGGGTGCGCAGGTCGTGGGAAATCGAGTTCAACAACGCTCGTTCCAGATTTTCCCGGGCCTGAAGAATCTGGGCCTGTTCGGCCTGCCGGGAGAATTGTACACGCTCGATGGCCATGGCGGCCTGAGTGGCGAAGGCATCCAAAAGGCGGCGGCTCTCGGTGAAGCGATAATCCAGCTCATTGGCCATGCGCACCCCCAACACCCCCAGAACGGTTCCAGGGGTCTGGAGCGGAATATAGATCAAATCGGCCGAGATGAGCGTATCGGTCCCCCGCCCGGCCGGTTGCCGGTTGCGGAAGGCCCAGTCGGCCACGGCCTGCTCCTTTATATCGAGCACCAAACCCTCGCTCAAAGCCACATTATCGAGCCGTTCACCTTCGGAGAGAAAGATGACAACCAGGGCATTCAGCGCTTCTTCCACGTTTTTAATGACTGCCTGCAGGATAGCATTGATATCCCCTGCCGCGGCTAGATCGCGGCTCAGATAATACAGGCTGGAGGTCTGAACCTCCCGCACCCGGATCACCTCGGCCCGTTCCCGGACCCTGGTTACCAGGGTACTGATGACGACGCCGACGACGAACAGGGCAATGAAGGTAATCAGGTACTGGGTGTCGGCCACGGCGAAGGTCAACTGGGGTGGAACGAAAAAAAAGTCAAAGGCCAGAACGCCGAGCAGCGCGGAGAGGATGGCCGGTTTTCGCCCCAGACGCACCGCTGCCAGAACCACCGCCAGGAGATAGATCATAACCATGTTGGTCGGCTCCAGGAAAGACCTGACCAAGGCGCAAACCGCCGATGCCGCAGCGACCAGCATGACACTGGCTAGGTAGCCGCGCATTTCAAGTGAACGATTTTTCACGGCACTGGAATGACCGGGGGGAGAAGCTGTGCCGGACTCGAAACTGACCACTACCACGTCGATGACCCCGCTTCTGCGGATGACTTGGTCCACGATCGGCTGTTGCAGCATTTCCTTCCAGCGCGGCCGGCTCGGCTTGCCGACCACGATCTTGGTAACGTTGTGTCGGACCGCAAACTCAATGACCGCATCCGCCACCGTAGCGGCCGTGACGTTTGCCACATGCGCCCCCAGGCTCTCGGCCAGCCGTAGATCCTTCCAGACCCGCTCCCGGTTTTCCCGTACCTGGCGGCCCAGAGAGGGTGTTTCAACGTAAACTGTGTGCCACTGGGCCTTCAGATCATCGGCCAGACGACGAGCGGCGCGGATGAGGATTTCACTGTAGGGGCTGCCGCTGACGCATACCATCAGACGTTCCGCAGCCGGCCAGGGTCCCGAGATCGACTGGGTCTCCATATAGGCCCGCATCTGGTCGTCCACCCGTGCGGCCGTGCGGCGTAGCGACAACTCCCGCAAGGCCATCAGGTTGCCCGGTCGGAAGAATTTTTCAATGGCCACGGCAGCCTGGTCGGGGATGTAGACCTTGCCTTCATGCAGACGCTGGAGCAGGTCTTCGGGGGGGATGTCGACCAGCCGGATCTCGAAGGCGACATCCAGCAGACGGTCCGGCACGGTCTCCCGCACCACCACGCCGGTGATCTGGGCCACCACATCGCTCAGGCTCTCGAAGTGCTGAATATTGACCGTGGTGTAGATGTCGATCCCGGCCGCCAGCAACTCTTCCACATCCTGCCAGCGTTTCTCGTGGCGGGAACCGGGGGCGTTGGTGTGAGCCAGCTCATCCACCAGGGCGATCTGCGGCTTGCGGGCCAGGATAGCATCGAGATTCAACTCCGGGAGCGAGACCCCCATGTAGTGGACTTCCTTACACGGCAGAGTCTCCAGCCCCTCCAGCAGTGCATCGGTCTCGGCACGGCCGTGAGACTCCACATACCCGGCCACCACATCCCGACCTTCCCGCTTTCGCTCACGGGCCGCCTCCAGCATGGCATAGGTCTTCCCCACACCGGCGGCATAGCCGAGGAAGATCTTCAGCTTCCCCAGCCCGGCAGCCTCGGTCTCCTCGGCCTGGGCCAGTTTCAGCATCGCCTCGGGAGAAGGGCGTATGTCGTCGTTACCGATCATTGCCCGAGTTTATCCAATTCCAGGTTCAATACAAACACATTTATGCGCGGCGCACCCAGGAATCCCAATTGACGGTCCTCAGTGGTTTGGGCAACGAGCGTACGGATCAAATCGGCATCCAGGGCTCGGCTCTTGGCGATCCGCGGGATCTGGAGCAGAGCCGATTCTTGAGTGATGTGCGGGTCAAGCCCGCTGGCCGAGGCCAGCACCATGTCGGCCGGAATATTGCCGGTCACTCCTGCGTCACGGAGCGCCTTTACCCTGTCGGCCACCTTATTGATGAAATCGGGATTGGTCGGACCGGAATTGGAGCCGCCCGAGCCCATTGGGTTGTAGCCAAAATTGGTGGTTGCCGAAGGGCGCGGCCAGAAATATTTGGGGTCGGAGAAGGGCTGGCCGATCAAGGTGGAACCAATCTCTTTGCCGCTTTTGTCCATGATGAAGCTGCCGTTGGCCTGCTTGGGGAAGACAGCTTGGGCGATTCCGGTGACCAGGGCCGGGTAGATGCCGCCGCAGATGATGGTGAGGGCGATGAACAACAGTATGGCCGGTTTTATGTCCTTCATGGTTGAATCTCCTTGTTTAATACAATTTCTCCAAAAGGCATTTTCTCTCTCTTCAACCCTCCCCCCGCTGGAGGGAGTTTGACTCCTCCCCCCAGCGGGGGGAGGTTGGGAGGGGGGCGCTTTTACACCATCATCCCCACCACCATATCGATCACCTTGATCCCCACAAACGGCGCTATGATCCCCCCCACCCCGTAGATCAGCAGGTTGTGGATCAACAGCTTTTCAGCAGGCATGGGGCGGAACCTGGTCCCCTTGAGGGCCAGCGGCACCAGCAGCGGGATGATGATGGCATTGAAGATGACTGCCGAAAGAATGGCGCTGTAGGGACTGGCCAGATGCATCACATTCAGCGCCCCCAGTTGCGGATAAATGGAGAGCATCATGGCCGGGATGATGGCGAAGTACTTGGCGATGTCGTTGGAGATGCTGAAGGTGGTCAGGTTGCCGCGGGTCATCAGGATCTGCTTGCCGACCTCGACGATGTCCAGGAGCTTGGTGGGATTGCTGTCCAGATCGATGATATTGGCTGCCTCGCGGGCTGGCTGGGTGCCGGTGTTCATGGCCACCGCCACGTCGGCCTGAGCCAGGGCCGGGGCGTCGTTGGTGCCGTCGCCGGTCATGGCTACCATATAGCCCGCCTCCTGGTTCTCCTTGATCAGGCGCAGCTTATCCTCGGGCCTGGCCTGGGCCAGAAAGTCGTCCACCTGGGCCTCGGCAGCGATGGCCGCGGCGGTCAGCGGATTGTCGCCGGTGATCATGACCGTCCGGATGCCCATGCTGCGCAGTTGCAGGAAACGCTCCTGAATGCCACCCTTGACGATGTCCTTCAGGTTGATCACGCCCAGGATCTCGCTGTCGCGACTGACCACCAGAGGGGTGGCACCGGCCCGGGCAATCTTGCCCACCACCCCGGCCAGATCGCCAGGGATGGCTTTTCCCCCCAGATTTTTAACAAATGCAATGGTCGAATCAGAGGCACCCTTGCGATATTGGCTCCCATCCAGATCAAGACCGGAGAGACGCGTATCGGCGCTGAAGGCGATGGTCTTGGCCTTGGAGGGAAGCGCATCCAGTGTAAAGCCGTGCTTCTGCTTGGCCAGCACCACGATGCTGCGCCCCTCGGGGGTCTCGTCGGCGATAGATGCCATCAGGGACGCCTGCGCCAACTCCTGCTCGTTATGGCCGCCTACCGGCACAAAGGCTACCGCCTCGCGGTTACCGTGGGTAATAGTGCCGGTCTTGTCCAGAAGCAACACGTTTACATCCCCGGCCGCCTCAATGGCACGGCCGGAGAGGGCGATAACATTCTTCTGAAAGAGCCGATCCATACCGGCGATGCCGATGGCCGGCAGGAGCGCGGCAATGGTGGTCGGCGCCAGACAGACGAAGAGCGCCACCAGAATGGTCAGCGACACCGGCGTACCGTGACCGGTGGCTTTGACACTATAGACCGAAAGGGGGCTGATGTTGGCACAAACCAGCAGGAAGACCAGGGTCAGGGCGATCAGCAACACCTCCAGGGCGACCTCGTTGGGGGTTTTGCGCCGCTTGGCCCCCTCGATCAGAGAGATCATCCGGTCCAGAAATGTTTCACCCGGATCGGCGGTGATGCGTACGATGATCGAGTTGGCGATGACCGTGGTGCCGCCTGTGACGGCGCTACGGTCGCCACCCGATTCACGCACAACCGGGGCCGACTCGCCGGTTACCGCCGACTCGTTCACCAGGGCTGCGCCGGCGACCACATCTCCGTCGCCGGCGATCAATTCCCCGGCCTCCACCAGGATATGATCACCCTTGCGGAGTTGGCGAGCGCCGACTGTGATGAAGACGCTTTGGAACTCCGGCTTGGAGAGAAGCTTGGCGGTCACATCGGTGCGGGCCTTGCGCAGAGAGGCGGCGCGCGCCTTGCCTCGCCCCTCGGCCAGGGCCTCGGCAAAGGTGGCGAAAATGACCGTCAGCCAGAGCCAGAGGGAGACGGTCCCGGTGAACCAGGCCGGCTCCTTGCTTATTCCGGTGAGTGACATGGCGAAGGTCACCACGGTGATGATACTGGCGATCTCCACGCAGAGCATGACCGGATTGCGCCAGAGATCGCGGGGATCAAGCTTCTTGAAAGATTCGATCAGGGCCGCCCCCATGATCCGGGAATCAAAGATGGATATGGGTTGGGGCGCGTGTTTCGCCATGGTTAATTCTCCTATAGGGGCGCCGCTTGCTGCGCCCTGATGATCTGACATTGAAAGGCGGGCGCGGCAAGCGGCGCCCCTACCCCACCATAATCAGCTGTTCCACGATCGGCCCCAAGGCCATGGCCGGGAAAAAGGTGAGCGCCCCCACGATCAGGATAACCAGCGTCAGCCAGAGCGCGAACGGCACCTTGTCGGTCGGCAGGGTCCCCAGGCTGGGGGGGACGTACTTCTTCTCGGCCAGCGATCCTGCCATAGCCAGTACCGCCACCGCCGGCACATAACGGCCGAGGATCATCGCCAGGGAACCGAGGATATTATAAAAATTGACATTGGCATTCAGCCCGGCAAAGGCGCTGCCGTTATTGTTGGCCATGGAGGCAAAGGCATAGAGCACCTCGGAAAGCCCGTGAGCTCCGGGGTTGGCCATGGCCGCCGTTGCCTGCGGCATAATCATGGCGATACCAGAAAGGACCAGAACCACGATCCCGGCCGTCAGGATGGTGATAATCGACAGCCACATCTCCCGCACCTCGATCTTCTTGCCCAGGTATTCCGGGGTCCGGCCGATCATCAGCCCGGAGACAAAGACCGCGATGACGGCGAAGGCCAGCATGGTGTAGAGACCGGAGCCGACCCCGCCGAAGACGATCTCTCCCAAAAGGATCAAGGAGAGCGGTATCATGCCGCCGATGGGGGTCAGCGAGTCGTGCATGGCGGCCATTGCACCGCAGGAGGTGCCGGTGGTGGCTACCTCGAATAGACTGGTTCCGGCCAGGCCGAAACGAACTTCCTTGCCCTCCATGTTGTCCCCGGACACGCCTAACTTAGTCAACAGTGGATTGCCGGACGCTTCCGCCCACTGCAGGGCACCGAAGGCAACTATCAGCAACAACAGCATGACCCCCAGGAGCGCCCACCCCTGGCGGGGATTACCCACCATAACACCAAAGGTGCAGGTGAGGGCGCCGGGGATCAAGAGAATCAGCAGGATCTCCACCATGTGAGAAAGTGGCGTCGGGTTTTCAAAGGGGTGGGCCGAATTGGCGTTGAAGAAGCCGCCACCGTTGGTGCCGAACTCCTTGATCGCCTCTTGGGAGGCGACCGGCCCCATTGGAATGGTGACCTCCTTGACCGTCACACTTTCGGTGAGCTGCTTGCCGGCGTTGTCCTTGAGCGAGCTCCCCGTGGCATCCAGCTTCGGCTTGTCATAACTGGTCGGTTGAACAAGCCTAACAGTCTTGTACTCGCTGAAGTTCTGGATCACACCCTGGGAAACCAGGAATATCGCGGCGATCAGGGAGATCGGCAAAAGGATGTAAAGGATGCCGCGGGTCATATCAACCCAGAAGTTCCCGATGGCGGAGGTCTTGCGCCGGCTGAATCCACGGATGACCGCAATCACGATGGCCATGCCGGTAGCGGCGGAAACAAAGTTGTGCACCGTAAGCCCCACCATTTGGGTGAAGTAACTGGCCGACGCTTCGCCCGAGTAGGCCTGCCAGTTGGTATTGGTGACGAAGCTGACCGCCGTATTGAGCGCCAAGGGCCAGTTAAAGGCCGGGAATTTCTGGGGATTGAGGGGCAGCAGGTGCTGGAGCATCAGGATGGCGAAGAGCGCCACGAAGAGTACAAGGTTGAAGAGGATCATGGCCAGGGCATAGCGCTTCCAGTCCATCTCTTCCTCACTGTCTACCCCGCAGATGCGGTAGAGCAGCTTCTCGCAGGGAACGAACAGCGGCGACAGAAAGGTGCGCTCCCCTTGGTAGACCCGGGCCATGAAGGTGCCGAATGGCTTGATCAGGGCCAGCAGGACGACCAAGAAGAAGCTGGTTTGCAGACCTTCGTAAAGGTTCATGAGCTTTGCTCCTTGGTGCCGCTAGTTCCGGTATCGAGAAGTTGACGGGCTATCGTGACCGGAATCACGACCCATGCCTTTTTTTGGCGATCAAATACCGGAACCTGGCCATGTTCATAATCAGGAGGCGGAATGGGCGTGATGCCCTCTTCATTGGCAAGCATATCAGCTTGTTCAAAAGTTTCACCTTCGTACAGGCCGTTTTCAATGTTGAACAGATAGGTTTTCATGGTCCGGGCTCCCCGTGTTTAGATGTGAATTCCATGATTTCAGGGTAGCAGGGAGGAGATAAATTGGGTGTCAAAATGGAGGCTTGGAAAGTCAAGAGTTTATCAAGACGAAGAAAAGGGGCCGTGCGACCCCTTCGTTCTTGTAAGGATATCGGCTACGTTCTGACCCGGATCGGCATGATCACCGTGGTAAGGCCGTCCCATTGCAGCCGGCGCTGGATGGCGAAGGCGGTTTCGTTGTGCAGCAGGCGGTGGTAGAACTTCTCCAAACGGAAGGTGAGCTGGCCGGTGAATACCGTGCAACGGGGGAACTCCTCGGCCACCTGTTTGCACAGATCCACGGCGCTTTCGACCACGTCGGTGGCCAGCGCGGTGCGGTGCTCGGCGGCAAAGCCGAGCTTGTGCGCCAGGGCCACGTACTTTTCCAGCCCCATATTTACCGATGCTTCCAGGGCTTCAACCTCCTCCGCCCCTTTGAAGGATCCTGAATCGATCATGGCCACCGAGACAAAGACGACATTTCGGTAGGTATTGGGAAAGCTGGTCAGGATCGAGAAGAGGGTATGCACACCGAAGCCGCTATAGCCTGAGACCAGCTGGATGGCGGTGCGGGCGCTGCGGTCGATTGACGGTGGTTCTCCGTGAGATGATACAGGCACATCCAGCAGTGTCTCGTCCAGATCCTTCATCCCTTGCCTGACCCGGACATAATGCCCCTTGATCAGATAGCAGAGGCCGATCACCACCGAGGTGATCAACAGGGTCAGCCAGCCTCCTTCGGCGAACTTCTCAAAGGTCGTGATGGCGAGAATGGTTACGCAGAGCAGGAGTCCAACCAGATGGACCAGCAGATGACGGAACCACTGCGGGTCTTCCTTTCTGCGCTGGATGAAGAACTTCGACATGCCCAGCTGGGAGAGGGAGAAGGTGACGAAGACGTTGATGGAGTACATGACCACCAAGGCCGAGACCGAACCATGGGTATAGATAAGGAGGGCGATGGATGCCACTCCCATCAGGAGAATACCGTTGCGCATGGTCAGACGCACAGAAAGGGATGCAAAGCGGTGCGGCAACCAGGAATCAACCGCCATGTTGGCCATGACCCGCGGGCCGTCCACGAATCCGGTCTGGGCCGCCACCAGCAGCAGGGCGCCTTCCGAGAAGATGGTGACGAAGGCGATCCAGTTCCCCATGGGCCATGCTCCGAACAGTCCGTCGGCCAGGACTGCGTTAAGGGTCTTGCCCTCCACCGGCTTGACCCCCACCAGCGAATAGCAGAGAAACAGGATCCCAGCGGTGAAGGCCAGCGATGTTGCCATGTAGATCATGGTGCGCTTGCCGGTCTGGACGCGCGGTTCGCGCATGATTTGCAGGCCGTTGGAAACCGCCTCGATGCCGGTATATGTGCCGCCGCCCAGTGAATAGGCCCGCACAAAGAGGAGTAGGATGCCGAAGATGCCGATGTTGGAGAGATCGTGACTGAAGCCGGACTGGACATCACAAACAAGTGGTGCGCACCTGTCGGTGTGGGTCAGGACGCCGTAGATGAGCATCAGCAGATGGGTAGCCACGAAGGTCATAAAGATCGGGGCCATGACGGTGATGGATTCCTTGACGCCGCGGATGTTGAGGATTATCAGGAGCACCGCCAACAGACAGGCCACCGGCACCTTGTAATGATGAAATCCCTGGGGGATGTAGCTGAAGATCGCATCCACGCAGGAGGCTATCGAGACGGTGATGGTCAGGATGTAATCGACCAGCAGGGCGCTGCCTGAGACCACCCCGGCCTTTTCACCCAGCATGTGGGTGGCTACGATGTAGCCGCCACCGCCGTGTGGGAAGTGCTCGATGATACGCGAATAGGCATAGGAGATGATGAAGACGGTCATGGCCGTGGCCAGACCGAGAAAGACCGCCAGGTAGGTGTGCTGTCCCAGGGCGCGGAAGGCCTCTTCGGGACCGTAGGCCGAGGATGACAGCCCATCGGCACCCAGGCCGACCCAGGCCAGGATCGGGATCAGCGACATTTTGTGGAATAGTTGCGGGTCTTTAAGGTGTTTGGGGGCGCCAATGATGGCGCGAACTAACTTCTGTAACGGCGATACCGTCTCGTGTGAGGCTGGAATTCCCATTATGCTCCTCTGTGGCTCTTTCTACCATTAAGACGGTAGACGATTTCACATCAAAGAGGTGTCAAGATGGGAGACCATGACATCAAGAAAGTATCAAGATGACTGCACCGGGTACTGTTTCAGGAGCGGCGCTCCTTCTTAGTTATGCGCCAGTTTTTGCGCCTCCTTGGCATTAGCCTGAAACAGATTGGCCACTTCAAATATCAGATTCAGCGTTCCCTGATAGCCGACCCACATTTTGTGATGGGCACCCAGACGGTCAAAGACCGGCAGTCCCGCCCTGAGGTGGGCACCAATCTTCAGTTTGGCGGCGGCCTGGCGGCCGTTGGAGTTGGCCACCAGCAGGTCGGCCCCCTGCGCGGCTGTCTCCAGATCTTCCAAGTCTCCAACAAAAACGTTGTCACAGGGCAGACCATCCAGCCCGCGTGTGCGGGTGGCGGAGAGCGCCGCCTGGATATTACAGCCCATGCCGGCCAAAAACCTGGTCAGAGTCTTGAGATTATCGGCCTCCAGTGCCAGGGCAACTTTTTTCGTCCCGAACTGGTAGTGGCTGTCGACCATGGCGTCCATCAGACGGCTGCGCCAGCGGCGGTGTTTTTCCGGGATCGCTTGGCCGGCGATGGCGGAGAGCGTTGCCATGAAACAATCGGTCTCGGCCAGGCCGGTCAGCGAGGTAAAACCATAGGCCGGAATGCCGAATTTTTCCTTTAGCTTGAGGGCGGCCTTGGCCAGAGAATCACCCACGTAGATGGTGGCCACGCTGCTGCCGGCCTTGCGGATTTCCGCCACCGATATGCCGCCGGTGGAAAGTGGCGAAACCACCTCGTCAATATGGCCGTCCATGGAGTTGGAGATATCCGGGACCGTCAGCACGTCCAAGCCGAATGATTCGATCAGCTCCTTGAGCTCCTCCACGTCGGCCGGTGTCAAGTGGCTGCCGGGCAGGAAATTGACCTGCCGGGCGATAGTGGCACCTTCTTCCGGCAGCGTGGCAACAATCGCCTCAACAGCGGCGGCGTAGCCTTCCTGCAACGATCCGCAGTAATCGGGCGTCGCGGCGTGTATGATCGGGATGTGGGCCAACTCGGGCTGCTCCTGGCGGAAGTGCACAATGGCGCTGTGGACGTCGTCCCCCATGGTTTCGGTCAGTCCGGAGGTCATCACTCCCACCACCTCGGGTTCGAATTTCTCGATCACCCGCTTGATACCCTTTTTCAGGTTGTCCCAGCCGCCAAAGATGGCGGTGTCCTCGCTCATGGCGGTGCAGTTGAGGGCGATCGATTCCTTGTAGTGCCGGGAAAGCTGCAGACGGATAAAGGTCGAGCAGCCCTGGGCGCCGTGCAGCAGCCCGAGCATGTTGTCGATACCGAGATAGGCCATGGTGGCCCCCAGGGCCGGTGAATTTTTCTGCGGATTGACCGTGGCCGGTTTTGCTCTCCCTCCCCCTTGACGGGGGAGGGTTGGGGTGGGGGTGACAGCGCTATCGGCGATCTGGTGGCTATCAGCAGCTTCCCCCACCCCCTGACCCCCTCCCGCCAGGGGAGGGGGAAGGAACGCATCGAAAGAAGGCATGGGCAGGGCGAGGAACCTGTCGGCATGTCCCGCGACTGGCGCCAGATCAAGCGCCAGTTCCGCATCGCTTTTCTCCCAAGGTGCAGGCGCGTTCAAGACTTTCCAGATCGGGTTGTTAACCGTCATATCCAGCTGCTTGGCAAAGGTCACCATCCCCTCATAACCGGCATAGGGATGGGAACGGCCGTGGTTGATGTCCAGAAAAGGGGTCTTGGTCTTGAGCGCCAGGAACTTGGTCTTGCCGCCGGCCACGATCAGGTCGGGCATTTTTTCCCGCATGACCGCCAACAGTCCCGCCGTGGAGGTGTCCTCGATGATCTTGGCATCCTTGTGCATCAGCCCCTTCATGCGATAAAAGTCTTCCAGGGTCGAATTCTGCGTACCGGCGGCCAGGATCTCGACCCCCAGTTCGCGCAGGGCATTAACCATTGACCAGGTCTTGACCCCGCCGGTAAAGAGCACCGCCTTTTTGCCCTCCAGCCGTACCCGGAAAGGGGCGATTCGCTGCCGGCAAAAATCTTCCTCTTCCGCCAGAAGCTTTTCCACCCGGTCCTGCATGACCCGCTTTTCCAAACCATTCACAAGATCATCCAGCTCGCGGGCAATGTCCCGCAAGGCCTTGGCCGTGTCGGTCATGCCGTAAAAGGATTCCTCCAGGTACGGCATGCCGTAGGTCTTTTGCATCTTCTTGGCCAGGTTTGTCAGGCTCTTGGAACAGATGATGATGTTCAGCTTGGCGCGGTGGGCGTAGCGCAGATCCTCGAATCGGGCATCGCCGCTGAAACAGGAGAGCACCCGGATGCCCAGTTTGTCAAACAGCGGCAGCATGCCCCACAGGTCACCGGCGATGTTGTACTCGCCGATCAGGTTGATATCGTAGTCGGTGGTATACTCCGGCTCGGCGGTGCCGATCACATACTTGAACAAGATCTCGCCGGCCAGGCGGTTGCCGATGTTCTTGTCGCCGATGAAACCGGGTGTGTTGACCGGAATCACAGGAATAGAAATCTTCTTGTTAGCCGCTTCGCAGACCGCTTCAACATCATCGCCGGTCATGGCGGTCACGCAGGTGGCGTAAACGAAGATTGCCCTGGCCTCGGGATAACGGTCTGACAATTCAATGATCGCCTTGTAGAGCTTTTTCTCGCCGCCGAAAATGACATCGTTTTCCAGCATTTCGGTGGTGAAGCCGCGGCGATACAGTTGCGATCCGGAAGAACGGGCGCCGCGGTTGTCCCAGGAATTTCCGGCGCAGGCGATCGGGCCGTGCACCAGATGGATCACGTCGGTGATCGGCATCAGAACCACCCTGGCACCGTCATAGGCGCAGGATCGTTCAGTCCCTTCGCCCGGCTCTGATTTCTTGCAGAATTTCGGCGCGCCGGCATCATTAGTCTTGCAATCCGTAACGTCGTAGTAGTCGGGCTTTGCCATGATAACCTCAATTTTTCAGGAAGAGCCTTTGTTAGCGCCAAAACAAAAAGGCGCCCCGTGTTTAAATGGTAGGCGCCTTTGCCGGAGTTTTTACTTGTGATGTTCACTTGGTCATTAGCATTTGGCATGCCAATCATATAATGCTGGTTAAAGCTCTGAATTCACAGGTTTATGTTGCTTTAACGAATCCTTGCCCTCTTCCGACCTGCTTATTTATTAAGCATGGCCACGCTTGTAAGCACTAAAGGGAGTAAGGTGAAATTGTTATGAATGATAAAAAGGCAGCCTCCTTGCGAAGACTGCCCTTTTAAAGTCCAGAAAGTTCTACGCCTCGTGTTTGCTAATCCGGCACCGCTTCAAGCTCCGCTTCGCCGAAGACAAGAGCAGTATCGCCTATGGTCTTGGGGATTTCGCCGTTTAGCACCTGTTTCATCTGTTCAACATTGAGCTCGTTTTCCCATTTGGCTACAACAACCGTGGCCACGCCGTTGCCGATCAGATTGGTGATGGCCCGGGCCTCGGACATGAAGCGATCGATCCCCAGAATCAGAGCCAGTCCCGCCACCGGAATGGTGGGTATGGCAGCAAAGGTAGCGGCCAGGGTAACGAAGCCGCTGCCGGTGACGCCTGCGGCTCCCTTGGAGGTCAGGAGCAGTACGCCCAATATGGTCAGGGTCTGGGTCAGGGTCAGGGGAGTATTGGTGGCCTGGGCCACGAAGAGGGCGGCCATGGTCAGGTAGATCGAGGTGCCGTCAAGGTTGAAGGAGTAGCCGGTGGGAATCACCAGTCCGACCACGGATTTGTTGCACCCCAGCTTTTCGAGCTTGATCATCATGCGCGGCAGCGCAGATTCGGAGGAGGATGTGCCAAGAACGATCAGCAGTTCCTCGCTGATATAGCGCAGGAACTTGATGATGCTGAAACCGCATAGCCGGGCGATGGTCCCGAGTACTACGAAGACGAACAGCAGGCAGGTCAGGTAAAAGCTTCCCATCAGCATGCCCAGCTTGGAGAGGGAGCCAACGCCGAACTTGCCGATGGTGAAGGCCATGGCGCCAAAGGCGCCGATTGGAGCCAGTTTCATGATGATATTGACGATGCCGAAGAAGGCCAGGGAGACGGAATCGACCAATTTATGAACACCCTTTCCCTTCTCACCCAAGGCCGAGAGGGCAAAGCCGAACAAGAGGGCGAAGAGCAGCACCTGTAGAATGTCCCCTTTGGCAAAGGCGTCCACCACGCTGGATGGGATGATGTTCATGATGAAGTCTACCAACGTATGGGACTTGGCCTGGGTAGTGTAGGCGACGATCGACTTGGTATCCAGTTTGGTGACGTCGGCGTTGAAGCCTGCACCCGGCTGGATGACATTCACAACGATCAGGCCGATGGCCAGCGCCAAGGAGCTAATCACCTCGAAGTAGAGCAGTGCCTTGCCGCCGACCCGTCCTACCTTCTTCATGTCTTCCATCCCGGCAATCCCGGTTACCACGGTGCAGAAGATGACTGGAGTGATGATCATCTTGATCAGCTTTATGAAACCATCTCCCAAGGGCTTCATGGCCACACCGGTTTCGGGGTAGTAGTAGCCCAGGAGGATGCCGCCGGCGATGGCCGTCAGTACCTGGACATAGAGATGCTGGTAAAACCTTTTCTTTTGCATGGTCTTCCTTTCCTATATGGATGAACTAGCTGCTTATGTACCGGTGGCAGTCATCCGTATTGTCCCGCTGTGACGACTGTAATGTCATATCAGCAAGAGCAATACCAAAGTGTAAACAATATGTAACATGCCGGAATGACAGGCCTAACATCGTTTTATTTTCTGTTGTGACGCCTGAATGGGTATAACCTTTGTCATGGAAAAGCAATAGGCAGGGGTAAGAAGGGGGCCAAGAGGGAGATACGGCCTGGAAGACAGAGGGGCATAACCTTTGTTATGGAGTATAGCAAAGGTTATGCCCCTTTGTTAATGATACTGTAACCGCTCCCAGTTGGAATGGCCGTGGTTCAGGTCTCCTTGCGGGAGAGTCTTTTGCTCAGTGCTGGTTGGGAGATGCCAAGCAGACGGGCGGCAATGGTTTGGTTGCCGCTGGCTCGTCCCATGGCCTCGGCTATCAACTGTTCAACAGTTTCGGAGATGGTAGGTAACTGCTCCAGCTCGCGAAAAAAGTTGCCGTTCCAAAGCGAAGCCCCCTCTTTGTGCGCGGTAACGGCGGTGCCGATGGCAGCGATAAAACTCTCCAGGGACAACACCCGCTCACGGTGGATACTAACGGCATCGAAGATCATGGACTTTAGTTCCCTGACATTGCCGGGAAAGCGGTAGCAGGACAGAAGCTGAAAAAGCTCGCGGGGAGGGGTAGGCCGCTTCTTGCCCAGCTCGCGGGCCGCCTGGGCGAGAAAGTGGGCCACTAGCAGCGGGATATCGCCTGGACGCTCACGCAAGGGGGGCACATGGATGCGGTGGGTACGCAGGCGGTAGTAGAGGTCGCGGCGGAATTCGCCAGCGGCCTTCTTGGCGGCCAGGTTCTGGTGGGTGGCCACAATTATCCGCGCCTTGATGCGTTTAGGGCGGTCGCTTCCCAATGGAAAGTATTCCCCTTCTTGAATCAGACGCAAGAGCTTGACTTGTGAGCCAATCGAAAGGTCGCCGATCTCGTCTAAAAAAAGTGTCCCCTCGCCAGCTTCCTCAATCATACCGCGCCGGGGCTGATCGGCCCCGGTAAAGGCGCCACGCACATGGCCGAAGAGGGTATCGGCAAAGACGTTATCATCCAGACCGGCGACATTGACTGAAACCAACCCTCCGCTTCTGCCACCCAGACGGTGTGCCACCCGCGCCACCAGCTCCTTGCCCACTCCGCTTTCGCCGGTGATCAGTAGTGGTTTGGGGCTCTGGGCCACTGCCTCTATATAGGCGAAGATGGCGTGCATGCTGCGGTCGGCGGTGACGATTTCGCTGAAGGCCTCGGGATGGCGTAGGTTGCCGGAGAGTAGCCGGTCCGACATGGCCCGGTTTTCCCGCTCCAACTCGTGCATGCGGATGGCCCGCATTACCCCCTGCACGAGACGGTCCTCCTCTACGGTCTTGACGAAGTAGTCGAAGGCTCCCAGGCGTATGCAGCGTACTGCCGTCTCGATCTGGTTCATGCCGCTGACCACGATGGTGCTGACCTCCGGATGGCGCTCGGCGATCAGCACCAGCAGTTCCTCCCCCGCCAGGTGGGGCATGGTCAGGTCGAGCAGCACTAGTCCAACTTGACGGCTGCCCAAGATATCCATGACTTGGCGGCTGTCCTGACAGGTGGCGGTATTGGAGATGCCGGCCCGCGCCAGGGTAAGACTGACCGTGCGGAGCCAGGCCGGCTCATCGTCAACCAACAAAACCTTAAACTGAGGATACAGGGATTGGGTCATGAGCTCACTTCCTCCTCGAATACTGGCAACGACATAATTACACTGGTCCCGCCGCCGATCGGGCTCTCGAACAAAAGCGTGCCGCCATGCTCCTGGACGATACCGGCGGAGATGGAAAGCCCCAGTCCAGTCCCGCCGCTCTCGCGCTTGGTGGTAAAGAAGGGATCGGTCAGATGCGGTAGATACTCAGGAGCGATGCCAGGTCCCTCATCCTTAACAGTCAGCATGACCTGGCCGGGGACGGAAGAGGTTACCAGCGAGATGGCCCGCTCCGGTGAGGGCAGAGCCTGACAGGCGTTGATCAGCAGATTGACCACAACTTGCTCCATCCTGGGGGAATTACCGCAGACGCGAGGTAGCCTGTCATCGTATTGTGCCGAAAAGTGGGATGTGGCAATGCGCAGGGAGGAATCCACCAGTCTTACCGCCGCCTGGACAACCATATTGAGATCAAAGGGTTTTTTAACGGCTACCACCTCGGGACGGGCAAAATCCTTCAGATCCTCCACGATACGTTTGATTCGCTGGGATCCCTCCTGCATCTCATCCAGCATGTGCGGAACCTCCTGGCGCATACGGGCGTAGGAGACCCCTCCCAGCAGAAAGTCTCCCTTTGCTTGAAAGCGCTCTTCCAGCGCCTCGGCCGCATCCTGGTAGACATCGCGCAGTATCGGGAGGTTGAGCAGGATCAGGCCATTGGGGTTATTGATTTCGTGGGCTACTCCTGACACCAGGATGCCGAGCGATGCCATCTTATCGGCCTGGACTAACTTATCCTGGTGTTTGCGCAGTTCTTCCAGGGCCAGTTTTCGTTCCGTTACCTCACGGGCCAGCTCATCGGTCCGTTGTGCCACCCGCCGTTGCAGGGTCCGCGACCACACCACGCTTGCCGTCAGTACCAACAAGAGTGGCACCAGCACCATGGCACTGTATTTCAATACACGGTCACGCTGGAAACGGGGCGGCTCATGCACCCCCAGCCATTTGTCATAGACGGCCTGGTACTGGCCGGTCTGCATGACGATGGCCAACCCTTCGCTGAAACTGGCCAAAAGCTCTGCATTTCCTTTTTTCACGCCGTAGCAGTACTTTTGCGACGAAACACTCTTAGCCACCTGCACCAGGTTGTTCAGGTGCAGCTCGCGGATCAAGTACATGCCGGGCAGACTGGCCAGCGCAGCATAATCATACTTGCCCGATGCCAGAAGCCGCAAGGCGTCGGCCGGGGTACCGGTCAGAATCAGGTTCGGCCCGAAGCCGAGACTGACCAGCAGGTCGTGCATAATGCCGTCACGGAAGACGATCACCTTTTTGCCGCGCAGCTCCTCCAGTGAGGAAACCGGAGGGGTTCCTTTGCGGGCAAAGATGGCGTGGTGCACTATGGTATGGGGAGGGGAAAAATCGAGGTTGCGCGAGCGTTCCTCTGAAAAGGAGATGCCTTGCAGGATATCGATGCTGTCGTTGTTCAGCCCTTCGCGCATCTCGGACCACCTGCCGAAACGGAACTCGACCTTCATCCCCATCACATCGGCGATGGCGCGGGTGAGATCAACATTGTAACCGGCCGGTTTGCCGTCCTTGTCGATAAATTCATAGGGGGGATAATCCCGATCACCACCCACGATCAGCGTCGCCTCGCTAGGTGGTGCATGGAAGGCAGCATCGGCATGCGCACTATCACGATAAGCCAGGCACAGCATCAGGATCAAAAAACATTGCACCAGGAATCGTATCAATCCAAAATTCAGCATATATCCTTTTCCGCAAGAAATATAATGTCGGGCAGTCGCCCACAGGTCATGGGTGCTCCAGTTGCCATCATCAGTGAGGAAGAAATGTTAGTGGTAGGACCAACCTAGTTCAGAGTAGACGTGTTGCGGGGCAATGTCAATTGAGGAAGAATATGAACTTATCGGTAAATAAGGCTTGGCGGGCTTGCATTTGATCTTTACGAGCAGGTTTTAAAAGAAACGGCGGGAGTTCCCTGAGGAAACCCCCGCCGGCAGTAATACTGAAAAGCGAACTAGCGCATCATCTCAAAGTGCCGGTCATCGCAGGTCTCATCCCTGATATCGATGAACTTGTTGCAGATGGCGCTCATCATGTTGATCACCCCTTGATAACCGACCAACGGGTAACGGTGCAGGTTGACCCGGTCGAAGTTGGGAAAGCCGAACCTGAACAGCGGGATCTTGGCGTCGCGGGCCAGGAACTTGCCGTGGGTGTCGCCGATTACGCCATCGACCGGATCAGTAATCACCAGGCTGCGCAGGTGCCAGAGGTCCTTGTTGATGTAAATCTTGCAGCCCTGGCCGTACATGGAGGCATCCAGCAACGCTTGAATCTCCTTCTCAACCTTTTTGGTCCCCTTGCTGCACAGGATGTGATAAGGGATCGCCCCCATCTCCAGCAGGAAAGAGACATACCCGATCAGGTAATCGGGATCGCCGTAGACAGCGAACTTCTTGCCGTGGATGTATTGGTGAGCATCGGTGATAGCATCCACCGCGCGACCGCGCTCCGCCTTGAGGGACTCCGGTACCGGCTTGCCGAACAGCTCGGAGATTTTCATCAGGAAGGCATCGGTCTTCTCCACTCCAAAGGGTGTCGGCATAGCAACATGTTTGCCGGCATAGTTATCCTTGATCCAGGTAAAGGTCTTGGCCGAGGCATAGGGGCCGAGGGTGATGGTCGCCTTGCCGTTGATCGAGTCGGCCGCGTCCTCCAGCTTGGTGCCGCCGGGATAGGTCTTATAGGTACCGTCGCAGGGGGAGTCAAAAGTTTCCGAAATATCCGCCAACATGGTATAGGGGATACCGAACTCCTTCAGGATACGCTTATACTCGCGGTAGTTGCCGGTATTGGCGTCAAAGCCTGGGATCAGGTTGAGCTTGCCGGTGCAGCGCCCCTCGATCTGCTTGCCCTCGGTCAAGGTCTGCAGTATTGAAAGCAGCATGGCATCATAACCGTGGATGTGCGAGCCGTTGAAGCTGGGGGTATTGGCGTAGGGCAGCGGAAAATCCTCCGGCACGCAACCCTTGTTCTTGGCGTTCTTGATGAAGGCGGTCAAGTCGTCGCCGATGATCTCCGGCATACAGGAGGTGAAGATCGCCATCATCTTGGGCTTATAGATGGTGTAGGCGTTCTCCAGCGCTTCATGGAGGTTGTTCTGGCCTCCGAATACCGCGCCATCCTCGGTCATCGAGTCGGATACCGCCGGGGCCGGCTCGCGGAAATGGCGGTTCAGGGTGGAGCGATAGTAAGAGGCGCAGCCTTGCGAGCCGTGCACAAAGGGGAGCGTCCCTTCAAAGCCGTGGGCAGCCAGCTCGGCCCCCAGCGGCTGACAGGCATGAGCCGGGTTGATCACCAGCGCCTGCCGGGCAAAGTTCTTCTCCTTGTACTCCTCGGTATTGATCCAGGCTGCTACCCGTTCCACCTCTTCGGGCGGTGTCTCGGTTACATATTTTACGGCGGCTGCCGCTTCGGTTGCACTCATATCGGTTCTCCTTTGGGTCGGCGACCAATCTGTCGCACGACCGGGAATTTTCGGGCTTTAATTTTTTTTGAATCTACCGCTCGGCGTTCGATTTTGCGTCAGGTCGGTGGCGGCCGAGGATTTCGGCGGAGGCGTAGCAGCGCTACGCCGCACAACTAAAATCCGAAGGCCACCGCAGAGATGGCGGAAAAGCGGGCACCGTCATACTTAAAAAGGCGACTTGACTAGCTTCCAGGTGGGGCTATTAATCGCCATATCCACATCCCGGGCAAAGATCGGAAAACCGTTATAGGCATGATAAGGACCGGAATAGTCCCAGCTGTGCATCTGGCGGAAGGGGATGCCCATTTTCTGGAACAGGTATTTTTCCTTGATGCCGGAGCCGACCAGGTCGGGGCGCAGTTTGTTGACAAATTCTTCCAGCTCGTATTCAGAGGCGTCGTCGTAGATCACCGTCGCTTCCGGCATCTCCGGGGAGGTACGCTCGTAGTCGTCGCCGTGGGCAAATTCGTAACCGGAACCGACCACCACCATCCCCAGATCGGCATAGGCGTTGACCGTATGACGGGGCCGCAGGCCGCCCACGTACAGCATGACCTTTTTGCCTTCCAGACGCGGCCGGTACTCGTCGATGACCGCCTGCATGAGCGGGTCATACTTGGCGATCGCCTTTTCGACATTCTCCTTGATGCGGTCATCGAAACGCTCGGCAATTGCCCGCAGGCTCTCTCTGATCTTGGTCGGGCCGAAGAAGTTGAACTCCAGCCAAGGGATGCCGTACTTTTCTTCCATTACCTTGCACATGTAATTCATCGAGCGGTAACAGTGGATGATGTTCAGTTTGACCCGGTGTGTGGCGGCGATTTTTTCCAGCTCGCCGTCGCCGGTCCAGACCGCCTTGACGTTGAGACCGATCTCTTCCAGGAGCGGCTTGACCGACCAGACATCGCCGCCGATGTTGTAGTCGCCGATCAGGGCGATGTCGTAGGGGGTCTCAGGCTCGGCAAACTCGCGGGTACCGATGATATGGTCGCGGATGGTGTCGTTAGAGATATGGTGGCCCAGCGACTGGGATACACCTCGGAAACCCTCGCAGTTGCAGGGGATGATCGGGATTTCCAGATCCTTGGAGGACTGTTTGGCAACCGAATTGATATCATCGCCGATCAGGCCAACCGGACATTCGGACAGGACCGAGATGCCCTTGGCCAATGGAAACAGGTCATGGGCCTCCTCCAGCAGCGTCTTCAGCTTCTTATCGCCACCGTAGACAATGTCCTTCTCCTGAAAGTCGGAGGTAAACTGCATGGCGAACTGATTGACGCCGTTGATGCCGGTCACCAGGTTGCGTCGGGTGCCCCAGGAGTACCAGCCACAGCCGACCGGACCGTGGGAGACGTGCACCATGTCGCGGATCGGACCCCAGACCACACCTTTGGCCCCGGCATAAGCACAGCCGCGGGCGCTCATTACACCCGGAATAGTCTTGCGATTGGACTTGACGCAGGCGCTGACGCCGTCATTGGGTGCCAGGTGCGGGGCACGCTTCTTCCTGGCCTTTTCAGGATACGCCTCCAGAGCCTCATCGATCATGGCCTGAGTCGATTCCTTGGTTATGCCTTCAATTTTTTTTATCTCATGTGACATAAGAAACTCCTTTATGTGAAGAAAATCCTTACTTAATGTTTTATCCTAACGGCGCAAAAGCGTGGGTCACCTAGGCTGCGGCCTCGACTACGCCTACGACGCTCTCATCCTCTGCCTCCATGACGCCGAATTCCATCAGCAGGTCCTCCAGCTCTTCCATCTCCAGTGGGGTCGGTACCACCAGCATCTTATTATTGAGGATTTTCTCTGCCAGAGTCCGGTACTCCTGCGCCTGGGGATGCTCGGGGGAATATTCGATGACCGTCATGCGGCGCATCTCCGCCCGCTGGACTTGATTGTCACGCGGAACAAAATGGATCATCTGGGTGCTGAGCTTTGCGGCCAGGGCACTGACCAATTCAAACTCCTTGTCGGTTTTTCTGGCGTTGCAAATCAGGCCGGCCAGGCGGACCTTGCCGGAGGAGGCATATTTGAGGATCCCCTTGGCGATGTTGTTGGCGGCGTACATGGCCATCATCTCACCGGAACAGACAATGTAGATCTCTTCGGCCTTGCCTTCACGGATCGGCATGGCGAACCCGCCGCAGACCACGTCACCCAGAACATCGTAGAAAACGAAATCCAGATCGTCGGTATAGGCGCCGTTCTCTTCCAGGAAATTGATGGCTGTGATAACACCGCGACCGGCACAACCGACACCCGGCTCGGGACCACCCGACTCGACACACTTGGTGTCGCCGTAACCGACCTTCATGACATCATTCAGCTCCAGGTCCTCAACGGTCCCCAGTTCTCGCACCAGGTCCATAACCGTATTTTGTGCCTTGGCATGCAGGATCAGACGGGTGGAGTCGGCCTTGGGATCGCAGCCGACGATCATAACCTTCTTGCCGAGGTAAGCCAGACCTGCCACTGTATTCTGGGTTGTGGTTGATTTGCCGATGCCGCCTTTGCCGTAGATTGCGATTTGTCTCATGGTGAAGCTCCTTTCGTTTGGGTTGTTCGTATTTTGCGTCTTTCGCAGAAATCGAACAGCCGGGTTTGGTGTGTGCGGGGCAATAAAAAAAGGCGCCCCATTATTGTGAATGGAGGCGCCTTTGCCTAATAAGCCTGTTCAGGCCCCTAAGCAGGGGCCGCTTGTGTTAGTTAGATAAAAGCATATGCCGTGCCAACCTATAAAATACTTTGTGTATTAAGTGCTTAAATAATATTGTCTAAAAGTTGTGCAGCTAAATAGAGGTTTGGTGGAGATGGAATAATAAATACGCAGGCAGTTTGCCTAATAATTAGACATTGTGATCTGTCGCCTACGACCTCAAACATTCCCTGGCCGATCCCAGCAGGTATTCGAACACTTCACCGCGAGTCGTAATGAACCGTGGCATTTCATTGAGGATATCCTCCAGCAGGTGAAGAACTGCTCCATCATCACTCCCCAATTCGTTCATAGCGAAATTCATAATAGGGAGGATTTCGTAAAGGTCGTCGCGGTTGAAGGAGGCGGGGTCTGGCAGCCCGGCGAACTTAGGGTCATGGCGATGGGCGACGTCGCGGGGATATTTAAATTTGAAATCCGATGGATTGACGACAATGGGCATAATTTACCTCGTGCTTTAAATACAAAGTCTCCACACCTGACCTTGCAACTTAGTGCCCGTTGCAGCCGCCACCGCAGCCACCGCCGCAGCCCGGCTTGATGATTTCGCTGGCAAGGGGCTTCTGGCAGAGCTGCAACGAGGCGCGGTCAACATACCAGGCATCATTTTCCAGTTTGCCTTGAAGCTCCTTCTTCTTGAGCATCATCAAAACTCGCATTTCAGTGGTTTCCAACAACTTTGCCGCTTCAACAATTGGTACAAACGAGGTTCCGGCTTTACACATGATCATTCCTCCTAGGCTGCCTTTGGCAGCAGATAGATAGACATCAATTCCGGGTCGGACAGGTCGCGTTTTCTCCTTTGGGAAAGGTGGCGCGCCCGTACCAGTAAAAGTTCCGCCTCAGGCCGGCCAAGCACTATACCCATCTCGCGATAGCGCTCGATCAGACCGCTGGCTCCGGAGTGTTTTCCAACCACAATCTGGCGGGTAAGTCCAACCTCGGCCGGATCAAATCCCTCGTAGTTGGCCGGATTTTTAATCACCCCATCGGCATGCAGCCCTGATTCATGGGCAAAGACCCGCTCCCCCACCACCGGTTTGGACACGGACAATGGGCGGTTGGAGGCCTTGGCCACAAATAGCGACATCTCGCGGAAGCGGTGGGTATCGATGCCGGTATCGATGGCGCAGGCATGCTTGAGCCCCATAATCACCTCTTCTAGGGCGGCATTGCCGGCCCGCTCACCCAGACCGTTGATCGTTGTGTTGACAAAGCGTGCCCCGGCGCGAATACCGGCGATGGCATTGGCCGTGGCCATACCCAGGTCGTTGTGAGTATGCACCTCGATATCGATCTCCGGCACTGCGGCCCGCAAATAGGTCACCTTGTCGTACATGGCAAACGGATCGAGGATTCCCAGCGTATCGCAAAAACGGAAACGGTCGCCCCCCAGCGAGCGGGTGATCTCCATCAGTTCCACCAGGAAGGATAGATCGGCCCGACTGGCGTCCTCGCCACCCACCGACACATACAGGCCGTTTTGCTTGGCGAAGCCTAAGGCCATCTTCAGCTGTTCCTTCACCGCGGCGCGGTCCTTGCGTAACTTGTGGGCAATCATCTGGTCCGAGACCGACAGAGAGATGTCCACCGCCTGAATACCACAGGCGATGCTGGCTTTGATCTCGGGTACCAAGGCTCTGTTCCAGGTGATCAGGCGTGCATTCAGCCCAAGGTCTACCAGAGCTTTGATGCTTTGTTGTTCCTTCTTGCCCATGGCCGGAATGCCGCATTCCAGCTCCTGAACGCCGATGGCGTCCAACATGCGGGCAATAGTGATCTTTTCGTGCCTGCTGAAGACCACCCCGGCGGTCTGCTCACCGTCACGCAAGGTTGTGTCATCTATGATGATTTCTTTGTGATTATCAGTTGCGCTCATGTTCTCCTCCAAACCCTGATAAACAGGATAAGTGCGTTGACTAAGCTCAAAAAATGCAGGAATAGTTTTTACTAAAACGCAAAGGTGCCCCATAATCTGAATGGCGGCGCCTTTGCCTGATCCTCAATCTGCCAATGTCTTGCATTGGCTGTACCAAGAATATTTCACTAACAAATCAAGTGTGTTACGCTGGGGTGAAGCTGTTGTAATAATTTGAATGGTAGGATTTGCATTAAAAACAGGCAGCCTTTGACTGCAACGACATCATTCTATTCTGATTAAGGCCTGCAATGATCCTGAACGAACACCGGTAGATTCTCCTACAACGCCCCCTTTTGCAGGCCCCGACTTCTGCAATTCCTGAAGTTTTTTCTAAGAAAATCCAACAGCGCTGATAGACTTCTTATTTCCCATTGTTAATGCTGGGTCTTAAATTAAAGTTTAATGATGCTTGACATTTAATTAATTAAAATTATAATCCACGCGAATTACATTGGAATTGTCAATAATATCCTTATGATGACAGCTTAAGCTCACAACTATGCCCCTTGAATTGGTAAGCTTTTGATGGGAAATCACTCTTTTCTGCTTTTGCTCTAACTGTGAACACCAGGTGTGCACGGCACATTTTTAAGGCTCAAGACAATGGCGTCTTCTCAGCCGCAATTTCATGCGAGGAGATTGTCATTATGGAGAGCACATTTTGTAAGCTCAGTCTGAAGATTAAACTTGTCGGAACATGCATACTTATCGCCTTCGGAATAATCGTCCTCACGGTGACGATGCGGATCTCGACCGAGAAAATCAAGGTTAACGGTCCAGTTTATCAGGACATCGTGCGGGGAAAGGATCTGATTGCCGATATTCTCCCGCCTCCCGAATATATCATCGAATCATATCTGGTTGTGTTGCAGGCGATGGCGGAGAAGGATGCCTCAATAATCCCAGTTTTTCAGGAACGCCTTAAAAAGCTGCATACAGATTATGATGATCGACACAAATACTGGGACAAAGAACTGCCGGAAGGAAAGATTAAAACTCTATTGCTGGACCCTTCCTACAAACCGGCCGTTGCCTTCTACGACACGGCTGAAAAGGAATTTTTCCCCGCTCTGGCGGCAAACAACCACACATTGGCCGAAAAGCTGCTGCATGATGTCTTGTCCCCCGCTTATGAGGCCCATCGCAAGATCATTGACGAGATAGTTACCCTCAGCAACGCCGAAAATGCGGAGACAGAAAAATACTCTGCCGTTATGTTGCGCAAGTCGACCATCGCCGTAGTTACTATAGGCCTGCTTTTCTTTGCGATCGTTCTTGCAATATTCTTCTTCCTTATTCGAAGCATTACCGGACAACTTGGGGGTGACCCCCATTATGTTGCTGAAATAGCCAGGAAGGTTGCCGATGGGGATCTTTCAATCAACGTAGCGACAGAAGGCGACTCACAGAGCGTTCTCGGGGCCATGCGCGAAATGGTCGCTAACTTGCGCCGGATCGTGTCCCAGGTTTCACAATCCGCCGATAGTATTGCTACGGCCTCCAATCAGCTGCATTCCTCTGCCGAACAAATCGCCAGCGGTGCTGAGGAGGTAGCCAATCAGGCCACAACAGCAGCGACCGCCGGCGAGGAGATGTCGGCCACCTCTGGAGATATTGCTCAAAACTGCCAGATGGCGGCCGAAGGTGGACAGCGCGCGAGTCAGGCCGCACAAGACGGCACGTACGTGGTTAATGCTACGGTGCAGGTCATGGGCAGGATTGCGGAACAGGTCAGCACGACAGCTCAAACCGTCAAAAACTTGGGAGCGCGCAGCGACCAGATCGGCCAGATTATCGGTACGATTGAAGATATAGCCGATCAGACTAATCTGTTAGCGCTTAATGCTGCCATCGAAGCGGCCCGTGCCGGTGAACAGGGGAGAGGTTTTGCGGTTGTCGCCGACGAAGTAAGGGCGCTGGCTGAACGTACTACCAGGGCAACCCGTGAGATCGGAGAAATGATCAAGACTATCCAGGACGAGACCAAAGGGGCGGTAACCGCAATGGAACAGGGGGTTCATGAGGTTGAAACCGGGACCGGCGAGGCTTCTCGTTCCGGACAGGCACTTCAGCAGATACTTGTGCAGATAAACGACGTCACAATGCAGGTCAATCAAATCGCCACCGCCGCAGAGGAGCAAACTGCAACCACCAGCGAAATTTCTAACAACATGATGCAGATCACGGAGGTAGTTCAGACAACGGCCAGGGGGGCGGAAGAATCGGCCCAGGCATCCGGGCAACTGGCGCAACAGGCGGAAGAATTGAAGCGGCTGGTTGGTAAATTCAGGTTGTGATGGACGATTTCAAGGCAGTTTGCAGATTTTGGAATAAAAAAACGATTTTTTCACGGTTTTGGAGCAGCTATGACACACGCCGAACCATATGCGGCCCCGGCAGGGCGCTCGACTGAGCAGGACCTGAGTGATGAACAGCTGTTAATTGATCAGTCCGAATTTGTGACTACGCTGATGGAGGCCATGCCATCCCTGGCCATGATCCTGAACGAACACCGCCAAATCCTTATTGCTAATGATCGTCTGATCCAGGTGTTCGGGATTAGCGACTTTGGGAGACTTATTGGCCGCCGACCTGGGGAAGCGCTCGGATGCATCCATCACGGTGAGGGATCGGACGGCTGCGGGACTGCTCCAAACTGCTCTGTCTGCGGCGCTGCGCTGGCGATACTTACCAGCCGGAAAATTAACAAGCAGGTATCCGCCGAATGCCGGCTGACCCTTGGAAAAAATTGCGGCACAGCCCTAGATCTGGAGGGCACCGCAACTCCCCTGAAAGTGGGCGGAAGAGAATTCACCATCTCTGCCCTTAGAGACATCAGTGACGAAAAGCGTAAACAAGTTATGGAACGGACCTTTTTTCACGATATCATCAATACCGCCAGCGGTATTCGGGGGTTGGCCTCTCTGTTGGTTGAGAGGTGCGACTCAACAAGCGCTATCGCCTCAGATTACCCTGAGCTGATGGTCGCCCTCTCTGACAACCTGATCGAGGAGATCAAGCACCAGCGCCGGCTTCTCGCCGCTGAACGAGGGGAATATATTCCGGAGTTGGAAGAGGTTGAGCTGGGGGTGGTGTTACGGGAACTTTGCGCCTTGTATGGCCACCATGAGCGTGTGCCGGGGCGCACGGTCCGCCTGCATGACAGCGCTCCCTGCCGGCTGCGGACCGACCCTCCGGTGTTGCGGCGCATTGTCGGCAATATGCTCCTGAATGCACTGGAAGCGATTGGGAAAGGGCAGACCGTAGAGGTGGGGTATGAGCAATCGGAAGGCAGCGTTAGGATCTTCGTGGCCAATCCCGGCCAGATGTCACCAGAGGTGCAACTGCAGATCTTCCAGCGTTCCTTCAGCAACAAGGGCGCTGCCGGGCGAGGAATCGGCACCTACAGCATGAAACTATTTGGTGAACGCTATTTGGGAGGGGAGGTAGGGTTCTCCTCTAGAGAAGGACTAACCACCTTTTATATAATACTGCCTATTGACACCGACCGCGCACACTGATCCCGCCTCTGCCGAAGATCCACCGCAACGTCCCTTTTTGAAAATCTCTACTCCTGCCATTTATTTCTGAAATCCTTCCTGCTGACAGACCTCCAATCACC
Source organism: Desulfuromonadaceae bacterium (assembly GCA_036504875.1). Classification (GTDB taxonomy): domain Bacteria; phylum Desulfobacterota; class Desulfuromonadia; order Geobacterales; family Pseudopelobacteraceae; genus JACPFJ01. The sequence goes on from DASXUK010000036.1 coordinate 31,799, forward strand.
ATCGTTAGTATCAGTTTTGGAATCAGGGATATTATTGGGACTATGCCGACGCAGATCACAGAATTCAATAATCGTTTCCTATCGCGCGCAACTGAGCGGTAACGCCGAGGAGCTGCAGCGACTGGTGCGGCAGTTTAAGTTGTAAAACAAAGGTATTTTCCCCCCTAGCCTCTCCTAAAATGGAGGGGCTAGGGGAAGTGGGCCTGCCCTTCGGATACTTTTCCTATCCCATACTACCCATGCTGGCCAGGCCATAGATATAACTCGGCCGATAATCGGGTCTTATCCCTGCATACATCAACTCGTTGCTGCCCTGGATCTGGAATTTGCGCTTCTGCAGCAACACAAACACCGCCTGATTGCTGGCTGGAGCGTCGATATATATGGGGCAGCCTTTGGGCACATGATCCAGGACATCCTGTAAAAGGACTTCCACACGCGCCGGATCCACTGTAGCAAACGGTCCCAGTTGCACTGCCTCGCCGCAGGGCTGGAGCACTGCAAAACAACCTTCTCTAGCAAGGCATCTGCCCCGTTCCGTGACCACTGCCAGCAGTCGTTCACGGCGATCGCCCCAGCCAAGCAGATCAATATCAATATTGAATCCTGTCTTGGAAACAGCGCAAGAGGCAATTTTCCCCTCACCGGCACCGGTCCAGCGGTTGATGGTGTCAATCCTACGAAATCCGTGCTTTTCATAGAGCGACTGGCCCATTTTTGAGGCAGTCAGCCAAGCCGTTTCAACACCTGCCTGTTTAAGGGCGCTGTAGGCGGCAAGAAAGAGGATCTCACCAAGCCCCTTGCCGCGCCACTCCCGGCTGACAATCAGGTTGCCGATCCATCCGCTGCGGTGGTGCTTGTAAGAGGTGATAAAACCAATTGCGGTGCCGGTTGCATCACGGGCGGAGAAACAGCCGCACGAAAAGGTTGATAAAACAAAGTCCAACTCCCATGCCTCAGCCACCCAACCTTCAGCGGAGGCTAATTCAAGGAAGTGTAGGACATCATCTCTGTGAAAAAGTTCTATAGTCATCTTCGAATTCAATTCAGATCACCGGTACTGCACAGGCCGACTCTCCAACCGTCACATCCTGCCCGATCAAACCGATTGCATCCGCCCGGCACTGCTTACAGTGAGCAAACTGGCCGATGATCCCCTCGTTGGCCTTCCTCAGCTCAGCCAAGCGGCCCTCGCTGGGTGGCTCAATATCTACGAAATCGGCCTGGGGAATGATCGGCATGATATTCATCACAAAAGCACCCAAAGACTTGACTTTGGCAGCGATCAGCGGGATCTGGCCGTCGTTTATACCCGGGACCAGGACCGAGTTGACCTTGATGGTCAGTCCCAGCTCACCGGCCCGCTTGAGTCCTTCGAGCTGATTGGCAATCAGGATCCGGGCCGCTTCTTCACCGGTATAATGCTTGCCGCGGTAGCTGATGTGGCGGTAGATCTGCGCCCCCACCTTCGGATCCAGGGCGTTGATGGTGACAGTCAGGCTGTGCAGTCCCAGCTCATACAGGCGGTCGATTGATTCGGGCAGAAGCAGCCCGTTGGTGCTCATACACAGCATCAGTTGCGGGAATTCTTGTTTGATCAACGTAAAGGTCTCGAAGGTCTGCTCGTTGGCCAACGGGTCACCAGGACCGGCTATGCCGATAACCTTGATGATCGGGCCGAGCACCGGGCTGGCCATAACCTCCCGCACCTTGATAATGGCCTCCTGAGGGGTTAAAAGCCGACTGGTTACCCCCGGGCGTGACTCATTGGCACAGTCATGCTTGCGGGTGCAATAGCCGCATTTGATATTACACACCGGCGCCACCGCTAGATGCATGCGCCCGTTTTTCTGATGGTTGCCGCCAAAACAAGGATGCCCCTGAATCCGGTTTTTCATTTCGCAAGCGGTTGCCATGGTCATTGCTCCTTTCAAACGCAAAAGCCCGCGGGTTTTATCCCACGGGCTCCATTGCCTCTGTCTGTATGATTTTTTTAGGAATACTGCGATACTCATCCTGGATTAGGCACAGACCGTGCCAGCCACAACAAGAATCGCCACACAGGCACAAAAGGCATACAGAAAGCCGCTTCACACGGCAAAGCCAGTAAGCGCTATTGCAGATTTTTTCGTGGAGAGAATGCAAGATGCCTAAATTTTAATCACATAGAGAGTTTGAGATGGTTCCTCTCTTGCATAGCTAAAGCTTATATTTTTTTTAATAAACGGTGGAACGGCAGGCCCATGCTCAATGAATATAATCTTGTTGAAATCAGGGATCGTGCCAAGGCAGCCTTCTTAGGCATGGCTATTGGTGATGCTTTGGGGGCCGCGGTAGAATTCCTGACCGTATCCGAGATCAAGGCCAAATACGGCCTGTTCAAGGATATCAGCGGAGGTGGGTGGCTGCGGCTGAAGCCGGGTCAGGTGACGGATGATACCGAGATGGCGCTGTGTATTGCCCGAGCTATCATTTCTAATCAGGGCTGGTCTTTGGAGGTGATTGCCCAGAATTTCGCCACATGGTTGAAATCCCGGCCGGTAGACTGCGGCGATACCTGTCGCAAGGGCATCCGCGCCTATATGCTCGGTGGCGCATTAGAGGTCCCTCCCAATGAGTGGGATGCCGGTAATGGTGCCGCCATGCGTATGTTGCCGGTAGCGCTCTATACCATGGCCGACGAAGAATTGCTTAAAAAGTATACAATCGAGCAGGCCCATCTCACTCATAATAATCCTGTGTCCGATGCCGCCTGCCTCTGTCTGGGAAGGCTTTTGCACCTGATCCTCGGCGGGGCCTCGAAAACACGCTTGCGCCGCGAGGTTGATGCCTTAGTAAAAAGTTTCCCCACCTTTACCTTTGACCCATACCGGGGGCTGGCCACCGGGTACGTGGTAGACACCCTTCAGACGGTATTTCACTGGTTTTTCAGGGGGAAAAATTTTGAGGAATGTTTGGTGGGGACAGTCAATCAAGGGGCCGATGCAGACACAACCGGCGCGATATGCGGGATGCTGGCCGGGGCCTATTATGGCACGGCTGGCATCCCGCAGCGCTGGCTTAAGAAGATGGATGAAAAAATTATCGCGGAAGTGGCGTCGACTGCTATCAGACTGGTAGAGGCCAGTCCGGCTGGAAGAGATTTCCGAGTGGCAAGGGGCAAGGCCTTGAGCTTTACTTGACCCCTGCCCCTTGACCTTGTTTTTACCTGCCCTTCAAGATCCCATCGGCCACCTGGCGCAAGGTCTTGCGCTGGTCCATGGCAATTTTCTGCATAGTCCGATAGGCATCGGCTTCCCCCAGCTTCTCCTTGTCGATCAGAATCCCCTTGGCTTTTTCAATCACTTTACGATTTTCGATGGTTTCCTTGAGGTCATCAATTTTCTCTTTCAGTTCGTCGACTACCTCACTATGTGCCAGTGCGATCTCGATTGCCGGCAGCAGGTCCTGCTGCCGCAGCGGTTTGGTTAAAAAAGCGGCAATTCCGCATTCGGCTGCCCGTTTGGTAGTCTGGCTGTCATAACAATTGGTCAGCAACAAGATCGGTATCTTGAGCTTTTTTTTGATCTCGGCCGCTGCAGTCAAGCCATCCATCTTCGGCATGGCCACATCCATGACCACCATGTCGGGAAAGCTGGCCAAAGCCATCTCTACGGCGCTTTTACCGTCGCCGCATTCAAGCACCTTGTCGAAACCCAGCTCAATCAGCATGGCCTTCAGATTCATCCTGATGATCGGTTCATCATCACAAATAAGTATCGTATTCATAGATTCTCCTGGAAGGCTGGAATGGGTTGTGAGCCTAGAATGCATCAAATATACCAGCCCTGAAGAAAGGCGAGAACTTATGGGCCAATCGATGTTCTAGATGCTGGATGAACAGATGATTCAAGATTGCCTGAACCATCCACTCCATGTTACATTCCTGAACCATTGATTCCTCTAAAATCCTGCTTAAGGAGCATTTATGTCCTTTCGTACCATTGAATGGCGCGATAATAGCGTTGTAATGATTGACCAGACCCGCCTGCCGCAGGAGGAAATATACAACGCCTACACTGATTTTAAAGCAGTGGCCGAGGCTATCCGGGGCATGATCATCCGCGGGGCCCCGGCCATCGGTGTGGCTGCGGCCATGGGGGTCGCCCTGGGCGCCAGGGAGATCATTGCCGATACCCACGAGTCTTTTTTCCGCCAGTTGGAGAATGTCTGCGACGTCCTGGCCCGCACGCGCCCTACGGCGGTCAATTTGTTCTGGGCCATTGAACGGATGAAACGAACGGCCGAGGTCAACCGCTCCAAAAACCTCGATCAGATCCGTGAGATCCTCAAAAAAGAGGCCATCCGCATTGAGGAGGAAGACCTGACCATCTGCCGCAACATCGGCAAATGGGGCGCCACACTGATCCCGGAAGGGGCCACCATCCTGACCCATTGCAATGCCGGCGGCCTGGCCACGGCCGGTTACGGCACAGCTCTGGGTGTGATCCGAGCCGCGCATGAGGCCGGCAAAAGCATCAAGGTCTTTGCCGATGAAACCCGGCCCTGGTTGCAGGGGGCGCGTTTGACCGCCTGGGAGTTGATGAAGGCCGACATCCCGGTAACGCTCATTTCAGACAACATGGCCGGTTTTTTCATGAACCGTGGGGAAATCACCTGTTGCGTAGTCGGCGCCGACCGGATCGCTGCCAACGGCGATATCGCCAATAAGATCGGCACCTATTCTGTGGCTGTGCTGGCCAAGGAAAATAATATCCCCTTTTATGTGGCCGCACCGGTCTCCACTCTGGACCTGACCCTGAGCGACGGATCGCAGATCCCGATCGAGGAACGCAGCCCTAGCGAGGTGACCCATATTAAAGGCATTCCCATCGCCCCGGAAGGAATCCAGGTGCGCAACCCGGCCTTTGATGTCACTCCGGCCCGCTACATCAGTGCGATTATTACCGAAAATGGCATTGTTAGCGGCGACTACCGCTCCGGCCTCAGAAAGATCAGTGGTCAATCCCACTCTTAAGAACAAGGGCGGCCTTGTTCCAGGCTTAGCCCTTTTATAAACCTCCTCTTCTTCAAGGAGTGGACAAGCAAGAGGTAATCCAGAATCATGCATGTTGAGCGTTTCTCCCAGGAGTTTAGCAGGATTATTGCCATTGATGCTGCCTCTGCCCGAGCAGATGAACTGGCCGCTTTCCTGGAGTTGCACGGTTTCCTTTATGGCGCCCGTTCTGCTGATAATATTCTGCTGTTCCAGGCGCTGTTTCCGGTCGAGGCGCTGCACCGGATTGTGATCAATTCACTTCTGACCCCGCTGCCGGACATGGCTCTGAATGCCTTTGAACGCCTGGTAGGCAGTATTTTGCCGGGGGATTTGGCCGAGCTTTCGCTGAGAAAGAAACGACTCTCCCAGTTCGTGCTGTTGTGCGGCTCATCCCCTTTCCTTGTCAACCTGATCTTTAAAGATCCGCGTTCCTTTCGCTGGCTATTTTTGGATAATGCCATCGACATTTCACGTTCCTTCAGCGACTTGTTGGCTGGCCTGCGTGCCCTGGTAAATGATGAAACCGACTTCAGTGGACTGATGCGGATCCTGCGCGAATTCAAAAGGGCCGAGATCCTGCGGATCGCGGGCCGTGACCTGAGCGGTCTGGCCTCGCTGGAGGAAGTTACGGTTGAGCTTTCCAATCTGGCCTCGGCCTCACTGCAGGTGGCCCATGATGTCTGTCGCAGATGTCTGATTCAGGAGTATGGGCTGCCCCGGATGCAGACCGAAAACGGCCTGCGTGAGGCTGAGATGACCGTCATCGGGATGGGCAAGTTGGGTGGGCGAGAACTAAACTTCTCCTCCGATATCGACATCATCTTTTTTTACGAGTCGGACAAGGGCGAGACCAGCGGGATTGAGAATGGCTCGGGAGCCAGAAAAGGGATCATCTCTCTGCATTCCTTCTTCAACAAACTGGGCGAGATGATTTCCAAGGCGCTCTCCCAGGTTACCGAGGACGGCTTTGTGTTCCGGGTGGATGTTGGGTTGCGGCCGGAAGGTAAATCAGGAGATATGGCGGTTTCCCTGCGCTCGGCCGAGATCTACTATGAATCCTGGGGGCAGTCGTGGGAGCGCACCGCAATGCTCAAGGCCCGGCCGGTGGCCGGTTCACTGGAATTAGGGGAGCAGTTGTTGCGGTTGCTCCAGCCGTTTGTATATCGGAAATACCTCGATTACAACCTGATCGAGGATATGAAGAACATGAAGCAGAAGATCGACGCCTCACTGACCCGTTCAACCGAGGCCGAGTCGAATCTGAAGCTGGGTAGAGGGGGCATCCGCGAGATAGAGTTTTTCATTCAGGCCCTGCAACTGGTATATGCCGGAAAAAACCCCCGCTTGCGGGAACGTAATTCACTCAAGGCGCTGGATACCTTGCTGACAGCCCGGCTGATCAGCGAAGATGACCACCGCCGGCTTTCGGATGCCTATCGTTTTCTGCGTACAGTGGAACACCGCATTCAGGTGGTGCAGGAGCGTCAGACCCACAACCTGCCTGCTAAAGAGGAGGAAATGCAGGCCTTGGCCCGACGGTGCGGGTTTCTCCGTCCCAATGGGCTGGCAAGGTTCCGCGAGGTTCTGGAAGGGCATCGTTCGCATGTCTCTGCCATCTACGGCAACCTGTTTTACACCCGGGATGAAAAGATCCTGCAGGAGGTCAGGCCGGAGGTGCTGTTTTTCCTTGATCCCAAGGCCGATTCGGACCTGGTTAAGGATATGCTGGCTGAAAAACGCTTTGCCGATGTTGATAGGGCCTATGAGAACCTGCTGTCGCTTCGGCGGGGACCAGTAAAGGGAAATCTGACTGCCAGAAGCCGCAGTATTCTCGAAAAAATCTCGCCGCTCTTCCTGCATGAGGTGTTTGAAACACCCGATCCCGACCTGGCCCTGGCCCATCTGGAGCGTTTTCTGACCGTGATCGGCACTCGCCCCTCCTACTATGCTCTGCTGGCCGAAAACCGGGAAACGCTCAAGCTGTTGGTCTCGCTGTTCGGCATGTCCGAGTTCCTTACCAAAATTCTGATCAGCCACCCGGAATTACTGGATAGCATGGTGGCCCGCTCCTATGTTTCGTCTGTAAAATCGCGCGTGATGATGGAGCTCGAGTTAAACGGTCTCCTGGATCAGAACGATTATTTCGAGGAGCAACTGGATGTTTTGCGCCGCTATCGTAATGAGGAGTTCCTGCGCATCGGCGTGAACGATATCCACGGCAAACTGGGACAGAGCGAGATTACCGCCCAACTGACCACTCTTGGGATCAGCTGCCTGGCAGCCTCGTACCGTTTGGGGGAGGGGGAACTCAAGCGTTTCGGCCGGCCCACCTACCATTATGCCGAAGAGGATGCCGAGGCCAGTATGGCCGTGGTCGCCATGGGCAAGCTGGGCGGAAGCGAACTAAATTATCACTCCGATCTGGACATTATCTTTGTTTACGATCACCAGGGCTATACCAACGGCGAAAAACAGATCTCCAACCACGAATACTTTGCCAAGTTGGCCCAGAAAATGATCTCAATCCTGACAACCCAAACCCGCGAAGGGTATGTCTATAAGATTGATACCCGTTTGCGGCCCTCCGGCAATGCCGGTCCCCTGGTGACCTCCCTGGATTCATTTCTGGAATACCACCGCAAAGAGGCTCAAATCTGGGAGCGCCAGGCCCTGACCAAGGCAACGGTGGTGCTGGGTGACGATAACCTGGCAACTCAACTCAAAGCAGTTATCCGTCACACTGTTTATGGTGTCTCCATTGATGATGAAGGCCGCCGCGAAATCCATCGCCTGCGGATGCGCATGGAGCACGAGCTTGCCAAGGAAGGGGGTGGCAGTTACAATATCAAGACCGGGAGAGGGGGGATGGTCGATGTAGAATTTTCCGTCCAGTACCTGCAAATGAAACATGGCTGTTGCTATCCCGAGCTGCGCACCCCCAATACGATTATAGCTCTGAAAGAGATCCGGACACTGGGGCTCATTCCGGATGCCGACTGTGAGACGTTACTCTCCGGTTATAAGTTCCTGCGTCGGCTGGAGAATCGGCTGCGCATCATTCATGACTACTCCAGCAATGATCTCTCCGGTTCAAGCGAGTATCTGGATAAGCTGGCCCGGCGCTTGGGGTATGATTCCAACCTGAAGCACCCGGGCCGGTTACTGATCAAGGATTACGAGGATATAACCGGGAGGGTTCGGGAATGTTTCGAGCGGCTCATGGGAGAACAGGTTTAGGTGCCAGTGGGCTGCCATCATAAATCACCCAGTAACTTCTTCTGTCTAAACCAAGGGAGGTTGATATGGAAATCCGCAAGAAATTTCTCGATTATGAATACCAAGAGGTTCTGGATAGCAAGACGCGCGAGTTGATCCGGGTTGCTTGTGCGATTGCAGTAGGATGCCCGGCCTGACTCAAAAAGCACTTCGCGGTCGCGAAGGAGTCCGGGGCAACCAAGGAAGAACTAAAGGAAGCGATTGCTTATGGCATCATCGCTCCATCGGGAAGGGCCAAGAATTTTGCATTGAGCATGCTGGATGAGATCGAGGGACAACCTGCAATACGAAAAGACTCCTGATGTTTCAAGACTACGGGGGCAATGGAGCGGGACAGGTCACTCGTTATCTTGCCTCCGTTAATAACATGTTATCATGCCCACCATTGTAGTAGAGGCGGTTATAACTGAATCATCGTTCTCGACGGCGCTAATCAGTTGCCATCGTCTGTCCTTGTCCATAAGCTTAACTTTACACGTTCATTGCTTCACCAAGAGTGCACTTGGCCGATGATCTTATCCACGTTTCGACTTTGGCAGATAAAGACGGCTGCCTCGACTACTGAAAACCCACCCTCAGCGAAAAGTCTGATCACATCCTCACTAAAATCCCAGCTGTAGCAACCCTGCGCTACGTCTTTA
>DASXUK010000037.1:0-40334 GCA_036504875.1 Desulfuromonadaceae bacterium
ATTGAACCCGTCCGAGGCGTTTGATGAACTGGATAAGCTTATTTTCTGCAAAGTTTGGGATGAACGGAAACCGAGAAAAAAAGGAGAGCCGTACAGTTTTCAGGTCTTTTCTGAACCGAAAGCAAATGAAGCAGAAACAGAAGAAGAGCGGCTGCAAAGAGAAAATAATGCGCTGCTGAAAAGAATCCAGGAGCTTTACGGGGAAGGGCGCAAGAAGGACAAGGAAGTTTTCAAGGATGACATTCGCCTTTCGGCTGCAAAATGCCGCACGGTGGTCAGCTACCTGGAAAGCGTCAATCTGGGTAAAACAGACCTAGACAGCAAGGGACGTGCCTTTGAGGAATTTCTGGGGTCATTCTTTCGCGGTGATTTCGGCCAGTATTTTACTCCACGGCCAATTGTGAAGTTCATTGTCGATGTCCTGCCGATTACCAATGAATCGCTGGTATTGGATACCTCGTGCGGCAGCGGCGGCTTTCTGCTGCATGCCCTTGACAAGGTGCGCAAACAGGCCGGTGAATACTACCCTCAGACAGAAGGACAGCCAGAAACAGCAGAGCATCACCGCCACTGGCACGATTTCGCTGAGAAGAATCTTTACGGCATTGAAATCAACGAGCAGATTGCCCGCACCGCCAAGATGAATATGATTATCCACGATGACGGCCATACCAACGTCATCAGCGCCGATGGCCTACTCCCTGATGATGAGCTTCGCAACAGGTCCGGCAATGTTGGCTTTGCCTATAACCGTTTCAACTTTATCATCACCAATCCCCCCTTTGGATCTTCGGTCAAGCAGACTGAAAAGGCATACCTGACCAACTACAGGATGGCGGCCAAGGAGGTTGACTGGCTGAACCCAAAGAGCAAAGCCGCTGCACGTCCCAATCAAAGCACCGAAGTGCTGTTTATCGAGCAATGCCACCAGTTTCTCGCGGAGGGGGGCTATCTGGCAATCGTCGTGCCCGATGTCATTCTGACCAACTCCAGCTTGCAGTATGTGCGGGACAATATCGAGGAGGGTTATCGCATTGTAGCCATTGTTTCCATGCCGCAGACCGCCTTCATGGCTACCGGTGCCGGGGTGAAAAGCTCAGTGATGTTCCTGAAAAAACTGACAAGGAAGCAGAGCGAAAAAATCAGAAACGCCAAGACCGCCCTGAAGGATCGCATCAAGGAAGAGCACGTTTTTAGCCGGGAACTTGCACGGATGGAGAAGGAGCGGGACACTCGAATCAAGGAACTAGACGGCTTCGCCAATCCTGACAAGCTGACAGGTAAGGCGCTCAAAGACTCTGAAGCTTTGCAGGAATGGAAGAAGAGCGTTAACGACGAATGCGCGGAAAAGCTTGATGCTCTTAAAGAACGGCTATTGGAACAGTACGACAGCAAGCGCCGGGAGCTATTGGAGGATTACGACATTTTTATGGCAATTGCCGAGGATATCGGATATGACGCCGTCGGCAGGAGCACCGGTAATAATGAGTTGGATGTGATTGCGCTGGAACTGGCTCGGTTCATCACCGTCATCGAAGCCGGAGAGGCGTAAGGATGGCGTTCCAGCTTTCTGAAACGGTGAACAAGGATAAGGTCTTTCTGGTCAGGCGGAGTGAGTTGGAAGGGCGGCTTGATCCTGACTACGTCCGGTATCTTCGAAAAAGTCAGACTTTTATGTACCCTGCAATATCATTAGGTAACATACTGAGATATCGTCCACAGTACGGCGCAAATGAGCTTGGGTTACAAAGAATTGGCACCAATCAACCCCGGTACATTAGAATTACTGACATTGACGAGTTTGGAGTTTTAAGCCAAGAGTTGGGTGCCACAGCGGACAATATTGAAGACAAGTATATTTTGGTGGATGGTGATTTGTTGTTAGCGCGTAGTGGCAATACGGTGGGTAAAGCGTACTTGCACACTCCTAAAGACTATCCGTGTTTTTTTGCAGGGTACATGATCAGATTTAAAATAAATGAGGAGATTGCACTTTCAAGTTACGTTTTCACTGTCACCCAGCTAGGCATTTACAAGGAATGGGTAAATGCAGTTCAGCGCAGTGCTGGTCAGCCAAATATAAACGCTGAAGAATACAGGAATTATAAACTTCCTCTACCTCCCTTTGATATTCAAAAACGAATAGTTACTAAAATAAACATAGCCTACGCCGCCAAAAAACAAAAAGAGGCGCAGGCGAAGCAACAACTTGATTCAATCGATACCTACCTGATGAAGGAGCTTGGTATTGAACCGCAGCAGGAAGAGGAAAACAGCATCAGCCTACGTATGTTTATCAGTAATTTCAGCGAAGTCAGCGGCGGTCGGTTTGACGCAGATTTTTATTCGAAACGATACAAATCGTTTGAATCGAGAATGATGAATTCACCTTATCCTTTGGCTCAATTAAACAAAATTGCGGTTTCGATATTTCAAGGTATAGGTAGAAATCAGACAGACAAACAAGACTGTGTTTTATTAAAGGTTAAAAATATACTTGGTAATGGTGAAATTAGTTTTGAAGATATTGAATATGTTGATGCAGAAGTGAAGGGTAAAGTTCTCGAACAAGGTGACATTATAAGCCCATTCATTGGCGAAGCTATCAAACAATATAAGTTTTCGGTATTCATCAAGAATAATGATCAAAACTATACCGTTGATAACAATACTGGAGTAATTCGGCTTAGTTGCGAAGTTAGCTCCAATTATATTGCCAGCTTTCTAATGTCCTCATGTGGAAAATGGCAAATCAATAAATTTATTGGTGGTGGAGGTGTTCCTTTTCTCGGATCACATAGCGTAAAAAAATTTCAAGTTGTTCTCCCCCCTCTCGAAAAACAAAACAAAATCGCAGCTCATATCCAGGGTATCCGCGACCAGGCCAAACAGCTCCGCGCCGAGGCTGTCGCCGGGCTTGAGCAGGCCAAGCAGGAGGTTGAGGCGATGATTCTCAGGCGAGATTGAAGTGAATCGCCGATCTTCATGTTTCAACGGCCAAAGGGATTGGATGTGAAGGAGAATAAGGGTGTTCCCCCAATTAATATCAAATGCGGGGAGCGTCCCTGTTTATTATTAGCGATTACTCCCGCGCCCAGCGCTTTATCCGCGAGGTCAATTCCAGCTGCGTAATGGTGAACGCCTCGACCCGTTTCGCCGACGGCGGCCAGCTCGGCCTGGGGGCCGAGATCGGCATCTCGACCACCAAGCTGCATTCCTTTGGCCCGATGGGGCTGGAGGATCTGACTACTACGAAGTTCATTGTTTACGGGGATGGGCAGGTTAGAAGCTAAACTCGAATTAAACGGACGGGTCCTGGCCTAAGGGGGATGTTACTGAAATCGTGGCAGCAAGAAGAATCCGGGACGTCGTTGGCCCGGATCTGCTAAAAGTGATCCGGCAAAACTTACCGAGACTGTTTGATCGGCTGGACCAAGCAGGATGCAGTTTCCTTCTTGGCTATGTCGCCAACCTTAATCTCGCCGCTAACCACCTCGGCTTGAAAATAATGTTCTCCATCATAGGAAAGCACTTTTACCTTTCCGACCTCTTTTGTTTTAGGATTTTTCGCGCCACCCAGCTCCCGGTAGACAGCGATGACATCATTCGGGCAGATCTCTTTTTTCACATCGGCTGTGCCGCTGTGAAAGAGGTGCAGCTTGTTGCCTGTTTTCATTACGACCTCGCTCTTGACCTTTTTCTCGGCCGCCTGAGTGGTCAACGGAGCTGCCAAGGCGAGGAAAGAGACTGCAACTAAGATAATCAGGGCTCGCATTTTCTCCTCCTGTAATTTACATATTTCTGCTCCACGCATGTCAACGACCTTTATGTTCCCTTACCTCCTTCCTGGCCGTCTGATTAGACTTTACAGTGTAAGCAGTTGGCTTAATTATAACCGTGTTATCCCCGGTCGCAACACGGATTAAAGGATGGTTTAGTTCAGTCAAAGTTCAAAACGCTTCTCTTATGAACGCGGCAAGCGAGATAGTTCTTGCCAGGCATAACCATAATAGGGTAGTGTAAGTAGTTAATGGACGGGCCTTAAGCCCGTCCTTTTATTTTGAGAACATCGAGGAGTTTTTACCATGCAGGAGAGAATCCGTAACATCGCCATTATCGCCCACGTCGACCATGGCAAGACAACGTTAGTCGATGCCATGTTGCGCCACGCCGGCGTTTTCCGTGAGAATGAGGCCATTACCGAACGGGTCATGGATAGTAATGACCTGGAAAAGGAACGTGGCATCACCATCCTGGCCAAGAGCCTCTCCATCCATCATGGCCAATATAAGATAAATATCGTAGATACCCCCGGCCATGCCGATTTCGGCGGCGAGGTAGAGCGCGTGCTCAAGATGGTTGATTCGGTGCTGCTGCTGGTTGACGCTCTGGACGGCCCCATGCCCCAGACCCGCTTTGTCTTGAAGAAATCCCTGGACCTGGGACTCAAGCCGATCGTAGTCATCAACAAGATCGACCGCCCCGGCTCACGTCCCGATGAGGTCCTCAATATGGTCTTTGACCTGTTCTGTGAGCTGAACGCCTCCGATGACCAGCTGGATTTCCCGGTGGTTTATACCAGCGCCAAGATGGGTTACGCCAAGCTGGATATCAACATTGACTCGAGCAGTATGGAGCCGCTCTTCGCGGTAGTGGAATCCAATGTCCGTCCTCCCAAGGGGGATGCCAATGCACCCTTCCAGATGCTGATTGCCAATATCGATTACAATGATTATATCGGCCGTATGGCCACCGGCCGCATCTTTAACGGCAAGGTCAGGGCCGGCGAGACCGTGGCCATGATCAAGCGCGACGGCTCGATCACCAAGGGTCGCATTTCCAAATTACTTGGCTACCAAGGACTCAAACAGATTGATATAGAAGAAGCCGGCACCGGCGACATCGTGACCGTGGCAGGCTTTGAAGAGGTCAGCATCGGGGAGACCTTGGCTAGCGCCGAGACTCCGATTGCGGTTCCTTATGTATCCATTGATGAGCCAACCCTGTCGATGAACTTCATCGTCAATACCTCTCCTTTTGCCGGCCGTGAAGGCAAGTGGGTTACCTCGCGTAATATCCGCGAGCGGCTTACCAAAGAGCTGCGCATCAATGTCTCTTTGCGGGTTGAAGATACTGACAGCGCAGATACCTTCAAGGTTTCCGGACGAGGTGAATTGCATCTCTCGATTCTGATCGAAAACATGCGTCGTGAAGGTTTTGAACTGGCTGTGTCCAAGCCAGAGGTCATCATCCGCATCAAAGATGGCGTCAAACAGGAGCCGATGGAATATCTGGTGGTGGATGTAGCCTCCGAATTCCAGGGCACTGTCATCGAAAAAATGGGCCCGCGCAAGGGCGAGATGGTTGCCATGCTTCCGATGGGCGATATGATCCGCCTTGAATTCATTGTACCGGCTCGCGGCCTGATCGGCCTGCGTGGCGAGGTTATGACCGATACACGCGGAACAGCAGTAATGACGCATACTTTCCATGAGTACGCACCCTACAAGGGCGAGATACCCGGCCGGAAAAACGGGGTGCTGATGGCCATGGAGCATGGCGAGACCACCGCCTACTCGCTGGACGCTCTCCAGCCGCGCGGTACTCTTTTCATAGGGGCCGGTGTTGAGGTCTACGGCGGCATGATCATCGGTCAACACAACAAGGATAACGATCTGGACGTCAACCCCTGCAAAGGTAAAAAACTCACCAATGTGCGCGCCTCGGGCACCGACGACGCGATCAAACTCACCCCGCCGCGCCTTCTGACGCTGGAGCAGGCACTGGAATTCATCGATGACGACGAGCTGGTCGAGGTCACGCCGCAATCGATCCGACTGCGCAAGAAAGAGCTGGATCCGACCAGGCGCAAGCGGGCCTCCAAATCCTAATCTGGCCAACATTGATTTGAACAGAAAAATGCCGCGCTTGAAAAAGCCGGCATTTTTTTATTTATGTAGCTGCAGTTGGCTTTTTTCTAGTCTGTTCAAAAAGATAAATAGTCGATTTTTGAGGTATGGGGTGATATAGTTCGCAACTGAAGCGATACCAGATCCTCACAGGGAAAGGTTTGTTATGGATCAACAGAAAATTTATCTGATAGGGGCCGGCATCGAAGGCTGGGAAGGGTTCGGAGCCAAGGCACTGGAGGTTATTTCCAACGCCCAGGTGATGATCGGTCACCAGCGGCATCTGGATATTTTTCCGGATTTCAGCGGTGAGAAGAGGACCTTGACTAACCTGCCGGAGGTGCTGGAGTTCCTCAAAAAAACTGAAAAGCGCGTGGTTGTGCTGGCCTCGGGAGATCCTACTTTTTTCGGTGTTTCTAGATTCCTGCTACGGAATCTGCCCAAGGAGCGGATCGAGATATTTGCCAATGTCACCAGCATGCAGTATGCCTTTGCCTGTATCAAGGAACCCTGGGATGATGCCATTTTTGTGTCCGTTCATGGCCGCGGCATGCATGCCTCGGTAGACAAGATCATTGCAGCTGAAAAGGCCTGCATATTAACCGATAAAATCAATACTCCGGCCGCCATCGCGACCGAACTGATCGAACGGGGAGCCGAAGGTTACGAGGCTTGGCTGTGCGAGGACCTGGGGCTTGCCAGCGAAAAATTTACTCGCACCGATCTGCGCGGCCTGCTCGAGTTAAGGCCCTCCGATCTAAACATCCTGATTCTGATCAAGACCTACGAGCCCAATCTGGTTCAGTATCCGCTAATCGGCATCAATGACGATGAGTTCCATACCTCTAAGAAACTGATCACCAAGCAGGAGGTAAGGGCGGTCACCCTGGCAAAGCTGCAACTGCAAGATGACCTGGTGCTGTGGGATATTGGCGCGGGCAGCTGTTCGATCTCGATCGAGGCATCCAACCTGATGCCAAATGGCAAGATCTTTGCCGTTGAGAAGAATCAGCAATGCATCGGCTTTATCAATGACAACCTGAAAAAATTCTGCGCCCGCAATGTCAAGCTGATCGAGGCCTATGCCCCTGAAGGACTGGAAGATCTGCCTGATCCTGACCGCGTCTTTATCGGCGGAGCAGGCGGCAAGCTGGATGAGGTCATCGATCTGGTGGCTCAGCGCCTGAAATCAGATGGAATAGTAGTTATCAATGCCGTTACCCTGGACACCCTCACAAAGGCGGTTGAATTCCTTGAAGACCATGGTTACACGGTCGAGGCCGCCTGCGTCAATATTGCCAAGACCCGCAATTTAACCGAATACAAGATGTTCGAGGCTCAAAATCCTGTCTATGTCATTTCAGCCTGGAAGGGAAACGACTAGTGTCCACTGTTTATGCTGTTGGTGTCGGTCCCGGCGATCCAGAGCTGCTGACACGCAAGGCCGAGCGAATCCTGCGTGAGGCAGATGTTATTTTAGCTCCGGTTTCCAAGCCGACCGAGTCCAGTGTGGCCCTTGAAACGGTTCGTGAGTTTTTGGATCACAACCGCCAGGAAATCATCATCCACCAGTTTCCAATGACCTCCGATCCATCCCGCCTGCTCCCGGCCTGGCAGGCGGCTGCCGCGCTGATGGCCAAGCGGGCGGCAGCCGGCAAAAAAATAGCCTTCATCACCATCGGTGACCCGCTTTTCTACTCCACCTTCATCTATCTGTTACGCATCTTCCAGAACACCTATCCGCAGGTAAAACTGGAAATAGTGCCGGGTATCTCCAGCATCAATGCCTCTGCCGCCCAGGCCGTGTTTCCATTGGTGGAAGGGGACGAGCGTCTGCTAGTAATACCGGCCACAGCCGGTTTGAATAAGATCATTGAGGCCCTGGCACACTATGAGACCGTGGTACTTCTCAAGGTGAAGCCCTTGTATGCGGATATCCTGGAGCTGCTCAGGCAGACCGGACGCGAGCAGAGCACCCTGTTTGTCGAACGGGTGGGGAGTGCACGCCAGCTGGTGCTGACAGATTTTGCTGAAATTGCGGCTCACAAACCGGATTATCTGTCATTAATGATCGTCAAAAACCCCATGTGACTTCTGAGACCAATTTTTCTTCGGATACCTTGATTCAAAGATATGTTTTTTCTAAAGCTCGCGCTCTCAAATCTGATTATCATCACCTGTGTAACGGTCGGCAGACGCTTTCCGACACTGGGTGGTCTAATCGCCACCATGCCGCTTACCAGTCTGATCGTCCTGATCTGGCTGCATACCGAAAACCCCGGTAATACCCAGCTGATTGGGAATTTCACAAAAGGGGTACTGTGGGGGGTCCTGCCTACGATTGCTTTTTTTGCAACCGGTTACATTTGCCTGTGGAAAGGGATGGGGTTCTATTCGGCTCTGACTGCAGGGAGTATACTGTGGCTGGCTGGGGCGCTACTACATCAATGGCTTTTGCGATAACTATCGCAGAAACAGCAAGAGCTCTCCGAAATCAGAGAGCTCTTGCTGTTTTTCTATAAAGGCTTCAAGCTATTTTACGGCTTCGTTTGATGCAGCGGGGATTTCCGTAGTAGAAGGCTCAAGCTTGGGAACCCGGGTAATTTCAACCACCGGGGCATTTACCGCTTCTGCGGTCGGTGTTGCCGGTTGTTGGACAGAAGGAACTTTGGCCGGTTCCTGAGCCGCCGGCCGTTTATCTGCAGGCTGGGCTTTCGGTTCAGCTGGGGTTGTCTTCGGTTTTTTATCTGAATTGGGATCGTATTTTATGAAAGAGATAATTTCATCAAACTGGGCACCATAAACCTCGGACTCCTGTGTCTCGCGCAGCAGCAGGTCCTGCCGTTTCTGATCAAGTTTCCGCTGAATCCCCTCCAGGGTTTTGAATTTTATGCTGGCGGCAGCCGTAAGATTGGCCTCAGCCTCGCTGAAATCCGGGTATTGCAGGTTTATCAACGGGTAATAAGTCAGTATGCGGCGACGAAAATTTGGATACTCCCAGAGAACATTACCGTTGCCATCCACTATCTGGGCCGTCATGATCAAGTAATTATAATCGCTTGTCATCGATGACAACAGATTGCTCGAGTAAATCCGGTCGGTCTTGCTCAGTCCGCCGACCACGATCAGCATGACTGCATCAAGGTTATTTTTCTGCAAATATTCTCGCAGCTCACTATTTTTCCAGAAATATTTGTGATACTGGATGGTGGCATCATCACGCTTCTCCCGGCGGAAAAGCAGGTTGCTGAAAATACGCTGTGGATCACCATCCAACAAAGCCGCAGTATAAAAATTACCGGTTTCTTTCAACTTGCGGACAAGCTGCGGCTCATACTTGCGATTCAAATCGGAGATTATACCGACCAACTGATCCTTCTGGGGATGCTTGATATCCGAATCAACATCCACCATGATCGGGGCTATGCCAAGAACTTTTACTTTCTCGGCAAAATTTTCCATCGGAACATTAAAATGATGCTGGGAACAACCAAAACAGAGCAGCAGGGAGAGCAACAACATCGTTCTAAACATTTCCAACCTCCTCATACAGGCTTGATAAACCTGAATTAACGGAGATTGTTATAACAGAAGCCCTCCTCTTTTTCTACTATTTTCCCCTAATCATTCGGCACAATCAATTGCATGCACGCATTACAGCACCACACACTGCATTAAGGCATGCAGTGTTTCATCTCACAGCCGCTGAATCAGGCTGACAAGGCGCATATTTGATTGACAAACAATTCTTTTTCTCTGTATTCTCAGGCAATAAACAACCTGCTTATCTAGAGTGGTGGAGGGAAAGGCCCTGCGAAACCACAGCAACCGGCCAACTGGCGTCAGGTGCTAATTCCTGCCGAAAGGCAAAGATGAGAGGTGCGCTGTGATCATTTGTTCCAGCCCCTTCTCATTCGATTACCAGAAGGGGCTTTTTTAATGTCCATCGGCATCGTCAAGGAACAGTCCATAACCTTTGATAACGGCATCAAACTGGACAGCGGACGAATCCTGGCCCCGGTTACTCTCGTTTATGAAACCTATGGAACCCTGAACTCATCCGCCACTAATGCCATTATGGTTGAGCACGCCTGGACCGGTGATGCGCACCTGGCCGGCAAACGCAGCGAAGACGATACCAAGTCTGGCTGGTGGGATGCCATCGTCGGTCCAGGCAAACTCCTGGATACCGACCGTTACTTTGTGATTTGCTCCAACGTAATCGGCTCGTGTTACGGCTCAACCGGGCCCGCCTCCATTAACCCTAAGACCGGCAAACGCTATAATCTCAGCTTTCCAGTCATAACTGTGCGCGACATGGTGCGGGCGCAGAAACTTTTGCTGGATGCGCTTGGAATACCATGCTTGCTGGCGGTAATGGGAGGGAGCATGGGTGGCATGCAAGCCATGGAATGGGCCACCCAGTATCCGGATTCCATAGCGTCGGCTATCGTTCTTGCCTGTACGCCACACCCCTCACCGCAGGCTATTGCCCTGAATGCCGTTGCACGTTGGTCGATATTCAATGATCCCAACTGGCGCAAGGGAGAATATAAACATAATCCTAAGGATGGTCTAGCCTTGGCCCGCGGTATCGGCCACATCACCTTTCTTTCGGATGAATCCATGAACCTCAAGTTCGGGCGACGATTCTCGGCCAAAGACGGCCAGTTTGATTTCTTTGGCCAATTTGAGGTGGAGCGTTATTTAAACTACAATGGCTACAATTTCGTTGATCGTTTTGATGCCAACTCGTTTCTTTATCTGGCCAAGGCCCTGGATCTCTATGATGTTGCCTGGGGTTATGAATCAATGACCGAGGCTTTCAGCCTGATCAAGGCCCCGCTGCAGTTATTTGCCTTTTCCTCCGACTGGCTTTATCCACCTTACCAAACCGAAGAAATGGCCGACTGCCTGCAGGGTTTAGGCAAGCCGGTTGAGTACCATCTTATAAAGTCGGCTTATGGTCACGACGCCTTTCTGCTGGAACATGAAACCTTCGCTCCCCTGGTTCGGGATCTGCTTGATCGTGTACAGCTTTCCTGAAAATAAAAGAGATTCTAGCAATGGTTCATGAATATCAAGACGATCAGCTGTTCAGAAAGCTACGTCATTCTGTAGGAAAGGCCGTTGCCGATTTTAAGCAGATCGAGGCGGGAGATCGTATCGCGGTGGCGGTGTCGGGAGGCAAGGATTCCTATACCTTGCTGCTTCTACTTGAGGAATTGCGGCGGCGGGCGCCGGTTAAATTTGAGCTGGTGGCGATAAATATCGATTCCGGTTATCAAGGTTATCGTACGGACATCATTGAGGCTTTTTTTAGAGAGAATGGCTTCAGTTATAAAATGGTGCCGACCGAACATTATAAACTCATTCAGGAAAAACGGCGGCCCGACTCCTCATACTGTTCGATTTGTGCTCGTTTCAAACGCGGTGCACTCTACTCTGAGGCACTGGAATTGGGATGCAACAAACTGGCTTTGGGGCACCACCAGGATGACTTTATTGAAACGCTGCTGCTGAACCAGTTTTTTGTCGGCTCACTCAAGGCCATGTCAGCCTCCATGCTGGCGGATAACGGCAAAACCACAGTAATACGTCCCCTGGTATACGTCGCCGAAGCCGATATCATCAGTTTTTCAAAGAGAGCCAAGCTGCCGGTGGTATGCTGTTGTTGCCCCGTCTGCGGAACTGCCGACCTCCAGCGCAAGCGGATGAAACGATTGCTGAAGGAACTCGAGAAAGATATCCCCCACGTAAAAAGCAGCCTCATCAAAGCCATATCAAATGTTCACCCCCGACATCTTCTTGACCCTTCCCTGCGCCGGATTGATCCCTGTCCGTAATATTGCCGAGCGGCATTTTTCCTGTCGTGAATCCTTTACCTTGATCCCCAGGTTGTCCAGAAAATCCAAAACCGAAAAATATCCTCCGACCGCTACAACTGCCAGACCAGCTATCATGACTGCTTCCATACCGGTTACTCCTTAAATTTGATATGAATGACAGTAACATGTAGTGGTGACATAATATGTCGCAGTGAATTTGAGCGCAAAAAGCCTCCGGCGAGGGCACCGGAGGCTTGAATTCAGTTCTTAAAATGAAGAGTGAAAGCTAAGGTTCACCGCGTTCAGCCTCTCCGGACAACATAACAAGATCCACACGACGATTCTTGGAACGCCCTTCGGCTGTGTCGTTATCGGCTAACGGCCGAAATTCACCATAGCCAGTGGCTGATATTTTGTCGGGGTCAACACTGAATTGCTTTAACAGATACTTCAGTCCGTTGGTTGCACGGGCCGTCGAGAGCTCCCAGTTGGATGGGAACTGACCGGTGCTGATCGGGGTATTGTCGGTATGACCCTCAACCCTGAGCGGGTTATTATACTGAGTCATGGCTTCGGCAATGGTATTGATCAGCTCATATGCTTCGGGCCGGATCTGGGCCTGACCGGAGTTGAAGAACCCGGCCTCTTTAAGACTCACGATCAGACCACGACGGGTGATGGTCAAGGAAACCTTGTTCTGGGCTCCCTGCTTGATCAGATAGGCCTCAATGGATGACTTTATCTGCCGAAAATCCTTCTCTTCAGCGCGGGTCTTGGCCTGTCCGCTTCCGCTAAGCTTCTTGCGGTTTTGGTTGATGGAAATATCCGGTTTGATGGTCGGCATTACACTGATAGGCTGTGACTGGATCACGTTTATTTTGGGCGAAGGAGCACCTGCCTGAACCATCCCAAAGGACTGCTGCAGTGACTGCATGACCTCCTCGACCTTTTTTTTGTCGGTTTGGGACATGGCATAAAGGGTGGTGAATACGGCGAACAGCAACGTAATGAAGTCGGCGTAGGAAACGAGCCAGCGCTCGTGATTAGCATGTTTTTCAGGCTCTCTTTTTAATGCCATGGTAGTTTAATGACCGCCTACAAAAGCCTTTAGTTTCTGCTCGATGAAGTGAGGGTTTTCCCCGTTTTGAATGGCAATCAGCCCCTCCAGAATCATGACCCGCCGGAGAACCTCCTCCTTCATACGGAACTTAAGCTTGGTGCTGACCGGAATACAGATGATATTCGCGGTCATCAAACCATAGATAGTCGCCACGAATGCAACGGCAATGCCTGCCCCAAGCTTGGAGGTATCGGACAGGTTACTCATAACATGTATAAGCCCGAGAACGGCGCCGATAATACCGATAGTGGGGGCATAGCCCCCGGCACACTCGTAAAACTCTACCGAATGCTTGGTATGATCCTCATAAGACATGATATCGGCTTCCAGGGTCTCGCGCAGCTTCTGGGGATCAATACCGTCTACTACCAGAGAAATACCCTTTTTTATAAAGGGATCCTTGGCTGATTGAGCTTCCTGCTCCAATGATATGAGTCCATTACGGCGAGCCTTGGTTGCATAATTGATAATATCCTTGACCACCGCCTCATGGTCGATCTGCGGCGGAAATAGTGCGATCCTGAAATCCTTGAAAGCCTGAATTACCGAAGGCAACGGAAAACTGATAAAGGTGGCACCGAAGGTACCTCCAAGTACGATCATTGCCGCAGTCGGCTGTAAAAGGGCCTTCATATGCAGCCCTTCCATAAAGGCGCCCCCAAAGACAGCCCCAAAACCCATCATGATGCCTATAACAGTTGCTAAATCCATAGTTTAAACATCCTGGGGATGAAATGGCGTGCGAAATCGTCCGTCATCTTTAGAAGGACAGGCATTATTGTCGTTAATATTACGAAACTGGCTCTGCTTAGGCCGCGACAGGTATTTTTTCTGTGCTGCCGAGCCGGCCCGGCGAATAACTCTGGCGCGGAAGGCGATTATTCTGGAGATAATAATCTGCGCCCGTTCCTTGACAATAAAATGATTTCCGTTAAACAGCGTGATTACTGTGTCGGGAGTTTCCTCAATACTGACAATCTGATCCGGATTGAGGTACATCTGCTGTTTGTCCAAGCGAGTAACAATGATCATTGGTCACCTGAAGGAATTGTATTGTTTCTATAAATAGCAAAAAAAAACTTAGGTCAAGAACTTTTGGCAGTTTTGCCCAGGTTGAAGCTCACAAAATTGAATCAATGGCTTCGAAATCGATGTATTTGCTGGCCATGAATTGAATCAGATCAATCTTTTCCCTGTCAGCAGGCCCTATTTTTGAAACATGTTCCTTAAGACGATAGAAAACTTCCGAAGAGGTCTCTTCAATCCGGATATAGGGAATTTTGCTGTCTTCGATGATTCTCTGGGTGATATCTGAGACGGCAACATGACCTGCAATAATCAGGCCCGCCAGACGATCTTTATATTCGGAGATATGGTGCAGCGATGATGCGGTTACCAACAGCTCGTCACGCGAGCTGGTAACGATGAGGAGCGTTGATTCTTCCAGGCTGTCAATTACTCTCTGCGATGAGGCGGCCCCCAGCTGGATGTTGTGACAGATCCGGCTGCGCTCACCCGGTTCACCGTTCAGAGGCAGCTTCATGAGTTCCGAGATATGCTGCAGGGTGGGATCGGCCAGCGTCGGCGAATAATCAAAGGCGCTGGTAACCAGTATATCGGTTTCGGCGAAAGCCTTTTTTAGATAGCTCAGCGAAAGCTCCCTTTTTTCCGGCATCAGCTTGTTAGCCATTATGATTCTCACATCGGCCTTTTCACGTTCGTACAAGGCTAGATTAAGTTCGATGGAATCAATCACGTTACCGATGCCGCCACCTGTGACCATCAATACCGGGGCTCCCAACATCTTGGCAACCTTGGCGTTGTTAACGCCAACAACCGAACCTACTCCGCCATGCCCGGCCCCCTCAATGATAAGAAAATCATACTTTTTCTCCATTTCAGAGCAAGCTGCCATTATCGCCTCACGTGGCGACGCCAGATCCATTTCACCATCAAGAAAGCGACGGGTGGTGCCGGCAGTTAAAGTCATCGGGGACATGAGGGCCACATCATGGTCCACGTCAAACACACTGGCGAACATGGCGGCATCCTTATCTACCAACATTCCTTTATATTCAATACACTTTGGACCAAGGGGTTTCATAAAGCCCACCCGGCTGTATTTTTGCCGCGCCAGATACATGAGCGATAAGCTGATAGTGGTCTTGCCGCAATGCTGACCGGTGGCGCCAATAAAAATCTTTTTGCACATATATTACCTCGAACTCTGCTGGCCGGCCAGTATGTTTTCACAAAACCTGCGGAAATCTGGTTCTCCGGAAGAAAAACCGGTAAACCTGACCCCCATGCCGCTTTTTTTCACCAAGTGAAACAGGTTCTGGGGCACCTTTTTGGCCCACATGACGCGCGCCTCCAATTCCACCTTATTCCCGTCATTCAGCATGAATTCTATCTTTATCTTTGTATTCGGCGGGCAAACATTGGCTGTTTTTATGAACATGCCTGAAGAGGAGATATCTTCAGTAAATGCCACCCGGTTGGCATCCTCTATGCCAAAGCGTATCGAAAGACGCTTCTTGAGCCTTTTGATATCCCTTTTATCAACCATCATTCCCCCAAAAAGCACTACATTAAATAGAGCTACTTTAGCATAAAACTTCAAAACAATAATAGCTTTGATTAAAAACCATGATAAATTCTAAGGCTTCCTGTCTAGATAAATCCATTGACATGATTCAGCCAATAATCTAACTTACTTAAAACGCTGGGGGAGTTTCGACTGAGAGCAGCCGGTTAGCTGCGACCCTTAGTACCTGATCCGGGTAATGCCGGCGTAGGGAAGCGCCACGGATTAACATCTAACAAGCCGCTTCTGCGGCTTTTTACGTTTGGAGGAAAAATGCAGGTTCTATTAAACGGTGATACAGTTGACATAAGGGATAAAAGCACCATTGCCGAGCTGCTTGAACAGTTGCAGATTGGCCGGGAACGGGTCGCGGTAGAGGTAAATCTTGAAATAGTTCCCAAAGCTGACTATGGCAAACACGCTCTTACCGCCGGCGATAAAATAGAAATCGTTCATTTTGTGGGAGGGGGCTGACTACCACGGGCAATCTGAGGGCAACCAGTTAAACTGCATGCGCTTAGAAATCCAGATGTCAAAGAATAAAGGCTACATGAAATTGGCGAATAAGAGCCATATAAAGGAGACTTTTTGATATGATACAGCAAAACGATAAGCTGGTGATCGCCGGCCGTGTTTTTAACTCCCGCCTCATGGTAGGAACCGGTAAGTATGCTGATTTTCAACAGATGGTGCAGGCCCTGGAGGTGTCCGGAGCCGAGATTATTACTGTAGCGGTAAGGCGGGTAAATATATCAGATCGCACCAAGGAATCTTTGCTGGACCATATCGATCTGAAGAAGTACACCCTGCTGCCCAACACAGCCGGCTGCTATACAGCCGAGGATGCTGTACGGACTTGCCGGCTGGCGCGTGAGGCAGGCTTATCAGATTTCGTCAAGCTCGAGGTGCTGGGCGACGAGAAAACCCTCTTTCCTGATAACGAGGAATTGCTCAAGGCGGCTAAGATCCTGGTAAAAGAAGGCTTCACCGTGCTTCCCTACACAAGTGACGATGTAATCATGTGCAGGAAACTGGAGGATATCGGCTGTGCCGCGGTAATGCCGCTCGGTGCTCCGATCGGCAGCGGACTTGGGATCCGTAACCCTTATAATTTAAAAATCATTCTGGAGACCATCAAAGTGCCGGTCATTGTCGATGCCGGGGTCGGCTGCGCCTCGGACGCCGCTATTGCCATGGAATTGGGTTGTGATGGTGTCTTGATGAATACGGCCATTGCCGGGGCCCAAGACCCGATTGCCATGGCTGAGGCTATGAAGCTGGGGGTTATAGCCGGCCGCCTCTCCTACAAGTCAGGTCGCATCCCGAAAAAATTGTACGCCAATGCATCCAGCCCGATTGAGGGCTTATTGGCCTAAACCGGCGCAGGTCCCTTTGCTAAAATGACAGATTTTTCTATTTATCTGATTACTGATCGCCATCAGACAGCTGGCCGTCCGCTTGCCAAGGTGGTTGATCAGGCCCTGCAAGGGGGTATCCGCGCTATACAGCTGCGCGAAAAGGATCTCCCAGGCCGCGATCTATATGATCTGGCCATGGAGTTGCGCCAGCTAACTGATTCTTATGATGCACTGCTGATTATCAATGATCGCCTTGATATTGCCCTGGCAACCAATGCCGATGGGGTTCATCTTGGAGCAGGCAGCCTGCCGGTAGCCGAGGCCAGGCGATTGCTTGGAGCAGAGCCGGTTATCGGCTATTCAGCTCATTCGCTGCAGGAAGCCCGGCTGGCTGAAAAAGAGGGTGCCAACTTCATCACCCTGGGACCGGTCTTTTACACATCATCCAAGGTCGCCTACGGAGCGCCGCTTGGCTTGCAGCTGTTTCGGGAAGCCTGCGCAACCATCAGTATTCCCGTTTATGCGCTGGGCGGTATCAATCTGCTGAATTGTAACGAAGCCATGGCAGCCGGGGCTCACGGCATTGCCCTTATATCGGCCATTATTGCCGCCCCGGATCCGCTCTCAATCACCAAATGCCTGTTGCAGAAGATCGAAAAGAATGCAATTGATTCCTGACATACGTATCCACCCTGATCTACATATACACTCCTATGGCCATTACCTGCGGCGACGTTTCGGCTGCCGGGTCAGCAAGGTCAATGTAGACGCCGGTTTCACCTGTCCGAATCGCGATGGCAGCAAGGGCACCGGCGGCTGCATCTACTGCAACAACACCTCTTTCTCGCCCAAAGATACCCTGGCGGTTATCCCTCTGGAAGAACAGATCGCCCATGGCATGGCCTACCACCGCCAGCGCTTGGGCTCGGAAAAATTCATCATCTACTTCCAGAAGTACACCAACACCTATGCCTCGCTGGAACTGTTGGCCGAGTTGTATCATCGCGCGCTGGATCACCCGGATGTGTTGGGCATCTCTGTGGGAACCCGACCCGATGCCCTTGGTGAAGAGGCGCTGGATCTATTGTCCGAGATCGCGCAGAACCATTATGTTTGCCTGGAACTGGGCCTGCAGTCGATGGACGACGGCATTTTGACTCGCATCAACCGCGGCCATACCCTGGAGGATTTTGTCAATGCTGTTCAACGGGCCCAAAACAGGAGCTTTGACATCTGCGCACATCTGATTTATGGATTCCCGGGCGAAACCGCCACCGAGTTTTTAAAAACTGCCGCATTGATGGCTTCCCTGCCGGTAGACTCGGTAAAGCTGCACCAACTGCATGCCGTTGAAGGAACCGGGCTGGCGCAGATGTATCGCAACGGGCAATACATACCACTGGAACTTGCGGATTATGTAGAAACTGCGGCCAATTTTATCGAGCTGCTGCCGGCGCGCATCACTTTTCAGCGGCTGTACGGATCAGCACCTTTGGACATACGTGTCGCGCCCCAGTGGGGGTTAAAAAACAATCAGTTGTGGTATGCAATAGTCAATGAATTGACCCGGCGGGGAACCTGGCAGGGCTGCCGGTCAGAATCAAATGCCACTTAGCGACATTACCCGGCAGATTTCCGTTTCACCCTCCGCTTATAACTCGGGCTTCGACTGCATAACGTTTGATTTTGCGGGTGGTTGTCTTGGGGAACTCGTCTTCCCGAATCGTGAATCTACGAACCCGCTTGTAATCGGCCAACCCGGCGCAGGCTGATTTCACCTCACTACCCAGCAGCGCTTCCACTGCCGATTCATTAATCGGACAGGTTCCCTGGCTATGGCAGTAATTATCGAGCGCCTCCTGATCGGGGTAGATAATGGCATGCACCTCCTCCGCCGCCGGCCCGACTCGATGGCCGTAAACCATTACTTCGGCTATAAAGGGACTTTTCAGCAATTCAATCTCCACCTCCTCTGGATAAACATTTTTTCCGTTGGGGGTGACAATCATATTTTTGACACGGCCACAAATTGTCAAAAAACCGTCTTTATCTACCCTTCCCAGATCCCCGGTGCGGTACCAGCCATCCACCAGTGCCTCGGCAGTAGCCTGTGAGTTGTGATAGTAGCCCTGCATCACATTCGGCCCCTTTACCAGAATCTCCCCCACCTGTTCCTCGTTTGGGTTGTCGATCCTCAAGCTGACCCCTTCAAGCAGATGACCAACTGTGCCGGGACGCTGCGCTCCAGGCTGCTCGGCGCTAATTATCGGTGAGGTTTCGGTAATGCCGTAACCCTGATAAATAGCGATCCCCAGCCTGGCAAGACCGATTGCTATGGCAGGATCCAGGGCTGCACCGCCACTGATAAATATTGTTCCGTCACCAAAGCTGCGGCGAATGCGGGCTTTTATAAATAGACGCGTCAGCGGGAAGGAAAAGAGCAGTCGGGCCGGCCTTTTTTCCCGGATGTTTTTCATGATTCGCTCCAGCAGCATCTGGTAGACCGCCGGTACCGCCAGAAAAAAGGTCGGCCTGACCTCGGCCAAATTTTCTCCCAGTTTCTTGATCGATTCTATAAAAGAGATCCTTCCTCCCAAAGAAAGTGGCAGCAAAATGCCGCAGACCTGCTCGAAAATATGATTGATAGGTAGAAAAGAAAGGGTATGAATGGTTTCATTAAGCTTGAAATGTTTGATTGCTCCCTGAATATTTGAAACGATATTGGAATGGCTTAGCATGGCCCCTTTTGAGCGCCCTGTTGTTCCCGAAGTATACAAAATCACAGCCGTATCCTCTGCTTTGCGCAGATTTTCAGGCAAAGGGGAACGATGATAGAAATCTTCCAACTCAATAATCCGCCCCTCCTCCACCGATTTATTTTTCGCTTTGAGTGGCGAGAAGCCAGATGCCCCGCGATGTTTTTCCGTGCTAGAAGGTGGTTCGCTCAATATATGCTGCAGCTGCCGTGCAATAGCTTCGAGGTGTATGGCTCGCTCGGGCGGCACTTTAAAATCAGAAACCAGGCCGCGCCATTCCTTGACCAGGTTTCCGAGCGCCTGTTCTTGCCTTGATTGACCTTGGTCTGATTTTGATCGATTAAAAGCAACTACCAGTTTCAAGGCCGGTATATCGCTAAGAAGATCAACTAACCCACTAAGGCAAGGGGGGCTGCTAAAGGCGACCCTGGCTGAGCAATCGATCAGGATATGACGCAACTCCGCGCTCTTCAACTCTTTGTCGATCGGCACAGCCACTCCGCCCGCTTTCAATATACCCAGATAAATGGCAACCCATTCTGGTGACGAAGGTGCTATCAAGGCCGCATGATCACCAGGCTTAAACCCGGACTTGATCAGCCCGCCAGCAATGCGGTCTGAGATATCCCACAACGAGTCGTAGCTGATCTCTTGCCACAGCCCGCCGCTCTTATAGCGTAAGGCCGGTTTAGCGCGGCACCTTCTCCAGCTCTCGTAAATCAGGGTATCAATGGTTGACATACCGCCTCCGGATTCCCAGCTAATTAAGATCATCCTATCATGGCGTATCAAGCAATAAGAAAATTTTACGCCAGAAAGTGCTTTTTACGAATCAAGCCCGGTGGTATAGTTGGCGGACGTAAGAACAAATTATCAAGGAGTTTCAGCATGTCTTCTATCCGCGTCCGTTTTGCCCCCAGCCCGACCGGCTATCTACACGTAGGGGGCGCTCGCACCGCTTTATTCAACTGGCTGATGGCCCGAAAACAGGGTGGCACCTTTATCCTGCGCATTGAAGATACCGATGTCGAGCGCTCTACCCAGGAATCAGTGGACGCCATCCTGCAGGGAATGGAATGGTTGGGGCTTGATTGGGATGAGGGTCCCTATTATCAATCCGCGAACTTTCCACTCTACAAGGAACATGTTCAGGGTTTAATTGATAGCGGCAAGGCCTATAAGTGCTACTGTTCGGCCGGGGAACTAGAGGCGAAGCGCGACCTCGCTATGAAAGAAGGGCGCAAACCCAAATATGACGGTACCTGCCGGCAACGTGCCGATCAGCCGCCGAATGACCCTTTTGTGGTGCGCTTTCGGGCGCCACAGAGCGGGGTGACAAGTTTTGATGATCTGGTCAAAGGGACGATCACCTTCCCCAATGAAGAACTGGACGACCTGATCATTCAGCGCACCGACGGCACACCAACTTACAACTTTTGTGTTGTAATCGACGACGCCATAATGGACATTACCACCGTTATCCGTGGCGATGACCATGTAAATAATACTCCTCGCCAGGTCCAGCTTTACGAGGCGCTTGGTTTTCCAGTGCCGCAATTTGCACATGTCCCGATGATCCTGGGAGCAGATAAAACGCGTCTGTCCAAGCGTCATGGAGCAACAAGCGTAATAGCATATCGCGATATGGGTTTCCTGCCGGAGGCTTTGATGAATTATCTGGTACGACTGGGATGGAGCCATGGCGATGACGAAATCTTCACTCGCGAGGAGATGATTCAAAAATTTGACATCGCCAATGTTGGGCGTTCAGCCAGCGTTTTTAATCCGGACAAATTACTTTGGTTGAATGCCCACTATATCAAGACCGGGGATCCGGAGCGGCTGGCAAAGTTGTTGATTCCGTTTCTAAAGGAACGGGGTATTGATCCAAAACAAGGACCTGATTTAGCGGCAGCCGTAAGAACGCTTCAGGAACGCGCCCGCACTATGATCGAGATGGCCGACGCGATTAAATTTTACTATCACCCTCCAGCTGCTTACGACGAGGCAGCCCTAGCCAAATTTGGAAAAGACCACTTGGGGGCAGTTTATCAGGCCGTATCAGATAAGTTGGTTTCGACTCCTGCCTCCACAGCTGCTGAATATGATTCTGTTTTCAAAGACCTTTGCACAGAGCAAGGCTGGAAGATGCCCCAGGTGGGGCAGCCGGTGCGGATCGCCTTGTCGGGCGGCACACAAGCGCCCGGTATTGGAGAAATAATCGTGGTGCTCGGCAAGGAGGAAACCCTGCAGCGGCTTGCGGCAATTATTAGAAAATTATAGATTTTAAAGCAAATTAATGTTTTATTATACAGGGGGAGTTAACTTTACAATTCTGTCCTCGCTAAATTTTAATGAGCAGACAACCCAAGCTATTGCTGAAGAGGTGGTAATGAGATGAAAACTTTATGGAATTACTACTTGAATTTCTCAATTAAATTCCGCCTGAGCTTGCTGTGCGTATGTTACAGCCTTTGTATAATTGCCGTATTCTTCACCGCCCAGGCCTCATCCGGATTAATCAAGTATGGTTCTATCGCTGTCTTCATAATCTTGGGAGGGCTCTTTGGCGGGGCCAATATCTGGTCGATCAACCGACCCATTCAACGCGCCATTTCTTACTTGCAGACAATGGCAAAAGGCGACCTGAGTAGTAACATCGCCGTATTGCGCACAAATGAATTCAGTAAGATGTTTATGGCATTGCGCGACCTTCAGGAATCGATGCGGGGCATGATCGCCGGGATTCAAGCAACAGCTGCTCAACTGACCTCTGCTTCCGAATCATTGAGTTCCACCTCATCCCAAATCGCCGATGGCACCCAAAAGGCCTCCGGACAAACTGAGGCTATCTCTGCAGCGGTTGTTGAAATGGCCTCTGTTAGCGCCACCATTTCACTCAGTTGTCAGGCCATGTCTGAGAAAGCGGCTGGCACTAGCAGTGCCACACAAAGCGGAGAAGAAACAATTTGCGGCATGACTTCCATGATGGGCGAGATCGAGCGCATGGTGATCGGAACCACCGAGGCGGTCAAAGCATTGGGAACTAACTCGGAACGTATTGGAGATATTGTGGTTGCCATCGGAGATATTGCCGATCAGACCAACCTTCTGGCGCTCAATGCGGCCATTGAGGCTGCCAGGGCCGGTGAGCAGGGGCGTGGATTTGCTGTGGTCGCCGATGAGGTTCGTAATCTTGCCGCGCGTACCGCCTCAGCAACCCGGGAGGTCCAGTCGATTATTGCTTCTCTGCAAAGCGACGTCAAGAACGTGGTCACTTCAATGGAGCAAAGCGCTACCAGCGTGCAGAACGGAAACAGAGATGTGCAGCTTTCCAGCCAGGCAATCGGTACGATCAAGGAGCAGATTGCTCCTCTGCTCGAGTATGTTTCCCAGGTGGCTACCGCCGCCGAACAGCAATCTGCTACCAGCTCGAGCATCACTGAGAGCATGCACAGAATTACTGGTGTAATTCATGATGCCGCCGACGGAGCTCACAAGACCGAGCGAGCTGCAGCTGAACTAGCCAGATCAGCCAACGAACTTCAGCAAATGGTGAATCGTTTTAAGCTTTTATCCTAAATTTAGTTATACCGGTTTAAAAAAAACAGGGATGAGCCTGAAAGGCTCATCCCTGTTTTTGCGCGTATATGTTTTAAATCAAGCTAGGGCAGCATGAGCTGCTGCAAGGCGGGCGATAGGCACCCGGAAGGGCGAACAGGAGACGTAATCCAGCCCTATATTGTGACAGAAGATCACCGAAGCCGGGTCGCCACCATGCTCCCCGCATATCCCAAGCTTGATGTCCGGGCGCGCTGAGCGGCCATTCTCGCAGGCCATTTTCACCAATTGCCCAACCCCTTCCTGATCCAGCGAGACAAAAGGATCTTCGGGCAGAATGCCGTTATCGACATAAAATGGCAGGAATCGGCCGGCATCGTCGCGAGAAAGTCCAAAAGTGGTCTGAGTCAGGTCGTTGGTGCCAAAAGAGAAGAATTCGGCTTCGGCGGCAATCTGCCCTGCGGTCAGAGCTGCTCGGGGGAGTTCGATCATGGTGCCGATCAGGTATTCCACCTTTACTCCATACAAGGCTATTACCTCTTCACAAATTGCCATGGCGTTCTGTTTGAGGACATGCAGTTCCTTAGCAGTTGCAATCAATGGGATCATGATCTCCGGCACTATGCTGAACTTTTCGTTCTTGACCAGGCTGCAGGCCGCTTCCATTATGGCTCTGACCTGCATGTCATAGATTTCAGGATAGGTAATGCCCAGACGGCAGCCGCGATGGCCTAGCATCGGGTTGAATTCATGCAGGCTCTCCACCTTATGCTTCAAGGCATTTACCGGCACCTTCATGGTCCTGGACAGCTCCTCGATATCCTTATCTTCCTGAGGGAGAAATTCGTGCAACGGTGGATCAAGCAGGCGGATAGTAACCGGCAGCCCCTTCATCTCACGAAATATACCGGTAAAGTCATCCCGCTGCATGGGAAGAATCTTGGCCAGTGCCAGCTGCCGACCTTCAACTTCATCGGACAGGATCATCTCACGCACCGCTGCGATGCGCTCGGCATCAAAAAACATGTGTTCGGTACGGCAAAGGCCGATACCTTCTGCGCCGAACTCGCGGGCAACCTTGGAGTCATGCGGTGTATCGGCATTGGCGCGCACCTTCATGGTGCGAAACTGGTCCACCCACTCCATCAGTGTTCCGAAATCACCTGTCATCTGAGGGGGTACTGTCGGAACAGCACCTAGCATGACCTCACCAACTGAGCCATCCAGGGTAATGGTATCCCCTTTTTTCACCACCACTCCATTCCTGGCGGTAAAACATTCGGCATTATAATCGACCTTGATATCCCCGCAACCGGCTACGCAGCATTTTCCCATACCGCGAGCAACAACCGCCGCGTGGGAAGTCATGCCGCCACGGGCGGTGAGAATGCCTTGGGCAGCATGCATGCCGTGAATATCTTCGGGCGAGGTCTCGATCCGCACGAGAATGACCTTTTTACCATACTTGGCCTCGGCTTCGGCTTCATCCGCGCTAAAGACAACCTGGCCGAAAACAGCTCCGGGAGAGGCTGGCAAGCCCTTGGCAATAATGTTCTTGTCTGCCTTTGGGTCAAGCGAGGGATGCAGGAGCTGGTCAAGCTGGTTTGGTGCAACGCGTTTGACTGCCACCTTTTTGTCAATCAATCCTTCGGCGACCATGTCAACAGCGATTTTTATGGCTGCCGGGGCTGTTCTTTTGCCGGTCCTGGTCTGTAGCATGTAGAGCTTACCTTTCTCAATGGTAAACTCAATATCCTGCATATCCTGGTAATGCTTTTCAAGTATGCCGCGAATCTCGACCAATTGCCGGTAGCACTCCGGCAGAACCTCTTCCATTGAAGGCAGCTTGCCGTTCTTGTCCTTGATGCGGTTGATCGGCTGTGGAGTGCGGATGCCGGCCACGACGTCCTCGCCTTGGGCATTTACCAGAAACTCGCCGAAAAAATAATCTTCGCCGGTGGAGGGGTCACGGGTGAAGGCCACGCCAGTGGCACAGTCATTGCCCATGTTACCGTAGACCATGGATTGAACGTTGACGGCGGTACCCCAGTCGGCGGGGATGTTGTTCAATTTACGGTAGGTGATGGCACGTTGGTTCATCCATGAGCCAAACACGGCTCCAATGGCGCCCCACAGCTGGGCAGCGGGATCCTCGGGAAATTCGACCTTAAGCTCTTCCCTGATTTTGGCCTTAAAAGCGCCAACCAGTTCTTTCCAGTCGGCAGCGGTAAGTTCGGTGTCAAGCTGGACCCCGCGGTCTTCCTTTTTTTGTTCCAGCAGATGGTCGAGAACATTCTTTTCCAACCCCATTACCACGTCGGCATACATCTGTACAAATCGTCGGTAAGCATCATAGGCAAAGCGCTCGTCTCCGCTCTGGGCAATGACGCCCTGGACAGTAATATCATTAAGACCCAGGTTAAGAACGGTATCCATCATGCCCGGCATGGAGGCCCTGGCACCGGAACGGACAGAAACCAACAAAGGATTAGCGGGATCGCCAAACTTCCTGCCCATCAGCTCCTCGACCCGCATTAAATTGGCCGAGATTTCAGCAGCCAATGAATCAGGATATTGGCGCTCATTCTTGTAAAATTCCGTGCAGACCTCGGTGGATATGGTGAAGCCGGGCGGAACCGGCAGCCCAATGCTAGTCATTTCAGCCAGATTGGCGCCTTTGCCGCCCAACAGGTTTTTCATTTCGGTACGACCGTCGGCCTGGCCGTTACCAAAAAAATACACAAACTTCTGCGCCATGTTTACTGCCTCCTCAAAGATAATAACGTTTTTCCAGTGAAAGATTTAGACTCGCTAAAAACGTTTATTTATAATAAAAATAATGAGTTAGACGGATAACTATAGCGCAGAAATTAAAAAATACAACCTAATAATTACCTCAAATCCCAGCTATTGAGATCGCTGTTCTTTCCTTCGCCCCCCTTGACGCCATCAGCGCCATAAGATGCCAGGTCATAATCGCCATGCTCGCCCGGCGACACATAGATGAACTCATTCCCCCAACCATCCTTTGGCACCTGCTTGCTTTCCAGGTAACCCCCTTCTTTGTAATTTTTAGGAATCACGCCAACTGTTGGCTTGGTGATAAGCGCATTTAGTCCCTGCTCGGTACCGGGAAAGACACCATTGTCGAGTTTGTATAGCTTCAAAGCGGTTTCGATCTGTTTGATCTGGGTTTTGGTGGTTCCGATCTTGGCATCATCGGTGCGCCCCATCAGCTTAGGGGCAACCAGTGCCGCCAGCAGCGCCAGGATGACAATGACGACCATAATTTCTATTAAAGTGAAGCCGCGCTTGTCGTTGATTTGTTTCATGGTATGCTTTCCTCCATCGGGTTAAATTCGTTCCAGGGAATTTTTGCATGATCGCTGTAGCATGGCAAGGCTTTTAGTTTGCCGTCGACCGATAAGAATCACTGCTTGCCTCAATTGCGGTATAAAAGCCTTAA
The DNA here is from genome assembly GCA_036504875.1 of Desulfuromonadaceae bacterium. GTDB lineage: Bacteria > Desulfobacterota > Desulfuromonadia > Geobacterales > Pseudopelobacteraceae > JACPFJ01. The sequence goes on from DASXUK010000037.1 coordinate 26,586, forward strand.
TAACAGATTACTAACCAGCAAAAACCTTTTTATTCAAGCAATTTATCAATAACTCATTTTGGCACGACACATGAAAGTGTAGTTCTGTAAATTTAGCAGTACCAACCTAATCAAAAGGAGAAAAAAACAGATGAAAAAGACTTTTATTGCCATGCTCGCCTTGGTTGCCTTCGCCGGATCCGCTTTTGCCGCTGACGTGATTGAGCTGAAAAAAGGGGTCAAGTTTAATCACAAGGCCCATCAGGAATTATTAAAAGACTGCAAAAAATGTCACGAAAAAGCCGAGGGTGGCAAGATTGAAGGCTTTGGTAAGGATTGGGCCCACAAAAACTGTAAGGGCTGCCATACCGAGATGAAAAAAGGCCCTACCTCTTGCAAGGAATGCCATAAGTAGTAACAGTACTAAACGTTTATCTTATCAAAGGGGTGGCCAAAAAGCCGCCCCTTTTTTAATTACCAATAAAGACTCCTAACGCAGAGCCAGTTCCATATCCTCCAGTTTCTTGATCCGGTCACGCAGTTTGGCAGCGGTTTCAAAATCCAAAGCCTTGGCAGCTGTCAGCATATCCTTGCGCAGCTTCTTGACCAGCTTGGGGATCTCCTGGGGCGCCACATACTCCTCGGAAGTCTCGGCTATTCCGGCCAAACCTCCGGAAGGGGTATAGTAGTCCTTTTCCTCAACCGAGCCCAGTATGGTGGCTATAGTCTTTTTAATCGTCTCGGGGGTGATGCCGTTTTCCTCATTATAGGCCAGCTGTTTAATGCGGCGACGTTGGGTTTCCTCCAGACAGGCCTGCATCGAGCGAGTGATGCTGTCGCCATACATTAGAACCCGTCCGTTAATATTACGGGCCGCACGTCCGCAGGTCTGGATCAGGGAACGGGTTGAGCGAAGAAATCCCTCCTTGTCGGCATCCAGTATCGCCACCAGAGAGACCTCAGGCAAGTCCAGACCTTCGCGGAGCAGGTTGATGCCGACCAGCACATCAAATTCACCCAACCGTAAATCACGCAGAATCTGCATCCGCTCAATGGTAACAATGTCGGAGTGAAGGTACCTGACCCGTACTCCCAGCTCACGGTAATAGTTGGTGAGCTCCTCGGCCATGCGCTTGGTTAAAGTGGTCACCAGCACCCGTTCGCCCCGGGCAATGGTTTCGCGCACCTCATGCAGCAGGTCGTCCACCTGGCCGGCACCCTGTCCGGAAGAGGTCGCCGGTCTAACGGTTATCTCAGGGTCCAAGAGGCCGGTGGGCCGGATAACCTGCTCGACAAATATCCCGCCACTCTTTTCCATTTCAAAATCGGCCGGGGTGGCCGAGACATACACCGCCTGCTGAATCCGAGTCTCAAACTCCTTGAAATTCAGCGGCCGGTTATCAAGTGCAGCCGGTAATCGAAACCCGTAATTAACCAACGTTTCCTTGCGGCTCCGGTCGCCGCGGTACATACCACCGACCTGAGGAATGGTAATGTGCGACTCATCCACAAACAGTATGAAATCCTCCGGGAAATAGTCGATCAAAGTATAAGGAGGCTCGTTTGACCGGCGACCGTCGAAATAACGCGAATAATTCTCGATCCCCTGGCAGAAGCCCATCTCCTCCATCATCTCGATATCGAAATAGGTGCGCTGTTCAATGCGCTGAGCCTCCAGCAGCATGTTCTGGGTCCTGAAATAACGGATGCGCTCCTCCAGATCAAAGCGGATTTGCTCCACCGCGCCCTTCAGGGTTTCTCGGGTTGAAACGTAATGTGAGGCCGGATAAATAGAGCATTTTGACAATCGTTGCAGGATCACGCCTCGCAAGGGATCGATCTCGCTGATGGCCTCGATCTCGTCTCCGAAAAATTCGATTCTCAGGGCCTTGTCGCTGTCATAGGCCGGAAAAACCTCGACCACATCCCCCCGCACCCGGAAAGTGCCGCGATGGAAATCAACATCGTTTCTTTCATACTGGATCTCGATCAGCTTCTGCAACAATGTATCGCGGCCGAAATTCTCCCCCTGATGGAAAAATATGTGCATGGCGGCATACGCCTCAGGCGAGCCAATGCCATAGATGCAAGAGACCGAGGCAACAATGATCACGTCGCGCCTGGTTAGCAGACTGCGAGTGGCCGAGTGCCGCATCTTGTCGATTTCATCATTAACAGAGGAATCTTTCTCGATGAAGGTGTCGGTGGTGGGGAGATAAGCCTCGGGCTGATAATAATCGTAGTAGGAAACAAAATATTCGACCGCATTTTCCGGGAATAGGTCCCTGAATTCTCCGTAAAGCTGGGCCGCCAGGGTTTTGTTGGGGGCCAACACCAGGGCCGGCCGCGAGGTACGGGCAATAATGTTGGCCATGGTAAAGGTCTTGCCCGAGCCGGTTACTCCCAGAAGCACCTGGTGCTGGTCGCCCCGTTCAATGCCTTCCACCAGCTCCTTGATCGCCTGGGGCTGATCACCACGCGGGGTATAATCAGTCGTAATTTTAAAGATGGAATCGTAGGTCATCCAGATATAGTAAGCTTACCGCCAAGCCCTGTCCAGTACCTTCCCGTCGGCTGACTGCAACTCTACCGAAAGCCAGCTCCGACCGGCAGCATGGGTCGCGCAGGACAGACAGGGATCATATATACGTATGCCGTGTTCAACACGATTCAGCACTCCTTCCGACAGTTGTTTTCCTTGGCCTATGTGCTTTGAGGCAATATCGGTGATGGTGCGATCCATGGCTGCACTGTTGTGGGCAGTGGCCACGATCAGACAGACTTCGGTCAATAGACCATACTGATCAACCCGGTAATGGTGAATAAGGGTTCCGCGGGGAGCTTCGGTGATACCAACCCCTTCCCGGTTATTTACCTCGCCCCGGACTAGCACGTTCACATTGCAAATGTCCGCATCTTCTATAAGCTGACCGATTTTTTCAACAGCAAAAAGCATCTCGATCAACCGGGCTGGGTGATAGCACAGACTGGCACTGAGCGAGGCCTGGCCGGCGAATAGTAGCTGCCGTTCTTTAAGAGCCAAGGGCGCATCCGGGAAGGGGGCCACATTCAGGCGCGCCAGCGGCCCTACCCGATAGATCGACGGTTGGCCGGAGAGATTTGCCGAGCCAAAGCTGGTCGGCTTCATATAACTGTCGCCAGTGACGGTCTCATAAATTACTTCGCCATAATTGACCGGCGACAGTTCCTGTACTGTTGCCCCGTTTCCGTCTACAAAGTGCAACATCCCGCTAGTATAATCCAGAGCTCCGGCTTCGGAAACCAGCCCCAGGAACAGGGATTCAAAATCACCCCCGTCACCCATTTCCATCTGAAAGCGGCCCTGATGTTCGTGCCACAGGTCCAGAGCATACCTGACCAGTTGCATCGCCTCCGGCAGAAGCCTGGCAACATAGTCGCGCCCCTTGTTGGAAAGCGGCTCACGCATGCCACCAGGCACGATGAACTCAGGGTGCAGCTCTCCTCCGGCAATTTGGTTAACGATTTCCTGTCCGATCTGGCGCAGACGGATGCCCTTGCTGATAGCTTCCGGAACGTAACGGGCCAGTCCGACAAGATTGCGTTCAGCAGGATCGAAATCCAATCCTAATATGATATCGGGGGCCGAGAGATGAAAGAAACTCAGTGAGTGACTGAGAATCAGTTGCGCCAGGGAAAGCAGGCTGCGTAGTTTTTGAGCGGTCAGGGGTGGGGTAAGGGCCAGAATTTGATCTCCGGCAAGTGAGGCGGCCAAGGCGTGACTGGTTGGACAGATGCCGCAGATACGAGCGGCTATGGCAGGCATCTCCCAGTAGGGCCGCCCAACGCAAAAGCCTTCAAAACCACGGAATTCCTGGACATGCAAACGCGCCCGGGAAACTTCACCGGCATCACCCAGGCGTATCGTGACCTTGGCATGACCCTCAATCCGGGTGACAGGGGCAATAGTAATCGTCCGACTCATGTGGAGATTTTATCATCGTAGTATTGGTTTGCCAAGCGCCGGAGGGTTCAAACAGGGGCCAGGGACCAAACACTGTAGAGGGATGGAGCTTATTTTTCCCCGAAAACCTGGGCGTTGAAAATATATATCTCACAATCTTTTTGCCAGGCATCCTCGGGCAGCCCGGCTTTAAGACAAGTGTGTTTCAGGAAAGTGTCCCGATCCCAGCCGTATTCGCTGGCGACCTGGGGCAGCAATACCCCCTGGTAGGTGTCCTTGATGATGTAGAGACCATGTTGCCCGACCTGTATTTCATCAAGCGACTCGATCTTCCAAAGTGGTGAAAGAACCGAGATGTCCAGCTCAAAATGCTCCAGATCATCTTGTTTCATGGGATAGAAGCGCGGGTCTTTAGTTGCCGCGGAAATTGCCATTTCCTGTACCAGTTTGTAAAGCGGAGCCTCCGAAACAAAGTTTCCGATGCAACCACGCAACTTTCCTTGCTGCTTGATGGTTACAAAGCAACCGCTCTGACTACAGAGCCCGGAAAATGATGTTTCGACGAGTGATGCTTTACCGGTAGTAAGATAGGCCACGATGGTGTCACGGGCAATCTTGAGAAGTTCATCCTGTTCAGGTTGCGACAGCGATTCCGACATACTATCCTCCTCCTGCGTTAACTGTAATTTTTTCTCCTGAACAACCCGGTCTTCAGGCTGACTACCCGATCCAGAAAAAGGATTCCATCCAAGTGGTCAATCTCATGCTGAATGGCCACGGCCTCGAAACCACTGGTTGCGATCTCATGTTCGACTCCCTCCGAATCGGAGTAGCGGACACTGATTTCGGTAGCACGCTCGACATCACCTGTATAGTCCGGCACGCTCATGCAACCCTCTCGCATAATGGCGTTGCCGCTTCGGTTAATGATCTCCGGATTGATCATGCACAACTGACCATGATTGTTTTCTTTGCCATGACGGTTGGCGGAAACATCCACCACGCAAACCCGCAAGGTTACACCAATCTGCGGTGCGGCGATCCCGACTGAACCTGGACCGGCGCGCATCGTATCCAGAAGATCAATAATAAGATTTTGTATGGCGCTGTCAACCACCTCCACCTGATGCGATACCTTTTTCAGCAGAGGGTGGGGATAGCGCAGAACGTTTTGAATCGACATATTTACAAGGCCACCGGCGTGATAACCCGCACACCAATCTCCACATTAAGTTTTTGCTTTAGATCACCAAGCAAGGACTCAAGCTTCTCAGGTGTCTGCCCCTCCGGCAAGGCTGCTTCCAGCATCATGACATACACCGGTTCGTCCGGAGTTCCGATCAGCTTGGTGTTCAGATCGGTGATGTTGACCCCCAGTTCGGCCAGTTCGCTGGTCACTTTATAAACAATTCCGGGTTGGTCGGCACCATAGACCGAAATCATGCAGATTTCGTCTTTGGTCTCTTGGCGCACAACTTCATCAAGATGCAGGGTACGCACGCCCACCGACATGCCGAGCTGGTCGCAGACCGGCTTCAACTCCTCAGAAAGACGGCTTTTGCTGAATGGACGCGGATGCGAGACAATCAGGATCATGGCGAATTCGCCGGCCAGCATGGTACAACTGGAATCGGCGATATTACAGCCCAGACGAAAAAGCACCGAGGTCACCCCGGCTACGATCCCGGTCCGGTCCTTTCCGACCAGTGAAACAGCATAATGGAGAGTTTCAGGCGTAGTTGTCATTTGTAGCTCCTAATGCAATTGGTTATCACTATTCCGGTTCATCTGCAATTGTTTTTTAAAGCGGCCGTAGTATACTGCCGGAACAGTTTCTATGTACAGCAACTCTTTTACAACAAGGCCGCGTAAGAATCTGAGAGGAAAAGTCATGAGCCTATCTATAGCCCGCTCGGTTTGTCCATTTGATTGTCCAGACACCTGCAGCATGTTGGTCGAGGTAGAGAATGGCGTGGTCATACGCGTCAGCGGGGATCCAGATCACCCTGTCACCCGGGGATTGCTTTGTCCCAAGATGAACCACTACGAACAGACCGTCAACTCACCCCGGCGATTAAAGACGCCGCTTGTGAGGACCGGCGCCAAGGGGGATGCTAAATTTGCTGCGATCAAATGGCCCGAAGCGATTGAGACAATCTGCTCACGCTGGAAGGAAATGATTGCCGTTCACGGCGCCGAATGCATCCTGCCCTATTCCTACGGCGGTACCATGGGGCTGGTGCAGAGGAACAGCGGCCACCCCTTTTTCCACTTACTGGGGGCCTCGCGGCTGGAACGCACCATCTGCTCACCAGCCAAGGATGCCGGCTGGAAAACGATTATGGGGGATACTCCTGCCATGGATCCGGCCGAGTTGGCGCAGAGCGAGCTGATAATAATGTGGGGCATCAATGCCGCCGCCACCAGCATACATTGCCAACGTGACGCACTTCTGGCCAGAAAAAACGGGGCCCGGTTGTGGGTCATCGATACCTATCGCACCCCTACCATGGAAGCGGCCGACGAGGCCTTTGTCGTCCGCCCAGGCGGGGACAGCGCGTTGGCTTTGGGGATGATGCACGTTATTGCCAGGGAAGGGCTAATTGACAAGGATTTCATTGAGAAGAATGTACTCGGCTTTGAGGATCTTGCCCAGATACTGAAAGAGTGCAGCCCGGTGCAGATGGAGCCGGTTTGCGGACTACCTGCGGCAACCATTGAACGCCTGGGGCGGGAATATGCCCGAAGCCGGGCCCCCTTTATCCGCTTGGGGAGCGGCCTGACCCGCTACGGCAACGGCGCCATGACAGTTCGCACCATTGCCTGCCTACCGGCCATTACCGGAGCCTGGCGACACCCGGGTGGCGGCATGTTAACCGGCACAGCCACTGGCGCCGCGTTTCCGCTGCACAAGGTGACCCGTGAGGATTTCATTACCCGTCCGACGCGGCTGATCAGCATGAATCAACTGGGAACAGCCCTGAATGATCTGCATGATCCGCCGGTGATGTCGCTGTATGTCTACCACTCCAACCCGGCCTGCGTAACGCCCGATCAGAATGCCGTCATTCGCGGGCTAATGCGTAACGACCTGTTCACCGTGGTGCACGAACGCTTCCTGACCGACACGGCTCGTTTTGCCGATATTATTCTGCCAGCCACAAGCTCTCTGGAACATGGCGACCTGTACCGCAGTTATGGCTACTACCACAGCCAGCGTTGTCACGCTGTAGTCGCACCGCTCGGCGAGTCAAAATCAAACTGGGACACCTTCTGCCTGTTAGCTAACGGTATGGGCTGGGATGAACCCTTTTTCCAACAGCCGGTCGATGAGCTGGTGGAACAGCTGATCGATTATGAAACACCCTGGCGGGATGCGGCGGTCAGCGATTTGCTGCGCCAGGGCGAACCGGTTGTACTGACCGTCCCGGGCGACCCAAAGGCGATCTGGGAGACACCCTCGGGGAAGATCGAGATCAAAAATGTGCGTGAAGCGGAGCCACTGCCACGCCCCCTCCCCACTCACGCCGAAGCGGATGGTTTTCCCCTCAGGCTGCAGCCGGCCACCACCCCCTATGCTCTCAACTCCAGTTTTTACGAACAGGATGAACTGCGCGCCCGGCAAAAGGTGGTGACCCTAATGATGAGCCCCGAGGACGCCGCCAAACGAGATCTGACAGATGGGCAGCAGGTGCTGGCTTTTAACCGGCTGGGGGAGGTAGAATTTACCCTCAAAGCAACGGAAAAGGTGCTGAGCGGTACAGTGGTAACGGAAGGGGTCTGGTGGCGGGAGTTCATCCCTGGCCAGCGGGGAGTCAATGCTTTGACATCCCAGAGACTTACTGATGGAGGAAGAGGTAGTACCCTGTATGATGTGACGGTAGAGGTAAAGAGCGCCTAAAGAATGACGGCTTAGTCCCTACCATCCTCTTCATCGGATTGAGCGGTATTACTTCTATGGCGCAGAAATAGCTGCAGTGACAGATCAATGCAGACCAGACCGGTCACCGAGAAAAGAATAACCGGGCGGGTTTGAAAGTACCCCAGGCAGTTGAAGAACATGTACAGCGCAACAACCACCGGTAACAAGCGCCGCGTGCTGCGGATCCCGGCAGCCACTATCTCGGGCTCCCCCGCCTTGTCTAGCAGCCGCGGTGCCGAAACATAGCCCAGAGCAGCATCCACCAGCACAGCAAAGGTATTCAGAATAAAAACCGGCAGGAAAAAGGGTTCCATTGTATCCTAGGCTTCTTTTTCGGTCAAATAGGCTAGACGCAAACCGCCCCAGTGGCGTCCGTTGATATAGATCGGCGACGAGATGTCGTTCAGGATTTCACCAGTGTCGCGCATGTGCGTCTGGTGCAGGAAGGGCTGTTTGTTTTTGGCTGCCCGGCGTCCGGCATAGTTGTTAAAAATGCGTTTCGTGCGGCAATGCTCAAGGTCTTGTTTCTGGTCGCCAGTTGATTGACGGGAGAAGGCGGCATTGTGGCTGGGGCAGTAGCCATTCTCGTCAACACAGATGGCATAGACCATATCTTTGACGGCTGCTTCCTGGAGTGGTGCTATGTTCTTGTCGAAAAAGGCATCGAAGCGGGAATTATAGCGCTCCGGATTGCTGTCTTTGATGAGAGTATAGTTGCGGTCAAACAGTTCGTTGGCTGTGATCTCGCCGGCAGCGATGGCCGTCTCCAGACGCTTGACAACCTGTGCCATAAGGCTGGTCGACCTCTCCTTGATCAGGTCGTGGTGATTGCCCAACCTGAAACTGCCCAGTGTTTCAAAGATTTCCTCGGACAGATCGTTCAGCTTTGCCAGCCCCTGGGTACCCTCTGTGCTATGCTGCAGTACTATCTCGGCGCTTTCAGCCACATTCTGGATGTTACTGTTAATCTCGCCAGTGGTAGCGCTTTGCTGCTCGGTGGCCGCCGCGATCTGGGCAATTAGCATGGCGGTTCCATCAGCCTCGCTTTTTATGCGGGTCAGACAGGTGCGAGCGGCATCCACTTTGGCCACCCCGTTTTCCACCTGCACCGCACCGGAGGCCATGGCTGCAGCGCTGCTGCTGCTTTGTTGCTGGATTACCTTGATCAGGGCCGTGATCTCCTTAGTAGAGGCGGTGGTTTTTTCGGCCAGTTTTTTGACCTCATCGGCCACCACGGCAAAACCGCGACCATGTTCGCCCGCCCTGGCCGCCTCAATGGCTGCATTAAGCGCCAGCAGGCTGGTTTGATCAGCTACATCCGTAATCAGGGCTACTATTTCACCAATCTTATCGGAAGAACTTTCCAGAGTATCGATCAGCTCTTTGGTGTTGGTAACGCTGCTTGAAATCTCATTCATCACGTCCCAGGCTTCTTCAGCTACCACCATACCTGCAGTAGCCGCCTCGTTCATAGTGGCCGCACAGCGGGCAGCTTCCTGCGCATTAGAAGCCACGTCATTCAGGGTGACCGCCATCTCGTTAGCTGCCGTTGCCACCTGGCACGCCTGCTCGCGCTGGGTATTGGCCTGAGTGGTGGTAACCGCGCTCACTTTGCCGACAATGGCGTTAGTTTCCGCCATTCGCTCTGCTTTTGTATATAAAAGTGCAATAACGTTCTTGATCTTGGCCATCAAGGCATTGATCTCGTCTGCCAAAAGTGAGAACTCATCATTCGACTGCACTGTGATCAAACGGGTAAGATCCCCCTCACCGCGGGCCAGATCAGTCACTTTGGCCACAAAATCCTGCAGACTTCTGATGACCGTCTTACGAATGACCAGCATCAGACAGGTAACACAGGTTACCAGGGCAACTAACCCTGCAATAGCCAGCCACCAGGTGGCTTTGCGGCTGGCAGCATAACCCTGCTCGATGCTGGTGTCCAGTTTGAGGGCCCCCAGGATCTTGAGCTCCTTATCATGGCACCCTTGGCAACGTTCCTCATTGATGAGCGGCAAAACGGTTTCAAGAATGTGAATATCATCCCTGAATGCCCCTGTTGCGGCAGGTTTGCCGCTCTTTAGCACCTCAGTCACCAGCGCATCGGCCTTGGCCCCACTGCCGCGCTCAGCACCTTTTTCGTTAAAAATTGAGAGCGCCAAGGCTCTTTTATGATCAATGATCTCCTTGATATAGGCATCGACCTTCTTCATATCATCGGCCATCATGGCATTTTTGATGTCGTCGGCCATCACATTGGCAAATTGCAGGTTGTTCTCGCGCTGCAGCCCTATCAATGCCTGGTGCTCCAGATACAATGCCGCACCTCCGATTATGGCCAGGCCGGCAATAAGCGTAATAGTTGCCACCACAAGAATCCGAGCGGCAATTGAGCCTTTGGCCTTGCCTGCCCCTTTAATTGCTTCAGATGTTTTCACCATACAACACCTCTAATTATAATTCCTGCTGACAGATTATTGAAAAACAGGATTGATTAAATACGTGTTTAAGGGGTATTTGTCAAAGACTAACTGGAGGGAAATTACTTATAAATAGCCTTTATTTAAAGAGTTATTACCTTTTGCGCAACATCCGTTTATCTCCGACCCGGATAGTGATTTTTTCACTGTCGAAATGTTCCAGGAGCGGGATCAGGAACTTGCGTGAAAGGCCGGTTATCTCGCGGTACTCAGGGGGAGCGATTTCACCCTTTTCCCTGAGCAGGGCTACCAGCTTTTCGCGCAGCCCATCCAACGCAGTGCTGCTATAAAACAAATCGTTGGATATCCTTACTGCGCAGCCGTTTCTGATCAAAAGCGCCAGATTGTCACGGAGTGTTTTTTCGTCGCAGCGCAGCCGTTCGATGAGTTCCTTGATGGTCGGAGGCTCATTGCCACCCTCCTGCAATAACTCGCTGATCCTGGCTCCCAGTCCATCGCCCGGTGCGGTCTTTGGCATTGCCAGCCCGGCCGGCTTGACAATCTCCCGATCGGGTATGACCAGAGCATCACGCTCCAGAGCCGCCAGAAGCGGAGTAAAGAAGCGCTGATCACTGCGCTTGGGCAGGCGTGTTTTGAGCTCCTCCTTGCCCATGCCCTCTTTAAGCGGGTTGGCCTCCATAAAAACAGTCAGCTCGCTGACCAGCCACTTTTTCAATTTTTCCAGCGCGTCCAGCGAAATAAATAGGCGCGGTTCACGGGTCATCTGCAGCACCTCTCCGGAAGAGAGCAGCGTGGCCAGCGTGGCATCCAGCACCTTGCGCGGAAGACCCGAACGGAGCAGGATCTCATCGTAGGCGATCCCGGTAAGCAGGCTTTGACTGATGATCAGGGTCACGATTTGTTGATGTTCGGCGCCTGCCAACGCATCCAACAAGCAAATTGCTTCAGCGCTACGGCGACGATGGCGCGGAGGAAAGGGATCCAATACCACTCCCCCGCCAACCGTGGTGGCCGGGGAGGATATCCGCAGGATATAGCTGTCGCCGGACAGCAGCAGTGCCGGTTCCTTAAGGCGCAGTTGCGCATAGGTACTTTCTCCGGGCTTCAGCAGGTTGCGGTCCAGCAGGATAACCTGGACCGGTACTTCGTAGGTGGCGGAATGCAGGCGCAGCATGGTGCGGTGCTTCAGGTCGCGGGGAGCCGTCGAGAGATAGTCCAGGCGCACATCCACTGCCCGAGTGGCTCGAAATACGCCTCGTGGCACGATCACATCGCCACGCCGGACCTGGTCAAGATCAAACCCTTGCAGGTTGACCGCCAGACGCTGGCCGGCCCGCCCTTTATCAACCTTGCTGCCGTGGGCCTGAATTCCGCGAATTCTGCCCTCGCGACCGGCTGGCAGATTTTCCAATTCGTCCCCGACGCGCATCTCGCCCGAAAGCAAGGTCCCGGTGGCTATGGTGCCAAAGCCGGGCATGGTAAACACGCGGTCGACCGGCAGCCGGAACGGTCCTTCGCGTCGTTTTTCTTCAATGGTTTCAGCCAGCCCGACCAGTTCACGGCGCAATTCCTCCAGTCCTTGGCCGGTGCGAGCGGAAACAGCCACGACCGGGGCAGTCTCCAAAAAACTGCCCGCCACAAAATCGCGCACTTCCTCAGTCACCAGCGCCAGCCATTCCGGATCGATCATATCGCGCTTGGTCAGGGCCACCAGCCCGCTTTTAACCCCTAAAAGCCTCAAGATATCGAGGTGCTCCCGGGTCTGGGGCATGATGCCCTCATCAGCCGCGATCACCAGCATAACCAGATCCATACCCCCCACTCCGGCTACCATGGTGCGGACGAATTTTTCGTGGCCGGGGACGTCGACGATGCCGAACTGAAAACCGCCCGGCAGATCCAGATGGGCAAAACCCAGCTCGATGGTGATGCCGCGCGCCTTTTCTTCTTTGAGGCGGTCGGTGTCGATACCGGTCAGCGCCTTGACCAAGGAGGTCTTGCCGTGGTCGATGTGGCCGGCGGTGCCGAGAATAAGGTGTTTCATGCGCGTTTATGGTCTCCGCAAACATCTACCACATCAACCAGTTTGGTTTTGATCCGCCCTTTTGGGGTTTCATTTATTGTCACGCTACCAACTCCTCATTCATCACAGTCATATCCCTTGCGCTTTCGTAATGCTTTCAGCGTCCACTTAAATCCCCGCACTCCGCCCCGTCAACTCTATCCCCAAAACCTCACCAACCGCCTGATACACTCGCCCCATCGCCTCATCATCAAGGCGCAACAGCAGACCATCGATCAGACGCTTGTTGTCGATGGCGCGGAGCTGATCCACGAGCAGGTCGGAATCCTTGTCCAAGGCCCCCTGGGCAACGATGCGCAGGCGGAGCGGTTCGGCATCGTCAACCAAATTGGTGGTAAGAGGGATAATCAGGGTTGAAGGATGCTCGGCATCAAGCAACGCCTGGTTCTGCAGGATCAGCACCGGCCTGATCTTGCCCGGTTCGGAGCCACGCCCCGGATTGAGGTTGGCCAGCCAGATTTCACCGTGGTTACGCATGAGGGGCATCCTCGATCTCGCTGAATTCGGCGTTCACTCGCATGCTCTCAGTTCGCACCTTCAAACTGACCTCCATCAGCCGCGTGCGGCGGCGCTGGCCTGCGACCGCCGCATTCATCTGTTCCAAAGCCTTGCGCACATAGGCGGCCCGGGGAATGTGCAACTGTTCGGCAGAGGTGTCAACCTCGTGCAGCAGGTCATCAGGAAGTCGTAGCGAAAGCGTAGTCATATATGTGCTCCTTTTTGTGACTTATAATGGAATACTAGTATAACCACCTACGGCTGTCAATCACCCTTTTCAGGTTCTTGGGTCGAAAAAAAGGACAGAATCAAAATCCTGTCCTTTTGCAAAGTGCCTCTCATAAAAAGGGAGAATCCTCATCAACCCTTCCGACTGAACCTATATCCAACCCCGCGCACGGTCTGAAAGTGAACCGGTTTGCCCGGATCGGGCTCAAAATACCGTCGCAGACGGACGATGAAGTTGTCCAGGGTTCTGGTTTCGGTGTCGGAGCTATAGCCCCATACCGACTGAAGCAGATCCCCGCGCGGGATGATCTCGCCTTCCTTGTGGAAGAAGAGTGACAGGACCCGCACCTCCATCTCGGTCAGGTCGATCTCACCCTGGGCGGTTCTGGCCCGGTAAGAGAGCAGAAAGACCTCGTTATCGCCAAAAGCATAAGCTTCTTCAACCGGTTCGGGGCGGTACCAGGAGGAGCGCCGCAGCATACCTTTGACCCGTAACAGGAACTCCACCAGATTAAACGGCTTGGTCAGGTAATCGTCGGCGCCGTTTTCCAGACCGGCTACCCGATCGGCATCCTCGGAGCGGGCCGTGAGCATCAGCACCGGCACACGGGGATCAAGTTTTCGTACTGCTCGGCAGACCTGAAAGCCGTCCATG
>DASXUK010000038.1:0-20459 GCA_036504875.1 Desulfuromonadaceae bacterium
TTTTCACCAATAAGATCTTCGGGCTTCTTGTAGTCTTTCATCAAAATATCGAGCAGTTCGTCGGTCGTGGCCATCGGTCCCTCCAGTGATTTGGGATTTCAACCGATTTTGGCCATTTACACAATCTATTTTATAGGCTCAGGATTATTACTCCGATTTTTCCAGGTGATGAAGGTACTCCTCCCATTCAATCGGGAGTAGGTATTTTTTTTTGGTGTTGCATTCCTTGCAGGATGGCACAACGTTGTTGCGCGAGGCCTTGCCGCCTCGTGTAATCGGGATGATGTGGTCCATGGTCAGATCTTCGAACGCAAACTTCTTGCCACACCAGTGGCAGTAACCCAGCGCGATCTTGTTCTGCCACCAGCGGCTCTTGCGCAGCTCGCGGGATTTCTCGCGCTCGCGCTTGATCTCCTGTTCGCTTAATTCAATTATAAATGGGTCCATCGGACATCCTTTATAGCTTTAAAATTGTGGTCTAGTCAAAGGTTCAGGGAACCGGTTTCCGGTGGTTTCACGAGCGTAACTTAACCACCGTGGCTCCTTCACGCCCCTCATGGGGGGCTCCGGAGCGGTACTCCTCCACCAGGGGGTGGCGGGCCAGGTGTTCTCTGACTGCGTCCCGCAAGCGACCCGTGCCGAGGCCGTGGATGATACGCACCTCCTGGATACCGGCCAGTGCGGCACGATTAAGAAATGGCTCCAGCTGGTCCAGCGCTTCTTCCACCCGCAGGCCGATCAGTTTTATTTCCCGCTCTTCGCTATCCGCGGATTCAATTTTCCAGACGCTCTGCTCCGGCTTACGCACAGGTCTTTTTTCGCGTTTTAAAGGTACTCCCAAGTCGCTGAAAGCAACCTCCACCTCCATGCTGCCGGCCCTGACCCGCGCCTTGTTGTGCCGTTCGTCGATGCTGAGTATCAAGCCATCGTGCCCCAGCGAGGCAACATGCACGCGGGTTCCCGTTTTGATCTCCTTCAGGGCTTCCGCTGTTCTGCCAGGTTCCGGACGCTCTTTGAATTGGGCGGTTAAGTCTGTTTCGCTTTGGCGCAGCTTGTCAATGATTTCGCTCCGTTTTTCGCGCTTGTACTCGTCCAGAAGTTCGTTCATCCGCCGTCTGGTGGTCGAGATCAGCTCACGCGCCTCTGACCAGGCCTTGTCGGTAGCCTCGCGCCGGGCCTGTTCGATGGCGGTTGCACGATTCTCAACTTCCTGGCGTTTCCTTTGTAAATCCTCCTGCTGCCGTTCCAGAAACGCCCGCATATGGTCAAGTTCTTCACGCTTCTGCCGCAGTTCAGCCAGTAGTGAGGTGAACTCTGCACCGGCATTTCCCAGCATCTCCCTGGCCCGGTCCACTACCCGCTCCGGCAGTCCATAACGCCGGGCTATCTCCAGGGCGTGTGAATGACCCGGCTCACCGCTGATCAAGCGGTAGAGCGGGGTATAGGTGGCGGTGTCGTATTCCATGCCGGCATTGATCATACCTGGTGTACGATGGACATAGCCGATGATTTCGGACAAATGGGTGGTGGCGATCACAGTGGCACCGCGCTCCTGCAAATCATGCAGTACCGCGCAGGCAATTGCTGCACCCTGTTGCGGTTCGGTACCGGCTCCCAGTTCGTCCAGAAGCACCAGACTGCGCGGGCCGGACTGATCCAGTATGGTGGAAACACGGGCCACATGGGCCGAGAAGGTTGAAAGACTCTGCTCGATAGATTGTTCATCCCCGATATCCACCAGTAATGTGTCCAGCAAGGGAAAGGTGGAACGGACTCCATTGGCCGGCACCGGTATGGCGCACAAAGCCATCAGTGTCAGCACCCCGGCAGTTTTAAGCGCAATGGTTTTACCGCCGGCGTTGGGCCCGGTAATGACCATAGTTGTTTCTCGAACAACACCGTTCTTATCTTTTCCCAGTGCCATATCCAGAGCTTCTACCCGCGCGAGGCCACCCCGGCGCACCTGCAATAGCAACAGTGGATGGCGAGCCTGGTGCAGCACCAGTTCTCCATTTTCATTAATCACGGGTGTTTCCAGATCATAAAGTCCGGCGAAACCGGCGATGCTGTTCAAGAGATCCAGAGCCGTCAGTGTGGCGAAGCAGCCTTCCAGGGCGGAGGCATCTTCGCGTATCCAGGCCGATAGCTGGCGCAGGATGCGAATCTCCTCTGCTTTTTCTTCAGCACTCAGGTTCTCCAGCTCGTTCACAAAAGGAATGATCTCCAGCGGCTCCATGAAAGCGGTCTCACCCGAGGCCGACACATCATGAACGATCCCCTTGACCATGCCCTTGGAATCCATCCGCACCGGTATTACCCAGCGGCCCGAGCGTTGCGTTATAAAGTCATCCTGAAGGAAGATCTCGATATTGTTATCGCGGACGATCTCCTCGATCTTCTTGCGGATGCGGGCCGCCAGCGAGCGCTTGGCGCGCCGTATCTCACGCAATTGCGGCGAGGCGCTGTCCAGGATGCCGGCATCATTGTCAATCGAGGCGGTCAGCGGTTCCAGGATTTCCGGGAATGGTTTGAGCACAGGTTCGAGCGACTTCAAGAGTGGGATGTCGTGACGCGGTGCCAGTTGGCGGGCTATATCAGAGCAGTTGCGCAAAGCCGGGATCAGTAGCAGCAATTCCGCAGGAGACAAAAAAGCTCCACTCGGTCGCACTACCTCCAGCAGCGGCCGGATGTCGTCGAACTCCGTCAGCCGCAGGCCGACCCCCTGACCTGCCAGAGACCGGATCTCGCTGATCCGGCCGGAAATGAGACGGATACGCCCACTATCTGCCAGTGGCGCAATCGCCATTATCAGCTCCCTGGTAACATCACTGTGGGCATGGCTGGCGATTTCGATCAGGATCTTGTCAAACTCAAGTCTTTTAAGGGTTTCAGTGGTAATCATATCCGGACCTGTCCTACTAAATTTAGAAAATTATTTTATCACATAAGGCATACAGGTTCCCAAAGATTTCAGGATCAGGCAGCCAGATAGAATTTCGAGGGAAGAGCGGTCCAAGCAGAGACGCGGGGAGGTTTAGAGCAGAAGCTTTATGTGATGGATCAGGATTCCTTTTTTGCGCCCCGTCGGCGACGGCGATCTTTTTGTTTCCGTAGACGATCGATCCGCTTCATTTCAGGAGTCAACTTGCCGTTCAGCGCCTCAAGACGTCCAATCAATTCGCGTCGTGCCAGAAAGCGATTGACCGACTGGCTTCTTTCCCGTGATGCGCTAACGCAGATTCCGCTGGGGAGGTGGCGTAATTGAACACAGGTGGAGGTCTTGTTTACATGTTGTCCACCATGACCCGAAGAGCGCACAAAGGTTTCTTCCAAATCTTCTTCACGGACGCCCAATTCAGACATTTTTAAACGTAGCCAACGGTTTTTTTCCTCACTCACGGCAAATTCAGGCATTCTCAGACCAATCCGCCGCGCCAGCTGTAGGCCTTGACCTGTGCTGCCAATACATCTTCCTGGGAGAGCCCCAGTTCCTCGAATTGCTCGATAGCGTCCTTGAAATCCATTTGCTCTACCAGCTCGGCCAGCTCAAGCAATTTACCATAAATCCCGCTTCTGGAGCTCAGGGCTTCCCGGACCTCCTCGGAAAGGTTCAGGTTGGCCAGCACCTCTTCAATGGTAATATGGTAGATGCTTTCCAGAAGGGAGAGGGTGCCGGTCATAAATGCCTGATCTGCGGCGTCCTGACTTCCTTTCAGTTGTGGCAGCCGGATGGCCATCTGCTCCATAAAGGCGGCCCTGACGGCGGCCATATCAACCAGCGGGTTCTCCGGACCGCGCATATCGTTGGATGCGAACAGGGTCAGCTGAATCCAGCGTTTGATCTGCTGGCGTCCCAGGATTGCAACGGCGTGACGCACATTATGAATCTTCTCGCGTACCCCCAGTGAGACCGAATTGACCAGCAGCAAAAGTTTGTAGGTCAGCCCCGGGCTGCTACGAAAGGCCTGTTCGATCGCCTCTACCTCGGCATCGTCCATCAGAAGGCGCATCAACTTCAACATAGTAGTGGCGGACTCATCAACACGTTTTTTTTCTATCAAAGATGGTCGGGCAAAGTAATAGCCCTGAAAATAATCAAACCCAAGGTCGCGGCAGTGCTGGAATTCATCCCAGGTCTCGACTTTTTCGCTCAGCAGCTTGACTGAAAAAGGGCGTAGTTTCTCGATCATTTCGGGCAGCTGATGCATTGGAGTCTTTAAAAGGTCGATCTTAACTATATCAACCAGTTTATAGAGCTCATGATAATCGGTGTGATATTCGTGATCATCCAAAGCCAGGCAGAAACCCTCTTCCTTAAGCACACGGCAGCGTTCAATCAGCTCAGGGGTGACCTTGAGGGTCTCCAATAATTCCAGTACAACCCGTTCCCGGGGCAGAATATTAAGATAGTCGCCCATTAACAGGTCCAGTTCCAGATTGATGAAACCCTGGTGTGGACCTAGAATGTGTTCAAGTCCGAACCCGGATAAGGCGTTTATAATGACATTGGCAGTAGCGTGAGATGCATTGGTGACGGTAGCGCTTTCCAGCGAATCCGCCGACCGGAACAAAAGCTCGTAGGCAAATGTCTCTTCATTTCGGTTCAGAATCGGCTGCCGGCCGATCAGATAGTTTTCGTTTTGCATCTCAACTCCCATCTGAATAGAGCAGTCAAAGTCTTGGCGTCGCAGATAGTGCCATCAGCGGCCATCTCCATTGCCTTATCCATCGGCAGGCGCAATACCTCTATCTCTTCATAGGCTTCCGGTTCGGGCTTTCCATTAATGATACCGGTAGCCGCAAAGAGGTGGATTTTTTCATCAAAAACACCCGGAGATGAATGGATCATCCCCAAAGGAATAAAATTAGCGGCTGTCAGTCCGGTTTCCTCTTGCAGCTCGCGGCGAGCACATAGGAGAGGCTCCTCACCGGGGGTTAAGCGGCCGGCCGGGATCTCCAGCAGAAAATCATCTGCCGACGGACGAAGTTGCCGAATCAGAGAGATGGTGCCATCATCGTGAATCGGCAAAACAGCCGCACCGCCGGGATGACGTACAATCTGAAATGTGTGGCAGCCCTGTTTGCCGATTTCGACCTCCATTTGCTCGATATGTACAATCAGCCCTGTGAATATATTTTTATGGTTGCAGGTCTTCAAGCGACAACTTCTTCTGAGTCAGGCTGAGCGTCCAATGCTTCCCGGACTACCATTAACAACATATTGGGCGAAACAGGTTTTTCAAGGACCAGCATCTGGTTAACCCCTTCTTTTTCGAGGATATCGGCCGTATAACCACTGGTAAAGAGAATACGTACGTCAGGGCAGAGGCTGCGAATCTGAAGGTAGGCCTCTTTGCCGTTCATAACAGGCATGATGACATCCATCAGCACCAAGTCAATACCGGCCGCGGGCTTTCGGAAGATCTCGACCGCTTCGCGGCCGTTTTCAGAGCAGATCACGTTATAACCACCATATTTTAGAATAGCACAGGTTGCGTTTCGCACAGCAAGATCGTCCTCAACCAGAAGGATTGTTTCATTTCCACCTGGTGAAATCTTATCTTTTCCCCTGCCTGCGTCCATGGCTGCGGTGGCTGAAAGCAGCGGCAGCGAAATTGTAAATGCGGTTCTGCCAGGCTTGCTATTGACTTCGATCAGTCCATTATGCTGGCTGATCACCCCATAAGCCATGGACAGTCCGAGGCCGGTTCCCTTGCCGATCTCCTTGCCGATCTCCTTGGTTGTGTAGAAAGGATCAAAGATCCGTTCCTTGATCTGCTCGTTGATACCACCGGCAAAAAGGTCAGCAGGACTAGGTTGCGATAGAGGAGGGATTTCAGGCTAATGGAAGTCATCGAATTACCTTGATGTCCGTTAGTGTCGGACCGTGTCGCGTGTGACAATGGCAATCCTGATATAAATGACATAAAAATCCTGAGCCGCAGGTTGTCTTTTAGAGCAGGGGCTAACTATACCAGTAAAAACGGATATTTCCAATGAATATTAAAAACGCTTGGCTGTTGCTGAAAAGCGTCGGAAATGTTATAAAACAAATCTGCCGTTGCAGTAATTCAGCCGTTTAAGGCAGAGGAGGGTGTCAGTAAATGCGAATTTCTGTTTTGCGACGTTTTTGGGTAACTTTTTCCGCCTATGTTGTCGGATTCTACGCCTCTACCTTGAATCGTCTTGTGATCGAAGGGGCGGATAAAATTCCGTCATCTGGTGGGGTTCTGTTGGCCTCCAATCATATCTCTGCCTATGAGACCATTTTTCTTCCCTGGGCTGTCTTGAAATGCCACCCCTTTCAAATGGTCTGGGCACCTGCCAAGGAGGAGCTGTTCAAGAAACCCTTTCAGCGCCTGCTCTATTCATCTTGGGGGGCTTTTCCGGTAAAACGGAAGCGGGATGTCAAGGCCAACCGGGTCATCAATGAGCTGCTGAAGGATCAGAAGGTCATGCTATTTCCCGAAGGCACCCGTCATGCGGATGGTCGCCTCGGTAAAGGAAACCGCGGTGTTGGCAAGATCATTTATGACACTCATCCGACGGTTATTCCAACCGCCTTGATTGGGTTTAATCGTTGGCATTTCCCTGGTCTGGGACAATCGGCAACAGTTGTTTTTGGACCACCGCTTGATTTTAGCGATCTTTTTGTACTTGAGGATAATAAGGAAAATCATCAGCTGATCGTTGACCGGGTGATGAATGCTATTGCCGGTCTTTTAAAGGAAAAGGGTGCCTATGTCGATGAAGCGTGAAAAGGTAACCGGAAATTCGTCTCCACCAGAGAAGGGTGACCTTGTGGAAGTTTTCTGTGACGGAGCCTGCAGCGGCAATCCCGGTCCGGGTGGCTACGCAGCCATCTTGCGCTTCAATGGTCATGTAAAAGAGATCCGTGGCGCTGAGGAGATGACCACCAACAACCGCATGGAACTGACTGCCGCCATTGAGGCTCTTAGGAGGTTGACCCGCCCTTGTCGGGTCGTTATCACCACTGATTCGCAATACCTGGTTAAAGGGATGACCGAGTGGATTGAAGGCTGGCAGCGCAAGGGCTGGAAGAATAGCAAAAAGGAGGCGGTGCTGAATCGGGATCTGTGGGAGGAGTTACTTAAGCTGGCTAAGCAGCATTCGATCGAATGGCGCTGGGTGCGTGGCCATAACGGCCATATCGAGAATGAACGTTGTGATAAACTGGCTTGTGCGGCGGTTTCCGAATTGCGGGAAAAGAGTTAGATTGGGTTGGCGGGCACTGCATCCATTAATTTAAAACTGAATCTGGGATGGATAAACGCATGAGTTGTCGGGTATCGAGTGAAGAGCCAGCCTTTGAAGACGCCCGAATCGGATTCGACAATCCTTACCTTTGCCGCCGGGTTTTTCAAATCATTGGAGGCCGAGGTCATGGTAGAGCCTTCCATGGTAAAGGCCGGAAGGAATGTCTCGACTTCGATACTCATTCTAGATCCTGGTATAAGAATCTTTCCACCGATCGGGATTGTATAGCTAGTTTCTTTGGCGGCTTTTTTATCTGTAACAGTAATTTTGACAGCTTTCCATCTTCCCTTGACGGAATCAGGCACAACAATGGTGGTCTCTTTTTTTGCCGTGTGTGAGCGGGCAGAGTTGACTTTTGGAGGAAAAGGCTGGTTTGGTGGCTGGCATCCAGTCAGGCTGATGGACAGCAAGGCAGGTATTAAAAAACAAATTAGCAGGATGGTTATATTTATCAAACTAAAGCCCGTATAAAACAGAAGTGGCGGAGAGAGAGGGATTCGAACCCTCGATACCGGTTTCCCAGTATACTCGCTTAGCAGGCGAGCGCCTTCGACCTACTCGGCCATCTCTCCGATTGATTTCCCCCTGAATAAAACAGGAACAGTTTAAATAGCATATACCCAGGAATAAAATCAAGCCAATACTCGCTGCTGTACACTAATCGTTTGCTTTACCCCAGCGGTCGGTCATCTTCCTTTTGTGAATCGCATTTTCACCTTCCACCTCGCTGATGATACGCTCAGCCTCTTCAGGTGTAAGACCGACACTTGGCCGCACCCCCATGAAGTGAGAAAACTGCTCATTTGGCTGATCGAGCGGGTGGGGAAGGGGCGGTCCCGGCTTAAATTTATCATTCAAGAACAGAGCTGCCTCGTACTGCCCATCATGCATAACTAAAAACACTTCGGCGAAAAATCCGCTTTGCAGTCTTTTTACCACAACGGACTGCATAACTTTCATGCCACTAGGCACATCTATCAGTTCAGTTGCCATTTAATCTCCCTCCAAAACTGTTGAAAATGCCCATAAGATGGCCTATGGGCAGGGATGGGTTTATTGATGAGCTTTGCTATCTACCTTTTTTTAGATCGATCAAGATCAGTTTGGCAACTGCCTTCAGCGTCTCGAAGACCCCTTCGCCAGTGGTAGCGCAGGCCTCATAATCAGGAACATTGGTCGGATTAAGTTCCAGACGCAGTTCCTCGAGGGATACTACACTAGGCAGATCTCGTTTGTTATATTGTACCACATAGGGAAGCTTGTTCAGGTCGTAGCCTTGTTCTTTCAGATTATACCGGAGGTTTTCCAGCGATTCGATGTTGGCATCCATTCGCTCCTCCTGGGAGTCGGCCACAAAAACAACGCCGTCGACCCCTTTAAGGATCAGTTTTCTGGATGCATCATAAAAAACCTGTCCAGGAACCGTATACAGATGGAAGCGGGTCTTGAAGCCCCTGATTTCACCCAGCGCGAGCGGCAAAAAATCAAAGAATAAAGTTCTTTCGGTCTCTGTGGCCAGGCTGATCATCTTGCCTTTGGCATCCGGGGCTGTTTTCTGATAAACAAACTGAAGATTGGTCGTTTTTCCGCACAGGCCGGGACCATAGTAGACGATTTTACAGTTTATTTCACGAGAGGCGTAGTTGATGAAAGACATCTTGAGTTACCTCGGGTTAACTGAAAAGGTTATCGATATCATCATCGGTTATCTCGGCAAAGGGGAAGTCAGAGACGCCTCGTTTCTCTTTGTCCTCAGCCTTTTGCATTAATTTTTCAAAGATAGCCGATAATTCGTCCGAGGATTTTTTAACCCGAAGGCGAACCAGGCCTAAAGATGAGCGGCTGTCGAACAGGACCACCAGAATTACACGGCCGCCAACGATGGAGATGTGGAGATTGTCCTTTTCGCCCTCATGGAACAAGATGGAGAATTCCTTCTCCCCGATCAACTTTGCCAGGCCACCAGTGGCAGCGATATTGCCGGCTGTAAGTGAAGCCAGCGAGGTAGTATCGAATCGTTCGGTATCACCTACACCTGAAATCAGCTGGCCATTCTTGTCTACCAGGAAGATGACTTTGGCATTGGCTTCTTTTAACAGTCGCCCGATTACCTCGTTTATCTCCTGGAATTCTTCTTCGTACATGACCATCTGTTGGGAGGACATGCTTATCTCCTTGCCCTGACGGCAATTTTAAAACTGCCATAAAACAAAATTTAAATTATTACGCCAGCGCGTTTTATAGCAGAAACGATGCACCGTTTCAAGTTTAATAAGCAAGAAACAACCTTTTGCAACAGGAAATATCCTTGAGTTTACATTACCTTTCGGGTAGGATTTTACTGTCAAAGCTGATAGCGACACCCGGAAATTGTTTTACGACTGGAGTATTATGCAAACTGAATATATTCCCAAATGGATTGCCTGGGAAACCACTCAAAAATGCAACCTGCGTTGCGTACATTGCCGCTGTTCCTCGGAAATGACCTCCTCGGAAGGCGATTTCACCACTGAGGAGGGCAAGCGGCTCCTCAAGGAGATCTCAGATTTTTCCAAGCCGGTTATTGTCCTTTCCGGAGGGGAACCTTTGCTTAGGCCGGATATCTTCGAGCTGGCTGAATACGGCACATCACTTGGATTACGTATGTGCATGGCCTCCAATGGTGCCCTGGTTACAGATGAAATCTGCCAAAAAATGAAAAAAGCCGACATTAAGATGGTTTCGCTTTCGTTGGATGGAAGCTGCGCCGAGGTGCATGATAACTTCCGCCAGTGCCCCGGTTCTTTCGACGGCGTGGTTCGTGCGGCCGAGTTGTTTCGGCGCAATGGCCAGAAGTTTTTGATCAACTCCTCATTCACCAAGCGCAACCAGCACGACATTGCCGCCACCTTCAAGACTGCCAAAAGCCTGGGAGCCACCGCCTGGTACATGTTCATGATTGTACCTACCGGGCGCGGGGAGGAGATCATGAGCGAGTTGATCTCCAAGGAGGATTATGAAGAGATCCTGGACTGGCATTACCAGCAAGAAAAACTTGAGGATGACATCCTGATGCGCCCTACCTGCGCGCCGCACTACTACCGCATTGTGCCGCAGAAGGCCAAAGCCGAGGGGGTCAAATTCGAGCGTCGCTCGCTGACCTTTTCCACCGGCGGCGGCAAGGGCTGTATTGCCGCCCAGAGCATCTGTCTGATCGACTGCTTTGGAAATGTAAAACCATGCTCATATTTCCACCGCACTGCCGGCAATGTCAAGCTGACCCCTTTTCGCGAAATCTGGGAAAACTCGGAGATTTTCCAAAACCTGCGTGACTTCAAGTCTTACAAAGGCAAATGTGGTCAGTGTGAATACCTCAACGTTTGCGGCGGGTGTCGCGCCAGGGCCGATGCAGTACACGGTGATTACATGGAGGAAGAGCCCTTCTGTAACTACGTTCCTATCCGGATGCAGGCAGCCGATCAAAAATAGCTAACTATTAATTTTTGAAGCTGGCTTGTTTTATCTTGACAGTTATAATCAAACCAGAGTATAAAGTCATTCTTTATGCCCAGGTAGCTCAGTCGGTAGAGCAGAGGACTGAAAATCCTCGTGTCGGCGGTTCGATTCCGTCCCTGGGCACCATGACATACTCCGGCGTTGTCCGGTTTGGTCCATAAGCCCCTAGAAGATAGGGGCTTATTTATTTCCGTTGTCCGATGAACTCCACTTAGTTATACTTAAATCCGATGTTTTTAGGTATACGCTCCAATTTATGGAAAACTACACCGGAAACTCTACTTTAGAACTGTCTACTTGACAGGGAAGCTTACGATATAGCTGCTGTGGAAGCAAAAGAGACCGCTGCTGAGAAAGCCAATGAGAAAACTGAGAGGCAAGAAATAGAATAATCAGAAATATCATAGCATGTACAATAGAGGGGCATAGTTAACAAGCTGGCCCCTCTTTGTATTACAAGAAGTAGAGACTTCATGACTCGCGCGCTTCCTCAGTGGCCATTGCGGAAAATGAGGCAGGACAAGCTCACCCGGGATGCGCGCAACCTGCTCATGTCGGTCATGACCGCAGCAACCGTCTCCATCGCTGAAAAACCGGTCACGGCTCCGCTGTCTCAGGCAGTTGAGCGCAACAATTGGGGACTCCTCAAACTCGGCCGCCTGCCCATATGGGCTGAGCTTCTTTTCTCTGTGGTTCTGCTGGATTACACCCTCTACATGTGGCACTACCTGACCCACAAGGTGCCGTTCCTCTGGCGATTCCACCTGGTTCACCACGTGGATATGGATCTTGATGCATCGACTGCTCTGCGCTTTCATGCAGGAGAGATGCTGCTTTCGGTTCCGTGGCGGGCGGCCCAGGTACTGTTACTCGGTATATCGCCATTGGGTCTTGCCCTCTGGCAAACGCTCACTCTGATGGAAATCATGTTCCAACATTCCAATCTGCGGTTGCCGGAGGGCATAGAGCGGTACCTGGTTCACCTGATAGTTACCCCCCGCATGCATGGCATTCATCATTCCATTGTCAGGGAAGAGACCGACTCCAATTGGGCGACTATATTTTCCTGGCCGGACCGGCTGCATGGCACCATGCAGCTGAATGTTCCGCAGCAAGCCATTACGATCGGTGTTGCCGCCTACCAAAAACCGGAAGAACTCTCCATAGGCAGGATCATGAAGCTGCCATTCGTGACCCATCGGCCCAATCGGCAGCTGGTGGATGACGGAAGGCCGCAGCGGAGCGCTCTTCCGCCCCCAAGGACGAAACTTGCTGTATAAATGCAATTCTGCAAGCTTAATTATTCCGTTTGACCTTGAAGCCGGCATTCTTCAGGACGCTTAGGTCCGGCTGCCCAGCCTGGCCGCTACTCTCACCCGCTGTCCTGGATGAGGCCGGCTTTTGAGTTCCGCTCAAGTCCGCCTCCTTGATCGAGAGGGCAATCCTCTTGCGCTGCGGATCGGCCGACAGCACCTTGACCTTGACTACCTCCCCTACCTTAACCGCATCGTTAGGGTCCTTTACATAGCGGTTTGCCAGGTGGCTGATATGCACCAGCCCGTCCTGATGGACTCCGATGTCCACGAAGGCTCCGAAAGCGGTCACGTTGGTCACCACTCCCTGCAAGATCATCCCTTCCTTCAGATCGCTCAGCTCCCGTATATCGTCCCGGAAAGATGCAGTCTGGAACTGGCTGCGCGGATCGCGGCCCGGTTTTTTCAGTTCATCAAGTATATCCCGCAAGGTCGGCAGACCGACCTCCTCGGTCACATAACGTTTCAAGTCGATGCGGGAGGAAAAACCTGGATCGGAGGCAAGCTGCGCCAATGTAACTCCCAGGTCGTGAGCCATGGCCTCGACCAGCGGATAGCGTTCGGGGTGCACGGCTGTGTTGTCCAGAGGGTTTTTAGCGCCACGGATACGCAGGAAGCCGGCCGATTGTTCGAAGGCCTTGGCGCCGAAGCGCGGCACCTTGAGCAGCGCCTTGCGGGAGGGGAAAGCGCCCTGCTCATCCCGGTATTTGGCAATGGCCTTGGCCAGTGCCGGGCCAACGCCGGAGACATACGAAAGCAGCGCCCACGAGGCGGTGTTAAGATCCACCCCCACGTAGTTGACGCAGGATTCCACAAGGTCGTCCAGAGCCTTCTTCAGCGTTGACTGGTTGACGTCGTGCTGGTACTGGCCGACACCGATACTCTTTGGATCGACCTTGACCAGTTCCGCCAGGGGATCCTGCAGGCGCCTGGCGATCGAGATCGCTCCGCGCACGGTCAGGTCCAGATTGGGGAATTCCTCGCGGGCAATCTCGGAGGCCGAGTAGACACTGGCGCCCGCCTCACTGACCATCACCAGCGGCAGATGTTTGCCAGCCTCGGCCAGGGTCTCCTTGGCGAACAGCTCCATCTCCCGGCCGGCGGTACCATTACCGATGGCGATCATCTCGATATTATGGTTGTCGATCAGGCGCAGCAGCGCTTGCCTGGCTTCGGGAACTCGTGACGCGCCGGTATGCGGGTAGATGGTGACATGCTCCAGGAAGCGGCCGGTTTCATCCACCGCAGCCAGCTTGGAACCGGTACGCAGACCCGGATCGATCCCCATCACACGTTTGCCGCCGGCCGGCGGCGCCAACAGGAGATTGCGCAGGTTCTGGGCAAAGACCTTGATGGCGGTCTCATCGGCCAGGCTTTTGGCCTCCAGGCGCAGCTCGACTTCAATCGAGGTAGCCAGCAGACGCTTGTAAGCATCCTCCGCCACCCCTTCCAGCAGCGGCCGAAAGACACTCTCGCCCGTAATCAGCCGGAACTTCAGTCCGGCCCGGATCTCTTCCACCGGGGCGATCACGCTCAGTAACAGCACCTCCTCCTTCTCGCCGCGGCGCATGGCCAGCATGCGGTGGGACGGCACCGACTTGAGCGCTTCCTGATAGTCGTAGTACATCTCGAACTTGGTGACCTGGCCTTTCATGGCAGTGGCCACCCGCGAGTTGATCAGTCCCTGCTCCCAGGTCAGCCGCCGCACCATGGCCCGGGCATCAGCGTCATCTGACAGGCGCTCGGCCAGGATATGGCCGGCCCCTTCCAGCGCTGTTG
Organism: Desulfuromonadaceae bacterium; assembly: GCA_036504875.1. Taxonomy (GTDB): domain Bacteria; phylum Desulfobacterota; class Desulfuromonadia; order Geobacterales; family Pseudopelobacteraceae; genus JACPFJ01. Next base: position 13,866 of record DASXUK010000038.1, read on the forward strand.
CCGCATCCGGCACATCCCTGTCAGGGGCGACAAATGCCAGCGCCTCCTCCTCAGGAGTGCCAGAGATCAGCTCCTGGGCCGCGATCAGATCGGCCAGCGGCTCAAGCCCCCGCTCCCGGGCAATAGTCGCCTTGGTGCGCCGTTTGGGCTTATAGGGAAGGTACAGATCCTCGATCTCGGTCTTTTGACGAGAGGACTCGATCCTTAGCTTAAGTTCCGGGGTCAGCTTGCCCTGTTCCTCGATCGATTTGAGGATGGTGGTCTTGCGCTCCTCCAGTTCGTTGAAGTAGCTAAAACGCTCCTCGATCAGCCGAATCTGGACCTCGTCCAACTCTCCGGTGCGTTCCTTGCGGTAGCGGGCGATAAAGGGCACCGTGGCCCCTTCTTGCAGAAGCTCGACCGTATTCTCCACCTGAAAAGGCTTTAGTCCGGTTTCCTCGATAACATAGCGAATAATCGCCTTCAGTTGTTCGTTATTCAGTGCCATTGGTTCCAGCTTTCCGTGGTTAGTTTTAAGGGGGAGCATCCTACTACAAGGGGAAGATAAAGTGAAGGGTGGTAATGGTTTTGATATTATCGGCAGACGACAATATTTCCGGTTTCAGTGGTGAGGTCGAAAACCACCTTAACCTTTTTGGCCTTCAACTGCTGCATGACCTGAGCGATCTTATCTTCCATCGTAAAGTTGCAATCACCCAGATCAGCCCATTCCCTGCTGACAAATTCGGCCACCATGTTCTGCAAAGTGTCCGGGTTTATTCGCTCCCAGGGGATATCTACACCTTCTTCAAGCTGTTCCTGCGTAGTGGTCACGAATGGCCCTGTTTCTTCATCATTATTCAAATCACGCTCCTTATGTCCGATCCGAAAAACCTCAGTCCAAAGCAACCACAAAGCCGCTGGCCAACACGCTGTCAGCTGTTTTTTCCCGTACCAGTTCAGCCTCTTTCAGTGATGGATAGTTTCCCGCGCGGACCCGGTAGTAGTGTGTACCGCCTACCAGCGCTTCCCGAATGGTTGAGAAACCATAACTGCGCTTCATTTCATCGGCCATTTTGCGGGCATTTCCCAGCTTTCCGAAGGCGCCGACCTGGATGCCATAGGAACCACGGTCATAGCTGGCTGGAGCCCGATAGAAGGTCTTACCCTTGACGCTGTTATCCAGATACCCCAGCGCTTCAATCCGTACCGGCGCGGTACCGCTCTCTACCACGCCCAGCTCCTTGGCCGCCGAATAGGACAGGTCGATGATGCGCCCCTTCACGAAAGGCCCCCGGTCATTGATGCGTACCACGGTTTTGCGGCCATTGTCCCGGTTGTGGACGCTTACATACACTCCCAGGGGCAGGGTTTTGTGAGCTGCGGTCATGGCGTACATATCGTAGGTCTCGCCATTGCTGGTCGGCTTGCCATGGAAATCGCTGCCGTACCAGCTGGCATTACCCTCCTGCATAAAACCATCATGGCTGGCAAGCGGTTCATAACGCTCCCCATTAATGGTATAAGGCTTCTGCACCTTGAGCAACGTTGGCGAATCGCGCCGGTAGACATGTTTGTCATGTGCGCCGCAGGAGCTGAGTATGTAAATGCTAAGCAGAGCAAGAATCAGCTTTTTCATAGGGATGTCAGTTGGGGTGAAAGTGTTTTTTCGTAGCGGACCGATAAATCAGCACTATACTATCATCGTTAACCGCAAACCATTTAAAAGATGCAGACCAATTTACAATCGGTCTCTGCCGATGATTGGATGGCTTACTTTTCAATATCCCTTTTCACCATCAATCTGTAAATCTGCCCCTATAATTATATTTAAAACTGGAACTACCATGAGGGTCAATTGTTGCCTATGCTTAGTCTTAGCACCATAAAAACCGTTCAATCAAAGACAGACTTGGGAGAGGAGAGCAATGCCCTGCTCTAACTCGCTGACGGTCATCCCGCCGAAGCCGAGCATCAACTTCATTGAGTCGGTTTCGCCGTTGGCGCAGGTGCTGGTATACGGGAACAGTCGGATTCCCTTTTGTCGGGCGCGGTCAATGATTTCTGTTTCGCCGAGCGTAGCGCCGGGCAGTTCTAAAATGACATGGAGCCCAGCCCCCTGTCCGATAACAACGGCCTGGGTGCCGAAATGATGCTCGACGGCCCGGAGCAGCGTATCATGCTTCTTTTTGTAGGTAGTGCGCATTCGCCGTATATGCCGTTCCCAGTGCCCCTGTTCCATGAATTTTGCAAGTGTTCTCTGTTCCAGCAGCGAAACCGTGGAAAAATAATCCTGGAACGCCCGGCGGTAGGCGGCGAGCAGTGAGTGAGGCAATACCAGGTAGCTCACGCGCAGCGCAGGCGACAGTATCTTGGAGAACGTCCCCAAGTAGATGATATTTCCGGCCGGGCGCAGCCCTTGTAATGAGGGGATCGGTTTGCCGTGGTAGCGAAGTTCGCTATCGTAATCATCTTCGATGATCAGTTTTCCGCTTGATTCGGCCCACTCGATCAGTTTCAGCCGATTGGCAATCGGCATCACGCAGCCCATGGGTAGCTGGTGTGACGGCGTGACATAGACGATGGTGCTGCCACTGGTTTTAAGTACATCCAGGTTGATCCCGCTTGATCCAACCGGGACAGGCAGGATTTCAAACGAATGGTTTCGGAAAACTGACCGTGGCAGGTGGTAGCCGGGATTTTCGACCGCCACTACCGAATGGCTGCCCTTTAGAATATGTGCGACAATCTCAAGGCTATGCTGAAGTCCGGCGCAAATGACGATCTGTTCCGGGTTGCAGACCACGCCGCGTGAGCGTTCCAGATAGCTCTGAATGGAGCAACGCAGCTCCCATTCCCCCTGGGGATCACAATACTGGGAAAGCTGCCGCGAGCTTTCGGCCAGGCAATCTACGAAGCATTTGCGCCAAAGTGCTGCCGGAAAACTCTCTGGATCGAGCCGCGTCGGATGGAAATCATACTCATAGCTTGATGAAGGCTCAGGGAGACGGTCGCGTTGGCGTGGTTTACGGGATAGAGACAGGGTTGCTGCATCCTGATCGAGCGCCGACACGAAATACCCGCTACGCGGTTTGCTGTAGATGTATCCTTCCGCGTACAGTTCCTGGTAGGCTCCTTCTATCGTGTTGCGGCTGGTTGCAAGTTCGATTGCCAGGTCCCTCACAGATGGCAGCCTGGAATCGGCGGGCAGCTTTCCTGACAGTACATGCTCTCTTATCTGATCATAGAGTTGCTTGTATAACGGGACCGAATTTTTGTTATTCAGGATGAACATAAGCGCTTTCCATCAACAGGAAAATTCATCAGCATGCAGGCAGTCTAGGGCAACTATCGCACTGGCGTCAAAGAAAATCTGACCCCTTGGGCTTTATTAAAATAGCTTCAACGAATGGTGGCACGAGAGCAAGTGCCAGGATTCCATATCAAAACAAATATCAGGAGGTAGTCACGATGATTCCGGAAAAAATGCTGGAAGTATTGAAACATGACGGGGTGGTTGCTATTGCTACGTTGGGACAGGATGGGCCGCATATGGTAAATACCTGGAACAGTTACGTACAGATCATCAGCGATGGGCGTTTATTGATTCCTGCCGGTTACATGCAGCTCACAGAGGCTAACATCGCCTTCAACAGCAAGGTGTTGATAACATTGGGCAGCAGCAAAGTGGCTGGCCAGCTCGGCCCCGGCACCGGCTTTCTGGTCAAGGGCACAGCAGCCTTTATAACCTCCGGCCCGGATTTTGATGTAATCAGGACCAAATTCGCCTGGGCACGGGCGGCATTGGCGGTTACCATCGCTTCTGTCACCCAGACTTTATAATCTCGATCTTTCTATAGACTTTCCTGTGGCTGCTACGGGGCGGAACTCACCCGTTATTTTTTCGGCGGGTGCATTTTCCTGGTTGGAACTTCGCAATCTACACGGCTAAAGCAATAAAGCAGCTACGTTACTCCCAGTTCCTCCTTCTGAATTTGCATTGACGAAGGCTCATTATGGGTGGTATACAATCGGGGCGCAAAAAGAAAATTCCTATCCTTTTTTTCTCCGAGGTACTCATGGTGACTGGGACAGACACTCCGCAGGTTGTTTCCAAAGCCTATATGACCCGCTTTATTGTTAGATGTGGTCTACTCTTCGCGGCTGGACTCCTATTGACCGGTATCATCCTCTTCTTATCCGCCCACCAGCCCCTCGGCCTCTCCTATCAGGAGAGTTTTTCCCGCCTCGCCCAGCTTAGACATGAGATGCTGCTTAAATCTATGCTCATTTACTGTGTCCTCATGGTTCTGATTATTGGTGGGGTTACCTTTTTCTCCGTCCTTTATTCCCACCGGGTAGTCGGACCCATGGTCGGTCTCCTCCGCATCATCAAACTCCTGGCCGTCGGCGACTTCACCAACTTCGCACACCTGCGCACCAAGGATGCGATCAAACCGATGGCCGATACCATGAATACCATGATCACCACCTACAGGGAAAAGATCTTGGCTCTTCAAACCCACACCCAGAAGCTGCAGCACCTCGTCAACCAAGCCGATTCCGCCGATCTCCCCGCCGCCTTGCGGCAAGAGATCAAGGAAGTTGACAGCATCATCTCAACCCTGAACCTGTAACCCGAATGCAAACTGAAATGGGTGAAAAGATGAAACGACCATACGTACGTAAAACCTACTACATAAAAAACAGTGCCCAACGCACCTTTATCTTACGCTTTGTGACCATCTCTCTCCTTGGTGGGACAATAGCCGTCTTCGCATTTAACTTCTTTGCCTACCGCAAGATAGAAAGCGTACTCTACTCCATGCGCCTGCCAAAGGTTTCGGCCGGCGGCCTGCTCTGGCAGGAGATGGTCTATACGAATATTTTCGTTATATTTTTCACTCTGCTGATGTTTGCCGTTACCGCCAAGGGGCTGTATACCATGCTCAATGGCCCCCTGAAAGAGCTCACCGACAACTTCCAGCGAATGATCGAAGGAAATCTCTGCCAAACCGTTTCCCTCCGTGAAAACGAAGAATTCCAGGCATTCGCGGATGAGGTTAATAGCATGCGGGAAGAACTTCACCGCCGCTTTCAGGAGATTCGTCAGGTCACAACCACCATTGGCGAAAAAACCAACGAGCTTGCCTTGGCGCCGGATCAGGAAGCCGCTAATCGCGACCTGAAAGATGCCATTGCCGAGCTGGAAACAATGATGGGATCTTTCAAGGTTTGAAAACTATGATCAAAATCATCGTCTACCTTTTTCTCCTGACCCCAGCCATGGCCATTGCCGGCCATTACGATTCCAGCGAGGTGAAGTGCCTTGACTGTCATTCCGCCATCCCCTCCAAGCAGAAAAAATCATCCTATAGCGATAGTCTGGAGAGGACCTGCCGCAGCTGCCATGCTAAGTTCCACGGCCAGAGCCGCAACGATAGCTTCAAACACCCGATCGACATCTTGCCCTCGATGAAAATCCCCCTCGATATGCCCCTCAATCGCGCCGGCCAAATGACCTGTAATACCTGCCACACCTATCATGTCGACAAGAACAAATTTCTCCTCCGCCGCCCCTGGGGCAAGAGCCTTTGCTTAACCTGTCACAACTCACTTTAGTTAGGTCGTCAATAGTAGACCCCCATGAGTTTTTGTTGGTAGCTATTGCCCTTGAATCCAGTTGAATTCTTCTCCAGCGGCTTTGAATTTCTGAATTCACTGCTGCATATGCGATGGAATTGCTGACAATGCAGCCACCAACTTTGACCGTTTGTTTTCGAGTGGGTTCATTTCGTAGTTTCCTCCTTCTTTTCACCGCTCCACCAGCTTGGGGCTCTGCGCAACATACTTGAGGGGTCAGCCCTTGACGGCCTGTTGCCCAAAGTCTGATTGTCAAAGATTCCGGTTTTTTGCTGAAATTCTATGCTTCCCCAATTGTAGAACGGGAAAGCGAATACTATTTTTGCAGAAGTTATGTTCTTTGAAAAAACGCTTGAATTCAGGTGCCATAAGACATCTTTTGTTGCCATTACAACAGGAGTTATCACCTTTGTTATGGTTGTCTTTACTGTAACCATTTTTGCAGCTAACGCCTTTTTCGGTTTGGAACCATGCCTGATCAAGGTCTGGATGTTCTGGATGGCACAAACAAGATATTCTTGTATTTTCATCTTCCAGAGGCCCCGCCACCGAGCATGATCAAATCTGAATCGAGTAGCTCTGGCAAATGACCTTTCCATCAAGTGCTGCCTGGTTTTTATGTCGCGCTTTGATTGTGATGAACAAGTTGCGCTTCTCATTTTGTCGAGCTCTTCTTGGCGCAGATGTCGCTTGATCTTACGACCGGATTTATTGTTTGTGCATTGTTCTCTCAGGTGACATGCAGCGCAGGTTTTCTTTGGCGATGCGTAGTCCCTGCTCTGACGGCGGAGATGGAGCGTTTTAGGTTTGAGACGAGTGCCCGCCGGGCAGATGTGAATCGGCATGCAATAATGACCCACCTTTGGCCCTAATCGGCGTCCAAAATTGACCCACCTCAGCACCCTCCTCCATACTCTCTGGAATTTCAGAGAGAGGAGTATCCAAAGGAGATGCTGAACGTGGAGACTATCC